>JAEXXM010000019.1 GCA_023405815.1 Pseudomonadota bacterium | reverse complement strand
CGTGCCCCCTGGAACGCCGCCTCGAGTTCGCCGCGCAGCCGCTTGAACTGCTCGCCGGTCAGGTTGCCGTTCTTCGCCGCATAGACGAGCGCACCCGACGGCCGCGCCGAGTTGTCGAGCAGCGCCTTGTTCCACGCCGAGGCCTCGTTGTGGATGTCGATCGCCGACGCCGCCGCCTCGATCGGGCTCATCCCGTAGTGGTCGTTGTCGGGATGAAAGAGCCGCGTGTGCAGGATTGCCCGCACGCCCGACACCGGCTCCTCGGCGAAGCGAACTGAAGTCCCATTGGCCGAATACTCGAAAGCCTCCGGCCATCCAGAGGGCCCCGGGATCACCTTCATGCGGTCGGGGCGCAGCACGTAGAGTTCGCGCAGGCGGCCGGAGACGGCGACCGCCTCGACATAGGCGTTGCCGGCAACGAGCAGGAACCCGTACCAGGCCTCCAGAAAGTCGGTCGCTGTATGATCGGGCGATGGCCGCGCGATGAGATCGAGCAGCGGATGCTCCTCGATCTCCTCATCGCCGTCGTAGGCCAAGAGCGGCACCGAGGCCGCCGCCTCGGCAATCATGCGCACGCTGCGATAGACGATGGCGTTCTGCATGAAGCCTTCGCGCGCGAAGGCGGAATAGTCGCGCGGGCTCCACACCGGCTGGCCCAACGGCTCCCAGGCGATGAGCGCCCCTGTCGCGCTCGCCTTCTCGTCTCGTCTTGGCGCCCAGGCAGGCAACAGCCGGCCGATCGCATCGAGGATGCGCGACATGCGTTTCCTTCTTTGTGTTGCTTGCGGCACTCACCCGCGCACCAACGTCATCCCGACGCAGGTCGGGACCCCCGCCAGCTTCAGCGAACTCTCTTCGCGAAGAAGAATGATGTGCTAGCCGCGCGTGGCTTTCTGCCGACCTAGGGCACGTTGAGACTTGCGTAGATCCCGGCCTGCGCCGGGATGACGTTTGAAGGAGGCAACCCAACTCAAATTCTGCGCACCGCGGGGCGGGCGGCGGCGTCGATCATCAGATCGGTGAGCGCCCAGACGAGCGCATCGAGCCGGTCGGGCGAGCGGCCTTTGGCGAGGCCGTCTGCGCCAAACACGCGCATCTGGTCCTCCAATTCCTCGAACACACCGACGTGCGCCACGCGTCCTTCCGCGTAGAGCGCCGCGACCGGCTCCGCCCTCAGCCACTTGCCGCGCGTCGCTCGCACTTGCCGCACCGCGACGTTCTCGTCGATCTGCCGCAGCACACTGACGACGAGATCGCCGCCCTGGTTCACCTCGGCGACGACGCGGTCGGCGAGAAAGTCGCGATAGGCAGCGATCACCGCGCGGGCCCAGATCTGCGGCTCGCGGCCCTGCAGCGTGCGGTCGGCGAGGACATATGCGCGTCCATCGTCTCCCCGCCCGGCGATGACGATGCCGCACGCGTCCGACTCCGCCGTCGCCGTGACGGGCGGATCGACGGCGACGACGATCTCGCCCAGCTCAGGCGCGGCGCGCACGCGATGCTCCTCGATCCAGTCGCGCCGCCACAGTGCGCCCGAGGTATCGTCGATGATCTCGCCATTGAGCTCCTGCCGCCCCAGCGCCGTGCCCGCATAGCGCCGCATCATCTCGTCGATGAACGCCGGAGCGAGGTTGTCGGCGTTGTCCGCCGTCGAAGCGCGCGTGACGACCGTTCCCTTGTCGGCAATGAGCCGCTTCACGAACGCCGTCGCGCGCGGCGTCGTCGTCGCCACCATTTGCGGCGCCGCCCCGATGCGCAGCGCGAACTGCAGCATGTCCCAGGTCCTTTCCGGGTGCCGCCACTTGGCGACCTCGTCGCACCAGGCTGCGTCGAACTGCGGCCCGCGCAGACTGTCGGGGTCCTCGGCCGAGAACACCTGCGCAATGGCGCCGGATGCGAACGTGAGCTGTCCCTTCGACGGCTCGAAGTGCGGCCGCTCTCCAGGTCGGCTCACTGCGAGCAGCCCTGACACGCCCTCGATCATCACCCGGCGCACGTCGAGAAGCGTCTCGCCGACGAGCGCGATGCGCCCTGCGGCGGGAGAACCGTCACTTGTGCGTCCGAGGGCCTTGGCGGTGATCCACTCGGCACCGGCGCGCGTCTTGCCTGCGCCGCGCCCGCCCAGGATCAGCCACACGCGCCAAGCTTCACCAGTTTCCCGCATCGGCGGCGGCAGCTGATCATCGCGCGCCCACAGCGGCCAGTGCGCGAGGATCAGCCGCAGCTCGTCGGCAGTGAACTCACTGAGATCCTCGCTCAGCTTGCCGACGCTTCTCGATGCGCTCAAAGCGCTCGATAATCTCGCGCTGAAGTCGCTCCACCTCATCGGTGTTGGCGACGGCGGCGCATCTGGCGTCATCGGGCTTGCTCACTTTGTCTTCGTCGGGAACCGGAACCACCTTCTGCATGCCGCCGATCATCGAGGCGATCGCCTTGGCATCGCGTTCGAGGTCGGCGGAGCTCAATTCTCCGCTGTCCATGTTCTTCTCCATCTGGTCGAGTTTCTTCTTGATGACCTTGCAGAGCCGCTGCGCGATGCCCGGCTCCTCGATGATCCGCTGGCTGGGGGCCACCGGCGGCAGCAGCGACGCGTTGAGGGTCCCCTTGCTCGCACTTCGCAACTTCCAGCCAAAGAGCTTGGCGAGCTTGCAGACGTACTGCCCCGAGCAGCCGTGCCGCACTCCGATCGCAGCGACCGTGAGCGGCGTCTCCTCGTACTCCCGTTGCATCACCGCCAGTTCCGCGTCCTCGAACCTGATACGCATGCCTGGGGCGAGCTCTCCGAAACACCGCAGCGACGCGAAAAACAAAAAGCGCCGGGGCGGGGCCGCCGGCGCAACTCTCGCGTTATAGCTGAAACATAGCCCGGCAGCGTCACGCTGGGGATAACTTGACCCAATTCGTAAAGACGGCCCCGCAGCCATACCGCAACATCCGACCGCCGATTTCGGTGAGAACTTCTGTCGTATTGAATTTCCTCAAAGCTTGCGGCAATAGCGTTTCGCTCTGCGCCGCGGCAGGCGACATTATTCCTACCTCGGGGGTGGACTTTCCGACCAAAGACAAACTTGCGGCCCAGGACGAATCTGCCTTTGGGTTTCGCTAACCACCACCCGGTACCCATTGCATCCAACGACTACCCTTCAGCGCACGCATGAAAGCAAAATGCGGTAAGTTGCACTGACCATATTTTTTCAGCGGGACGCCATTATGCCTAAGGCGGTGCTCAATTACCTACTTGGTTCATTGATCGGCTCGACCCTGACGCTGGGCATCGTCTTCGGCCTCGGTCATGAATCTTGGGATTGGCCCTCCCTCGCTTTTTTTGATTTCTCCAAGCTCGGCGAGCTGCTCCCGGAGGTGAGTTGGACGAACGCGCTGCTTGCCGCGTTCGCACTCTCGACGGCCGGCTTGCTGACCTATCGGACGGACCTGTCCGATCTCGCTGGCCGCATGCTCCGCCGGACGCGGACGCCGGTAACGCGCCCAGCCGTCGTCCCCGCAGATTCGCATGGACACGCACGCGCCGACGTCGATGCCGTCCGCGACGAGCTTGAAAGGCAGCTCGGCCGGCTGATCGTCCTCATCGCCGGGCAGCTCGAAAGCTCCAAGGATCACGTCGCGTCTCTGAAGGACACCAACGCCCACCTCGCTACGGTCACCAACGTCACCGAGCTGCGCGAGGTGGTCCAGGCATTGATCTCGAAGAACAAGAACAACGAGCGCGAGATGCGCGACCTGGAAGGTCGGCTGCAGGAGGCTCAGGATCAAGCTTCGACGCTCCGTCAGCGCCTGACCCACGCCGAGAAGCTCGCCGCGCTCGATCCTCTGACCTCGGTCGCCAATCGCCGGCGTTTCGAGCAGTTCCTGGCCGTCGCCGTCGATCACTCGCATGCGGCCGGCACGCCCTTGTGCCTCATCATGACGGATATCGATCACTTCAAGGAGGTGAACGACACCTATGGCCATGCGGCCGGCGACAGAGTCCTCAAGGCCTTCGCCGATCTGCTCTCGGACAAGGTGCGCGGTAGCGACCTCGTCGCCCGCTACGGCGGCGAAGAGTTTGCGATCGTGTTGCCGAAGACCGCCATGGGTGATGCGTTCGCAATAGCCGAACGTATCCGCAAGAGCTTCGAGCTCCACGGAGGTCCCGACGAAGCGTTCGATAGAGAGTTCGGGCGCCTGACGGCCTCGTTTGGAATCGCTCAGATATTCGACGGCGAGCCACCGCGCGCGCTCATCCAGCGCGCCGACCAGATGCTGTATGAGGCCAAGGAGAAGGGTCGCAACCGGACGATGATCTGGAGCTCGACCGACGCGCTCGCCGGCGAGCAATGACAATGTCCTGACACGAGAACCTTTCACGGCCGGGCAGCGGGAAACGAGGGCTCCACCACCCCTTGTGACAATTCTGCACTAAGTGTGGCACCCTCCCATCCCCAGGAGGCGCTACTCTCGCCTTAACATCACCACCCCGGCGCAGGTATAAGCGTCGAGGATTCTAATCAAATCGGCACCGGGCTTGGGCGCCCGGCGAACTCGACGAGCCCGGGCGGAACGACGTGCAGGATTGGCTCTTCAGACGTGGGCGCCGCGAGCGGGTCATCGATTGGCTCGGGCTCGATTCCAAGATCGATTCCACGATCGCCGAGACCTGGGCCAAGTTCAGCGACTTCTGGGATGCCGGCACCAGCTTTTTCGCCCGTTTCAAGCTGACCGGCTGGAAGCGCCTGCTGAACGAGGCCGCGTCCGAGGGGCTGACCCTCGGGATGGGCGGCTTTGTCGTCATGTTCGCGCTCGCCATCCCTGCCTTCAACGAGTTCAACGAGGGCAAGTTCCTCACCGGACAGTACGCGGTGAAGTTCCTCGATCAGAACGGCAACGAGATCGGCAAGCGCGGCATTCTCCACAACGACGCCGTGCCGCTCGACGAGATCCCCGAATCCCTCATTCGGGCGGCACTCGCCACCGAGGATCGCCGCTTCTTCGAGCACTGGGGCATCGACGTCTTCGGCACGCTGCGCGCTCTTGCGACGAACCTCCAGGCCAACGAGGTCGTGCAGGGCGGCTCATCGATCACCCAGCAGGTGGCGAAGAACCTCTTCCTCTCCTCGGAGCGCTCGTTCCAGCGCAAAATCAAGGAAGCGTTCCTCGCGCTCCTGCTTGAGAGCCGCTTCAACAAGCGCGAGATCCTGAAGTTCTACTTCGACCGCGCCTACATGGGCGGCGGCGCCTTCGGCGTCGAGGCAGCCTCGCAATACTACTTCGGCAAGTCGGTCCGGCAGATCAACCTCGCCGAGTCGGCGATGCTCGCCGGCCTCTTCAAGGCGCCCACCAAGTACGCTCCCCACGTCAATCTTCCCGCCTCGCGCGCGCGCACCAACGAGGTGTTGAACAATCTCGTCGAGGCAGGCTTCTACACGGCCGGGCAGGTGCACTGGGCCCGCGTGCATCCTGCGAAGATCGTCGAGAACCGCAATCCCAACAGCCCCGACTGGTTCCTCGACTGGGCCTTCGAGGAGGTGCAGCGCATCGCCGCCGGCAAAGGCCAGTACGTCTTGACCGCGCGCACCACCGTCGATCTCAATATGCAAAAGGCGACCGACGAGGCGCTCACCCAAGCCTTGCGCAACTATCGCGGCAATCGCATCACCTCGGGCGCGATCGTTCTGATGGAGACCGACGGCGCCGTGCGCGCCATCACCGGGGGCCCGGATTACGGCGAGAGCCAGTTCAATCGCGCCACGCACGCTCGCCGCCAGCCGGGGTCATCGTTCAAAGTGTACGTGTATGCCACCGCGCTGGAGAACGGCTACACACCCAACACGTCGGTGCGCGATGCCTCGCGCAGCTGCGGCCGCTGGCACCCGCAGAACTACGGCGGCAGCCATGGCGGAGGCGGGCGCATGCCGTTGTGGAATGCGCTCGCCAAGTCGCTCAACACGGTGGCTGCCGAGCTGTCGTTCGCCGTCGGGCGCGACAAGGTGATCGAGATGACCCGCCGGGTCGGCATCACCGGCATTCGCAAGACGTGCTCGATGGCGCTCGGCGACTACGGCATCAGCCCGCTCGAGCATGCCGGTGGCATCGCCACCTTTGCCAACGGAGGCAAGCTCGCCAAGCCATACGCAATTCTCGACCTGGTCAGCTCCAAGGGCGACCTCGTCTACAGCCGCGACCGCGACGAGCCGGAAGCCCCACAGGTCGTCGAAAGGAAAGTGGCCGAGGGCCTCAACTGGATGATGAACAAGGTCGTCACCGAAGGCACGGGTCAGCGGGCGCAGCTCGAGTTCACCAACGTCGCCGGCAAGACCGGCACGAGCACTGGACCCAAGGACGCCTGGTTCGTCGGCTTCACCGGCAAGTACGTCGGCACCGTTTGGCTCGGCAACGACGACAACCGGCCGATGTCGGGCGGCACGACGGGCGGCGTCTTCGCTTCTCCCGTGTGGCATTCGTTCATGTCCGTGGTGCACACCGACATGAACATCCCCACCATTCCCGGACTGCAGCCGCACCCCGTTCAGGTCGCCGAGCAGCAGCGCATCGCCGCCCTTCGCCCCGACAGCGCCGGCGCCCCTGAGGCACAGCGCACCACATCGAGCTTGATGTCGGATCAGACACGCGACGCCCTCCGCAAGGCCGCACAGGCGCTGCGCAAGGCGGGAGGGATCGCCGAGCCGCAGCCGACGACGCCGAGCAGCACCGGCAGCAACCCGACGGCACCGAGCACTCCGCCCGGACGCCGCGCTGACAGCATCGCCCCGCCAACCGAGCCGCGCCGCGCAACGCTCGGCGTGGCATCCCCGCCGCTCGATGGATCGCCCGAACGTGCTATCCCATAGCGCCTTGACGCCGATTCATGTCGGCCTGCACCGGCTTCACAAGCGCCTGTCGATCCTCATCGGCATCCTCGGCGATTGGGCGGCGTTCATCGGCGCCGTGCTCATCCTCGGGCTCGCCTCGAGCTGGTATATGATCGATGTCGGCACGACGCTGACGACCGAGAAGCACGGCCCGTGGATCGGATGGACCTCAGCCGGCCGCGCCGACGCCGACCCTTACACGCGCGCACACTTTGCCCGCCTCGGTACGCTGCAGCTGACGACCGAGATCGCGATCACCTACCTCGCCTACACCGACAGCGAGGGCAAGCGACTGCACTCCTCTTGCGAATATGTCGTCGAAGGCCGCGATACCGGGAACAACTGGTGGAGCCTGACCGTCTTCAACGACCGCGGTGATCTCATCGCGAACGCTGCGCAGCGCCACGCCTACACGAGTCAATCGACTGCGCTCCGCCCGGACGGAAGCTTCGCCGTCACCCTTTCGCGCGAGGCGAGCCCCGGCAACTGGCTCCCGACCGGCGGCGCCGGCCGGCTTGCCATGATGTACACGACCTTCGATGTGCGCACGTCCATGCTCGGCAAGGCGGACGTCGAGCCGAAGACGCTACCGGTGATCCGACGGGTGCAGTGCCGATGAAATTTGCCAATATCCTGAAGCACGCAAATTGGCAGCTCATCATTGCCGCCCCCGTCGCGGCTGGCATACTCCACATCTGCGCGACGCTCGCCGCTCCGTATCTGACGGCCGCATCCGCCTACAGCCGGTTGGCTCCGGGCCTGCCCGTCAATCGCATGCAGCTCCTCAACGTCAGCGCACCCGGCGCCGAGCCGCTGCCGTTCCTGTCGCCCGACGCGCGCTATGCGATGTGCCGCTTCGATGCCTCGGGCGGTCCCGTGACGGTCACGTCGACCCTGCCCCCCGACATTGGCTGGACGCTCACCGTGATGAACCCCCAGGGCGACAACATCTATGCCGCTGCGTCGGTGTCGTCACGGCCGACTCCCATTCAGCTCGCGATCGTCCCGTCCGAGGATGCCTTCCTCGGTGTCACGCCCGAAGCGCGCGGCATCGCACGCGACGCTCAGCAGCCGACCATCGTTCCGGCGACGCGCGGCATCGTCGTCGTCCGCGGTCCCGACAAGGGATTCTCCTATCAGCGGCACGTCGAAGCCGTACTGAAGGACGCCCGCTGCACGGCACGATCCTTCTGACCTATACAGATACGCTGTGACTGGAAGCTATTGGTCCGCGAGCTCGATCACGTCGCGGTGGAAGCCGCGCTCGTCCCGGCCGGATGCTCTTTCATCGCCCCAGCGCTCGTAGCGAACGCCGGGAAAAGGGATGACTTCGGCAGACCTATCCTCATGACGGCTCGCAGCCGAAGAACTGTTGCGGAACTCTGGGGTACGAAAGCTGAGTATCTGTGCCATGTGCTTCCCCCAAGCATGGCTTGCCCCTCGATTCGTCTGCGTCGTCAAGAGTGATCGACGCAAGCCCGACGAATCACAGTGTACAAGTTGGGGACAACAGGCGTTACCAAAACCTTAAACGCCCGATGCGGTTAGTCGGCACCTGTGACGAGACTGTCATCGAGGAAGTGGCGGCCCTTGCGGTCCTCGACCTCCACCACCCAGAGGTCGGAGTCAAAGTTCGCCTCGCGCGCGAGAAAGGCATCCGCCGCGGCGGGCTCCGTGCCGCGCGGATCAAGGCAAGGCGTCCAACGTCGATCGCTCTCCGCACCCTCGAGCCCCGCCGGAGCAGGACCGAACACGAGGCACGTCCCGTCGAGCCGATCGATCTTGATGAAGACCGCGCCGGCATCGTCATCGCCGTGACGCACGACAACCGCCGATGCCCCCTCGATAGCGCATCGGCGAATATATGCCTTGACCCAGAATTCCGTGCGTAGCCGCATGCCGGCACTCTAGTGCCGCACGCCGCGCTGGCAAGTTGATCGAGGCTCAAGGCGCCGCGGCAACGCGCCCGGTGCCGGCAAGCCGCTCCAGCCGCGCGATCAGCGGCCCAGAGATGCGCCCGCTCACGGACAACGCCTGGTCGCCCTCGAAGGCCCGAATGGCGCGCACCGTCTCCGGCGTCAGGTTCCCGCTCGGGCTCCCCGGCTTGTAGCCGAGCCTTGCGAGCGAGCGCTGCACGTGGCGGATGATATCGCGCGCCTCCCCCGTCTCGACCTTTGCCGGCTTCTTGCCGGCCTTGCCGACTTCACCCAGCACAATGGACTTGAGCAGGGCATCGCTGGGCCGCGCGGTCAGCGGCAAGCCGTGGTCGTGCTCGTAGGCCATGATGGCGCCGCGCGTCATGGCGCCGACGATGCCGTCGCGTGCTCCCGTCTCATAGCCGCGGATCTGCAGCTCGCGCTGGATCGCCTTGGCGACGCCGTCCTTGTCGCCGGTCTTCGCCGGGGCATCGCTGGCAGCTAGCGACGCGATGTCGAGGCCATTCCCCTGGCTCTCGCCCGTCTGCTGGCCGATGGAGCCCGTGTCGCCGAACTCGGCAGCCTCGATGGCGGCAATGTTCCACGCCGCGGCATCTATGCCGCGCCCGCTTAGCATGCGCGCGCCCGATGATTGAAGAAGGAAGACGTTCGCCCCGACACCGCCGCTGAGCACCAGAAAGGCGATTAACGGCACCGTAACTCGCTTCGGCAGCATGACCGACCCCTCACGCGCTGCTTACTATGTTGCCTCACTATGCGAGAGAGAACGTAAACGATCCCTTAACTCTCGTTGACGGAACGTTGCGCCGCTGCGGCTCCGCGGGTCAGCCGGTGCGCCGACGAAGCGTAAAAATTGCCTCCAATTGATCGCAATTTTTCCGATTGCATGAGGCAGTTTGTTGATACCGGTCTGCTATCAAGATGCAGAGAACACACAGGGTCAGGTTGGAGACGCCAACATGTCCATCTTGAAAATCGGCATCCTCGTCGCCGTCGTGGTTGCGGTCCTCCCGACCGACCGCGAGCAGCAGGCCGCGCTCTATGACCGCGCGGCTTCCGCCGTGCATTGGACGGCCACCTTCTGCGATCGCAACGGACCGACCTGCGAGCAGGCCGGCGTGATCTGGGACGGCTTCGTGCAGAAGGCGAAGTTCGGGGCCGCGATGGCCTACGAGCTCGCCATGAAGAGCGCCGGCAAGGAAGCCGACAGTGCCCGCAGCTATTCGCTCATCGAGCCGACCGTCGACTTGACGCCCCGCGGCACGCTGCGTCCCGACGACCTCGAGCCCGTCTGGCGCGGCCAGGGCCGGCGCGGCATCTGATTTGACGAATTACCCAGCACGACGCGGGCCGGCGCTCCCAACGCCGGCCCTTGCGCATTTGCATTTCGGCAACCTATGTGAATAGCTTACCCGGAAAGCAAAGAGGGGTTCCGCGTGCCGACACTTTCGGAGATCATGTCCGATTTCGCCGTTCTCGATGACTGGGAGGACCGTTATCGCTACCTCATCGAGCTCGGCCGCAATCTGCCGCCACTGCCCGACGCCCTGCGCACCGACGCCAACAAGGTGCGCGGCTGCGCGAGCCAGGTTTGGCTGGCGACGAGCGTAAAGCAGACGGGCGGCCAGCGGCAGTTCAGCATGCTCGCCGACAGCGACGCTCACATCGTGCGCGGGTTGATCGCCATCCTCTTCGCCATCTACGACGGCCACGCCGTCGACGAGGTGCGCGGCATCGATCCCGATCCCGTCTTCGCCCGGCTGGGTCTTAAGGAGCACCTGACGCCGCAGCGCTCCAATGGGCTTGCCTCGATGGTCGCCCGCGTCCGCGCCGACGCCGCCGCCATGAGCACCCAGGGCGCCGGCGCCTAGGTATCATTTCGCCCAGCTCGCAGAGATTGCGTCGACGCCGAAAGCGGCGACCAAGACGATCGTGATGATCCGTCCGCCAGTCCCTTGTCAGGGCTCGTGCGGAGTGAACGCGACATGCTCGATCTTGCTGGCCACGCCGGTGACACCCTCGACACCCTGCAGGAGGCGGATCGCTTCGACGATGAGGTGCTCGTCGGTCGTGGCGCCCGTCAAGACAACTCTCCCGTCGTGCACGTCGGCCTTAAAGCCGTATTGGCCGAACCGGCGATCCAATGCGAAGCGCACGCGGGTGAGAACGAGCTCATCCGTCAAGACTCTGTGAGAGCTCGCAGTTTCCTGAAATTCGGCGCAACCACAAAGGCGAGCTATCTCGTCGATGCACGTCGTGACGGACACCCGCTCCGTGTTGAGCACGATCGCGTAAAGTGTCGGGTCCTCCCAGTCGACGCCAAAGAGCCTTTGCATTGTTCCATTGTGCGCAGCATCGTTGTGCTCGATCTCACGTCGTGCAGCGGCCCGATCCAGAATGCCAAGCCTCTCCATCAGGACTTTTTCACGGAACGGCATCGGTGCGCAGATGCGCACGCATAGGACGTGCGGCACAGTCCGCAAGAGATAGGTGGCGCCCCACCCCCTGATCAGCACGTTGCCGTTGGCCGCCAGCTCGAGGATCTCTTGAGCGGTGTACCGGAGCATGCCCTTCCGGTCGAGCCTCCACCGCTCCAGGAGCGAGGCCTCGCCCTCGAGGTAGCGGTGCACCTCGCTCTCGGCCAGGCCGGTGCGCACCGCGATATCGTGCTCGACGAGCTCATGATGGACGATGTCCAATCCCAGCCGCTGCGCAAGCCCGGCGGCGACCTCACTCCCGCGCGTGGCCACCTCGTACGTCATGGCAATTACGGCCATTGTGTCCTCCAATGGGGACGATCGTCGACGCCGCCGATGCCGGGCGCGAGCCTATCCACGAGCCCACGAGCGACCGGCGCCTCAGCCGGTTCCGTGAACTCGACGAAGGAAATACGCGCTGCGGACCTGAGGAACAGGGGTCATGGGCTGAGGGTCGCGTCGCCCCTCTATCTAGCGGCCGCCCGATCCTCCAAGACGCCTCCTTGAGCGCTGGCATCGCGTGGCGGCACTGCCTATTTCTGCACCCCTATTTTAGATGCCAAGGCGCAACCCGCCAAGCATCGTTGTCTGCCTCTGACCTTGAGCGGACTTCGCGGCGATGCACCAACGTGGCACGTGGCAGCTATCGACGAATGCGCGGCTGAAGGTTTAGCCCATGGCGACGCGGGGAGATCCCGGCACACGCCTGGTGCGATCGACGTAAAATGTAATTATCGCGAATAGGATCCAGGTCCCGTTAAACAACACGCCGCCGATGAGCATCCACTCGCCGGGGATCGGGCCGACGGCAGCGCGCTGAACGAGCTCGGCAAAACTCGCGATCGGTTCTGGATGGATTGCTATCTTGCCACCATAGGCGAGCGCCTGAATGCCCAATATCCAAACATAGTTCCTGCGCAACCGCCGTCCGATCGCGCGCGCCAAGCTGATGTGATGGCGCGGATCGCAATAGTCGTTGGCCAGCACCGTGGGCCAGCCGCTGCCCGCGTTCAAAGTCTCTCCGCGCAGAATGGGGGCATAAAAATATGTCTCCATCCAGCGCGCCCGGGCGCGCCAGACATTGAAGTAGCGATAGCGTCGCGCCTCGAAAACCAAAAACACGACGATGAGGATACCAACGAGCACGAGCGGCAGCGGCGAGGCCGATGGACTGGAAAAAGTTACCGAGACAGCAATGCCTAACGCCACGACAGCCCAATTTGTCGTGTTGTCGAGGCGCGTGCGCCAGATTGTGCTGCGGTACACCTCACCGCGATAAAGATGCGCCAGTGCGCCGATTTCTGCGGCGTTGAACTGGTGTTGGGGCGAAACTGATTTGGCCGCTTTGACGGCCATCGTTGCCTCCGACATCCTCGCAGAGCGATAGTACCATCTATCGAGGTCGACGCTACTTCTGAACGTTGCAGGGCAGGAACGGCCTGCCTACGTTGCCAAAGGGCCAACCCCACGGCCGAATGGCCGCTTCTGCCCCTGGGCCGACCTCACTTTGCTGGCCGCCGTGATCCGCTCCCGTGTTCGAGGCAGAGCTGAGGTGACTTAGGGCGCACGACCTAGCTCTCGTCGGACGGAACCTCGAACAGCGGCCTGAAGTCCTCGCTGCCCCAGTGGCGCACTTGACCGGTCCCCCCGACCGGCGCCGCGCCACGCTCCAGGCCGTAGTGTCGCGCGAGCCGCGTCAGTGCCAGTTGCAGAACGATCTTCGCCGATCTCTGCGGCCAGCCGGCGGCGCGCTCGGCATCCTCCAGCCCCCGCAGGTGGCAGCACACGTCGATGAGCACGCCCGAGAGCTCCGGCCCGACCGCGCCCAAGGCGCGACGCACGCGCTCGGCAGCGGCGACTGCGTTGTCGGTCGTCTCCGCGCTGGAGCGTGGTCCCGCGCCGTAGCGGCGCCCCCGCGGCATCGTCGAGACAGCCGACCAGTTGGTGGTCGTGCGCGGCGTCATCTGCGCGAACCAGAAGTCGACCCTGAGCCGCTCGCCCGCGTCGAACTGCGCCTGCGAGATCATCGGCTCGCCGTTGCGATCCTTGCGGCGGCGCAGCCAGGCGATCGGACTTTCGTCCGCGTTGACGAGCGCCCGCGAAGCCTCGGCCTGCGCGCCGGTACGTTGGACTTTCATCGCCATCAACTCGCTGCTTGATGGTGCGGTGCCGGGCGCTCTGCAAGTACGGGAACCGACCATTCGATCAGGTCGAGCACGCGATCGAAAAGAGGATCGTCGCGACGGTCCTCGATCACCCCGCATGCATGCGCAACGGTCGTTCTATCCCGCTCGAACAGGCGTCCCGTCTCGGTCAGCGACAGCCCGCATCCGACGTGGGCGATATACATCGCCACTTGCCGCGCCAAGGCGACCCTGGCGCGCCCCCGCGTCGACCGGCGCAAGTCCCGGCCGGCAATCCCGAACACCTGCGTGACGGCGTATTCGATCGCCTCGCGGCTCGCTCCGGAGCGCGCGGCCACTATCGGCCGGCCGTAGCAGTGATGGGTCACGGACTGTTGCAGCATCATTGGACCACCTTGGGAAGCGCCCTGCTCATCCGGTGATGATCATAGGTGGGAAGGTCTACTTCCCGGTTTGCAGATTAGTTTGCAGGTGAACCTGAGGGGATAAGTCCCGACGCAAGAAAGAAATCCACGCGGCTTTGCGCGCTGCGAAAGTTGCAGCTTTCTTGCCGAGGGCGCCATGAGGCTTGCAGCACGCACTGATAGTCCAGCGGGGTGCCGATGCTACGAGCGCCGCCGCGACCTGCCGCGGCTCCTGCCGCTGTGGCCGCACGAGGTCCACCCGCCCGATCTCGCCGCCCACGCAAGCTTGCTCGCGCGCATGCGGCGCGCACTCCGGCTCGAGCGACAGCGCGGGCTCGCCGGCCACTGGACCTACGACCTCGCGCGCCACGCGCTGCTGCTCCAGGCGTACCGAGCCGAAACCGCAGAATACGCGCGCAAAGCGAGGGCGGCCTCGCGGCGCCCCGCTGCACCGGCGAAATAGGGCGAGACTATTTCTCGCGCCGGGTCCCAAGACCCATCTTCTTGGCGAGGTCCGAACGGGCGCGCGCGTAGTTGGGCGCGACCATGGGGTAGTCGTGCGGCAACCCCCACTTCTCCCGGTACTCCTCGGGGGAGAGGTTGTAATGCGTGCGCAGGTGCCGCTTCAGCGACTTGAACTTCTTTCCGTCCTCGAGGCAGATGAGGTAGTCCGGCATCACCGACTTCTTGACCGGCACCTTCGGCTTCTGCTCCTCGCGCTCGACCACCACGGCGCCCCCGCTCGCGCGGCTGAGGGCAGCGTGAGTTTCGCTGATGAGATGCGGCAGATCGTTGGCGCCCACGGAGTTGTTGCTGACGTAGGCAGATACGATCTTGGCCGTCAGCTCGACGAGCTCAGGTCGTGAGTTATCTTCCAAGCCGACCTCCCATCGGGTCAGAAAATCTATTGCCTTAAAGCGATGCCGCGCCGGGGGCTTAATATTCTGGAAGCCTTGCATGGGCGGAACGAGCGCCCTTCGTGCCCCATTGTCATACTGAGTATTTAGCTCCGAACAGAGATTTCGCACCCACCTTAAGTAAAGTCAACTACAAGTACCTGACATCCATCTAACATCCCTAATCAAAGCCCGATGTGATCATAGACCGCACATAATTGGCGTCGTTCAGTGGTGTCATATTCGCGCTTTTGGTTGTTACGCTCTAGATATCCAAAAGATTTCATCCCCAACGACGGTTCCCGGTTGGTCGCCTACGCAACGCGTCGGGGGCCACTTGGTAAGATTCCGGTTAGGCCCCCATAAGAAATCCTTTAAATGACAGCCCCATCTACTTGACGAAGCTTTTGCACAGGTCAACGCTAGCTCCGGGGCGGCCGTCCGCAAAGTTGACAACGCGCGGGCCTATCCCTCTCATCTCGACAATCCTGCAAGGGACGACCTTTTCCAGCCGGGCAATGCCCTGCCCAGCACCGGGCCCTTAGCAGCCAGTCCGCTGCCCCCCATATTCGCCGACAGTTTGCGTGGAGAGAATGATGTACGGCCCCACCCACCGTCACGCCTTCGTCAAACCGCCGCGTGCCGCGCGGCGCCCCCAGGTCTCGAGCTGGCATGGGATCGAGCTCGTCGACGACTATGCCTGGCTGAAGGCCGACAATTGGCAGGAGGTCATGCGCGACCCCGCCGTGCTCGATGCCGAAATCCGCGCCTACCTCGAGGCCGAGAACGCCCATACGGAGGCCCAGCTCGCCGAGACCCGCACCCTGCAGGAGGACCTGTTCCTCGAGATGCGCGGGCGCCTGAAGGAGGATGACAGCTCGGTCCCCGCCCCCGACGGCCCCTACGCCTACTACACCGGCTATGTCGCCGGCGGCCAGTACCCGCTCGTCTATCGCTGCGGCCGCCACGGCGGAGATGAGGTCGTGCTGCTCGACGGTAATCGCGAGGCCGAGGGCAAGCCCTACTGGGACCTCGGCGGCTTCCAGCACAGCCCCGATCACCGGCTTCTCGCCTACGCCAGCGACGACAAGGGCTCCGAGCTCTACACCATACGCCTGCGCGATACGGCAACCGGTCAGGATCTCGCCGACACCATTCCCGACACGCGTGGCAACGTCGTCTGGGCTAACGACAGTAAGACGCTCTTCTATGTCCGTCTCGACGAGCACCACCGTCCGCTGCTCGTCTACCGGCACATCGTCGGGACGCCCGCCGAAAACGACGTGCTCGTCTATGCCGAGAACGACATCGGCCTCTACGTGGCGATTTCCGCAACCCAGTCTTCAAAGTTCGTCACCATCGACGCGCACGACCATCGCACCAGCGAGGTGCGCCTCATCGATGCCGACGCACCGCTGACAGAGCCGGTCCTCGTCGAGCCGCGCTGCATCGGCCACGAGTATTCGGTCGAGCACCACGGCGATAAGCTCATCATCACGACGAACTCTGAGGGCGCGGAGGACTTCCGCATCGTCGAAACGCCGGTATCGGCGCCGGGCATGCAGAATTGGCGCGAGATCATCCCACACCGCCCCGGCTGCCTCGTCCTCGATACGGTGCTCTTCCGCAATCACATGGTGCGTCTCGAGCGCGAGAACGGACTGCCGCGTATTATCGTCCGCCGCATCGCCGACGGCGCCGAGCACGTCATCGCCTTCCCCGAGGAGGCCTACTCTCTCGGCATCAGCCCCGGCTACGAGTTCGACACGACGACGCTGCGCTTCGTCTACTCCTCGATGACGACGCCTGCCGAGACCTACGACTACGACATGGAAACGCGCGCGCGCGTGCTGCGCAAGCGCCAGCAGGTCCCGAGCGGCCACAACCCCGCCGACTACGTGACCCGTCGTCTCTATGCGCCCGCACGTGACGGCGAGACGGTGCCGGTGTCCATCCTCTATCACAAGTCGACGCCGCTCGACGGCTCGGCGCCCATGCTGCTCTACGGCTACGGCGCATATGGCATCTCGATCCCGGCCTCGTTCTCGACCACCCGCCTTTCGCTCGTCGATCGCGGCTTCATCTACGCCATCGCCCACATCCGCGGCGGCAAGGACAAAGGATATCGCTGGTACACCGACGGCAAGCTCGCCCAGAAAGTGAACACCTTCACGGACTTCATCGACGCCGGCGAATACCTAGCTGCCGCGGGCCTGACGAAGCGCGGCCGCATCGTCGCCAACGGCGGCTCGGCCGGCGGCATGCTGATGGGCGTAGTCGCCAACATGGCGCCCGACCTGTTCCTGGGCATCATAGCCGACGTGCCGTTCGTCGACGTCTTGAACACGATGCTCGACAAGGACCTGCCGCTGACGCCGCCGGAATGGCCGGAGTGGGGCAATCCCATCGAGAGCCGCGATGAGTTCGCGATCATCCACGCCTACAGCCCCTACGAGAATGTGGAAGCGAAGGCCTATCCGCACATCTTCGCCTATGGCGGCCTCACCGATCCGCGCGTCACCTATTGGGAGCCGGCCAAGTGGGTTGCGCGCCTGCGCGAGAAGAACACGTCCGACAACCTCATCCTGCTCAAGATCAACATGGATGCAGGGCATGGCGGCGCCTCTGGCCGCTACGAGCAGTTGCGCGAGATGGCGGCCGACTACGCTTTCGCCCTCAAAATCGCCGGCTTGGCTGCAGCGCCCGCGAAGCAAAAAGAAAAGGCGGCCTGAGAGGCCGCCTCGCATGATCACCGCTGAAAAAAGAGAAAGGCCGCTCACGCGGCCTTTCGTTTGAAGCCTATCTCTAGGCGGCCTTCTCTCTGAAGGCCGTCAGCTTCTTATCCTCCTCAAGACTACCAGCCGATTTGAGTGCAATGCCGATGTAGCGTACGCGTCCTGCAACCTTTGCCTTCTGAACACCAAGTTCCTGGAACTCACGTCCAAAGTTCGGATGTGCTAGTGGTTCCTTCCCAAGCTGTTCACACCAATCGCAGTAATCTTCGAACATCTCAGTTGCACCGACGGTAGAACCGTCCTGGGTCTCGATCCTTTCCTTGTAGAAGCGCTCCACGTCGTTTTCGGGAGCAATCAGTCTCTGAGTGGCCGGCGGAGCGATCTTCTCTGTCGCGACCTTTGTTTCGGTCACTGACTTGTTGTCGTTCGCGCCGGAACGCGGCTTTGCTATCGCAACGGCCTTGGGGGCCGCCACCGCTGCCGCAGCGGTGCTGACCGGCGCCATCGCAGGCGCGGTCGGCGTGTGGCGATCATAGAGGCGCCACTGACTGAAAGCGATATACATACCAAAGCCCGAACCGACCTCGAGCAACAGTGCGATGAAGACCGTGAGCGCGGTCTGCACGTCCTCGACCTTCACGGACGGGGCAATCAACGCAGCGAGCTTGGCTAGCACCGCAGCCTGCGGGTCGCCCTCGCTCGTCACAGCATGGCCAGCCGTCTGAGTGGCCATCTTGGCTTTGATGTCGGAGATGCGCGCCTCGAGCGCCACCGTCTGTTGCGCAGAGGCGAGCTCGGCCGACAGCGCATGATACTTCTGACAGAAGCCACGCGTCTTCGGTCCGTTGACCTTCGAGCACTGCTCGGTGTTGGCCCACGCCCTGTCATCCTTCAAGGCATCGAGATCCGACTGGACCGCCTGAGCAGGACGGTGCTGCGGGATCCAGGACAATTGCTCCTGTGCCCGAGCCAGATCGGCGCGATGATCCTTGTAGGCTTCAGCGGTCGCGGTGCGCTGGCCGGCCGTGTCGAGCCTGTTCAGCGCCGCATGGCCAAGAGCCGAGGTCAGCGAGTAGGCGGTGACCACGACCCAGACGACGGCCGAGGCTGCTGCCTGCGACCACATCCTGTTTTTGAGTGCGGCAAAGAAGAAGAAAGGCACGAGTGCCTTCATGCAGTCCGCGGCCGCGCTGGCCGCGCCGTAGATCTGGCCGTCGAACTCGGTCCGTCCGAGGCTGACGCCAAATCGCCAGTTCATCGCGCACGATACAGCGAGCAATACGCCGGCCGCGAGAACCCCCAACACGCCTAGAGCATGTCTCATGTTTGCCCTCATGAATTATGATCGCCGGCTGTCGACGCTCTACGGGCGCCGGCGCTTTGCTTGTCTCTGCTAGGGCTTGGCAGAAACTCTCCCTCTCTTACGCAAAAATGGGCACATCGGACTGGCGTGCATGCTCGTTCGGCCCGTTGAGCTCCGGCGCCATCCCCAATGGCATCCGGCAGACCGGCGAACGCACCCGCAGACAGACTGCCGAGAGCTGGAGCCTACCCTCAGGGAGGTCATGCACAGATTGGAAGTCGCCGCTGGACTCCCCTGTGCGCAACTTTCCCCAATCGGGCGAGGCGACAAGTTTACAGACGCGGTACTGCCCCCTCAGTTGCCTTTGCTACGCGATTCGGAATGAATTGTTAAGAGAATCAGCCCTGTAGCTTTAGGAGCCAGAATCCGGCCTCAATTTCGCTCCGCAACAGGCCTTTTGGCTGTCCACAGACTGCCAACATGGTGAACGAGACTTACTCCCAAACGCGTCCGGATGTGCACACGAGACCCTCTGCATTTTTCGCCTGATGTCATTCTCACCAGTTGCACAAGCACGTGCGCGGATTTATTTTGGTTAAGGTACGGAACAGCCTAGCTAACAACTGATTTCAACGTCGCGTCTTAAGCTCATTGTCATCGCTTCTACTTAGGCTCGTGCAAGAGAACTATTTACGGCTGTCGCACGTTTAGGCGCTGACCGCAGCAGCCGGCTGAGCGTGCGCGAGGAGTTTACCGTCATGCGTAGCCTCGGTGGCTTCGTGCTTTTGGCAGGCATCGGCGTCGGCCTGTTCGTCTATTTCCCGGCTCCGGTTGACCGCAGCACCACGCTCGAGGAGGCAAAGCGCGCGTTGGCCGAGCATCCCGTAGAGAGCCGGAGCCACTACGCGCCGACGCCAGCCGCCGCACAGCCGGGTTCACGCGTATCGAGCTTCGCTCCGGGGATCACCCTCGCCTCACCCAGGCACACTGCAGTCTCCCCGCCGGCAGCATCGGCGGCCAAGATCGAGACCATCGCCAACTGGCAGACCACTGTCTCCGGCGCGGGATCGGGATCACTCGAGCCGACTGATCCCGACAGCCGCTACAAGCTCGTCGTCGACATCCAGCAGCAGTTGAAGCGCGTCGGATGCTACTGGGGCCGCGTCAACGGTGCCTGGAACAACTCCACGCGCGAGGCAATGCGCGAGTTCACCACCCGCTCCAACGCCGCCCTGCCTGTCGAGAAGCCCGACTATCTTCTCCTCACACTTCTCAAGTCACACACCGGCCGCTCGTGCGGCGCGCCAGAGTCGACGGTTGCCGCCGCACCGCAAGCCGAGGTTCTCCCCTGGAAGGCGCCCGAGGCGAGCCAGAACCAGGCGACACGACTCTTCACGCCGGTTCCGACCAGCGTCGTCACCACCGAGCCGCTGCCCGGCCGTATGTCGATCGGTGGTCCGAGGGACTTCGCGCCGACGACCCAAGAGCCGCTCGTCCCCGGAGCGCCGGCCCAACGGGGAAGCGTCGATACTGCTGCCTACGACCCCAGTGCTTCCGCACCAGCCGCAACAGCACCGACACCCCCTGCGGTCGCGCCCAAACCGCGTCCCAGCAAGAAGTCGGCGAGCTCCCACCGCCGCCCGACGCCCGGCACCCCGCGCTACAACCTGATGCTCAGCCTCGGCGGCGTCTACTGATCACCCGCCCGCTCTTCGGTCTCGCCCATCAGCCAGTCGACGTACGCCCGCGACCCATCGGTGATCGGCAGCACGACAAGGGCCGGATTGGTAAAGGGGTGCCGCGGCTTCACCTCGGCTATGACGCGACCTGCGAGCGACTGGCGCGTCTTGATGATCATCACCACCTCGCTGTCGCGGGCGATGACGCCTTGCCAACGATAAATTGACGTCATCCCGGGCAGGATGTTGATGCAGGCCGCGAGCCGGCACTCCACCAGCTCGCGGCCGACCTCTTCGGCGACCTCCGCGGAAGGAAAGGTCGAATAGATCAAAACGGGCTTGTCGTTTTCCTGCACTTGAGCGAGCCTCCACGCCCCCGTCGCCGCATCCAGAACATGGCAAAGTCGAAGACCAAATTCGAGAAGATTGCCTTCGTGGCAAGCGAAATGCCCGAGGCGATCGCCGCCCGCGACCGTCTCGTCGCGGTCTATGGCGATTCCGATCCGGCCACGGCCGACGCCATCGTGACGCTTGGCGGCGACGGCCATATGCTGCAGACGCTGCACCGCTTCATGAACGACCGCGTCCCAATCTACGGCATGAACCGCGGTTCCGTCGGCTTCCTCATGAACGACTACAAGGAGGAAGACTTGCGCCAGCGGCTGGCCGAGGCCGACATCAGCCGCATCCATCCGTTGTCGATGATCGCCTACGATAAATCCGGCAAGGCCCACAAGGCGCTGGCCGTGAACGAGGTCTCGCTGTTCCGTGAACGCCATCAGGCCGCCAAGCTCAGGATCCTCGTCGACGACACCGTGCGCATGGAGGAGCTGATCTGCGACGGCGTGCTCGTGGCAACGCCGGCCGGCTCGACCGCCTATAACCTGTCGGCCCACGGCCCCATCCTGCCGATCAACGCCCCCCTTCTCGCCCTGACGCCGATCAGTCCATTCCGGCCGCGACGCTGGCGCGGGGCTTTGCTCCCCAACAAGGTGCACATCACCATCGAGGTCTTAGAAGCCGACAAGCGTCCGGTGAGCGCCGTTGCCGACCACTACGAGACGCGAGGCGTCTCGCGTGTCGAGATCGAAAAGGCGCGCAATATCGAGCTGTTCATGATGTTCGACCCGGACCACAGCCTCGACGAGCGCGTGCTGGCCGAGCAATTCCGCTACTGAGTAGCACCCTCGGCTTTGGCGACCTCGACGTTCGCCCGCCACGGCGTATCGGCTCTCGGGGCCACATCGAGGCTTGGCTTCAAGCCGATTGCGACAAGGCGCGGCGGTCCCCTCAGCACCTCGCCCAGGCGGCGATGGAATTGCCCCACCGTCAGCGATCGCGCATCGCCGGATTCCGCCAAGCTCGCCGCCAGACCCGGAAATCCCTCGATTAGCGGCATGTCCGGTGTGGCATCAGCGGCTTTGAGCAAGACGATTGCGGGAGCCGGCCCCAGGACGTGGGCGATGTAGAGCTCCGCTACCGTCGGCCCCCGTCGAAGCGCCGCCTGCAAGACGGCAGCGTTGCGCTTCGCTGCCGCGCGGGCGACCTTTGCGGCCAGCGGCGCGTCGTTGCGGGCGTCGAGGACCTTCGTCCGGTCTGCAGCCGTGGGCACGTAGTAGCGGCCGCTCGTCGTCAAGAAGATGCTCGCTGCATGACCATCGGACTGCCCCGGATTCTCGTAGAGCGCCTGCAGCCACGCGTGCTCGCTGAAGCGCATCGGACCGCCGAGCGGCACCACGGCGACGGTGCTCGGCGCCGCCCCGCGCGCCAGCACGCCCGTGTCCGCAGGCTCGTGCGCCGCGGTCGATGCCGCTAGCGAGAGCAGCATTACGAGCTGTGCCGGGATGTCGAAAAGCGAACTCACGGCGCGCCACTCCGCGGCCCATGGACAGTGCCGATGGCACCCTGACCAAGTCCTGCAAGGCTACGTAAAGAAGCGTGAAGATCGCGTTAATGGCGGTCCTGTTTCGGGACGCAGCTAGCCGCCCCAGCGCGTGACGATGTCGGCGAGGTCAGGCCGCTCGCGCTCCTCCGGCTGCTCGACGGGCGTGCCGACGTAGATGAAGCCGGCGACGCGCTCGTTCTCGGTGAGGCCAAGAGCCTCAGCCACTGTCTTGTTGTAGGCGATCCACTCGGTGATCCACGAGGTACCATAGCCGAGGGCATTGGCCGCGAGGCAGAGATTGAAGCAGGCCGCACCCGCAGAGAGAACCTGCTCCCACTCCGGCGCGCTGCGATGCGGCGTCACGCGCGACACCGCGGCGATGACCATCGGGGCACGCATCAGGCGGTTGCGTTCGGTCTCCAGCCGGACGTGTGACGGCGGCTCCTTCTCCGCCGCAACGCATGCTTCCGCGATGATCTGCCCTAGGCGCGCTCTTCCTTCCCCTTCGATGACGATGAACCGCCATGGTGCGAGCTTCTTGTGGTCGGGCACCCGCGAGGCGATCTTGAGGATGGTCTCGAGCTCGGAAGGGCTGGGTCCTGGCGCGGCGAGCCGATCGGGCTTGACCGAGCGCCGGCGGGAGAGAAAGTCGAGTATCGCGTTTTCCATGGCCGGCACTCCTAGCCGCTCTCCGCGTTGACTGCCAAGCCAAATTCGCCGCAGGGCAGCCCTTGAGGTTTCAGCTTTCCGGCTGCCCGCGACCGGTACCACCACCCTCTCCAATGGGCTATCTTCACCTCGAATCCGCGGCCCCGGGGCCGGTCTTGATGGGCGGGGACAATGCCACGCATTTCGCAATTGCCGTCGTTGGTTGCAACGCTAGCACTTTGTGCCTTGGTCGCCGTCCCGGCCGCCGACGCTCAGGCGCCTCCGACCGCCGTGATCGTCGTCGACGGCTCCGGCTCGATGTGGGGCAACCTCGGGCCCGAGAAGCGGCCCAAGCTCGAGATTGTTCGCGACGCCTTGCGTTCGCTTCTGCCGAGCTTGCGCCCCGATGCGCGCGTTGGCCTTGCCTCGTTCGGACACCGCCGCCGCGGCAACTGCGGCGATGCTGAGGTGATTGTCCCGCCGGACGCCAACAGTGCCGAGCGCCTCGCGATCCCGGTCGACAAGATGAACGCCGTGGGCAAGGGACCGCTCGTCCTCGCGCTGCGTGAATCGGCCAATGCGATCGCCGGCGCGACGCCTGCGAGCGTCATCCTCCTCGCCGACGACATCGACAACTGCGGCCAGGACGTCTGCACGGCGCTGAACAACATTCTGGCGACGAGCCCCAACCTTGTCGTGCACACCGTCGCGCTTGGCTTCGACAAGGCGAAGATCGCACACATAAGCTGCGTCGCGCGCATGACCGGCGGCAAGCTCTGGGATGCCCAAGATGCTGCCGGCGTCGCCTCGGCGCTCGGCCAGGCCGTGAACCTGGCAAATCTGCAGACGAATGCAGCGCCGGCGCCGGCACCGCAGGTGGAAGCTCCCGCGGACAAGCCGGCAGCCGGAGCACCACCTGGGCTCTATCTCTCGGCCGGCCTCGGTGCCACCAGTGCCACCCTTGATACGCCGGTTCGCTGGCACATCACCAAGTCCGGCAGCGAGGGCGAACCGGTGCGCGACACGCGTGCAGCCGCCCTTTACGAGAAGCTGGAGCCGGGCCGCTATGACATCGAGGCAAGCCTTGGCCTCGCGCACGCGCGCCAGACCGTGGACGTCGCCGCCGACACGGCAACCGAGGTTCGCGTCGATCTCAATGGCGGCGTACTCAAGATGCAGGCGCGGCCCGGCAACGCCGCGCCCCTGCTCGCGACGCCGGTATTCACCGTCACCCCGACAGGCGGCGAGAACGACGGCGCACCAATCTGGGTCGGGCGCGATTCCCAGCCGGAAATCGTCCTGCCTGCCGGCGAGTACGTTGTCGCCGCCGAACACGGCAATGCCCGCCAGCAAAGCAAGGTCACGATCACCCCTGCCACCGGCACGAGCTTCAACTCCGTGCTCGCCGCCGGGACACTCGAGCTCAGTGCCATGCGCGGCACGCCCGCCGCCCCGGGAGATCAGGCCGCCGACGGCGTGACGTTCATCCTTTATCAGGATGACCCCGACGCGCCGCAGGGGCGCCGCGAGGTGGCCCGCTCCGCCGCCCCGAGCCCCACATTCATTCTGCCGGCCGGCACGTACTACATCACCGCACGCACGCCGACCTCGGAGGTGCGCGAGCAGATCGCCATCGGCGCCGGCGACGTCGTCAAGCGCTCGCTGGCGCTCGCGATGGCGCACGTCAAGCTCGCCGCCACCCTTGGCGGCGAGCCGACGACGACAGACAACCTCGTGACCTTCCGCGTCGTGCGCCTGGGCACCGAGCCCAAGGAGGTCGCGCGTACCACGCAGAAGGAGCCTGAATTCGATCTTTCCGCGGGACGCTACCGGCTCGAAGCTTCGCTCGGCACCGGCAACGTCCTTGCGGCGACGGAAGTCAACCTTGCGGCCGGTCAGGCACAGAAGATCACCTTGCCTCTGGAGGGCGGCAGCGTAACGCTGAAGCGCCCCGATGGGTCGGCCTTTGCCAACGGTGTCTTCTGGGAGGTGCGCGACGACAAGCAGCGCATCGTGCTGCGTTCCAGCCAGGCCCAGCCGACGGCAATCCTATCGCCTGGCCGCTATGTCGTCAGCGCCGAGACCGCTTCCCGGCCCCTGCAGAACACCATCGAGGTCAAGGCCAACGAGCATCGCACCTTCGACTTCTCGGCACAGTGATGTCCGTGTGCGACCGTCATTGCAGCCTTATTTCTACCACCCTGGTCGCACGTTTATGTGCCAGGTAAATCGTCATCCTAAGGACATTCGCGGGAATGGCGAACGCCGTCTCTGACATCTTCCGCAAGCTGCCTCGCGTGGCGATCCTTGCTGCGACGGCCCTCGTCGTCATTGCAGCCGGCACGCGCGCCGAAGCGCAGGCGATGGACGACGACGGCGGCGCACAATTGCGCGGAGCGTTTCCGCCCGAAACCGGCCGCTATGCGCCTTCTCCTGCTGTGCCGGGGCCGACGCTGCCCGCGAACACGACCGTGGTTCCGCGTGCTCCCGGCACTGACGGAACGGCCACGACCAACGGCCAGGTCAATCTGGTCGCGCTTCTCACCGTCGATGGACAGCCCATCGATCAGGGCCTCGTCTGGCGCGTCTATGCCTCGAAGCGCGATCCGCGCGCACCGACAGAGCTGCTGATGACCAAGCGCGAGCCGGCGCCGACCATCACGCTCGAACCCGGCGAGTACATCGTCAACGCCGCCTTCGGCCGCGCCGACATCACGCGCAAGATCACCGTGACGCCGGGCTCCGCGACGAGCGAGAAGTTCGTCCTAAACGCCGGCGGGTTGAAGGTGAAGGCCCTGGTGGACGGCATCGTGCCCCCTCCCAACTCGGTCACCTACGACATTCTCTCCAGCGAGCGCGATCAATCCGACAATCGCGTGCGCGTACTCGCCGGCGCCAAGCCGAACGTCATCAACCGTCTCAACGCCGGCATCTACCGCATCGTATCGCGCTACGGCGACGCCAACGCCAAGGTCGAGGCCGATGTGACGGTCGAGGCCGGAAAGCTTACCGAAGCAACGATCTCGCACTCGGCAGCGCGCGTCACCTTCAAGCTCGTCACGCGCGTGGGCGGCGAGGCATTGCCGGATACGCAATGGACCGTGCAGACGCCCGACGGTCAGGTCGTGATGCAGAGCGTCGGCGCGCTGCCGACCCACATCCTCGCCCCTGGGACCTATTCAGTAACCGCCAAGTCGAATGCCGGCGTCTATAAGCGCGACTTCACTCTTGCCAATGGCGAGGTCACGCAAGTCGAAGTGCTGATGCAGTAGGATCGCGCCCCAGGCGCGATCCTAGAAATCCGTCAGCACCCAGTCCGTCGGACAGCCGTTGCGCAGCATGCGCGCGTCGACCGCGTCGAAATCGCCGCGCTGTCCCAGCTCGTGAAAAAGCTGCCGCGCAATCTGCCAATGCTCGCACGCCGTCACCGGGTCGCCCGCGGCCTGGGCGAGGTCTCCCAGCGCCACGCGGGCCTTCGCGTGTGTATCCTTGAGGCCGGCTGTCGATGCCCCGCGTATGCTCTTGCGCAAGAGGTCGCCGGCCGGCGCCACATCCCCACTGTCGATGCGCCATTGGGCCAGTGACAGGTAGAGGCCCGGCAGCCGGCGCGCCGCACCTTCCGCCTCCGCTTCCGCGACGGCCGCAAGAAGCGCGGCCCCATCGATGGCCGCAACCTTGGCAGGAGCAGCGGGCTCCTCCGCGACCGCCACAGCCTCGGCGGGGACCCGGCGCCGCCGGCGAAGATTGCGGATCAGGAGCGCTACGAGCGTCGCCAGCAGCGCGGCGACGACTACGCCGGCCAGGAGGACAGGGAGATCGATCGACGGCAAGAAGTGGGGCGACATACGCTACTACGTCTCAGCGGAAGGGCATCGAATACATCAGCCCGCCCTTGGTCCACGAGTTGTTGAGCCCGCGAGCCATTTTCAGGTCGGACTTCATTCCGAGCGAACGGTCGAACACCTCGCCGTAGTTGCCGACGTTCTTCACCACCTGATAGGCCCAGTCACGCGGCAGCCCCAGCGCTTGGCCGAGATTCGCCTCAAGTCCCAGGAAGCGGCGAATGCTGGGGTCCGTAGCCGCGCGCTGCGCATCGACGTTGGCGCTCGTGAGCCCGAGCTCCTCGGCCTCGATTAGCGCCATCAGCGTCCACCGGACGACCGCAAACCATTGCGGATCATCCTGTCGGACCGCCGGCCCAAGCGGCTCCTTCGTGATCAGCTCGGGGAGAATGATGTGGTCGGCGGACGCCTTGAGCTTGCTGCGCGCCTCCGCCAAGAGCGATACGTCACCTGTCAGGACAGTGCAGCTTCCTGCGGCATAGGCCTTGACGAGATCTTCCCAGCTCTCCTTCGAGACGATCTGGTAGCGCATGCGCTGCGTGCCGAAGAAGTTCGCCACCCCCTGCTCGCCCATGGCTCCGGGCAGTGCACAGACGGATGCCCCGGAAAGCTCGAGGACGCTGCTGACCGCGTTGCCCCGGCGCGTCAGAAATCCCTGGCCGTCATAGAACAGGACACCGGTGAAGCGCGCCCCGAGTTCGGTATCGCGGCTGAGCGTCCAGGTGGCACCCCGTGCCAGCACATCGACATCGCCCGCTTGCAGGGCCTTGAAGCGGTCGTTGGCGCTGAGCGGCCAGAATTTCACCGCATCCTTGCTGCCGAAGACAGCGGCCGCCAAGGCCGTGCAGAATTCGACGTCGAGCCCCGAGCGCTCTCCGGCCGAGCCGACGTTGGAGAACCCCGGCTGCGGCTCGCCGATGCCGCACGACAGACTCCCGCGCGCCCTGATCGCGTCGAGGGTCGTCGTTTCGGCGGCTTCCGCCGCAATGGCGGACGCGAGCAGCACGCCCAAACCAAGGACAGCGATCGAGATGCGGCGGAGGTGCTGGAGCATTTGCATGGTATAGCTTCAGTGTGGTGCCACGGCGCCAAACACGCAAGGGACGCCGTGCAGCGCCGGCTCACGTGGGGTGATGCCGCTCAATCCCGCGGAACTCCGGCCCGGTCAAGGCCTTGACCGGACCCGCAACTTGCGCCACACGGGCCGCCAACCGCGGCGCTGAGGACCCGCCCGATGTCAACTTCCGACAAGAAACCACCGCGCCCCGAGGCGCCGGCGACCAAGGTCGTCCACTCGGGCCGGGCCCCGCATGAGAACTTCGGCTTCGTAAACCCCCCGGTCTACCGCGGCTCGACGGTGCTTTTCCCCACCGTCGAGAAGCTGTGGAAGCGGGATCAGCCATATACCTACGGCCGCACCGCCACGCCGACGATCCGGTCGCTCGAGGAGGCCATCGCCGACGTCGAGGGCGGAGCAGCCTGCGCCCTGACCGGCTCCGGCTATCAGGCAGTCAGCACTGCCATCCTCGCCTTCGTCAAGGCCGGCGACCACCTCCTGATGGTGGACAACACCTATCAGCCGACGCGCAAGTTTTGCGACTACATGCTGGCGAAGCTCGGCGTGGAGACGACCTACTACGATCCGCTGATCGGCGCCGGCATCGCCGAGCTTGTCCGTCCCAATACGCGCCTCATCTTCACCGAGAGCCCCGGCTCGCAGACGTTCGAGGTGCAGGACATCCCCGCCATCGCGCGGGTCGCTGCCGAGCGCGACCTCTGGCTGCTGATGGACAACACCTGGGCGAGCCCGCTGTACTTCAAGCCGTTCGACCACGGCGTCGACGTATCGATCCAGGCCGCAACCAAGTACATCGTCGGCCACGCCGACGCGATGCTCGGAGCCATCACGTCGAACGCGCGCGCCGCCAAGTACGTCGCGCAGGCCAAGGACCTTCTCGGGGTTTCCCCGGGCTCTGAGGAGACCTATCTCGGCATGCGCGGCCTGCGCACGCTCGCAACGCGCCTCGCCCAGCACCAGCGGTCCGCGCTCGAGATCGCCCGCTGGCTCGAGAGTCGCCCCGAAGTTTCCCGGGTGCTGCATCCGGGCCTGCCGAGCCACCCCCAGCACGCTTTATGGAAGCGCGACTTCCTCGGCGCTAGCGGCCTCTTCGGCGTTGTCTTGAAGCCGGCGAGCGACAAGGCCGTCGCCGTCATGCTCGACGGGCTGAGGCTGTTCGGCATGGGCTTCTCATGGGGCGGCTACGAGAGCCTCGTCATCCCCTTCGATGCCAGGAGCTACAGGACTGCCACCAAGTGGGAGCCCGAGGGCCCGACGCTGCGCCTGCACATCGGCCTGGAGGACGTTGACGATCTACGCGCCGACCTCGAAGCCGGGCTGCAGCGTCTCGCCGCTACCAAGTAGCGCTTAACTGCCGGCTTGTCCGCCGCGCGCCTTGTCGAGCTCCGCCTGCGTATCGACATCGAGGAACACGCCTGCGTCTTCGATTGCCAAGGCGATACGGTCTGACGCCGGCAGCTGCAGTAATAGCGACTTCGCCCCCTCAGCCGGATTTAGACCCTGCAACGCGCCGAAGAACCGCCTCGGCCACAGCACCGGATTGCGCTGCTCGCCCGCGAGAGTCGTCGGATAGACGACCCGCTCGCCCCCTGCCCCCTCGAAGGTTTCCATCAATGCGGCGATGAAGCCGGATGTGAGCCGCGGCATGTCCGAGGGAATGATGATCGCGCCGGACGCCGCAGCATCGAGCGCCGCGATGCCGACGCCAATGGAGCTCCCCATCCCAGCATCCCAGCCGGCATTGTGCACGAGCCGCACGTCATGTCCGCGCACCGCCCGGGAAACCCCTTCGCCATCCCACCCCGTCACCACGATCACCTGTGCAACGCCAGCATCCGCTAGCACCTTAAGGACGCAGGCGATGAGCGTCTGCCCGCCGATCTCCGCAAGCAGCTTGTTGTATTCGCCGAAGCGGCGCGAGGCGCCGGCAGCGAGAACGACCGCGGCAATTTCTCCCTTAGGCACCGCGAACCACTTTGACGATCTCGGCTAGGATCGAGACGGCGATCTCCGCCGGACCCTTCGCACCGATGTTGAGGCCCACGGGAGCATGAATGCGCTTCAGCGCCTCCTCATCGAACCCGGCAGCTTTGAGCCGCTCCATCCGCTTTGCATTTGTCGCCCGCGAGCCTAATGCACCGATGTAGAGGCAGGGCGAGCGCAGAGCCGCCGCGAGCACCTCATCGTCGATATGCGCAGCATGAGTGAGCGCGACCACCGCCGTTCGCTCGTCGAAACCCAGTTCATCGAGCGACTCTTGCGGCCACTCGGGCATGGCAACCGTGCCGAACCGCTCCGCGCTGGCAAACATCGGTCGCGGGTCGATCACCGTCACGCTGTAGCCGACGAGACGCGCCATCTCCGCGAACACCTGCCCGATGTGCGTGGCGCCGGCGACGACAACGCGCAGCGGCGGCAGCAGCGGCTGCACGACGACGGGCCCTTCAGGAGTATCGATCAGTCGGGTGCCCCCCTCTGCAAAGTGCGCAGCGAGCGCTTCGGGAACCTCGTCCGCGCCGAAGATGCGGCGGGAGCCATCGACCGTCTTGGTCGCAATAAGCATGCTTCTGCGCTGCTCGGCAGCGGCAAGTATGGCGTCGATCACGGGAATGTCCGCGCGCGTCAGCGGTTCGACAAAAACCTTGATCGTGCCGCCGCACGCGAGCCCGACGCGCCACGCGGCCTCGTCGCTGACGCCGTACTCGATGAGCTTGGGCTTGCCCGCGGCCATGGCGTCGGCGGCCTCGACCAGGACGTCGACTTCCACGCATCCGCCCGAAACCGATCCCTCGAAGCGATCACCGGGCCCGACGACGAGCTGGCCGCCAGCCGGCACCGGAGCGGACCCCCACGTCGCGACGACGGTGGCGACTGCCGCCTGCCCCTGCTCGGCCAGCCAGCGCCGCGCCGTCTGCCAGACGCCGCTCCCCGCCTGCATCGGAGGATCAATTCTGAGGTTCATCGACACACCTCGCCGCGCCAGATCAGGTTGCCGGGCAGACGGCTCCGGTGTCCACCCAGGCCTTGATCAGCGCTCCGAACTCCTTCTGCGTGCCGGGCGCCGGCTCGCGCCCGACACCGGGATTCCACCCCCAGCCGACGAGCGAATCTTCCGCCATGTGATGGACGAGTTGTTCCATCGACATGCCGCCATTCCGGCTGGGATCCTTGATCTGCTCGCAGATCGCGCCCAGCGACTTGCCGACCCATGCCATCTCGATCGGCGCAAGGTGCCATGCGGGATGTCCCGGCACGCCGCCCGGATCGAAGTTCGCCGGGCCATGGCAGGTCGTGCAGCGCATACCGATGGCGCCGAAGTTGTCGACGCCCCGCACCACCAGCGGCATGTGCGGGTGCCGGTCGTCGCCCTGGGCGGGCCGGTCGCCGGCCGGATGGCAGTTCATGCAACGCGCGTGTGTGATGACCTTGCCGGCTTCCTGGAACAGCGCCACAGAGCGCTGCCTTTCGTCCGCGATCGAGGCGAACGACTGCACCGACTTGAGCGTGTTGCCTGCATCCGGCTGCTTGGCCGAGACCGCCGCGCCTATAGCGACAATAGCCGCGGCTCCGATGAACAGGATAGCCAATTTTCGCATTGGGTCCTCCTCAGGCCTTGGCCGCAGAGTGCGAGAATGGCAGCGTGAACACGCGCTGCCCTGTCAGCTTCGACCATGCGTTGGCAATGGCCGGAGCAATCGGCGGCGTACCCGGCTCGCCGATGCCGGTCGGCTTCTCCTTCGAGGGCACGATGTGCACCTCGACATCGGGCATCTCGTTGATGCGCAGCACGCGATAGTCGTGGAAGTTCGACTGCACCACGCGCCCGTCCTCCAGATCGACCGACGCGAACAATGCTGCCGACAATCCGAAGCCCATGCCACCTTCGAGCTGTGCCTTGATGACGTCCCGGTTGATGGGAATGCCGCAATCTGCAGCAACCACGACCTTCTCGACCTTTGGCAAGCCGTCCTCGCCCGCCGATACCTCGACGACGTGAGCGACGAAGGAGTGGAACGACTCGTGCACCGCGAGCCCACGCGCGCGGCCCGGCGCAAGCGGCTTACCCCATCCGGCCTTCTCCGCCGCGAGCTCGAGCACGCCGAGATGGCGCGGATGCTTCGCGAGGAGCTTGCGCCGTATGTCCAGCGGATCGACGCCGGCCACCTCCGCGAGCTGATCGAGGAACGTCTCGGTCGAGAACGCCGTGTGCGTCGATCCCACCGAGCGCCACCACAGGGTCGGCACACCGACATCCGCCATGTGCGCCGAAACGCGCAAATTCGGAATCTGGTACGGCAGCGTGCTCGCACCCTCGACCATCGTCTGGTCGATGCCGTTCTTGATCATGCCGGATTCGAACGGCGAGCCCTTCATAAACGACTGGCCGACAATCACTTGGTCCCAGCCAGTGATGTTGCCGTCCTTGTCGACGGCGCCGCGAAGCTTGTGCACGAAGATCGGGCGATAGCGCCCACCCTTGATGTCGTCCTCGCGCGACCACAACACCTTGATCGGTCCCTGGTGCTTGGCGGCCTTGAGCACCTGCGCGGCCTCGGCGGCCATGTCGCCGGCCGGAGTAGCGCGCCGCCCGAAGCTACCGCCCGCGAGCAGCGTCTTGATCTTGACCTGTTCAGGCTTCAGCCCGAGCACCGCAGCCGCCGTCTGCTGATCGACCGTCTGCAGCTGCGAGCCGAACAATAGCTCGACGCCCCCATCCGCGGTGCGGTGGATCACACAGTTGTTCGGCTCCATCGGCGCGTGCGCGAGATACGGGAACACATACGTCGCCTCGATGACTTTTGCGGCACCCGAGAGTGCCGCGTCGGCGTCGCCATCGTTGCGCGCAATCGCACCCTGCTTCGCGACGAGATCGACGTACTCCTTGATGATCTGGTTGCTGCTGCGCGCCTCGGTCCCTGTTTCGTCCCACTCAACCTTGACGGCATCGCGCCCCTTCTTCGCCGCCCAGTAGCCCGTCGCAAGCACGGCAACGCCCTGCGGAACGGCGAACACCTCCTTCACTCCCGGAACCGCGAGCGCCGCCGAGCCGTCGAACGATTTCACCTTCGCGTTGAAGCGCGACGGCCGCTCGATCACGCACGTCAGCATGTCGGGCAACTTCACATCGATGGTGTAGGTCGCCTTCCCGTTCGTCTTCTCCAGCGTGTCGACCTTCGGCAGCTTCGCCGCGCCGATCAGCTTCCAGGCGTCCGGCTCCTTCGGCTTGAACGGCCCGGCAACGTGCGTCTCTTGCGCGAGTTGCGCCAGCTCGCCGAACGCCGCCGAGTGGCCCGTCGTATCCTTGACGACACCCTTCTCGATGCTGATCGAGCCGGGATCGACACCCCACCTTTTCGCAGCAGCCGCAATCAGCCGAGCGCGCGCTTCGGCACCCGCGGCCCGCAATTGGTCCCAGGAGTTGGCCATCGCGGTCGAGCCGCCCGTGCCCTGAATGCCGAAAGCAGTGTTGGCGTACTTCTTCGCATCGGCGGGGGCGGACTCGACGCGCATCTGCGCCCAGTCGGCGTCGAGCTCGTCGGCAAGAATGGTGGCAACGCCGGTATACGGCCCTTGCCCGAACTCGATGTGCTTGCACAGCACCGTCACCGTGTTGTCGGGTGCGATGCGGATGAAGGCATTGGGGATGAACTCACCCTCCGGCTCCGCCGCAAGAGCGCGACCTGCAGCCGGAAGATGGAAACCGATGACAAGACCGGCCGCTGCCGAGCCCTGTAGGAATTGACGGCGATTGGCTGAGGCTGGAACGTTCATGGTCAGCCCTCCAGACGCTGGGCCGCGTCGTGGATCGCGGCCCGAATGCGATGATAGGTGCAGCAGCGGCAGACGTTGCCGGTCATGGCGAGATCGATGTCCTCGTCGGTCGGCTTCGGATTGACGCTGAGCAGCCCGACAGCCGACATGATCTGCCCTGACTGGCAGTATCCGCATTGGGGAACGTCGAGGGCCACCCAAGCGGCGCGCACCGCTTCGGTCTCCTTGCTCGCCGCCCCTTCGATGGTGATGATGTCAGCCCCTTCGAGGGTGCTCATTGGCGACACGCAGGAGCGTTGCGGCTGACCGTTGACGTGAACGGTGCATGCGCCGCATTGCGCCATCCCACACCCGAACTTTGTTCCCGTGAGCCCCTGCTCGTCCCGCAGGAACCACAGGAGCGGCATCGACGGGTCACCGTCGAACTCCACCGCGTTACCGTTGATTGTCAGCTTGATCATCTGGCGCCTCGCTAGGCTGGGTTGGCTGGGTGCAGACGATTAGGCCCTGCCTAATCAGGAACGTCGGAGAGTGGCGGCCGGGTCCGTCCCGGCGATAAAATCACGCGCCCGGCGCATGCGCCGTACCTCAGGCATGAAAGGGTCATGTGCGCCTCCCTAACGGAGTGCCTCACTCGGCCGGCTGCGCGTGGCCGGACGTCTCGCTTCGCGGTGCGCCGCGCCGGCGGGCGAAGACATCGCCCAGCCAGCGGCACACCACATAGAAGACCGGCGTGAAGATAAGTCCGAAGAACGTCACGCCGATCATGCCGGCGAACACGGCCGTACCCAGCGCTTGCCGCAGCTCCGCACCGGCGCCGATCGCCCACACCAGCGGGACGACGCCGAGGATGAACGCCAGCGACGTCATCAGGATGGGCCGCATGCGCAGCCGCGCAGCCTCGGTCGCAGCCTCGAACTTCGTGCGCCCTGTATCCTCGAGTTGCGCCGCGAACTCGACGATCAGGATGGCGTTCTTCGCCGCGAGGCCTATGAGCACGATGAAGCCCACCTGCGTCAGGATATTGTTGTCCATCCCGCGCATGATGACGCCGCTGATGGAGGCAATGAGGCTCATCGGCACGATGAGGATGACCGCTAACGGCAGCGTCAAGCTCTCGAACTGCGCCGCCAGCACGAGGAACACGAACACGACGCCGAGCGCGAACGCGAATGCTGCCGTGTCGCCGGCACGGATCTGCTGGAACGCGAGCTCGGTCCACTCGAAGCCGAAGCCCTGCGGCAGCACCTCCGCCGCGATCTGCTGCATCAGGTCGATCGCCTGGCCTTGGGAGTATCCGGGCGCCGCCGAGCCGTCGAGCTCGGCCGCCGGATAGAGGTTGTAGCGCGGCACGCGCGAGGGTGCAGAGATGTTGTGCACCGTCGTGAAGCTGCCGAGCGGCACCGTCTCGCCCGCCGAGTTGCGCACGCGGATCTTGAGGATGTCCTTGATGTCGAGGCGATACGGGCTGTCTGCCTGCGCCGTCACGCGGAACGTGCGCCCAAGCAGGTTGAAGTCGTTGACGTATGCCGATCCCAGATACGTCTGCAGCGCCGTGAACACGTCGGTGATGTTGATGCCGAGCATCTGCGCCTTGACTCGGTCGATGTCGAGGTAGAGCTGCGGCGTCGCGTTCTCGAACAGCGTGAACACCTGCTGCAGCCCCGGCCTCTGGTTCGCCTTCACCATCATCGCCATGGTGGCCTGCTGCAGCGCCGCCGATCCGTTGCCGCCGCGGTCCTGGATCATCATGCGAAAGCCGCCCGCACTGCCGATGCCGCGCACCGGAGGCGGCGCGACGACCAGCACCATCGCGTCCTGGATGGTCGAGAACTTGGCAAGCAGCGCCTGCCGGATCGCCTGCGCCGACTGGTTCGGGTCCTTCGCCCGCTCCTCGAACGGCTTCAGCGTGACGAAGATGGCACCCGCATTCGGCGCATTGGTGCGCGTCGCGCCCGAGAAGCCGACGAAGTTCACCGCATGGGCGACACCGGGCGTCTCCAGTGCCATTTCCACGGCGCGCTTGTTCACCGCGTCCGTGCGCGACAGCGACGACGCCGGCGGCAGCTGCGTGACCGTGATGAGATAGCCGCCATCGACCGCCGGAATGAAGCCTATCGGCGTCTTGCGGAACTCGTTCATGCCGAACGCGATGACGCCCGCATAGATCACGAGCATCACGACTGCGAGCCGCACCAGCCGCCCGACCGCCCAGCCGTAGCCGAGCGACATCTTGTCGAAGCTCCAGTTGAACGCGCGGAAGAACGCGTTCAGCGGCCACATGTACCACGCCGTCCTGTGGCTCCCGCTGTGCGGCTTGAGCAGCATGGCGCACAGCGCCGGCGACAGCGTCAGCGACACGATGAGCGAGATCACCGTGGCGCCGGCGATGGTCAGCGCGAACTGCCGGTAGAACTGCCCCGAGATGCCGGTGATGAACGCCGTCGGGACGAACACGGCGCTGAGCACGAGCGCGATGGCGATCAGCGCCGAGCCCACCTCCTCCATCGTGCGATATGCGGCCTCGCGCGGACTGAGGCCGTTCGCCATGTTCCGTTCGACGTTCTCGACCACGACGATGGCGTCGTCGACGACGATGCCGATCGCCAGCACGAGGCCGAACAGCGACAGGTTGTTGAGCGAGAACCCGAACAGCCCCATCAGGAAGAAGGTGCCGATCAACGACACCGGAATCGCGACGATCGGGATGATTGCCGCGCGCCAGGTCTGCAGGAAGAGGATGACGACCAGCACGACCAGCACGACGGCCTCGAGGATCGTTTCCACGACGGCATCGACCGACTGCTGGATGAACTCGGTCGGGTTGTAGACGATGTCGTATTTGAGACCGGCCGGGAAGCTCTTCGACAGCTCCGCCATCTTCTCCTTGATCATGGCGGCCGTGTCGATCGCGTTCGATCCCGGGAGCTGGAATATGCCCAGCGCCACTGCCGGACTCTTGTCGAGGTACGAGATCACGCCGTAGTCGAGCGCCGCGAGCTCGACGCGCGCCACGTCCTTGAGGCGCACGACGGCATCGTTGCTTTGCTTGACGACGATCTCGCCGAATTGCGCGGGGTCCGCCAGGCGCCCCAACGTCTGCACCGAGACCTGGAAGGCCCCCGGCTGCTCGACCGGCGGCTGATTGAGAATGCCGGCCGCCACCTGCACGTTCTGCCGCTGCAGCGCCGCCGTGACGTCGTTCGCCGTGAGACCGAGAGACTGCAGCCGGTCGGGATCGAGCCACACGCGCATCGAGTAGTCGCGGCTGCCGAACACGGTGATCGAGCCGACGCCTTGAATGCGGCTCAGGACGTCGACGACGTTGACGCTCGCATAATTGGAGATGAACAGCGTGTCGCGCGTCTGGTCGGGCGAATAGAGATGCACGACCATCATCAGGTCCGGTGACGCCTTCGCCACCGTCACGCCAATGTTGCGCACGTCCCCGGGCAGGCGCGGCTGCGCGATCGCCACGCGGTTCTGGACCTGCACCTGCGCCGTATCGAGATCGGTACCGAGGTCGAAAGTCACCGAGATCGAGAAGCGCCCGTCGGCCGTTGAGTTCGACGAGATGTAGAGCATGTGCTCGACGCCGTTGATCTGCTGCTCCAGCGGAGCAACGACGGTCGAAGCGACGACTTCGGCGCTGGCGCCCGGATACTGTCCGGTGACGTTGACCACCGGCGGCGCGATCTCGGGATACTGTGCGATCGGCAGACGGAATACAGCCACCACGCCGAGGATGATGAACACCACCGAGATGACGCTGGCAAAGATCGGCCGGTCGATGAAGAAGTGCGATATTCGCATCGCGCCCTGCTCTAGTTGGTGCGGATCGAGGCCGTGTTGGGTGCCGCGCCGGTATCAGCGGCGACTTCCTGCGGCGCGACCTTGATGCCGGGGCGCACGCGCATCAGCCCATTTACGACAAGCGTATCGTTCGGATCGAGCCCTTCGACGACGCGCATGTTGCCGATGAGCTGCCCCGGCGTGACGTACTTCGGCGTCACCACGTTCTCGCCATTGAGCACGTAGACGAACTTCTTCACCTGTTCCGTCGCGATGGCAGCGTCGGGAACGAGCAGTGCTGCCGTCGGCGCCGAGGTCGCGATCTGCACCCGCCCGAACATGCCGGGTGTGAGCTTGCCGTCGGCGTTCGCAAACAGAGCGCGCCCGCGAATGGTGCCGGAGGACCGATCGATTGCGTTGTCGACGAAGTCGATCTTGCCCTCGTGCGTGTAGGCATCCTCGTCGATGAGCTTCAGCCGCACGGGCAGCGTCATGCCGCGATCGGCCTCGCTCGATGCCGCGGCGCCGGCCATGCGCAAATACCGAAGGTACGACGCTTCATCCATCGTGAACTCGAAACGGATGGGATCGATCGAGGCGATCGTTGCGAGCAGCGTCGTGCTGCCCGAAGAGCCGCCCGACACGAGGTTGCCGACCGACACGCGCCGATCGCCGATCCGGCCGGAGATGGGTGCCTTGAGCTCAGTGAAGCTGAGATCGAGCTCGGCCTGCTGCAGGGCGGCCTCCTGCGAGGTCACCGCCGCCGCGGCGACGCGCGAAGCCTGCAAGCGTTGATCCAGCGCCTGCTGCGTGATGGTCGTGCCGGTACGCAGACTTTCGCCGCGCTTCAGGTCGCTCTCGGCGAAGGCAAGATTGGCCTTCGCCTGCTCGACAGCCGATTTCGCCTGCTCCAGCGTCGCACGGAATGGGCGCGGATCGATGGTGAACAGCGGATCGCCTTCTTTGACGAGCTGGCCGTCCTTGAAGTGGATCTTCTCAAGGTACCCCGACACGCGCGCGCGCACCTCGACGAAGTCGAGGGCCACGAACCGACCGACGTACTCGTCATGATCCGTTACGAGCTTCTGCACCGGCTTGGCGACGCTCACCTGTGGAGGCGGCGGCGCGGCACCCTGCGCGGGCTTCTGCCCTTCTCCGCATCCCGCGAGAGCCAGGAGGGAAGCGAGCGCCAATGGTACAGCGACCTGGGAAGACAATGATCTCAGCATCATATCCGTTTCGACAAGCTGAGGGAGCGCATGAAGCGCTCCCAGGGTGGCGTCAGATTGTGTTGACCACGCTTCAAGCCTTGGCCAGAACCCCGGCGACCGCACCGGCACGGCGCATCCCGGCATCGACCGCCCGCTCTGCAAATTCGGGGCCGAGGGCCATTCCCTCGAGCAGAACCGTCTGCACATCGGTGATACCCATGAACGAAAGGACCGACCGCAGGTAGCTTTCGTCGTGCTCGTCAACGCGCAAGGAGCCGGCGGAATAGATGCCTCCGCGCGCCAGGACGAGTATGGCCCGGCGTCCCCGCAGAAGCCCCTGTGAGCCATGGGCCGTGTAGCGGTAGGTCCGCCCAGGGCACACGACATGATCGAACCATGCCTTGAGCGTCGACGGAATTCCGAAGTTGATCATTGACGCCGCGATAACGACCACGTCAGCGTTCACGAGTTCGTCGATCAGCGCATCGGAGCGCTCGACCTGAGCCCGCTGGCGCTCCGTCCTGGGGCCGGCGATCGACCGCGTCGCCGTGACGAAATCGTCATCGATATGGGGAAGAGGGTTGCGGGCGAGGTCCCGAATCGTGACGGTGGCATCCGGGTAAACTTGCCGCAGCTCCCTCAGGACGCGCATTGCGACAAGACTGGAATAGGACGTGTCGAGACGTGGACTGCTCGTCAGGCATAGAATGTTGCCGCCGGCGTCGTCCGTATCCAGACCATGGTCGATTGTACTGGCTGACTGCATGGGGAAGCTCGCGGATTTGTGCGGTGCAAAACAAGGGGCCTGACAGGCTCGAGAACCTGTGTTACTGACCGGTAACGCGCACTGGTATACTGACCGGTAACACCCTATGTCAAGAGGGCCATGGTAAGCACCATTAACCGCACGATAGAACCGGCTCAGCCGCCGCCGCGCGAGCGAATCCTCAGCGCCGCCCGCAAGCTGTTCTATAGCCACGGCATCCGCGCTGTCGGCGTCGAGGCGATCGCCGAGGCCGCCGCAACAAACAAGATGACCCTCTATCGGCACTTTGGCTCCAAGGACGAGCTGATCGCCGCCTACCTGACGCAGCTTGCCAAGGAGGGGGATGACGTCTGGGAGCAGCTCGCGCGTGAGCACCCGGGCGACCCCGGCGCCCAGCTCGAGGGCTGGGTGCAGCACGTCGAGAAGGTGCTGACCGATGGCGGCGAGCGCGGCTGCGCCATCGCCAACGCCGCAGTCGAGCTCCGCGAGATCGGCCACCCCGCGCGGCAGATCATCGACGACTACAAGACCCGCAAGCGCGATCGGCTGGTAGGCCTGTTCCGCGACGCCGGCTATGCCGAGCCCGACCAGCTCGCCGACGAGGTGTTTCTGCTCTTCGAAGGCGCGCGCATTTCGATCCAGTGCTGCTCGAGCGGCCCTGCCCTGCGTGTCGTCAAGATGCTGCGTTCTATGCTTGCCGAGCACGCGCCCAAGAGCTGAGCGACGGCCTCAGAGATCGCCTTCGAGAAACTGGGCTCGACCGAGGCCGAACGACCAGTCTTCGTCCGTATTCTCGACGATCGAGACCATGACGTCCTTCGGCTCTATGCCGCAGCTCTTCTGCAGCTCTTCGACGAGCAGCCGGTAGAATTCCTGCTTCGCCTCTTTGCCGCGCGGCCGGCTCACCATCTGCACCACGACGACTTTGTCGCTGCGATCGAAGCCGAGGCCCGTGTCCTCGACGATCATGCGCGAGGGCTTGCGCTCGGTGACGAGCTGATAGCGGTCGCGCTCCGGCACCTTGAACGCCGCAAGCATCGCGCGATGCGCGGCATCGAGCATCGTCTTGAGCTCGGCGTCGCTACGCCCTTCGAGGACGTTGAAATAGAGGAGCGGCATAGGAGGATCACCAGAGGATCGTTAGAGGGTCGCCCTCTTTAAGCCGCTGGCTGGCGTGAAACAACCCTGCCTTCGCCAATTCTGCGACGCCACCTCACCGCCTGGACTTGATCATTCAGCAGCATCCACCACGGGTTCGAGCTCGACGTCGCAGAAGGTCGCCATGCTCGCCAGCACGATCTGCATGTAAAGCTGCGGCAATAGGAACAGAGGCATTTTGGATCTCCATTCGTCTCACGATGGAAAATCCTAGCGCCGGCAGCGAATTCCGACTGTGCCGCACGTCACAGGGCGCACGGGAACCGCAACTCGCGAGCCGGCGTTGTTAACCGAATGCGAACAACGATATATCTCTCATAGTCGGCGCGTATGTCGGGTCCCGCCCGGGGGTTGCGGAGAGGGAGCCTCGCATGACGAGATCGGAAGTCGAGAAGGCGTTGTTGGAGATGGAGCGGCTGCGCGAAGCCTCGCGTCTTGCCGACGACGTCGACGAGCAGCGTCAGTTTGCCAACGACTATCATCGCCTCTGGCGCAAGGTGCGCCCCTACGTCGATGGGGAGCTCCCCTATAGCGACGAAAAATAGTCTGAGCGCGGAGTTGCTATGGCAAGCTGCGATCCATGCCGGCGAAGCCGCGGCGCTGCTCCACGATCGCAAGACGCATATTCAGTGCGAGGCACTTCACCCAGCAGGAAAAGCCCAGCGTTCTGATGTTCCAGATCATCGCCCGCGGTGTAAAAAACGTCGCAAAATAGCTGTTGGCAATGCCGTGCATCTTTCGATTTCCCCCAATGGGCCGCCCTCATTTGAGCCCTAGGACGGGGACGCCGCAGCAGCGAGTGCGCAAAAACCATAATCCCCGCATACCCAGGTTTGTGCACAGAAACCTTGCCAAGCCTGTTGACCACCGCCCCCGATCAGCCCTGGCGAGATTACAGGTGATTCGCCCTCGTATGAGCATTATTGGAGTGGTAAAAGAGGGCCGGGTCGATCACAGGGTCTGGGGGTACAAGTGGTCTTGTCGCGTACGTCGCCTGAGAGCGGCGTGTCGATCAACGCAGCGTCCACCGGTGCTGCCGCGAGAAGCGCACCTAATTCGGTCCCAACGTTCTATATCAACAGGGACTGCGACCACGGCCGGCGCGAGTCGGTCTGCGCATACCTTGCTGCGGCGGAGCTACCCGCAGAGCGCGTGCCCGGCGTCGAGGGCCTCGCCGTTCCCGCGCAGTTCCGCAGCTTCTTCTTCGAAGGCGAGAAGCTCCACTCCAAGCTCAAGCCGGGCGAGGTCGGCTGCTACGCCAGTCACCTCGTTGCGATGCAGATGATCGTCGACCGTGACCTCGACTATGCGCTCATTCTCGAGGATGACGCCGTCCTGCCCGCGGACACGACCAAGACGCTTGCCGACATTCTGAGGACCGTGCCGAAGGGCTGGGATCTCGTCCACTTCTGTCGCGAAACCAACCGCGCCGTCAAAGTCATCGCTGACCTCGACGATAACCGCCGCCTGATCCGCTTCTCGCGCGTGCCCGAGACTACGACCGGATATCTGGTCAGCCGATCGGGCGCACAGAAGTTCCTCAAGCCGATGAAGCGATATTGGCCGATCGATACCGACTTCCGTCAGCCCTGGCGCTTTGGCCTCGAGATCTACGGCGTCACGCCGTGCTTCATTCATGCCGAAGGATTTGAATCCGCCATTCATCACCTCGGTGATCACTCGCGGCTCCGTCGCGGCTTGCCGATACCTTCGCGCCACTGTTGGACCGGAAATCCGCTTCATACGCCGAGCGGCGTGCTCTTCAACGTCAGAAAGCTCGGCCCCGTGACCTGGGCAACGTGCGCAACCCGCAACGTTGCACACCGCCTCGCCAAGACATTGCACCTCGGACCGATCATGCAGAAATTGGGGCTTGGCGGCACTAGCCCGCGCCCGGCGGAAGGGCTGGCGGGCCAGTAGATCGGCGCGCTGGTTTTGCGGATCGGCACTCCAGCGAGCAGCGCCTAGCAGCAATCTTCTAGGAAGTGCTCGTCCGCGCCGGGGCCGTGGCGTCGATTGCACCGTAGCGCCCTTCACGGCTGCTGCACAGATCCTCGAGGTACCGTTCCCACTCTTCGGCCCGCTGCTCCCAGGACGCGAGATCCGGGTGCTTTAGGCAGGCCCGATGATATCGCGTCCACAACGCGTCATCGTGTAGGATGCGCGCGATCGAGGCACCCATCCCGGCCTCCGAGGTTGCGATGAGCCCGGTCGCGTCGTGCTGAACGCGCTCGCCGAGCGCCCCAATGCCCATCGTCACCGTCGGCACGCCGCATGCGGCAGCCTCCACCGAGAGCAGGTTGAACGTTTCCTGCCAGTGTCCGGGAGCGATGAACACGCGAGCCTCGCGCAGCAGCGCCATGAGCCGTTCCCATGGCTGCGTGCCGATGATCTCTATATTGCCCGCCGCAAGGTCTGCCGCCGAAGCGCCGCCGATATGCTTCGGCTGCACCTCGGACGTGACGAGCAGGCGGGCAGCGGGCACCCGCGGATGCACGAGATCGCGCCAGGCTCTGATGACCCTGCTTAGATTACGCCCGGCGTAGGACGAGAACACCGCGACCGGAGGCGGCGGAGCGCTCCTCTGTTGGCGCGCTGCGATCAGCTCCGACGGCATGCCGTGGCGGATGATCGTCTGCCCCGAGCGCGGCAGATACCAGGAGCGCTCCAGCGTGTAGCGCGACAGATGAACGAGGTGCGGCCGATGCCGTGCCTTCGCCAGGAGGTCAGCCTTGATGTGCGACCACACGAAGCCCGGATTGTGTGTCCACACCACCTTGACGGGTGCCCCTGGCAGATCGTCGAACGCCTTCGCGAAGTTGTTGCTGATGGCGATGTCATAGTCGCGCGACAGCGCCGCCGGCGGGTCGGATATGGTGAAGTTGCCAGCACGCGTCGCGTTGCCGGCACCCGGGCACGTTATGACCACATCGTGCCCGCGCCGCCCGAGCGCATCGGCGAGGCAAAGCACCGTCCGCTCGGCCCCGCGCATCCCTTCAAAAGTCTTGAAATCGAACGGCCGATATTCGCCAGCCCGCGTCTTGTTTATGAACAGTATGCGCATGGGCCCCCTTCGACGTTCAGCGGGTGCACGCCCGCCCGCGGGCGCGCGAAGCTTACTTTTCGCAAGGGGAGCGGACGCCCTCTAGCCCGGTGACGACGGATGGCTGGGGAAAAACGGGCCCGGCGGGATTTCGTACCGGCGCCTGTGGCCCATATCTGCGGGCTCGCAGCCCGCCACGATATATTATAGACACTGGCGCATACGGTCCCGTAGCTCAGTTGGATAGAGCATCTGCCTTCTAAGCAGAGGGTCGCAGGTTCGAATCCTGCCGGGATCGCCAATCATTTCAACAGCATGTCATCGTGTCGGGAGTGCAGACCCACGTTTCGGCCCATCACGGGCGTCAGTTCCGACCGCGACAGCCTCATGACAAAGAGCCAGCTAGACCCCATGTCCTGTCGGGCCAGCAATCCGGCTCCACGGCGAACCTCCGCCCTAAGTATCGGCGCGGCTTCTTGAAACGGTCATGGTTCGCTGCCACACCGCCGCCAACGCATTCGCATCGGAAAGATTCGATCATGAAGGCTAGACCTTCCGCCCCCGTTCACGTCTGCGCCCTGAGACACATACCCGAGGTTCTGATGCAGACCGGGGCGAGCCACCTCGTCAGCGCCATCAATGCCGACCTTGCTCCGCCCACGCCCGCCGGACTGACCGCCGGGCGCCACCTGAAGCTCGACATGCACGACATCATCGAGGCCTGCGATGGCGCGACGGCGCCCGCCCAGGAGCATGTCGGCCAGCTCATCGAGTTCGTGCACGGCTGGGACCGCGAGGCCCCGCTCCTCATCCACTGCTACGCCGGGCTGAGCCGCTCCACGGCGGCCGCGTTCATCACGCTATGTGCGCTCAACCCGCAAGCCCCGGAAACCGCAATCGCCCAGGCTTTGCGGCGCGCATCCGATACGGCCGTGCCGAACCGGCGCTTTGTCTCTCTCGCCGACGCGTTCCTGCGCCGCGAGGGGCGCATGCTGGCTGCACTTGAAACCATGGGCCCCAACCGCGTCGCCGTAGAATGCATTCCCTTCGGCGTCGAGGCCCACCACGGGCCGGCCTTGGCCGAAGGCACCGGCCGCGCGGCCTGATCGCGCGCTCCCACCGATCCTTGCCCATTCTACAAGCAGCCGAGGACCTCTCCTCGCCCGCCGCTCTGCCTGCGCCTGTCACTGATGAACGCAGCGTTGATCGTGACGCCAAACCCATGCAATGAAAGGGGTAAGAGGCGGCAGGCTAAGCGAACAAGCCGCCCAATAAGGCGAACGGGGAAGGGAACGTACATTATGGCCAGTACTGCAGGCTTGGCTCACGCCGAGTCATCACTGCTCTCGCGAGAGCGCATCATTGCCAAGCCCGGCTTCAACCGTTGGCTGGTCCCTCCGGCCGCCCTCTGCATCCACCTCTGCATCGGCATGGCCTACGGCTTCTCGGTGTTCTGGAAGCCGCTGCAGGGCACGCTTGTAGGTGCCGACGGCAAAGCCCTTCCCGAGTGTTCGGCCGGCGCCGTGACCTTCACCGAGAAATCTCTCGGCACGCTCAAGGCATTGACCGCGACCGACTGCAACTGGAGCCAGTTCGACCTCGGCTGGATGTTCACCTTCTTCTTCCTGTTGCTTGGCATTTCAGCAGCCATTTGGGGCGCCTGGCTCGAGCATGCCGGCCCGCGCAAGGCCGGCCTCGTCTCTGCGCTGTGCTGGTGCGGCGGCCTGCTCATCGCGGCAGCCGGCGTCTACATCCACCAGCTCTGGCTGATGTGGCTCGGCGCCGGCGTCATCGGCGGTATCGGTCTCGGCCTCGGCTACATCTCTCCAGTCTCGACCCTCATCAAGTGGTTCCCCGACCGCCGCGGCATGGCGACCGGCATGGCCATCATGGGCTTCGGCGGCGGCGCCATGATCGGCTCGCCCCTCGCCACCATTCTGATGAACAACTTCAGGACCGAGACCGATCCCGGCGTCTGGAAGACATTCGTGGCGATGGCTGCCATCTATTTCGCATTCATGCTCATCGGTGCGTTTGGCTACCGCCTGCCGCCAGCGGGCTGGAAGCCGGAGGGCTGGACGCCGCCGGCCAACGGCAACCGCATGATCACGTCCAACAACGTGCATTTGAACGATGCGCACAAGACCCCGCAGTTCTGGCTCTTGTGGCTCATCCTGTGCATGAACGTGTCCGCCGGCATCGGCATCATCGGCGCAGCCTCGCCAATGCTCCAGGAGACCTTCGGCGGCGCACTCGCTGGCGCTCCCGAGCTCGGCTACCTCGAGCTGAAGAAGAACTTGGAGCTCGCTGCCAAGGCGGCTGGCGTCGGCGCCGGCTTCGTCGGCCTCATCTCGCTATTCAACATCTTCGGGCGCTTTGCGTGGGCGTCATCGTCCGACAAGCTCGGGCGAAAGACGACCTACTTCATCTTCTTCGTGCTCGGCGCCGCTCTCTACATCGTTGCCTCGCTCGCGGCCGAGTGGAAGATCCTCGCCCTCTTCGTCGGCGCCTTCTGCATCATTGCTTCGATGTATGGTGGCGGCTTCGCGACGATCCCGGCCTACCTCGCCGACATGTTCGGAACGCAGTTCGTCGGCGCCATCCACGGGCGCCTTCTGACTGCATGGTCGACCGCCGGCATCGTTGGCCCGGTGATCGTCAACTACATGCATGATACCCGCCAGGCCGCCGGCATCGCGCCGGATCAGATCTACGGCCCGATCTTCTACACCTTGGCTGGATTGCTCGTGGTCGGCTTCATCGCCAATCTCTTGGTTCACCCCGTGAACCATAAATGGCACATGAGCGAGGCCGACGTCGCGGCTGAGCAGGCCAAGCTCAAGTCGTCGGCCAGCGCTCACGAATCGGGCTCGTTCGGAATCGGCATGGGCGGCCTGGACTTCAAGGCGACGCTATTCTGGCTCCTCGTCGGCATCCCGCTGGCGTGGGGTATCTGGAACACCGTCCAGAAGGCACTCGTCCTGTTCCACTGACGAAGGGGACCCCATCGGAAGCCGTCGGGCATGCGCGCGATTTCAACCGCGCGCGTGCCCGATGCACATTTGCCGCTCTATGCCACGCGGCGGCGCAACGGCTGCGGGCGCGTCGCAAGCACCTTGTCGATGCGGCGCCCGTCTAGATCGACGACCTCGAAGCGCCAGCCCAGCGCTTCGATCGCTTCGCCCGTCGCCGGGATGTGATGCATCAGGGCCAGTATGAAGCCGGCGACGGTCTGATAATCGCCGTCTTCCGGCAACGCGATGTCGAGCACGTCCGCCATCTCGTCCGCCGGCATCGCTCCCGCGAGCAACCACGAGCCGTCTTCGCGCTCCACCGCGTATGGCTCGCGCCCCGCCGAGTCCGAATGAAACACACCCGCGATTGCTTCCAGAATGTCGCTCGGCGTGACCAGCCCCTCGAAGTGCCCGTACTCGTCATGGATGAGCGCCATCGGCACCACCGCGTCGCGCAGAACCTGCAGCGCATCGAGCGCATCCATCGTGTCCGGGATGATTGGCGCATCCTTCACGTAGGCGCGCACGTCGAGCGCCTTGTCTGCCAGCAAGGCAGCGAGTAGCTCCCGCGTCTGCACCACACCGATCATGGCGTCGGGCGAGCCTTCGCCGACGGGCAGCCGCGAATGGCCGGAGCTGATCAGCCGCGCACGTATGTCGGCTTCCCCCGAGTTGAGGTCGAGCCAGTCGACATCGGTGCGCGGCGTCATGATCCCTAGCACTGCCCGGTCGCCGAGACGCAAGACGCCCGCAATCATCTGCCGCTCGCCGCTCTCGAGAACGCCCGCGCTCTCGGCCTCGCCGACCAGCGCCTTGATCTCTTCTTCCGTGACCGACGCGGCGCCCGGCGACGGCTTGCCGGTCAACTGCAGGACCAATTTGGTCGAGGTGTCGAGCAGCCACACCAGCGGCGAGGCCAGCCGCGCCAGCAGCGTCATCATCGGCGCCACGGCGCAGGCAATCCCCTCGGCATTCCGCAGCGCCAGGTTCTTCGGAACCAGCTCACCGATGATCAGCGACAGATACGTGATGGCGACGATGACAATCCCGAGGCCGAGGAATTCGGCTACGTTGCGCGACACGCCGGCCCCGATCAGGTGCTGCTCGAGCGCAACGCCGAGCGTCGCACCGGAGAAGGCGCCGGCGAGCACGCCGACCAGCGTGATGCCGATCTGTACGGTCGATAGAAAGCGGCCCGGATCGTCGGCGAGGGCAAGGGCGCTGCGCGCCCCGCTGTGACCGGATTTGGCGAGCGCTTTCAGCTTGGAGCGGCGCGCGGAGACGATCGCCAGCTCGGACAGCGCGAAGACGCCGTTGAGGACGACGAGAAACACGACGATGAAGATTTCGAGCACGGGCCTCGCAGGCCGGCAGCCGCGACGGCCGAGCCTCTCCTCTTGGGGATGCTGACCAGATCAGACCGAGGCGCCCTCGTCAATCACCCGCCCGCAAGCATGCCCTCCCGGGCCGCGGCGGCGGAATCGGCAGCACTGGCTTCGCCGCCGGCAGGTAACGAACATCGACCCTTCTCATTGACTTTCCATTCACTCGACCACACCCTCGCCGAGCTGTTGGGGTAGCGGTCGACGGCAAGTCCCCATCCAATCTGACCCTGGGATTGACGCCACCGCCTGCGAGGTAAGTCTTGAGTGCGTTTTCGGCCCCCACCTCGACGCGAAACTTGGTTGTCGTCCGCGCAGGCGATAAGTCGCTCCATCCCGGCTGGCTCTCTGGCGACGTCCCGCGCAATTGGGATCTCATCGTCAGCTATTATGGCTCCGACCCCGACATCTTCCGCGACGCAAATTCGCGCCGTATCGACCACAGGGGCGGAAAGTGGGACGGCCTTTATCAGCTCTTCGCCGAGCACGGCCACCTGCTCTCGGAATATGACCGCATTTGGCTTCCCGACGACGACATTTCAGCGACGGCTGCCTCGATAAACCGAATTTTCGACGCGATGGCCGAGTACAAAGTCGACCTGCTGCAGCCGAGCCTCACACCGAACAGCTACGTCAGCTGGTATCACACGCTTACAAACCGACTCTATCGCTTTCGCTATACAAACCTGGTCGAAGTTATGGTTCCATGTTTGACAGCCCGGCACCTGAGCAAGGTGCTCCCGCTGCTGCGAGCCAACATGAGTGGCATCGGTTTGGACTTCATCTGGTGCCGACTCTTCCCCGACCCAAAGTGGCGCGCGGGCATATTGGACGAGGTTTCGGTCCACCACACACGTCCGATCGGTTCGGCTTTGGCCACGAAAATGCGCGCAATGAACCGATCGGCAGCCGATGACCTCGCGGAAATCCGGCGCCTGTTTCCAAGTCTGTCGGCAGCCCCGTACAAGGAGATGAACCCTTACGCGGCGATCGATCTCGCCGGCAATACAGTCACCGGCCAACTGCGTCTCGCTCTTGGCGTGCTGCGCGGCTTGGATAAGTCCGAGCTCGCGCTTTCGCCCAATGGAAAACACGCCATCCAGCGCAAGAAATGGATATCTGCGCGGCGCACGCTGCGATACGGGGCCAATCTTGGCCCGCTTGAGCTCAGAGCTGGCCAATGACGAAGAACATCTGCGTAATTGGCGCGGGCTTCAGCGGCGCGACCGTCGCACGCGAGTTGGCACGAGCTGGCTGCGAAGTCGACGTATGGGATTCGCGTCCGCATATTGCCGGCAACTGCTACACAGAGGTCGATCCCGCCACCGGGATCCTGCTCCACGTGTACGGTCCCCACATCTTCCATACCAAGGACAGCGACGTCTGGGCTTACGTCAATCAGTTCGCCAGCTTCAGTCCGTTCTTCAATCGCGTGAAGGCACACCGCTACGGAACCGTCTTCTCCCTTCCGGTAAACCTGCACACAATCAACCAGCTGTTCTCGACGGCGCTCGGTCCCGCAGAAGCCCGCGTTTACCTTCGCCATCGCGCCGTGACGTATGACCGCGAACCGAGAAGCTTCGAGGAGCAGGCGCTCTCGATGCTGGGTCCGGAAATCTACGAGGCCTTCTTCAAGCACTATACGGAAAAGCAGTGGGGCGTTTCGCCAGCCGATCTCCCTGCGAGCATCCTGAAGCGCTTGCCGGTGCGCTTTGATTACGACGATCGCTACTATAGCGATCCTCACCAGGGGATACCGAAGGAAGGCTACACTGCACTCGTGCAGCGCATGCTGAGCGGTCCTGGGATCAACGTATCCTTGGGGCGCAAGTTCGTTGCCGGGCGAGACGACCTTACGAAATATGCGCACGTCTTCTACACGGGACCACTCGACGAGTATTTCGACTTCCGTTGGGGCCGCTTGGAGTATCGATCCCTTGCCTTCGAGAAAGAGACCGTCGAGGGAGACTACCAGGGCAACCCGGTCATCAACTACTGTGGCCCCGAAGTGCCGTGGACGCGCATCACCGAGCACAAACACTTCATGGACGCGGATGTTCGGCCTGCAGAAGCGAGCGTCATCTTCCGTGAGTTCAGTTACGCCACGGGAAAGGACGACGTGCCCTTCTATCCGCTGCGTCTCGTCGACGACAAAAAGCTGCTCGGCTTGTATCAAGCCGCGGTGCAGCGCGAGGCCGGCGTTACGTTCCTCGGGCGCCTCGCCACATACCGTTACATCGACATGGACCTGGCTATCCGCGAAGCGCTGGACGTCGCTGCGGCGTACCTTGCGGCGGTTCACGAAGGCCGCGAAGTACCCAAGTCCCGCATTGAATGATCTTTGAGAGTTCACCCGACGATGACGCAACATTCTACTTCGGGCGAGCAGCGCTCAATCGTCGTACGTTCAACGGAATATGGCTACGTCCCTTACGCTCGCATTCCCCAGAACTCGGCCTACTGTGTTCTATGCCCCCGCGGAGGCATCTACTGCCGAGTGCGACGACCCTTTCAGTCGAGGTTTGATGCTGTCCTGCGCATCGTTCAGCAGGCCAACTATGTGCCCACTCGACGTCTCAAGTTCGTCGTGAACCTGAGAGATCTCCCTCGACGCCGCAGTCTGCTGGTGCCCCTCGTTATCTTTGGTGCAAGCGCGTGCGAGGGCTATCAAGATATTGCCGCTCCCGATTTTGTATTCGGGGGATGGCCCGAGGCCGGAATATCCGACTTCACCTTGAGTTGCGAAGGCCTGGCGGCTGCGGGTGATGCGCCCTCAAAAACCAGCCTCTTGGGCTGGTACGGCAACGCGGGCGTCCACATCTCGCGCCAGAGATTTGTTCAGCTCGCCTCGTCGATGCCGGACCGCATCGAAGCGGTCGATGTGGGAAACTGGCATGGTCGGGGAGATCGCCTCGATCAGGTTGGTAGAAACAGCTCGGGCAACGTGATGACTATGCCAGAGCAAGTATCTCGTTTCCGCTATCTGATCGACATCGAGGGAGCCGGATATAGCGGCAGACTGAAGATGTTCCTTCATTCAGGCCGTCCCGTCCTCGTGCAGGACCGACCGTGGCGCGAATGGTTCTGGCCACGATTGATACCGTGGAAACACTACATCCCCGTTCGCAATGATTTTAGCGACCTCGTTGAGGTCCTGGACCGGCTCGATCGCGAGCCAGACCGAGCTAAGGAAATCGGACTTGAGGGGCAGCGATTCGCGCGTGAGAACCTGACTGTGCATGGGGCCGCCGAGCATTGGCGAAAACTGCTCACGCACCTCGATCGGCGCGAGAGTATGCCTATTCTCGGCTGACGCTAAGCTCCCGACCTGTCGGTTGCCCCCTTTATTCAGCCGCCTTCACGTAAGTGTCCAAGGGCGGGCACGAGCACGCAAGGTTGCGGTCGCCGTAGACATTGTCGACGCGGTTGACCGGAGGCCAGTACTTGTCGACCCGGAACGCGCCCGCCGGGAAACAGGCTGCCTCCCGGCTGTAAGGCCGGCGCCAATCGCCGACCAGATCCTCCACCGTATGCGGCGCATTCTTCAGCGGGTTGTTGTGGGGATCGCTGCGACCATCCTCGATCGCGCGCACCTCCTCGCGTATGGCGAGCATCGCATCGCAGAAGCGATCGAGCTCGGCCTTTGTCTCCGACTCCGTGGGCTCGATCATCAGCGTCCCGGGAACGGGCCAGCTCATCGTCGGCGGATGGAAGCCGCAATCGATCAGCCGCTTGGCGATATCGTCGACCGTGACACCGGCGCTCTGTTGCAGCGCCCTGGTATCGATGATGCACTCGTGTGCGACGCGCCCGTTTCTCCCGGTGTAGAGCACCGGGTAAGCCCCTTCGAGCCGCTTGGCGATGTAGTTGGCGTTGAGGATGGCAACGCGCGTCGCCTGCGCCAGACCTTCGCCCCCCATCATCAAGCAGTAGCTCCACGAGATCGGCAGGATCGAAGTGGATCCGAACGGCGCGGCCGAGACGCACAGATCGCTACCGCCGGTCTCGGGATGCCCCGGCAAGAAGGGTATGAGGTGCGCCTTGACGCCGATCGGGCCCATTCCGGGGCCCCCACCGCCATGCGGGATGCAGAACGTCTTGTGCAGGTTGAGATGCCCGACGTCGGCGCCGATGTCGCCGGGCCGCGCCAGCCCGACGAGCGCATTGAGATTGGCGCCATCGAGGTAGACCTGCCCGCCGTTTGCGTGCGTGATCTCGCATATCTCGCGCACCGTCTCCTCGAACACCCCGTGCGTCGAGGGATAGGTGATCATGCAGGCTGCAAGATCGTTGGCGTGCTCCTTGGCCAGCGCGCGAAACTGATCGAGATCGATGTTACCCTTTTCGTCGGTGCCAACAACGAGGACCTGCATCCCGCACATCGTCGCCGAGGCGGGGTTGGTGCCATGCGCGGAAGCGGGAATGAGACAAACGTTCCGGTGCCCCTCGCCGCGACTCTTGTGGTAGGCGTGAATGGTGAGCAGCCCCGCATATTCCCCCTGCGCGCCCGAGTTCGGCTGCATGGAGATCGCATCGTAGCCGGTGATCTGGCACAGCTTCGCTGAAAGATCCTCGATCAGCTCGGCGTAGCCGCGTGCCTGGTCAGCAGGAACGAAGGGGTGGATCTCGGCGAACTCCGGCCAGGTGATGGGCAGCATCTCGGCCGTCGCGTTGAGCTTCATGGTGCACGAGCCGAGCGGGATCATCGCGCGATCGAGGGCGAGGTCGCGATCGGCGAGCCGGCGCATGTAGCGCGTCATCTCACTCTCCGCCCGGTTCATATGAAAGACCGGGTGGGTCAGATACTTCGACTGTCGCAGCAGCAGCTTCGGGAGCCGGTATTCCGGGTACTCATCTTTGTAGACGAGGTCATACCCGCCGAATGCGCGCCACACCGCTTCGAGCGTTGCAGGACGCGTGCGCTCGTCCACCGTGATGCCGATCCGGTCGTTGCCGACCTTGCGCAGGTTGACGCCGTAGTCGACGGCGTTCTTCATGATGAGCCCCTGATAGGGACCGACCTCGACGGTGATCGTGTCGAAGTACGCCTCGGGCGCGATCTTGAAGCCGAGCGAGGCCAATCCATCTGCAAGCCGTGCCGCCTTGCGATGCACACGCTCCGCGATCGCTTTGAGACCCTTGGGGCCATGGAACACCGCGTACATCGACGCGATCACCGCCGGCAGAACCTGCGCCGTGCAGATGTTGGAAGTGGCTTGTCCACGGCGGATATGCTGCTCGCGCGTCTGCAGCGCCAGCCGGTAAGCGCGGTTGCCCCTGGAATCGATCGACACGCCGACGAGGCGCCCGGGCAATGCGCGCTTATAAGCGTCCTTCACCGCGATGTAGGCGGCGTGCGGCCCCCCGTAGCCCATCGGCATGCCGAACCGCTGCATCGACCCGACGGCGACGTCGGCCCCCATCTCGCCCGGTGGCTTCAGCAGTGTGAGTGCCAGGGGATCGGCGGCGATCACTGCCAGGGCCTTGGCCGCGTGTAGCTTGGCAATGACGCCGGTGAAGTCGAAGAAGTCGCCGCACACGCCCGGATACTGGAAGATGGCGCCGAACACCGCCTCGGGCTTGAGATCCTGGAAGGGATCGCCGACGATTATCTTCCAGCCCATCGGTGCTGCACGCGTCTTAAGGACGGCAATCGTCTGCGGCAGGCATTGCGCATCAACGAAAAAAGCGTCCGCTTTCGACTTCGTCACACGGCGCGCTAATGCCATGGCCTCCGCCGCCGCGGTCGCCTCGTCGAGCAGCGACGCGTTGGCGACGTCGAGCCCGGTCAGATCGCTGACGAGCGTCTGGAAGTTGAGGAGCGCCTCGAGGCGTCCTTGGCTGATCTCCGGCTGATAAGGTGTATAGGCCGTGTACCAGGCCGGGTTCTCCAGAATGTTGCGCTGGATCGCCGGCGGCATGATCGTGCCGTGATAGCCCTGCCCGATGAGCGAGGTCAGCACACGGTTCTTGTTGGCAGTCTCGCGCATTTTGTCGAGAGCTCCGCGCTCCGACAGCGGACGGCCGAATGCCAACGGCGCCACTTGCCGGATTCCCTTCGGCACAGTCTCCTCGATCAGCGCATCGAGATCCTCGGCGCCGACGAATCGCAGCATCTGCACCATCTCCTCGGGAGATGGCCCGATATGGCGCCTGTTGGCGAAGTCGTAAGGCTCGTATCTTTCGCTGGCCATAGCACGTCAACCGATCAGGGCCTTGTAGCCCACCTCGTCCATTAGCTCGTCCATATCCTCGACACGGGCGAGCTTCAGCTTGAAAAACCAGCCGGCGCCCATCGGGTCGCTATTCACCACGCCAGGGCTCTCGACGATCTGCGGATTGGCGGCGACTACCTCGCCCGATAGCGGGCTGTAGACGTCGGACGCCGCCTTCACCGATTCGACCGTCGCCGCCCTGTCGCCCTTGCCGAGCTTTGCGCCGACCTCCGGCAGCTCGACGAAGACGAGATCGCCGAGCTTTTCAGCCGCGTATGCCGTGATGCCCACGGTGGCGATATCGCCATCGAGCTTCAACCATTCGTGCTCTTCGGTGTATTTCAGCAAGGCGCCCTCGTTGTCTGGTTTCGGCTGCGTTCATAGTGCGGAGTTATGAAGGGAAGGGTGGCCACTTCGACGGGGTGCCGCTTGTCTCGGACTTCGGCGAAGACCCTGTTGCCAGGAGCGGCAAGCCCTGTCGGCAGATACCCCATCGCGACCGGCGCGTTGACGCTTGGCCCGAACACGCCGGATGTGACGGCGCCGACGGGCCTTTCTGAATTCTCATCGGCATAGAGGGGCGCACCCGCGCGCACGGGCATGCGGCCGTCAGGACGAATTCCGACGCGCCGCCGCGAGATGCCCTGCTCCAGTTGCACGAGGATGATCTCCGCACCTGGAAAGCCGCCCTCGCGTGCGCCGCCGCGGCGGCGCGCCTTCGGTATCGCCCAGGCCAAGTCCGCCTCGACCGGGGTCGTCGTCTCGTCGATGTCGGATCCGTAAAGGCAGAGGCCTGCCTCCAGCCGTAAAGAGTCGCGTGCCCCCAACCCGGCCGGAGCGACCGCGAGATCTTCGAGCAGACCTTCCGCGATCTCGCGCGCGATATCCGCATGCGATGCGATCTCAAAGCCATCCTCGCCAGTGTAGCCGGAGCGCGAGACGACGCATCGCGCGCCCATGATTTCGGTGGCGCGCACGTCCAGGAAGACCATCTGGCTGCAATCAGGTGCGATCTTCTCGAGTGCTGTCTTAGCACTTGGACCCTGCACGGCGATCAGCGCCCGGTCGTCCAAGAGATTGATCTCGCACTGATCCGCGAGATGCGACCGCAGATGAGCCTCGTCCGCGAGCTTGCAGCCCGCGTTGACGATGAGGAGCAGGTGGTCACCCAGGTTCGCGACCATCAGATCGTCGAGAATCCCCCCGGCCCCGGTCGTGAAGAAGGTATAGCGCTGCCGCCCAGGCGCGAGGTCGACAATGTCCGCTGGTACGAGCCGCTCCAGAGCGCGTGCCGCATCAGCCACGTTGCCCGATCGTGCGCGCAAGGCGATTTGTCCCATGTGCGAGACATCGAACAAACCCGCAGCCTCACGTGTATGCAGGTGCTCTCTGAGGATACCGGCAGGATATTGCAGCGGCATCTCGTAGCCGGCGAACGCCACCATGCGTGCGCCGAGATCGACATGCAGGCCGTGTAGCGGCGTGCGTTTCAGCACCGCAACCGAACTGGAAGTGCCATGGCCGCTCATGCAGAGGCTCCTTGGCTCATTCGCGCACGTTCCGGTGCGCCAGCACGAGCCCCCTCTGTCCTGAAACCTGAAAGATTGGGCGTGGCCGCGGGAGACCCGATGGAACGCCTTATCCTCTTCGGTGAGCCGGCGCTGGTCCGGCTGCTTTCCAGAGCGTCATTGGCTTGCGGTCCTTTTGCCTGAGAGTTTCCGGGGCGGTTGCTCCTTCGGCGCCGGAGGAAGGTCCTCCGGACTCTCCCACAAGCCGTCTACTGACAATCCGAAAATGGTGTGCGCCGCCTGGCCGGTCAATCCCCATTTACGTCTTGTTGACATTGTGAGCACCAGCGATGCGCGACGCGTCTTACCCGCAGCCTCGGTCAAACCCATGCGATCGTCATCATGTGCAGGCACACACGCATCAGTTCGACTAACGGCCAGCTTGACTTCGCCGTGCCGCCTGCGTACGCCCGAAATGGGCCACCCCTCCCCAACGAGGGGCATCTATCTGGAAGGATAGAGCGACATGACAGCAATCCAACGGCCGCACACGCGGCCGCGAAATCCTTTCTTCTCTTCCGGGCCCTGCGCAAAGCGCCCTGGCTGGTCGATCAACAACCTCGACCACGCGCTACTCGGCCGCTCACACCGCTCCGCAGCGGGCAAGGCCAAGCTCAAGCTCGCCATCGACAGGACGCGCGCGCTCCTCAAGCTGCCTGACGGCTATCTTGTCGCCATTGTTCCTGCTTCCGATACCGGGGCGGTCGAGATGGCGCTTTGGTCGCTCCTGGGCGCGCGTGGCGTCGATGTCCTCGCCTGGGAAGCCTTCGGCAAAGACTGGATCATCGACATCACCCGGCAACTGAAGCTCGATGACGTGCGCGTCATGGAGGCTCCCTACGGAGCGTTGCCCGATCTTGCCGCGGCGGACTGCAATCGCGATGTCGTCTTCACCTGGAACGGGACCACGTCGGGTATACGCGTACCGAACGCCGATTGGATCGCGGCGGATCGTCGGGGACTGACCATTTGCGACGCGACCTCGGCAGTCTTCGCCCAGCCGCTCGACTGGGCAAAGCTCGATGTGGTCACGTACTCGTGGCAAAAGGTGCTGGGCGGTGAAGCCGCGCACGGCATGCTCATTCTTTCGCCGCGCGCGGTCGAGCGTCTGGAGAATTACACGCCCCCCTGGCCCCTGCCGAAGCTTTTCCGCTTGACCAAGAAGGGAAAGCTCGACGCCGCAATATTCGAGGGAGCGACGATCAATACCCCCTCCATGCTGTGCGTTGAGGACTACCTCGACACCTTGGCTTGGGCGGAGAGTGTCGGCGGCCTCGAAGCCCTCATCGCGCGCTCTGACCGCAATGCCAAATTGGTGACCGACTGGGTCGCGCGCACACCATGGGTCGACTTCCTCGGCGGCACCCTGCAAACGCGCTCGAACACCTCCGTTTGCCTGCGCATCACCGACACAGCGATCACATCGCGTCCCGTCCCCGAGCAGGCATCCTTCGCCAACAAGATCGTGAAGATGCTTGAGGACGAGGGTGTTGCCTTTGATATCGGCGCCTACCGCGACGCGCCGCCGGGTCTACGCATCTGGTGTGGCGCTACCGTCGAGGCAGCGGATATCGAGGCTCTGCTGCCCTGGCTCGACTGGGCCTTCTCCACGCTATTCAGCGATGCGACCACCGCCGCACAGAGCTAGGCGCAACGTATCTCGATACTGCCTGAAAGCGCTCCGGCAGCCGACAGAAGGAAGTCAACTATGACACCCAAGGTACTCGTGGCCGACGCGCTGAGCGAGGCCGCCCTCAAGGTGTTCGCCACGCGCGGCATTGATGTCGACGTACGTACGGGTCTTACCCGCGACGAGCTGATCGAGATCATCGGAGACTACGACGGTCTCGCCGTGCGCTCGTCGACCAAGGCGACCGAGAAGGTGATTGCCGCAGCAGCGCGCCTGAAGGTCATCGGCCGAGCCGGAATCGGCGTGGACAACGTCGATGTGAAGGCGGCTACCGCACGCGGCATCATCGTCATGAACACGCCTTACGGCAACGCCATCACCACGGCGGAGCACGCCATCTCCCTCATGCTCGCAATGGCGCGGCAAATCCCGCGCGCCGATGCCACGACCAAGGCCGGCAAATGGGCGAAATCCGAGCTCGTCGGAGTGGAAATTACCGGCAAGAGCCTCGGCATCATAGGCTGCGGCAATATTGGCTCCATAGTCGCCGACCGCGCGCACGGCTTGAAGATGAAGGTCCTCGCCTTCGATCCCTTCCTGTCGCCCGAGCGCGCCGTCGAGCTCGGCGTGGAGAAGATGGAGCTGGATACGCTTTTTCAGCGGGCAGACTTCATCACACTGCACACACCTCTCACCGAGAAGACGCGCAACATCATCAGCCGCGAAGCCATAGACCAGATGCGCGATGGCGTGCGGATCATCAACTGCGCGCGCGGCGGACTGGTCGACGAGCAGGCCCTCTTCGATGCACTGCAGTCAGGGAAAGTCGCCGGCGCCGCCATCGACGTCTACGAGGTCGAGCCGGCCAAGGAGAATGTCCTGTTCGGTGCAGAGAACGTCATCTGCACGCCTCATCTCGGCGCCTCGACCCGCGAGGCGCAGGAGAATGTCGCCATCCAGATCGCCGGGCAGATGGCAGACTACCTTTTGTCCGGCGCCATTATCAACGCCGTCAACTTTCCCTCGATCTCGGCCGAGGAAAGCCCGCAGCTGCTTCCGTTCGCCAAGTTGGCCGAGCAGCTCGGCTCCTTTGCCGGTCAGTTGATCGAGACAGGTCTGGAAGGCGTGCGCATCGAGTACACCGGCGCCGTTGCCAACATGAACACCAAGGCGCTGACCGCGGCAGCGCTCTCCGGCGTGCTGAAACCGCTGCTGGCGCAGGTCAACATGGTCTCTGCTCCGACGCTCGCGAAGGCGCGGGGAATCCAGGTCGAGGAAGTGAGCCGCGGCCAGGAGGGCCCCTATGAGACCTACATCAGACTATGCGTGCGCACTGAGAGGCAGGAGCGGGCAGTCGCGGGGACGGTGTTCTCGGACGGGCGACCGAGGCTCATCCAGGTACGAGACATTCACATGGAAGCCGAGCTTGGCCTGCACATGCTCTATACCGAGAACCAGGACAAGCCCGGCTACATCGGAGCTCTGGGAATGGCGCTCGGCGCGGCCGCTATGAATATCGCGACATTCAATCTCGGCCGCTCCCAGCCCGGCGGTCGGGCGATTGCGCTCATCGAGCTGGATGAGCCCATCCCCGACAGCGTGCTGGCGAAAGTCAAGGATCTGCCGCATGTGACAGAGGCCAAGCGGCTCTCATTCTAGGCTACGCCGAATTCCGCGATCATGACCCACAAACACCTGATCATTGACTTCGACAGCACGCTAATCGAGGTCGAAGCCTTGGACGAGCTTGCTGCGCTCGCTTTGGCCGACCGGCCGGGTGGCGTCGAGATCGCGGCCGAGATCGCGCGCATCACCGATCTAGGCATGGAAGGCAAGCTGCCTATCGATGAATCATTGCGGCGCAGGTTGACGCTGCTGGATGCACGACGCGTGGACGTCGAGACGCTTGCGACTGCTCTCAAGGGACGCATCACTCCGTCGTTCCGGACGAATGCAGCGTTCTTCGAGCGCAACCGCGAGCGCATCTACGTGATTTCCAACGGCTTCAAGGACTACATCGTGCCGGTGGTGAAGGAGTTGTCTATCGACGGCGCGCATGTCTTCGCCAACACTTTCGTCTACGATGTTGACGGCCGCATCGTCGGCTATGACCACCAGAACCCGCTTGCGCAGCGCGGCGGCAAGTCAAAGCAGCTGCTCGCGCTCAATCTCAGCGGTGAGATCTATGTAATCGGTGATGGTTACACCGATTGGCAGATGACCGAGACGGGGCGTGTCACGAAGTTCATCGCTTATGCCGGCAACGTCGACCGTCCAACGGTGACAGCAAAGGCCGATTGCGTCGTTGACAACTTCGACGAGTTCATCAGCCTCGGCTACTTCGACGATTGACGCATCTGTCGGCGGCGCATTCGATGCCCTATCGGTCGACATGGATGACGTACAGCCTCATCGCCAGGGCGCTGCGTCATTGGTCGCCTGCCGGTCAGCGCTACCGCCGAACGCAAGGCGCAGGGGGAGACGGTGCACGGCCAGAGGCCGTACGGTTCGTTCATACTCTCAAGGCGCCTGAAAATGGCTTCTTGTGTCAGAACAGCCGGTTCGAAAGGCGCAAGCCCGTACCGTGGGGACGATCAAGGCATGGATGGCGCGACGCTCTTCGAGAGATGGCTTCGCGTGGCATCGGCTGCGGGCTTGTGCTCGGCAGCAAGCTGCGTTACCGGCGCCTACAAGCAGCGCTTATCTGAACGACATTCGTGGTTCACTCTCCAAGGCTGGTTGGCGAATATTTCCGAAGCTATCCTCTTCGCTGTTGCGCCGCAGACGGGCCACCTCCACGTATATCTGGTATACTTGTTAAAGTCGCTTTTGGCTTGATGGCGCGTCTCTGGACGTTTGCCTGAGTGAAATGGAGCCTGCGGCCTCCACTCGGCGCAACGATTTCTGGAATGGAAGCGACATTCGGACTTGGAGCTGCGTCATCACGCGACCGGAAACGGAGCGGTGTCATGATGAGCGTCCTCGAACAAGCCGTCGCCAAGATCGGGGTTTTGCCGGAGGAGAGGCAGCGCGCCGCTGCCCAGGCCCTAGAAAACATAGTAGCGCAGACACACATCGAGGCCCACAGCCACCCGGGCGTGGACTTACGATGGCCAGCGTCTGCAATATGGAGGCCTGGCGAGCCGACAATTAACACAATCGGATTGGCGGACCTTAGAGATGCGCTGCGAAAGGGCATCGAGGATTTCAAGGCGATCCCCAGCCACGCGGTCTTCCTCGTCTTAATCTATCCTGTTGTCGGCCTCATTCTGTTCAGGCTCTCGTTTGGATACGATGTCCTGCCGCTGGTCTTTCCGCTCGTTGCCGGCTTCTCCCTGATCGGACCCTTAGCTGCCGTCGGTCTATATGAGCTGAGCCGCCGCCGCGAACAGGGTCTCGATTCCTCCGCGTGGCACGCCCTGGACGTTCTGAAATCTCCATCGATCGGTGCCATCGCGCGGCTGGGCCTGGCGTTCATGGCTATCTTCTTCGCCTGGCTGGCGGCGGCCCAACTCATTTACAATCAGATTTTCGGAGGTGCCGTGCCAAGCTCCGTCGGGGAGTTCGTCACGCAGGTCCTGACGACCCCGGCCGGCAGGCAGCTGATTATTGTCGGCAACGGCGTCGGCTTCATTTTCGCTCTCGTGGTGCTGGTTACCGGCGTGGTGTCCTTCCCGATGCTCGTCGATCGGAACGTAAGTGCCACGACGGCGGTGCGGACGTCGGTTCGCGCCGTGCTCGATAACCCGGTGACGATGGCGGTGTGGGGCCTCTTAGTTGCGGGCTCCCTCATTCTCGGAGCCTTGCCGCTTTTCTTCGGTCTCGCCGTCGTTTTCCCGGTGCTCGGACATTCGACATGGCATCTCTACCGCAAGGTAGTAGGGCACTGACTGGCGGCCAGCGTTGCCGCCTAGGGCCGTTACCCTTCGCCGAGGCAAGGACCGGTAGTGGGAGCGGCCCCCCATCAAGGTGACAAGCAATGCTGACAATCCCGTTGATCGGCGCCCTGCTCATTCTCACCGGCATTGTGTATATGGCCGGAGCCGCCATCTATCGCGGCAGAATGAGCGATCCTCATATTGATCCCATCGAGGACGCCCCCACGCTCGAGCCGCGCCACCGCGGCATGCGTTTCCTCGGCTTGAAAGCAAATTGGCCAGGTCTATTGCTCGTCGCGATCGGCGCGATAATGCTGCTCCTGCCGCCCGCGGCGTAACGGGGTTCATGCACGTACTCAGCGCAGCCGTTCGATCATAGGCATCGATTGGCCTTTGCCCGAAATGGCTGCACCGGATCTTCCGCGATTCCATCCCGAGGAGATCGACATGGGCGCAATGCTTACAAGTTTGCGCAACACTGCCGCGGTCGGTTTTGTGCTGGCAATTCTGCTCGGTGTCCTCATGCGTCTCGTATCCAGCGAGGGGGATGGGCTAGACAGCGCATGGTGGATACCCTGCTTTCGCTGGCTGCATGTGATGAGCGGCACGATGTGGATCGGCCTGCTCTGGTATTTCAATTTTGTCCAGCTGCCGAATATGGACAAGATCCCTGATCATCAAAGACCAGCCATCGGCAAGGTGATCGCGCCAGCCGCGCTGTGGTGGTACCGCTGGAGCGCGATGGCGACGATGGCCACAGGTCTGCTCCTGGCATGGACGAATGGCTATCTGTGGCATGCCCTTGCGATGGGCCTGACAGACGACGGCAGGAGCATGCCGACGGGCATTGGCATGTGGCTCGGGATCGTCATGTGGATCAACGTCTGGTTCGGCGTCTGGCCAAATCAAGATAGAGCGCTCGGGATCGTGGACGCCACTCCCAAAGAGAGATCCGCGTCGGCGCGAGCAGCCATGCTCTTCTTGCGGGCAAATGCCCTCATCTCAATCCCCATGCTCTTTTGCATGGCGAACATGTCGCACGCCCGTGTCGGCTAGGACGGCATTCGCAATCAGCTAGGGCCGAAAGCCATCGTGCGCAGCGCCAACACATAGTCAGACTCGAACACCATGATTGCCACGAACACGAGGACCAGGACCGGCGGGAGCAAAATCGCGTACGTCAGCGCCAGTCGCTCCCACGCCATGTGCATGAAGATCGCAACGATCAGTCCTGCCTTCAAAATCATGAAGAGGAGGATGAGCGACCATCTCAGGTAGCCCTGGAAGTGAAAGTAGTCGACGAGATAGGAGAACGTGCTGAGGACGAACAGCCATCCCCACACGACGAGATAGAGCTTGATCGGATGTTCTTGTCCCTCGTGCTCGACAGCAGGGACTTCTGAGCCGACATGTGCCTCTGCCTGTGCCATAGCTCCCTCCTACCAAAGATAGAAAAGTGCAAAGATGAAGACCCATACGAGATCGACGAAGTGCCAGTAGAGGCCCATGATTTCGACGCTCTCGTAGTTGCCCTTCCTACTGGTGAAGAAGCCCGGCGCTCCCCGATCGTAGTCTCCCCGCCAAACCTTGCGGGCAATGATCAATAGGAAGATCACGCCGATCGTGACGTGGGTGCCATGGAAGCCCGTGATCATGAAAAAGGTCGATCCGAACTGCGGCGCGCCCCAGGGGTTGGTCCAAGGTCTGACGCCTTCCGTGATCAGCTTGGTCCACTCGAAGGCTTGCATGCTGACGAATGTGGCGCCGAGCAACGCAGTCACCACCAGCAAAATCGCAGTGGCCCTCCGGTAGCGGCGGTAGCCGCAGTTGACGGCCATGGCCATCGTGCCGCTCGAGCTGATGAGCACGAAGGTCATGATCGCGATCAGGATGAGCGGGATATGCTGCCCCCCTATCTCCAACGCAAAGACCTCGCTCGGATTGGGCCACGGCACCGGCGTCGACATCCGCACCGTCATGTAGCCGAGCAGGAAGATGCTGAAGACGAACGTGTCGCTGAGGAGGAAGATCCACATCATCGCCTTGCCCCAGGGAACGTTCTTGAACGCCCGCTGGTCAGACGACCAATCCGCAGCGATGCCGCGCACGCCTTTGAGCCGTCCGGTATTTGTCATGGCAACATCTGTCATGAGCTTTCACCCAATCTATTTGAGCCCGCAAATCGCCAACAAGAACCCCAGATTTTCATCTCCCGAGAACAGCAGGCCGAATAGAACCAGCCATACCGCCAGCAAGTAGTGCCAGTAGATCGCGCACAGCCTTACGCTCTGGCGCAACCGAACCAAGTGAACGGCCTCGTCCGCGCTGGCCGCGGTTGCACCCCAGGCGACCAAACCGCCCAGCATGTGCAATGCATGCAGTCCGGTGATCAAACAGAAGAAGGCGACGGCCGGATGCGTGATGTCGAACGAAGGCATCGAGTTGAGCTGCCACCAGGCGACGATCTGGCCGCCAAGGAATGCAGATCCGAACACGCCGGCAGCGAGCAGCCCCCGCTTGACCTGTTTCATCGCTCGCGGTCGCGACAGTGGCGAGCTTTCCGCGCGATCCATTCCGATCTTTGCCCATTGGAACGCTGCGCTGGCGAGGACGAGCATCCCGGTGTTCAGCCACAAGAGCCTCAGCGGCGGCGCCGGGCGCCAGCTCTCATCGACCATGCGTTCCGCATACGCGAAAGTCAGCAGCGCGAACAACACCGTCACCACGACGAGAAAGATTCTCAGGGCCAGTTCCGCTCTGGGCAGCGAAAATGCGGTTCCCTCGTGGAGGTCGTCGATACGACCCTGTGCAGGGAGCCAGGGCTTCTCCGTCAAATGTCCGAAGAACCTCACACCCTCACTCCTTCGTGCAGGCCCGACACCTTTTGGTCTACGTATCTGATCTCGTTGGGCGGGAGATTCTGCGGGATGTAATCCTGTGCGACGCCCGGCACGCTGTAGTCATAGGCCCAGCGATAGACCACGGGCAGCTCTTTGCCGAAGTTGCCATGTGCTGGCGGCAGGTGCGGCGTCTGCCACTCGAGCGAGGTCGCATGCCAGGGGTTGTGTTCGGCGCGCCGGCCTTTGAAGTAGCTCCACACCAGATTGTAGAGGAACAAGATCTGCGCGGCGCCAACGGTCAACGCGGCAACGGTGATGAACTCATTCAAGGTCGCAGCGGACGGCGGGTAGATCGCCACGTCGCCCATTTCGAAGTATCGCCGCGGCACGCCGAGGAACCCGAGGTAGTGCATGGGGAAGAAGATCGCGTAGGCCCCGAGGAACGAAACCCAGAAGTGCACCTTCCCCATCGTTTCGTTCAGCATGCGTCCAGTGATCAGCGGATACCAATGGTATATCGCTCCGAAGATGACGAAGATCGGCGCCACGCCCATCACCATGTGGAAGTGGGCAACGACGAACATGGTGTCGGAAAGGGGAACATCGACCACGGCATTGCCGAGGAACAGCCCTGTGATCCCGCCATTGACGAACGTGACGATGAATCCGATGGCGAACAGCATCGGCACCGTGAGGTGAATGTCTCCCCGCCACAGCGTCAGGATCCAGTTGTAGACCTTGATGGCGGTCGGGATCGCGATGATGAGTGTCGTGGTGGCGAAGAAGAATCCGAAATAGGGGTTCATGCCGCTCACGTACATGTGGTGCGCCCACACGATGAAGCTGAGCGCGCCGATGGCGACCAGCGCCCAGACCATCATCCGATAGCCAAAGATGTTCTTTCGCGCGTGACAGCTGATCAGGTCCGACACTATCCCGAAGGCCGGCAAGGCAACGATGTAGACTTCGGGATGCCCGAAGAACCAGAAGAGGTGCTGGAACAGGATCGGGCTGCCACCCCCGTATTCCAGGTGACCGCCCTGTTCGACAATGGCCGGCATGAAGAAGCTGGTTCCGAGCGTTCGATCCAGCAACATCATCACGGCGCCGACGAACAGAGCGGGGAACGCCAGCAGCGCCAGGACCGTGGCCATGAAGATGCCCCAGATCGTGAGCGGCATGCGCATCAGCGTCATCCCGCGCGTACGGCCCTGCAGGACCGTCACCACGTAATTCAAGCCGCCCATGGTGAACCCGACGATGAACAGCGCCAGGGAGGCGAGCATGAAGATGATGCCCCAGTCGTAGCCCGGGGTGCCGGAGAGAATTGCCTGTGGAGGGTAGAGGGTCCAGCCGGCGCCCGTCGGGCCGCCTGGCATGAAGAAGCTGCTCACCAGGACCAGCACGGCGAGTAGGTAGAGCCAATAGCTGAGCATGTTGACGTAGGGGAACACCATATCGCGGGCCCCCACCATCAGTGGGATCAGGTAGTTGCCGAAGCCGCCGAGGAACAACGCCGTCAGGAGGTAGATCACCATGATCATCCCGTGCATGGTGATGAACTGGTAATAGTCGTTGGGATCGATAAGTTGGAATACGTGCGGGAAACCCAATTGCAGGCGCATCACCCACGATAGCACCAGCGCTACCAGCCCTATTCCGAGAGCCGTGAAGGAGTACTGGATGGCGATGACCTTCGCGTCCTGGCTGAAGACATACTTCGTCACCCAGCTCTTCGGATGATAAAGCTCGACCTCTCCGACTTCTGCAGGTGGAACGAAGTCAACTGCGCCCGGCGCGGTATCGGTCATCGAAATACTCCTCGCCTACTCGGCCACGAGCTATCGCATGCCGTCGTGGCTCCTCATTTTGTGAAAGCCGTCATCTACTCTCCCAAGGCCAAATCTGATTGGTGGCCGCGCTTTTTCGCGGCTCGCTCGGCCACCTGCTTGAACGTCGGCTGTTTCTTCAGCCATTCCTGATACGCGGCCTCATCCTCCACCACGACCGTTCCGCGCATGGCGTAGTGCGCGACGCCACAAAGCTCGGCGCACAAAGCCTCATACGTCCCAGTTTTGGTGGGAATGAACCAGAAATAGGTGACCATCCCCGGGACACCGTCCATTTTGGCTCGGAACTGAGGGACGAAGAAGTCGTGCAGCACATCGATGGATCGGAGCGAAAGCTTCACCGGCTTGCCGACCGGGAGGTGCAGTGCATCACCTACAATCACGATGTCATCGTCGCCATGACGATCAGTCGTCATGAGCCCGAGTGGGTTGTCGGAGCTGACTGTCTTCGTGTCGGCTGCGCCTAGTACGCCGTCCTTCCCTGGCAGGCGGTAGTTCCACGACCACTGCTGACCAAGGATCTCGATGGTGGTCGCATCTTTCGGGACTGTGATGAAATCGTTCCACACAACGAGGCCGGGGGCCAACATGGCGGCCACGCCAACTGCGGTGCCTATCGTGAGCCACCACTCGAGCCGCTTGTTCTCGGGGTTGTAAGCTGCCTTTATCCCTTTGCGGTGGCGGAAGCGGAGCACGCAGTAGGCCATGAACAAGAGAATGGCGACGTACACCACGCCCGTGATCCAGAACGTGATGGCGACAGTCGAGTCCATGTAGCCCCAGTTTGAGGCAAGCGGAGAGAACCACCATGGGCTCATCACGTGGAACAGAACTGAGCCCACGGCCAGCAGGACCAGGATGAGAGCTACGGGCATTTCCACATCCTCCTTGGACCCGACGAGGTCCAGGCATGGGTTCAGTGGAGTTCTATCTTCGTGTCACGAACCCAATCCTGGCGGCATCTCCGGCTGGGGACTAACCACGTACATGGCCGATATCTTTACTTACGTATGACTGCCGCCTCAATTGACAATGGGCGACCACACAGCATCAGCATTCCACGACCTTGCGGTACAAATGCCAGGTCGAATGACCCAGGACAGGTAGGACGATCGCGAGGCCGACGAGGCACGGCAGCGAGCCGAGCGCCAGACCACCGGCGACGATGAGTCCCCACATTGCCATCGTCATCGGATTTGCAAGGACGGCTCTTACGGAGGTCAATACCGCCGTCGCCGCGTCGACATCGCGGTCTAGAAGCATCGGGAACGACACGACGCTGATGGTCAGCACCACCACGGCAAAAAGGAAGCCGACACTGCAGCCGACGACAATGAGCGCCCAGCCAGCGGGAGTCGCGAGCACCTGATGGGCGAAATCCGCAATCGAGACGGGCACCGTACTGCCGAAGATGAGATGGTAGATGGCCTGCGCCGTGCCCAACCAGATGAAGAAGATCACCATGAGCACGATGCCGAGCGTCAGGATGGAATGCAGAGACGGCGCCCGGTGCAACTTCATGGCCTCCCCGTCTAGACCTTGCTCGCGAAGCCGGCTCAGTTCGAATAGGCCGACCGCGGCAAAGGGTCCGATAAGGCTGAATCCGGCAGTGAGCGGGAAGACCAGGTGCAGCAGATTGGATTTGAAAACGACACTGAACAGAATGAGGCCGATAATCGGATAGAGTAGCGCGAGAAACAACGCGAACGTCGGCATCGCTTTGAAGTCGTCGAAGCCCTTGGCCAATGCATCCCGGAGGTCCGCAGCACCAATCGTGCGGACTGCAACCAGTCGTTCGGCTAAAGCGTTGGCGGTGGGGTTTGCGACGACCATGCGCGCGCCTCCCAGATCGCTCCTACGAGCGGTCGCACCTCACCGGTGATTCTGGGCGCTCTGGCTGGCCCACAATCAAGTGAGGCACAACAGACAATTTTAATTGTACCAAACAGCGCGGAAGTTGTCATCAGATGACCCCGAGCGACGTGCCAGACCAGCAGGGGCCACGACGTCAAGCGTGACATCCGCAAGATGTTCGCAACTGCAGACCCAAACCAGAGGCGCGATCGCAAGCGGTCAACGCAAGTCGTCGCCCCGCACTGCAATATCGAGGATACTATGGGCTCGACTATAGAAATTTGGCGAAGGCACCGCACAGTCCCAGCAAGAAGACGCTTGCCCCAATTATTGCCGCCACCTGTAAGGCGGCACCATGATCAAAGTCCTCTGCCATCGCCGCCTCCTATACGCGGCCCCGATCGCTGAATGGGTGTAATTTAGTCGTTTCCTTCGCTCCACTCAATGCCTGCACTGCATCGCCGTCTGGCCGACTTGAAGATGCGCGCATGCCTTCATCAGCGTCGTCGTTTGTCGGAGCAGCGAGATTCGAACTCGCGACCCGTCGGACGGCGTTCTCAGTCTCTATTGGGCCGCAATCGTCCCAGCCGATCCACCAGCTTCGATACATGCGCGAGGTTGGCTGTGCAGGCGTCCAGCTCATCGCCTATCTCTTCTGCCAACTGCCAAATCGTCTCCTCTCCGCTGACAGTCTGGGGCGCGCCGTTGATCAGATGGTTTGCCATCGCATGCAGCCGCATGAGGCACGCGTGCAGCCATCTCTGCCGGCCTTCACTTGCATCGATCCCGTCGATCGCCATCAGAAGCTCCGCCGTGGCAAAGCTCTGTTGCAGTTCTGCAAGCACGTCCGCATCGATCGTGCCGTGATCCGTCTCGACGTATCTCTTCGCATTCATGGGGCGCGCCGTTCATTTCCGATGACCGCCGGGTGTCATCTCATCGCCGCCGTGGCCTAAACGTCGTAGTCTAAACGTCATAGTAGAGATGGAACTCATATGGGTGAGGCCGCAGCGCAATGGCGTCGACCTCCTTTTCCCGCTTGTAGCTCAGCCAGGTTTCGACCACGTCCTTGGTGAAGACGTCACCGCGCAGCAGGAAGGCGTGGTCTGCCTCGAGTGCGTCGAGCGCCTGCTGCAATGAGCCGGGAGTGGATTTGACTGCCTTGGCCTCCGCGGGCGGCAGATCATAGAGGTTCTTGTCGATGGGCTCGCCCGGATCGATCCGGTTCTCGATCCCGTCGAGGCCCGCCATCAGCATCGCAGCGAAGGCGAGATAGCCGTTGCAGGATGGATCGGGCGTGCGGAACTCGACACGCTTCGCCTTGGGGCTCGGCGAGTACATCGGAATGCGACAGCACGCTGATCGATTGCGCTGAGAAAAGACGAGGTTGATCGGAGCTTCATAGCCCGGCACGAGGCGCCGGTACGAGTTGGTCGTGGGTGCACAGAAACCACACAACGCCCATGCATGCTTCAAGAGCCCGCCGATGTAATAGCGTCCGAGGTTGCTGAGGCCCGCATAATGCGCATCACTGAAGAACAGATTGGTGCCGCCCTTCCACAAACTCTGATGCACGTGCATGCCCGAGGCATTGTCCTCGAACAGCGGCTTGGGCATGAAGGTCGCCGTCATGGTGTGTTTGCGGGCGACATTCTTGACCACGTATTTGTAGAGCATCAGGTTGTCGGCCATGCGTGTGAGCGTCGTGAACCGCATGTCGATCTCGGCCTGCCCTGCCGTTGCGACCTCATGGTGATGCGCCTCGACCTTGATGCCCAATCGCTGCATCGTCAGCACCATCTCGCTACGCAAATCCTGCATGCTGTCGACGGGCGGTACCGGAAAATAACCCTCCTTCTGGCGCGGCTTGTGGGCGAGGTTCGGGTTTTCCTCTTTGCCCGTATTCCAAGTCCCTTCCTTTGAGCCGATCTCGTGGAAGGCGTAGTTGACGCCCTGCCCGTACCGCACATCGTCGAATACGAAGAATTCCGCCTCCGGCCCGAAATAGGCGGTGTCAGCAATCCCCGTGGCTATGAGGTGCGTCTCGGCCTTCTGCGCGATGTAGCGGGAGTCGCGGCTGTAGCTCTGCCCCGTCACCGGATCCCGGATATTACAGATCAGCGCAAGCGTGGTGTCTTCGGCAAACGGGTCAATGAGCGCGGTCGTGGCGTCCGGCACGACGAGCATGTCGCTTTCCTGGATTTCCTGAAAGCCGCGGATTGAGGACCCATCGAAGCCGATGCCATCCCTGAGGGCGTCGGCATCGAGCGCATCCGGCGGAACAGAGAAATGCTGCCAGGTGCCGGGCAGATCCGTAAAGCGCAAGTCAATCATGCGCACGTCCTTGTCCTTGATGGACTTAAGGACGTCGTCCGCAGTACGGCAACTCAAGAACATGGCTTCGCTCCCATCTGGCGGAACGTCCAGGATGGGCTCGAGCAATTAGGCAGCGAATCTAATCAACGTATCTCAGCATATCGCTCGAGTCGTTTCTCCGTGTGGGACGTTTCGGACTTCGCCGCTCAACAATCCGCTAGCCTAGCCCAACTCGGTTCGTCGTTACAGTGGGACGACGCACCCGAAGCCCCTCCTTGGCGAGGCACGGTGTGGGCTATGGGCAGCAGCGCCTGGGCTTATCAGGACCGTTTACCAGCCGGACGCCCCTGCTTCGCGACTGCACTCCTCTGCGGCCGGTGCCTCATGGCCGAACGTGCAACCGCGGTGTGACCGAGGCCGCCTTCAGTGAGTCCAGCGGCGGATGCGGCCGAACTTGAAGTGGTGAGCCACGAGCCTCCTCCCTTCATGATCGCGACATGGAACGTCTGCTTTAGTTCTTTTTGAAGTAGACCAATTTGCTTTGGGAATAGGAACATGTGGAACGTCAGGGGTTCTTGCGGCATCCGAGCCATCCGTTCGACGCAGAGAACATGCCCGAGCCGTGCCGCGGCAGCCGCCATCGCGGCGCTGCTCGCCAGCGGCGTGCTCATCCAAGCGGCCGCCGAAGTACCCAATGACGCCAATTCGTCCGCGGCCAAGGAGCAGAAGATCGCAGCTCCGCTTTCAGCGAACACCACCGTTGAGCGTATCGCCTTCGGCTCCTGTCTGCACCAGGCAAAGCCGCAAGTGATCTGGCGGGACGTGCTCGCTGCACGACCGCAGCTCATGTTGATGCTTGGCGACAACGTCTACGGCGACTTCAAGGATGCAGCCGCCTCAGAGCTCGCCGCAGCCTATGATGCCCAGGAGCGACAGCCGGAGTTCCGGTCCGTGCGGACGGCTGTGCCTATGCTCGCCACTTGGGATGATCATGATTTCGGTAAGAACGACGGCGGCACCGAGTTTCCCCACAAGCGGATTGCCGCCGAATTGTTCCATCGCTTCTGGGGCACGAAGCCCGAGAGGCCGGTGGAGGACGGCCTGTATTACAGCCGGACGTATGGGGTACCGGGGAAGTCCGTGCAGATCATCATGCTCGACACCCGGTCGTTTCGCTCGCCCCTAAAGCCGAAAAGCGATGCGTTCCCCTTCTGGGGGCGCTACGAGCCTGATCCGGACCCCTCCAAGACCATTCTCGGCCCGGCACAATGGGCATGGCTCGAGGCCAAGCTCGCCAAGCCTGCAGATCTCCGGATCATTGCCTCGAGCATCCAAGTCCTTTCGGAAGGGCATGGCTGGGAACGCTGGGGCAATTTCCCGGCCGAGCGTGACCGCCTGCTACAGCTCTTGGCATCTCGCAACCTTGACCGCGTCATCCTGCTCTCAGGTGACCGCCATTCGGGGGCGATCTACGTCACCCAGTCAGGCGATCGCGAAATCGTTGAGATGACGGCAAGCGCGCTCAATATGGTGCCTCCAAATCCGAGTCAGGACGCGCACGTAGCGCCGCTCGCGAGTGACGTGTTCACAACGGAAAACTTCGGCATGCTCGCGGTGGATTGGCAGCGGCGCACCTTCACGCTGTCGCTCATCGGGCTTGAGGGCCGAACGCTCGCCGAGCGAGCGGGGGCATTCTGAGGCCGAGGCGACCGCCTTTCTTCAGCTTACGCCAGCGTCAGCGTGACACGAAGGTAACCCGGCTCGCCGTCTGTGAGTCTGGCGCCGGCCGCGTCGCCGATATGCTCGCGCGCACCAGGACCGGTATCAAAGTAGACCGTGACGGGGTGCCCAATCGGCGCGAATGACCAGGGTTTCGCAGCCGGCACTTGAACGGTCGGCGTAGAGCGGAAATAACCCACCACCGCATCTTTGTTGGTGTCGGGCGCGCGCAGGAGGATCGGTGCCCCGGCGAGCGCGGGGACATTACCGCCCCCATCGGCGCGATAGCTGTTGGTGACGACCGCGAACTCGCGTGCGGGGTCGATGGGCTGCCCTTCGAAGCGCAGGTCCACGATGCGATGGGAATCCTTGTTGATCGAGTCCTTCGTATAGCGCGGAGGGCGCGTGACATCGATCTTGTAGGAC
>JAEXXM010000047.1 GCA_023405815.1 Pseudomonadota bacterium | reverse complement strand
CAGCATCTTGTTCATGCCGCTACTGCCGTGCTCGTTGCCGGGCTCGAAGAACGCAATGGCGTAGAGGCCATAGTGCCGCCCATAGAAGGCGCTGCCGGCAGGTTCCGTCCATCCGCGGCGTTCAGCTTCGCGGCTGGCCGCCTTGATGGCGTTGGCGAACGAGACATCGGGCGTGATCGGCTTGTTGAGCGGCGTCCGCGTACGATCGTCGAAAGCGTCGGAGGTTAGCGACGAGATAGACCTGAGGATGGGCCGAACGACCTCGTCGCCAAGGTTCATCGAAACCGACGTGAACGCGAGTATGAAGAGCAGGAGCCACAGCCAGAGGCCAAACGCGCGGTGAACGTCGAAGTTGATGCGGTAGGCGCTGGCGCTCCATTTGATCTGCCAGGCCGGCTTCCAGCGCTGCCACCACGAGCGGCGCCCCGTGCCAGCCGGCACGTCGTCGAGCACCGCGTCGGCAACCGCAGCGCCGGCGGACGCATTGCGGCGCACGCGTTGCGGCAGCGTCAGGTAGAAGCCGAAAAAGCAGTCGAACAGCCACACGATCCCGACGATGCCCATGAACCAGACGCCCCAACGGCCGATGTTGTTGAAGTCCGGGATGTGCATCGAATAGTGCAGCTTGTAGAGGAACGGCAGCAGGTTCTCAGAGTCGAGCGAGATGCGCCCCCAGAAGCGCTTGCCCACGACCTCGCCCGTGGACGGCTCGAGGAACGCCTGGTTGTAATCGAGCGGGTAGAGCTCACCCGTTGCCGGATCGAGACGCGGCTGGACGCTGAGCTGCGCCGTGTGCCCCGGCTCGTGCGCAAGGGAGAAGTAGGTGACCTGGGCTTTCGGGTCGGCCGCTTCGAGTTTGTCGACCAGCTCCAGCGCGGGCAAAGGTGACGCATTCGGATCGGTGATGCGCGCATCGAAAAGATGCGGGTTCAGCCACTCGTCCAGCTCGTGGTCCCATGAGATGACGGCGCCCGTCAGCCCCGCGATGAAAAGGAAAACCGCCGTGAATAGACCGGCCCAGCGATGGATGAGAACGAATAGATTGCGCATCTTGCTCTGCTGCGTTGCCCCTCACGCGGCACAATGTTGACTGCAGTTATCCTGTTTCCTCCGCCCGACCGCAACCGCGAAATCGCCCCCTGCCACAGCCAAGTGGCAGGGGACGGTTTCCTCGACATCAGTACTTGTAGGTAAGTCCGGTAATGATCGTGCGCGCGGTGCCGTACCAGCAGTCGCCGCGGTCGAGGCACGTCGAAATGTATTCCTTGTCCTCGAGATTCTTGGCGCTGATGGACCAGCGCCAGTCCTTCTCCTCGTAAGCCACCATGGCGTCGAACAGCGTGACGTCGGGCGTCTCAATCGTGTGGTAGGTGTCCCAGGACGCGCCGATGTAGCGCGCGCCCGCGCCAACCGACCATCCCTTGAGGTACGGCTGATCGAATTCCCAGACGCCCCACATGGAGGCCAAGTGCTTGGGGACGGATTGGATCTGATTGCCGTCCTTCGCCGTGCTGTCATCGTACTGGGCTTGCGTGTAGGAATACCCGCCGACGACCTTGAGATTCTCGGTGACCTTGCCGGTCAACTCGATCTCGAAGCCCTTTATGGCGACCGCGCCCGTTTGGACGCTGAAGCCCGTGGTGACGGGATCGGGCACCAGCCGGTTGCTCTCGGCGATGTCGTAAATCGCGCTGTTGATCGCGAAATTGGCGCCTGCAGGCTGATACTTGAAGCCCAGCTCGTACATGCGTCCTGCCTGCGGATCGAACGGTTTGCGGCCGTTCGCCGGAGATGACAAGCCGACGACGGGAACGAACGACTCCCCGTAGCTGAAATAGGGGGTGAAGCCCGAGGCGAACTCATACATGAGGCCAGCGCGATAGGTGACCGCATCGTCCTTCTGGGTGCGAGCGCTCGTCTCGTTCTCGAGCCAATCCTGACGCGCCCCCAGAACCGCGATCCAGTTTCCAAGACGCATCTGATCCTGCACGTAGAGACCGGTCTGGGTGATCTTCTGCTTGGCGTAGGAGCAGATCGGCAGATCCGGGTAGGGCGTATTCGCATGCTCGACGTTGCTGCAGTCCTTCCACTTCCACTGTCCCTGACCATAAACCGGGTCGTAGACGTTGAAGCCACCCTCATCGTTCGCGGAAGCCGTGCCCTGTCTGGCCCTGAAGTTCGTGTAGTCGATGCCGCCCAATACCTTATGGGTGAGGACGCCGGTGGTGAGCTTGGCTTCGAGGTTGGTGTCCTGATTGAATATCTTCGAATCGGTGATCGCCTTCCACCGGGTGCGGTATAGCTCTTCCTCGTCCGTGCCCGGGATATACGGCGTCCCCGGAACGGGGAACGGGGGTGTCGTAGTCGACCGGAAGATTGCGTAGGTGCTGTCGTAATCGTTGTGAATGTCCGCGTAGCGCGACGCGTGGCTCAGCTTGAAGACGGAGTTGAACTTGTGCTCCACGAGCAACGTGCCTGACGCGACATCGGTGTCGTAGTGATCGCCGGGCTCGCCCACAAATGTATCCCACGGGACCTTCTTACCGTTCACGTTCGGATAAAGCGTGCCGACGTGCGGAAGGAACTGGGAGCTCGAGCCAGTTTCATCCTTTTGGAAGTGGCCGATCGCGGTGATGGTGGTCGCGCTGTCCGGGCGATAGGTAATCGCCGGCTGGATCGCGTAACGGTCGTCCTCGACATAATCAACCTGCGTGTCGGCGTCGCGGGCCGCACCGGTCAGACGGTACGACCATTTGCCGTCAGACGTGACAGGCCCGGTCATGTCGAACTTCACCTGCTTGAAGTCGAAGGTGCCGTACTCAACCGTGATCTCGCCGCCTTCCTCCGTCCGAGGTCGCTTCGAGACGGCATTGATGATGCCACCGACGGCGGCCTGACCGTAGAGAACTGACGCCGGACCGCGCAGCACCTCGACCCGTTCCATGAAGTACGGATCGATGCGGTAGTTGTAGCTATAGTAGCTGAACGTGCGGCGAAGCCCGTCAAGGTACTCGGAGGCCGCTGTGCCGCGAACGAGAGCGCTATCCGTGCGGCTGTCGAGACCATAGGCGTCGGCGACAACGCCCGGGACGTAGCGCAACGTGTCCTGGATCGTTTGCGCACCCATATCCCGGATCTGTTCGGCGCCGACCACGGAGATCGACTGCGGGACTTCCTTCAGCGGAGTGTCGGTCTTGGTGCCCGTCGCCGTGTTCTTGGCGTTGTAGTCACGCACAGGACCGGTAGCGGTCTTGTCGCTGGCGTTCGAATTGCCCGGTCCCGTGGGCTGCTGCGGCGGAGGGGTGGCGGGCTGCTGGGCAGCCAGGCTCTGCGCGGCGGAGGAGCCCTTCTTCTTCGCCTTGGCCTTGGCTTTCGGCTGCTGCTCCTTCGTCTCCACGACGACAGGCGGAAGCGGAGTTGCCTGCGCTGAGCCCGATCCCTCGGTAACTGGCGCCGCAGCATCCTGCGCCAAAGCCGCTGAGCCCAAACCTCCGACTCCCGCCGCTACACACGCGGCGGCGCACATATACGCCAACGAACGCATCTACCCCCCAACACAGTACGCAATACGCCTCTCGCGCGCAGTGATGGCAGCGGCGCGAAACGGAGGGATTGTTAACGGCTCGCCCGAGATTGTCGACTTGCTTCGTAAAGATTAGGAAACCGAACCCGCACCATGTATCTATTCAGTCACAATCAGGATTTCTGATGCAGCGCTCACGTGCGCAGCCAGTCCGCCCCGCTCCTCTCCCGCGAGGCCCCGATCATCACCAGCTCGCTGATGTTCTCGGGCGTGACGTACCCGACAAGGCTGCTTGCATCATCGACGACGCCGACGAGCCGCGCTCCGGAGCGGCGCAACAGATCGACGGCCAGCGCCAGATCCTCGTCGGCATGCAGAGTAGGCACATTCGCATCCATGATCTCCAGCGCCGGCTTGCCGCCCTCGCCGCCGCGGAGCGCTTCGATGATCGCCTTCTGCGTCACCACCCCGCGCAACCGCCCAGCCCCATCAAGGAGAGGGAACTCGTGCTGCGTCGTGCTCAACAGCTTGGTCGCAGCGTCGTCCGCCGTGGCGCCGACGCCCAACGCTTCGAAGCTGGTAATCATGCCGTCTTTCACCGGGCGTCCGCGGATGACCTCGCGCGCCTCGACAGCTCCCGCCTCGCCGCTGGCGGCGAGGAATATGAAGATCGCAATGAGGATGAGCATCGGGTTGCCCATGAAGCCGAGGAACGCAAATCCGACGGCCAGCACCTGCCCTATCGTGGCGGCAACCTTCGTGCCGCGCGTGTAGCCGAGCCCCATCGCCAGCAGCGCACGCAGCACGCGCCCGCCGTCCATCGGAAAGGCCGGTATGAGATTGAACACGAGCAGCACGACGTTCGCCGCTGCCACCTGGGCCCAGAACGAGGACTGCAGCGTTTCCTGCCACGTCTGCTCCGTGCTGACGCGCAATCCGAGGCCCGCAAACAGCACCGCCGCGATGACCAGATTGACCGCTGGCCCCGCGAGCGCAACGACGATCTCCTGCGAGGGCTTCTCCGGCATTCTCTCCATTGCCGCGACGCCACCGATCGGCAGCAGCGTTACATCGGGCGTGCGGATGCCGTAGCGGCGCGCCGCCCATATGTGCCCGAACTCGTGCAGCACAACGCACGCGAAGAGCACCAGGATGAACAGGACCCCGGCCAGAGCATCGTGCGCCCCTCCCCGCGACCACTGCACGGCTGCGATCCACGCCACGAGGAGCAGGAAGGTGATGTGCATGCGGACGGCGGTGCCGCCCCAGGTGAAGAGTTTGATCGACCAGCCCACGCTTGAGCTCCAGGATAGATATGCCCTCACCCGCAATATAGACGCGAGGGCATCATCCTTAAATGCGCAACGTCACTGTCTGATCTCAGGGCGCAAGCGTCACGGCCGGCGCCGGCTCGCTCGGGTCGCGGTCCATCTCGGCAATTTGATCCACCGCTCCGTCGCGCCCGTAGATGTCGGGCCGGAAGGAGACCTCGCCGTCGCGCTCGGCCCAGGCCGTGATGTACGTGAAGTACACCGGGATCGGCCGCGTCAGGTTGACGTCGACGGCCTGCCCTCCCTCGACGATCTGCTGCGCACGGCCCGGCTCGCCCCAGCCCGGCTCATAGTGCGCGATCCAATCGACGAGATCGAACACGCCCTCGACGCGCACGCAGCCCGCGCTGAAGGCACGCGAGCGCTGCCCGAACAGCTGCTTCATCGGCGTATCGTGCATGTAGACGGTATGCTCGTTCGGCATGTCGATGCGCACGAGCCCGAGAGCGTTCTGCGGCCCCGGGTCCTGTTTGAACTTCAGCCTCTTCGCCTCCGGCGAGGACCAGTCGACACCGAGCGGATCGAGCTCGCGCGTTGCCGAGGCGTCGAACACGCGGATCTTCTCGTTCTGCAGGTAGTCCGGCTCCTTCATCAGGCGCGGAATGAGATCGAGGTGCGCCACGCTGTCCGGCACGCGCCAATACGGGAAGAAGTTGAGCCCGCGAATGGTTGCTTTCACGGAGGGCGACTGACGCTCGGTGCGCCCGACGATGACACGATGGCGCTGCTGCACCTCGAACCGTTCGACCGCCTCGAGCTGGAACGCCGGGATATTGACCAGGACATAGCGCTCTTCGACGGGCGTCGACATCAACTCGCGAATGCGCCCGAGGTTGAGCCGCAACTGGTTGATGCGCTCGTCCACCGTCATGTTGAGCGCCGGATACGTCGAGCGCTCCACACGACCCGTGGGCCTCAGACCATGGCGCCGCTGGAAGTGCTTGACGGCGTTGCTGAGCTCCTCGTCGAACGTGTAGGAATTGTAGTACTGACCGCGCGGCCTGAGGTCGCCGCTGGCGATCAGTCTCTTACGCAGAATGGGAACGCGGTCATCGTCCTCGCCTTCGCGCATCATGCGGCCGGGCGGGACGAGCGGCCAGCCGCCCTGCTGAGCGATCTGCTGGTAGCGTGCGATCGCATCCTCGATCGACGCGATCATCTCGTCCGAGCGCATCGGCACGGCATCGGGCCGTAGATCGTCGAGCGGCTCGGTCTGACGCGCGGCCCTTTCACGCTCGCGCTCCTCCTGCCGGCGGCCGGTGTAGTCGGGCGTACCGGAACCCGTGAGGCTCTCCCACCAATTGGCCTGAGCGGCCTGGGCATGCGCCGGCACCGCCAGAAGCATCAAGCCGATGACGCCGAGAACGGCGCACGCAGCCAGGCTGCAGCTCGCTGTGCTCCGCGACAGGAGATGCGAAATGAAGAATCGCGCACCCGCGCGAAATGCCAGCATGAACCCGTCCCAATCCTGCCCGCCGCAGCAAGCGACGGGCCGCCGCGCAAACCCGCAATCCGCCTAGCGTCGCTTGTCTGGCTTTGACGCCAGCGCCCTCAATAGCCGCCAGGATATGGCCAAACCAAGACAATTCCGCGTTGTTGGCTTGCCAGTGCCTGGATGTTCCGCTCCACGGTGCGATTTGGTCGCACGCGAGCAGTCCTTCAAGTCGCATCAGTGTTGCGAAAAGTGATCCCACCCCGTCTTGGTGAATACGATGCTCTCCCCCGTTGCGCTCCTCGCCGTGCCGCCGACGGGCTCATCAACTATGGTCCCGATACGCGTGACGCGCACGCCGCTCTCGGCCGCGAGGCGCTCGAACTCTGTCGCCGCATCGGGCGCCACGCACGCGAGCACCTCGTAGTCTTCGCCGCCGGTCAGCAAATCCTCGAGCTTGGCTTCCCCCCTGTCGACAACGCTGCGCGCCGCCTCGGACAGCGACACCACAGACGCCTCGATCACGCCGCCGACACCTGACGCACGGCATAGGCGATCGAAGTCCTTTATCAGGCCATCCGAGACATCCATTGCCGCCGAGGCGCACGCGCGCAATGCCGGGACGATCGCAACCGGCGGGTGCGGCCGGGAAAACCTCCCTTCGAGATAACTCGCCGCCGCTTTGTCGAGACCAGCCCGATCGAGCACATGAGGATCCTTCCTCAACGCTAGACCGATGGCCGCGTCTCCTATGGTGCCGGTGATGTAGACATGGTCCCCGGGACGCGCCGTCGCCCTGCGCACCATTCGCCCCGAGGGAGCCGTTCCGAGCGCGGTGATCGAAACCGTGAGCGGTCCCGGCGTGCGATCCGTATCGCCTCCGATGAGCTGGCAGCCGAAAGCAACCTGCGCCGCTCTGAGGCCGTTCGTGAAAGCCGCGAGCCAAGCCCGGTCGAGTCCCGGGAGCGCGACGTTCATCAGATAGGCGAGCGGCATGGCGCCTTTGCCGACGAGGTCGGACACGTTGACCGCCAGTGCTTTCCACCCCACCGCCGCCGGATCATCGCCCGGAAAGAAGTGCACGCCCGCAATCAGTGCGTCGGTGGTGACGACCAGCTCCTCGCCTGCGGGAGGCGCGATGGTTGCACAGTCGTCCTTGAGATCGAAGGCACCGGCAAACCCCGCTGCCAATGGCGCCCAGAACTCGGCGATCAGCGCCTCTTCGCCGCCAACGGTGCCACTTTGCGGCTTCTCATTTGGATCGGCTGGCATCGCGATCGAACTCGGCCGCGCGCAACTTGCGCGCCAGCTTGTCGAGCACACCGTTGACGACCTTTGGCTCGTCCTCCGAAAAGAAGGAGTGCGCGACGTTGATGTACTCGTTGATGACGACGCGTCCCGGCACATCCGGACGCTCCATCAGCTCGAACACGCCGGCGCGCAAGATCGCACGCACGATCGCGTCGATGCGGACGAGCCGCCATCCCTCGGCAAGCTGCTGGTCGACCAGCGGATCGATGTCGCGCTGACGCCGCACCACACCGCGGATGAGCTCGGCGAAGAATGCAGCATCGGCGCCGGCCGCCGCCTCGTCTCCCGGCGGCTTCGGAAAGCGCAGGCGCACGAACTCGTCGATCACGGCGTTGAGGTCCGTGCCGGCAAGGTCCATTTGGTAGAGACCCTGCACCGTGGCGACGCGCGCCGCCGTCCGCGGCTGCAGCGCAATCTTGCCCGGCTTCGGCGTGGCGTTGCTCGCCGTCGTCATGCGCTCTGTCCCTCGAACTCGCGCTGCAGCTCGATCAACCGCAAGCAGGCGCGCGCCGCATCGCCGCCCTTGCCGTTGATCCCGCCGCGCGCACGTGCAAGCGCCTGGGCCTCGGTATCGACCGTCAGAATGCCGTTGCCGACCGGCACCGCGTGCAGCGTCGCCACGTGCATCAGCCAGTGATTGGCGTTGTTGCAGACGATATCGTAGTGCGAGGTCTCGCCGCGAATGACGCAGCCGAGCGCAACGACGCCATCCCACCTGCCGCCCGCTGCACGCCCTGGGATGAGACCCGCGCTGACGGCCTGTGTCAGCACTTGCGGTATCTCCAGCGCCCCGGGAACGGTGATGCAGTCGTGCGCGACGCCATGGGCATCGAGCGCCGCCACGGCGCCCGCGACGAGTTCGTCGGCGATCTCGTCGTAAAAGCGCCCCTCGATGATGAGCACGCGCGCCTGCATCGGCCCGCTCGGAGCCTTCCGCGTCGTGCGCACGGGTCTGTCAGGCTTTAAGACCATTTCTCACTCGATCCTGCGCGTATCGACGATGCGCAATCCGAAACCTTCAAGGCCGACGTACACATGTGCCGGCGAATTGGTGAGCAGCACCATGTCGCTCACGCCGAGGTCCCGCAAAATCTGCGACCCGATGCCGATCTCGACCTGCCGGCGCTCGCGCGAGCCGTCCGACGGCTTCTTCGGCTGCGCACGCGATGCGATCCATTCGGAGATGAGCCTCGGCCGCAAGTCGCGGATCAGCACCACGACGCCGCGTTCCTCTTGCTCGATCATGCGCAGTGCATTGGCGATCTGCGTCCCTTCGCCAGCTTCGCCAACGCCCAGCACGTCGCCGAGCAGGTTGACGGCGTGCACTCGCACGAGCACCGGGCCCGGTGCCGACAGGTCGCCCTTGACCAGCGCCAGATGCTCCGCCGGCTCCACCGTCGTCTCGTAGACGTGAAGATCGAAACGACCGGCCGCGGTCGCAACGCTCGTCTTGGCGACTGCGCGCACCAGACGGTCGTTTTGCAGCCGGTAAGCGATCAGCTCGTCGATGGCACCGATCTTCAATCCATGCCGCTGCGCGAAGGTCACGAGGTCGGGCAGGCGTGCCATCGTGCCGTCGTCGTTCATGATCTCGCAGATCACGGCGGCCGGATAAAGACCGGCAAGGCGCGCGAGATCGACCGAGGCTTCCGTATGACCCGCGCGGATCAACACGCCGCCCTCGCGCGCAACGAGCGGAAACACGTGTCCCGGCGAGACGATGTCTCCCGCGCCCTTGGTCGTGTCGATCGCCGTCGCGATCGTGCGCGCGCGATCGGCCGCCGAAATCCCGGTCGAGATACCTTCGCGCGCTTCGATCGACTGCGTGAAAGCGGTGCGGTTGCGCGATCGGTTGTCGCCGACCATCGCCTGCAGCTCGAGCTCTTTCGCACGCGCGCCCGTCAGCGTGAGACAGATCAGGCCGCGACCGTAGCGGGCCATGAAATTGATGGCATCGGGCGTAGCCATCTGGGCGGGAATGACGAGGTCGCCCTCGTTCTCGCGTTCCTCGGCATCGACGAGGATGACCATCCGCCCATTGCGCATGTCATCGAGGATCTCTTGGATCGACGACAGGCAGCCTCGGCCTTCCGAGATGGCATGTTTGCCAACGTCGTGCGTCACGGACGAAACTCCAGGAGTCGCGCGATGTAGCGCGCGAAGAGATCAACCTCGAGGTTGACCAATTGCCCGGGGGTTTTCGCGCCCCAGGTCGTCACCGTCAAGGTATGGGGGATGAGGTTGACCCCGAACCGGGTGTCGCTGACCTCGTTCACGGTCAAAGACACCCCGTCGAGGGCCACTGAGCCCTTCGGGGCGATATATGGGGCGAGGTGCTCGGGCACCTCGAAAGAAAAGCGTTTGCTCTCCCCATCGGGCACGATGTCGACAATGCGCGCCAGGCCGTCAACGTGGCCGGTTACAAGGTGCCCGCCCAGCTCCTGCCCGAGCCGCAAAGCCTGTTCCAGGTTGATCTTTCGCCCCGGCTCCCAGTCGCCGAGCGTCGTCTTGCCGCGCGTCTCGTTGGAAACATCGACGGTGAAGACGCTGCCGCGGTCCTGGTGCTGCACCGAGGTCATCGTCAGGCAGCAGCCGTCGCAGGCCATCGAGCCGCCGATATCGAGCTGCTCGGCAGGAAAGCGCGTGCGGATGCTGAACTGGCCGCCGTCGCGCGCAACCACTTCGCCGATGTCATTCACGATGCCGGTGAACATGGTGCTTCCTTCGCTGCTTAGGGCTTCGGTTCGGGTTGCGAGCGGCGATTGCCGCGATGCCACTGCCGGCGCAGTGCCAGCATATCGTCGTCGCCGATCGTTCGCCGATCGTAAATGTCAAAACCCGCCGTCGAGATGTAGCGGCTCATGGCCGAGATCGCACCGGTGGGCGACAACTCGGCACCGTCCGTACCGCGAGCATGGAACAGCACCGCCTCGTCGATGAGCCCGGCACGCGAGAACGCCCCCCAGGTTGCAGGGCCGCCCTCGACCAGAAGGCGGGTTATGCCGCGGGCGACGAGAGCCTCCAGAACGCCAGGCAGCCACAGCTCTCCGCCCACGAGCCGCGTCGGCATGATCTGGGCGCCGGCAGCCGCGAGGGCCGAAGCGTCGGCTCCCTCTGCGCATATGACCCACAGCGGATAAACGCGCGCCGTCTGCGCCAGCTTCGACTTCTCGAGTCCCGAAGGATCGCGCGCCAGCACCACCCGCACCGGCGAACGGGCCTCTAGACCCGGTAGCCGGCAGGTGAGCAGTGGATCGTCATCGAGCACCGTGCGCCGGCCGACGAGGATCGCATCCGAGCGCGCGCGCATCAGGTGCCCCGCCGCGCGGGCTCCCTCCCCTGTCACCCAGCTGGGCTTGCCTGTTTCGCCCCTCGGCACGCCGCCCGCGCCGTCGAGCGCCAACTTGACGGTGACGAGCGGGCGCCGCTCCGTGACCCGCAGTATGTGGCCCGCGGTCACCCAATGCGCCGCCTCGGCCAGCACGCCGCGTTCGACGGCAAGACCCGCCTGGCGCAGCCGGTTGAGCCCGCGTCCCGCCACGCGCGGATCGGGGTCCTCGATCGCGCACACCGCCCGTGCGAGGCCGGCATTGACGATGGCGTCGGCGCAGGGCGCGGTCACCCCGTAGTGCGAGCAGGGCTCGAGCGTAACGTAGATCGTCGCCCCCCGCGCGCGCTCCCCCGCATCCGCAATTGCCTCTGTCTCTGCGTGCGGACGCCCACCGGGTGCCGTCCAGCCGCGCGCGATGATCTCGCCCGTGTGCTCGTCCGCGATCACGGCTCCGACGGCCGGATTTGGAGCAGTGCGCCCAAGCCCGCGCGCAGCGAGCCGCAGCGCGATCCGCATCATGTGAAGGTCGAAGCCGCTGCGCTCCGCTGGGCTCATGCCTAGTGTCCCGATTCCGAAGTTCGCCTGATGGCAAATTTCTCGATCATCGCACTAGTGCTTCTTGAGCGGGGGTGTCTCCACAACGGAGGTCTCGAAGGCAATATGCGGCGCCTCATGTGCGCCAACCGGCTCGGCCGCAATCTCGCCGAGCACCTCGTGAAAGTCGGCCGCCTCGCGGAAATCGCGGTACACGGAGGCAAAGCGCACATAGGCGACGGGATCGAGCCCGCGCAGCGCCTCCATGACGAGCCCGCCGATGGTCGAGGATGGAACCTCGCTCTCGCCCGCGCTCTCGAGCTGGCGCACGAGGCCCGAGACCATCCGCTCGACCCGGTCAGGATCGATGGGCCGCTTGCGCAGCGCGATCTCGACCGAGCGCACCAGCTTGTCGCGGTCGAACGGCACCTTGCGGCCCGAGCGCTTGACGACGATCAGCTCGCGCAATTGCACACGCTCGAACGTCGTGAAGCGGCCGCCGCAGTCGGGACAGATGCGACGCCGCCTGATGGCCGCGTTCTCCTCCGTGGGACGGCTGTCTTTGACTTGCGTGTTCTCGCCGGCGCAGTAGGGACAGCGCATCTTGGCCTTCCTCCGCCCGTCGGCTCATCGCGCCGAGCACGGCAGACGATTATTAGCGGCTAGCAGGCACCAGAAGCAACGAGGCGCGCCCGGGATATCCCAAGCGCGCCTCGCGTTGTTGGTAACTTACGATCAGGAGTAGATCGGGAAGCGATCGCACAGCGCGATGGCCTGCGCCTTGACCTTCTCCTCGACGGCGCCGTTGCTGGCTTCGCCGTTCTTCGCCAGTCCGTCCAGAACCTCGGAGATCATGCGGCCGATCTCCTGGAACTCGGCGACGCCGAAGCCGCGCGTGGTGCCGGCGGGCGCGCCGAGACGGATGCCCGAGGTCACCATCGGCTTCTCCGGATCGAACGGAACACCGTTCTTGTTCGTTGTGATGTGCGCGCGCCCCAGCGCCTTCTCGGAAATGTTGCCGGTCAGCTTCTTCGGCCGCAGGTCGAGCAGGATGAGGTGCGTGTCGGTGCCGCCGGAGACGAGCGCGAAGCCGGAGTTCACCAGCACCTCGCCCATCGCCTTGGCGTTCTCGATCACGTTCTTGGCGTAGATCTTGAACTCCGGGCGCAGCGCCTCGCCGAAGGCAACCGCCTTGCCGGCGATGGCGTGCATCAGCGGACCGCCCTGGATGCCCGGGAAGATCGCCGAGTTGATCTTCTTGGCGATGTCTTCGTCGTTCGTCAGGATCATGCCGCCGCGCGGACCGCGCAGCGTCTTGTGAGTCGTCGTCGTGACGACGTGCGCATGCGGGAACGGGCTCGGATGCTGCCCACCCGCGACGAGACCGGCGAAGTGCGCCATGTCCACCATCAGGTACGCTCCGACCTCGTTGGCAATGGCGCGGAACTCGGCGAACTCGATGTGGCGCGGATAGGCCGAGCCGCCGGCGATGATGATGCGCGGCTTGTGCTCGAGCGCAAGCTTGTAGACCTCGTCCATGTCGATGCGGTGCGTGTCGGGCCGCACCATGTACGACACCGGCTTGAACCACTTGCCCGACTGGTTGACGGGCGAGCCGTGCGTCAGGTGCCCGCCGGCCGCAAGGCTGAGACCGAGAATCGTATCGCCCGGCTGGGCGAGCGCGTTGAATACGCCCTGGTTGGCCTGGCTGCCCGAGTTGGGCTGCACGTTGGCGAAGCCGCAGCCGAACAGCTTCTTGGCGCGGTCGATCGCGAGCTGCTCGACGACGTCGACGTACTGGCAGCCGCCGTAATAGCGCTTGCCGGGGTAGCCCTCGGCATACTTGTTGGTGAGGACGCTGCCGGCCGCCTCGAGGACTGCCTTGGAGACGATGTTCTCCGAGGCAATCAGCTCGATCTCGTGCTGCTGCCGGCCCAGCTCCTTCTTGATCGCATCCGCGATTTCAGGATCGCTCTCGGCAAGGTTGGCGGTGAAAAACCCGCTCTTCGAGGGCTCGGCCTTGGCGTTCAACATTCGTGGTTATCCTTGGTTCACGGACAGGTAAATGAGGTCTCTGCTGGCGCTCGGGCTGCCTGCAGGCTCCTACCATAGTAGGAGGGCGCCGCGCCGGGCTCAACCCGTACAGCTTATCGCGGTTTCCAACTAGAGATTTTTGCAGGGTGCGCCGAAGCGCAGCGGGGGCCGCTATTCGGCCGCCAGCCGCACGTACTCGCCTTTGGCGACCGGGCAAGCCTCCCAAAGCTCGGTCAGGGCCGCGATGAGCTGCTCGACCTGGGCGGGATTGTGCACCGGCGAAGGCGTCAGCCGGATCCGCTCGGTGCCACGCGGCACGGTCGGATAATTGATCGGCTGGGCATAGATGGCGTAGTGCTCGAGAAGGGCGTCCGTCACGGCTTTGCAGTGCACAGGATCACCGATCGCAACTGGCACGATATGGCTCGGCGATGCCATGACGGGCAGGCCGGCCTCGGTGAGCCGGCTCTTCACCTCGGCAGCGCGCTCCTGGAGTTGCTGGCGCTCCACGGTGCTCGATTTCAAGTGGCGGATCGAGGCGAGCGCACCAGCCGCAAGCGTCGGGGCGAGCGACGTGGTGAAGATGAAGCCCGCGGCATATGAGCGGATCGCATCGCAGCAATCGCGCGAGGCGGCGATATATCCGCCCATCACGCCGAAGCCCTTGGCCAGCGTGCCGTTGATGATGTCGACACGGTCCATGACGCCATCACGCTCGGCGATGCCGCCGCCGCGCGGTCCATAGAGGCCGACCGCATGCACCTCGTCGAGGTATGTCAGCGCGCCGTACTTCTCGGCGAGGTCGCAGATCGCAGCGATGGGAGCGATGTGCCCGTCCATCGAGTAGACGCTCTCGAAAGCGATGATCTTGGGCGTTGCGCGATCGTATTGCTTGAGCTGCGCCTCGAGATCCTCGATGTCGTTGTGGCGCCAGATGTGCTTCGGCCCGCGCCCGTGGCGGATACCGGCGATCATCGACGCGTGGTTCTTCTCGTCGGAGAAGATGACGACGCCGGGCAGGAGCTGCGCCAGGGTCGCGAGCGTGGAATCGTTGGCGACGTAGGCGGAGGTGAACAGCAGCGCTGCTTCCTTGCCGTGCAGGTCTGCAAGCTCGGCCTCGAGTTGCACATGGTAGTGCGTCGTTCCGGAAATGTTGCGCGTGCCGCCGGACCCGGCGCCGACCGTGTCGAGCGCCTCGTGCATCGCCGCCAGCACCTTGGGGTGCTGCCCCATGCCGAGGTAGTCGTTCGAGCACCAGACGGTGATGGGTCGCGCCGTATTGGAATCAGGGAAGTGGTCTGCCGCCGGGTATGCACCGCGCCGACGCTTAAGGTCGGCGAACACGCGGTACCGTCCCTCGCGATGAACGGCGTCGAGTGCATCCCTGAACTGCTTTGCATAATCCATCAGGCGAACTTCCACTCCCCTAGGCGTCGTATTTTTCGCTTATCATTGCCCGCCGGGCCTTGGCGAGCAACGTGTCTATTGTCGCGCCGCCGATCAAGATCTTGGCGACGATAACTATCAAGGCCGCGCGGGGTGGCCTTGATGCTGGTCAACCGTGCGGCGCGACATCTAGTACGCCGCCGCAACCTCGCCCACCCCATCCTTTAGGTAAAGATCGGGACGGAATTGAATGACTCCATCCGGCGTCGCCCAGGCGGTGATGTAGGCAAAATAGAGCGGCACGGGCTTCTTAAGCCGCACCGTCTTCGTCGCGCCGCTCTCCCTGAGGTGGGCCACCTGCTCCGCCGTCCCCTGTCCCGTCAGCAGCCAGGCCGCCAGTTGCTCTATGTTTTGCACCCGCACACATCCCGAGCTGGCAGCTCGGAAATTGCGCCCGAAAAGCGATTCCTTCGGGCTGTCGTGCATATAGACCGAGCTTGAGTTCGCGAAGTTGATTTTCAGGAACCCGAGCGGGTTGTCCTTTCCCGGCGCCTGCCGATAGGAGAGCGAAAGCGGGCGCGACGAGGCCCAATCGATCGATTCCGGATCGAGCTTCTTGCCGCCCTCGTAAGCGTCGATACCGAACTTCAGGAGCACGTTCCCGCCCGCGCTCTGCATGTCGCGGCCCTTGGGGATCAGGTCTTCCTTGATCACCGTCGGCGGTAACGTCCACATGGGGTTGAAGGCGAGATCGGTGATCGTCGAGCGCAACAGCGGCGTCGGCCGGTCGGGCTTGCCCACCACGCCGGAGTGGCGCGAGGCGACGGCACCGTTCTCCACCGCCTCGACCTGGGCTGCGGGGATATTCACCAAGACGTAGCGCTTGGCGACGATCTTGGTGAGGTCGTTGAGCCGCCCGAGGTTCGCCTTGAGCTGAGCGAGCCGCACCTCCGACGGCACGTTGAGCGCCGCGATGGTGCGCTTGTCGACGACGCCCGTCGGCGCAAGGCCGTTCGACGCCTGGAAGCGCTTCACCGCCGTATCGACGTCGGAGCCGAAGTGCTCCGGATAGCTCGTCTCCGAGGTGAGGTCGCCGGACCGCATGAGCCTCCGGCGCAGCACTGCGACCGCCGGGTCGGAAGCACCCGGCTCGAGCTCGACGTCCGGCACCAGCGGGAAGCCGCCCCGCGCCACGATCTCCTCATAGCGGGCCACCGCGGCCTTGGTCGGCGCGATATTCGCCTTGGACGCAGTCGGATACCCCTTGGGGGGATTGGACTGCCATTCGCGAATGAAGCTGCGGTCGTAGGTGCGATTGTATTCGCCCGGACCTTCCCCGACCGGCCCGAACCTCAGGAAGTCCTGCGCCCGGCTCGGCGCTTTGGCGACCACGAGCAGGGCCATGCCCGCCAAGACCGCGGCACCCCATTTCCCCCACGTCGAGCCCACGACAGCCCTCCCCGTCTTGCGCAACGGATTATCGATCGGCCGGCGCCCGCGAACACCCAAGTCGTCGGAATGTCGAGATATTCGCAGCCCGTAGAAAAGCGAAGGTACGCCCGGTGCGGCCACAAAGGCAAGCGGGCGCCCGCCGGATCGGGAGGCAATCCGGCTCAGAATGGCGAAGAGGAGCCGCGGGTCGCCCCGGGGCTCCTCTCGCAATGATCCGATGCGTTCAGGCGATCAGAGGCGATAGCGGATCTGATCCGACCAGAAGCGTTCGAGACGGACGAGAGCCTTGTTGAGATTGCGGAAGTCGTCCTCCGTGACCTCTCCCACGGTCTCCACCGAGCCGAGCTGGCGCTGGTACAGCTTCTGCACCACCTGACAGGCTTCCTTGCCCTTCTCGGTCAAGGACACCCGCACGCTGCGCCGGTCGGTCTCCGAGCGCTTGTAGTGAAGATAGCCCATGTCCACGAGCTTCTTCAGATTGTAGGAGACGTTCGAGCCGAGATAGTAGCCGCGCGTCTTCAGTTCGCCGGCCGTCAGCTCGCTCTCACCGATATTGTACAGCAGCAGCGCCTGCACGCTGTTGAGATCGGCGCCGCCGAGACGGTCGAACTCGTCCTTGATCACGTCGAGCAGCAACCGATGCAGCCTTTCGACGAGGCGCAACGCTTGCAGATATTCAGATCGAAAGCTGTCGGTCTGCACTGGCGCACGATGGCGCGCCACATCGAGCGCAACACTCATAACTGCCTCACACTGTTTGACGCCGATCCCGGGTGTTTTGTTTTTTCCGGGTTATGCCAACAGGTAAGGCATAAAACTAAAAGTCACCTAAATCCCCATAGTAAAAGAATAGTAATCGGGGGTCAGCGGAACGCTTTGTTTATCGTGCGCGCGCCCCTTTTGCTCAAACGCGAGCTGCCTGCATCTGCGGCCGCGTCGGCAAATCGAGATCATCCTCACCCAGCGGCGCGAACTGGTCTTCAACCATCGCTTCAGACACGTCCTGAAGCTTCGCCGGCTGCCACCTCGGGTGGCCGTCCTTGTCGATGAGCGCTGCACGCACGCCTTCATAGAAGTCGTGGCCGTCCAGGAAGTGGCAAGCCAGGCGATAATCGACGGCGAGTGTCTGCCGCAGGTCGAGGTTGGCCGCGCCGCGAATGTGCCGGTGCGTGACCTTGAGGGAGATCGGCGAGCGCGAGTTGAGCTCGGCGATGACTGCTTGCGCCCACGCGCGATCCGAGCCTGCAATCCCGTCGAGCCGCGTGATGATCTCTTCGACGCTCGGCGCCGAGAAGCAGCCGTCTATGATCGGCGCATAGTGAGAGAGCTCGCCCGGCCCCGGATCGACATGCCGCTCGTCGAGAACCGTGTCGACCGGCCAGGTGTCGATCAACGCCGCCTTGATCTCCTCGAAACGCGCCGCCGGAATGCAGTGCGTCAGGAGGCCGAGCGCGTAGGCATCGGCCGCCCCGATCGAGCGTCCTGTGAGACCGAGGTACATGCCGATCGAATGCGGTAGCCGCGAAAGCGACCACGCCACGCCGACGTCCGGAAACAGGCCGATCGCGGTCTCCGGCATCGCGAACCGATAGCGCTCCCCCGCAACCCGATGCGTGCCGAAGAGCGTGATACCGACGCCGGAGCCCATCACCGCTCCGTCGATCAGGGAGATGGTCGGCTTGGAGAAGCACTCGTGCAGCCAGTTGAGTGAGTACTCTTCCTTGAGGGCGCGCCGCGCCGCATCCCGGTCCTCGCGCCCCCAGCGCACGATCTCGCGCACGTCTCCGCCAGCCGAGAAGGCCTTCTCGCTCGCGGACTGGATGACGACACAATAAATCTGCGGATCGCGCGCAAACCGCGGATAGGCCTCCGCCAGCCTGGTCCGCATGGCGGTGTTGATAGCGTTGAGCGCGCGCGGCCGGTTGAGCGTGATGACGGCGCAGGAACCCTTTGACTCGATCAGCAGCTCATCGACCGGCTGCTCGGCCGTGCCTTCAGCTTGCATCTGCGCCGTGGACGTTTCGTATTGCACAGCTTTCTTCCTCAAGGCCGATTGCCGGCCGCCGCTCATCATCAATCGGTCGGAATCCCCTATACACTGGGGCGGATTACGAAGAAACTTGTACGGTTGATTCGCCAATTCCTGGCCGAGAGATGCCGTGCCACACCCGTAAACGGTGGAGACGCGAACGATGCTGCGATTCGGAGTAGGCTTGGCGGTCACCCTTGTGGTTCTGACGGCACCGACGATCGCGCAGACCGCGAAGCCTGCCGAAAAAGCACAACCCGGCATCGCGCCGCCGGTCCCCGAGCGCAAAGCTGCTACCCCCACCCCGGCAACACCGCCCAAGCCTGATGTCTGGAGCCCGGCCGAGATCGCCGCCGCCAAGGCCCAGTGCACCGCCGCGCTCAAGGGCCTCAACGTCCTCGTCAGCTACGAGGAGCCCATAAAGAATGGCGAGTGCGGCAATCCCGCCCCGATCCGCCTCGTCAAGCTGGATAACGTCACGTTCCAGCCGGCCGCTCTCATCAACTGCGGCATGCTCGCCCCGCTTCACAACTGGATCACCCGCGACCTGCAACCGGCCGCCCGCCGCCAGCTCGGCGCGAAGATTGCCACCATCGAGATCATGAGCGACTACTCCTGCCGCACCGCTTTCGGTCGCGTCGGCAAGAAGCTCAGCCAGCACGCCTACGTCGACGCGCTCGATATCCGCGGCTTCGTCACCGACAAGAGCCAGCAGGTGTCGGTTCTCGAAGGCTGGGGCGCCACGGCTCGCGATATCGCCGCAGCCAAGGCGCGCGAGGAGAAGATCGTTCAAGCAGCGCAGGCGGCAGCGTCGAAGGCCGCGCAGCCGACCAACACGCTGGCGCCCGCTGCCGGCAAGCCGGCGCCCGCCCCCGGCACTCTGACAAAGCCCACGACCCGTGCCGAGGTCGATGTCGTCACCGCCATCCTTCCGGGCGGGTCCAAGCGCCAGCAGATTGCGGCGCGTCTCGGTGGCCCTCCCGACAAAGTCGCTACGGCGGATAAGCCTGCACAAAAGCCTGTCGCGGCGAAGGATGCTCAGGTCGCTTCCCTCAGCCCGGCAGCGACCGCAGCACTGGCCCGGCCGACCAACAGTCCGGGCGCCCGCTTCCTGCGCGAAGCCCACGCCGCCGCCTGCCGCATCTTCGGCACCACGCTCGGCCCCGAGGCCAACGAGATGCATCGCAACCATTTCCACGTCGATATGGCCGAGCGGAAGATTAAGAAAATCTGCGACTAACCACGCCTGGGCTGAGCTTGGCGGCGCGCTTGCAAAAGCCGCCGTCTTGCGGTGAGTCTGGGTCATGTCGTCCCGGACGAGATCCATGAAGCCGCGCCCCCCTGCCTCCACTCTCAATCCCACCGCACGCCAGGGTGAACCCCTGGAGCGCAGCGTACCAGCCGCCCTCGGCGCCTTTCCCGGCGTCAGGCTGCGGCGCGTGCGCGCTACGCGCTGGTCCCGCCGCCTCGTCGCCGAGCACCGGCTGACGATCGACGATCTCATCTGGCCGCTGTTCGTCGTCGAGGGCTCGGGCAAGCGCGTCCCGGTGGCGTCGATGCCGGGCGTCGAGCGTCTTTCGGTCGACAATATCGTCGCCGCAGCGGAGCAGGCCGTCGCCCTCGGCATCCCGGCAATCGCGCTCTTCCCCAATACCGAGCCGAAGCTGCGCACCGAGGACGCACGCGAAGCCTTCAACCCCGACAACCTCGTCTGCCGCGCGGCGCGCGCCGTCAAGGCCGCGGGGCTCGACATCGGCATCGTGCTCGACGTCGCTCTCGACCCGTACACCTCGCACGGCCACGACGGGTTGATCCGCGGCTCCGAGATCGCCAATGACGAGACCATCGAGGCGCTCGTGCGCCAGTCGCTCGTGCAGGCCGAGGCCGGCGCCGACATCCTCGCCCCATCCGACATGATGGACGGGCGCGTCGGCGCCATCCGCACCGCGCTCGAGGCGAACGGCTACGCCAACACGCTGATCATGGCCTACGCGGCCAAGTACGCATCCGCGTTCTACGGCCCGTTCCGCGATGCCGTCGGCTCGTCCGTCACGCTCGCGTCATCGCAGGCCCAGCGCGACAAGCGCTCCTACCAGATGGACCCGGCGAACTCCGATGAAGCCTTGCGCGAGGTCGCGCTCGATCTCGCCGAGGGCGCCGACCTCATCATGGTCAAGCCCGGCATGGCCTATCTCGACATCGTCCGCCGCGTCGCCGAGACGTTCCGCGTCCCGACCTTCGCCTATCAGGTGTCGGGCGAGTACGCGATGCTGCAGGCCGCCGCGAAGGCCGGCTGGCTCGACGGCGACGCGGTGATGATGGAAAGCCTGCTCGCCTTCAAGCGCGCCGGCGCTTCCGGCATTCTGACCTATTTCGCTCCGCGCGCCGCCGCGATGCTGAAGAAGGAGGCCTAACCATACCATAGGTATGTCAGCGAAGCTGCATTCTGACATCGAACAGTATATCGACCACTTTCGCGGCGAGCACTCGAAGCTGAAGGAAGTGAAACACCGGCTTCACCGCAAAGTGCAGGTCGTCATGATGCTCGACGCCCTGGCGCGGGGACGCTATCCGGAGACCCAGTACCGGAAGTTCGGCAGTCGGGACAGGTTCCTCAATCTCATTGAGCAACACTCCAATTGGCCCCATGCGACCTCAGTCAGCACGTCCCAGCTCATGATGATGATCCAGGAACGCGGCGGCGCCGCTGCGTGCGGTGTGAGCGATGAGTTGGACACATGGCTCGACGACTGGAGTAAGCGGCACAAGCCGAGTCGAGTCGACGGTTTAGGCATCGATCCAAGCTCCACCGAGCTGCTACAGCAGCATCCTAACGAGCGTGAGCTCAAGCTTGTCGACGAGGCGAAGCACTCTTCGCTACTCTACGAGTATCGGTGCGTGCTTGTGCATGAGTACCGCGAGCCGGGTCACGGGTTCGAGTTCAACGAAACCGACATGGCCCCGTCCTACCAAGACGCGCAGCGAGAGGACGGCCGGAAGAACGTAGAGCTGGTCTATCCCGCTGGATGGTTCCTGTCGCTGGTACCGCCAATCCTCGACAGCCTTGCCGCCTACTACGACAGAGAAGGCTACAACCCCTACGATTCCTACAGATTTGGGTCACCCTGGCGCAGACACAGCAGAAGCGTCCGAAGCTCCTCGAACTGAGGCTATACCGCACGCTGGGTCCCGGATTGCGGCTCGCGCTGCTCGCCGATTCCGGGATAGCGGAGCAACAGCTAAACCAGCTTCAGGAACTTCTGGCCCTTCTTCGACTTCAGCTCGGCTTCGTCGAGCGTGCCGTCGTTGTCCGGATCGGCTGCCTTGAAATCCTTCTCCACGACAGCCGTGTACTCGTTGAGATCGAGCGTGCCGTCGTTGTCCGGGTCAGCCTTCTTGATCGCGGACTTGTCGAGCTTGCCCTTCAGCTCCTTGGCGTCGAGCGTGCCGTCGTTGTCCTTGTCGAGCTTCTTGAACTCGGCCGCAGCGGCCGCCTTCGCTTCGTTGAGATCGACGGTGCCGTCGCCATCTGGATCGAGCGTCTTCATCAGCGCCGCATCGACCTTGATCTTCGCTGCAGCAGGGACGGCAGTCATCGCGGCACCGATGCCGAGAGCCAAAGCCAGCGAAAGCGCAACCTTGGGAAACATGGGCCTTACTCCGATGTTATTTTTCCTCATCGGACGGGGAGTACGCGTGCACTCGTAAGCGCGCGATGACGCGCACTCATGCGAAACAGCGAAAACTTGAGCAAAACACGGGTCAGTGCGAGCCCGCGCGAAACGAGATCATCGCCGCACGCGCCGACGCGGCGCGAAGGGATCCTCTGCCGGCGGCGCCGATGCGTCTGCAGGAGCAGCGGCTGCATCACCGCCCGTACCCGAGTGCTGCGCGATGCTCCCCTTCGGCTTCTGGCAGTCCGTCAGCCACACGTCGAACACGGGATGCTCGACGGCGTTGAGACCCGGGCTTTCAGCGAACATCCATCCCGTGAAGATGCGCTTTTCCTGTCCGTCGAGCTGGATTTCGTCCACCTCGACGAAGGATGTCGTCTTCGGCTGCTCCTCGGGCGGGCGCGAATAGCACGCACGCGGCGTCACCTTCAGCGCGCCGAACTGCACCGTGCTGTTGAGAGGAACCTCGAACTTGGAGGTGCGCGCCGTCACCTTGTCCAAGGCCGAAAAGACGGCGACCCCATTGTCGATGCGGTCGGCCACGGCGGCTCCGGGAATCGACAGAGCAAGTCCGCCCGCGAGCACCATCGCCGCGCAATCTCGCGCACCCTTAGCTCCGAAAGCTTGCGTCATTCGTCCTATGCCGTGCTGCCGCCCGGCCCTGCGCCGTGCCTCTCCCTGGGCCGCGACTTGGGCCGAAGTTTGAAGCCCGAAGACGGGTTTGCCCCGCTGCCTCACGCCTCGGGGCGCCAGGGCTTGTAGTCGCCGGTGCCCTTGGGCCGCACGCCGCTGCCGAGGATCGACCCGGGCGGCCGATAGGCATTCGGCGTCCCGGTCTGGTTCATGAGATGCGGACGCTGCCAGGGGCGGGAGACGTAGTTCTCCTCGGTCGGCGGCGTATCGACGACATAGTGCAGCCAGCCATACCAGCCGGGGGGTACCTTCGAGGCCTCGGCGAAGCCCGTATAGGTCACCCAGCGGCGCGGCTTGCCCAGCGGACCGACACCCTTCTTCTGCTCGTAATACCGGTTGCCGAGCTCGTCCGTGCCGACGAGGCGTCCCTGGCGCCAGATCGTCACCCGCGTGCCCCAGGTATTGCCGCCCCACCAGCAAAAGATCTCGCTGAAAAGTCCCATCGCCCTACCCGCTGTTTCGCGGCTGCAGCATCGCCGATCTCGGCCGCGCGGGCAATGTGGTCACCTGGGCGCGAGAGCGCGGCAGATGCGCCACACCCCCATCCGATGGAATCGCCATAGGCTGCTTTTGCTCGGCACCACGGAGCTTGATTTCCGAAATCCCCGCCGACCCCCCGGCAAATCGGCGGCTTCGGCCCAGAGGCCGGCCGAGAGCCCCACAGGAAATCCACGGCTTTCCCTGGCTTTATCCCGTCATCGTCTACATCTAGTGTGTTGCTGTTGCCGATGTGGCAGCAACCCTACTACCCGTAGACTCGACCCACGAATCGGCACAGCTTGGGTTTTGACGCGACGATGACGATGGCAACATCGTGTCGTCGTTGCCCTCCAGTACCGGGTCCGTAGACCCAATCCAGACATCGCGTAGGCGGCAGGCGAAGGCGCTGAAGGGCGTTTTCGCCGACGGCGAAGGTGTGTCCGGCAATACCCAGTGTGTCCAAGAACAACCATTTGTAATTGCGCCATTCGTCCCGCGTCGGCGCCGATGACGACCATCTCGATCTCGGGGGACTACTTATGAAGATCACGCGGCGCTTCACGACTGCCGGCACTTCGCCTTACGACCTGATTCAATTCCGCCGCGCGACCAGCGAGATCAAGAATCCGGACGGCTCGATCGTCTTCCGCCTCGAGGGCTTCATGGTGCCCGAGCAGTGGAGCCAGGTCGCCGCCGACATTCTCGCCCAGAAGTACTTCCGCAAGGCCGGCGTCGCCCGCCGTCTGAAGAAGGTGGAAGAAACGCAGATCCCCTCCTGGGCCTGGCGCTCGATCCCCGACGAGAAGGCGCTCGCCGAGCTGCCGAAGGAAGAGCGCTACGGCGGCGAGGCGGACGCCCGCCAGGTATTCGACCGCCTCGCCGGCACTTGGACCTATTGGGGCCTCAAGGGCGGCTACTTCACGACCGAGGCGGACGCAGAGGCCTTCTATGACGAGATGCGCTACATGCTCGCCATGCAGATGGCGGCGCCCAACAGTCCGCAGTGGTTCAACACCGGCCTGCACTGGGCCTACGGCATCGATGGGCCCGGACAGGGCCACCTCTACGTCGACTTCGAGACCGGCAAGCTGACGGTTTCCGACAGCGCCTACGAGCACCCCCAGCCGCACGCCTGCTTCATCCAGTCGATCGAGGACGATCTCATCAACGAGAACGGCATCATGGATCTGTGGGTGCGCGAGGCGCGCCTCTTCAAGTACGGCTCCGGCACCGGCTCGAATTTTTCCAAGCTGCGCGGCGCCAACGAGAAGCTGTCTGGCGGCGGCAAGTCGTCCGGCCTCATGAGCTTCCTCAAGATCGGTGACCGCGCTGCTGGCGCCATCAAGTCGGGCGGCACCACGCGCCGCGCCGCGAAGATGGTGGTGGTCGATGTCGATCACCCGGATATCGAGGAGTACATCAACTGGAAGGTGAAGGAGGAGCAGAAGGTCGCCGCCCTCGTCGCCGGCTCCAAGATTTGCCAGAAGCGTCTCGCCGCCGTGATGAAGGCGTGCGTCAACTGCGACGCCGACGGCGACGCTTGCTTCGACGCCGCTAAGAACCCGGCCTTGAAGCGCGCCATCAAGGAAGCACGCCGCGACGAGGTGCCGAACAACTACATCCTTCGCGTCATCCAGTTCGCGCGCCAGGGCTATCGCGACATCGAGTTCTCCACCTACGACACCGACTGGGATTCCGAAGCCTATCTCACCGTTTCGGGCCAGAACTCCAACAACTCGGTGCGCGTCACCGACGAGTTCTTGAACCTCGTCGAGGAGGACGGCGACTGGGTTCTGAAGACGCGTCTCTCCAACAAGCCGCACAAAACGCTGAAGGCACGCGATCTGTGGGAGCAGATCGGCTATGCCGCGTGGGCTTCGGCCGACCCCGGCATTCAGTTCCACACCACCATCAACGACTGGCACACCTGCCCCAAGTCGGGTCCGATCCGCGCCTCGAACCCGTGCTCGGAGTACATGTTCCTCGACGACACGGCCTGCAACCTCGCCTCGGTCAACCTGATGATGTTCCGTCAGCAGGACGGCACGTTCGACGTCGCCGGCTTCGAGCACGCCTGCCGCCTGTGGACCATTGTCCTGGAAATCTCCGTGCTGATGGCGCAGTTCCCCTCGCGCCAGATCGCCGAGCTTTCCTATCGCTACCGCACGCTGGGCTTGGGCTTCGCCAACATCGGCGGCCTCTTGATGGCGAGCGGCATCGGCTATGACTCCGCACCTGGCCGCGCCATCTGCGGCGCTATCTCCGCGGTCATGACCGGCGTCGCCTACGCCACCTCGGCGGAAATGGCGCGCGAGCTCGGACCGTTCGCCGGCTATCACGCCAATGCCGCCGACATGCTGCGCGTCATCCGCAATCACCGGCGGGCCGCCTACGGCCTCAAGGACGGCTACGAGAAGCTCGCCACCACGCCGGTGCCGCTCGATCACAACGCGTGCCCTGACAGCGCGCTCATCGACGCTGCCAAGCGCGCCTGGGACCGTGCCATCGCCCTCGGCCAGGCGCACGGCTTCCGCAACGCCCAGGCGACCGTCATCGCGCCCACCGGCACGATCGGCCTCGTCATGGACTGCGACACCACCGGAATCGAGCCCGACTTCGCGCTGGTGAAGTTCAAGAAGCTCGCTGGCGGCGGCTACTTCAAGATCATCAACCGCGCCGTGCCGGAGGCTCTTCGCACCCTCGGCTACCGCGAGAGCGAGATCGCCGAGATCGAGGCCTACGCCGTCGGCCACGGCTCGCTCGCGCAGGCTCCCGCCATCAATCCCTCGACGCTGCGTGCCAAGGGCTTCGACGACGATGCGCTGGCCAAGATCGAGGCTGGCCTCGAGAGCGCCTTCGACATCAAGTTCGTCTTCAACAAATGGACGCTCGGCGAGGACTTCATCGTCGGGAAGCTGAAGATCGCCGCCGACAAGGTGAAAGACCCGTCCTTCGACCTGCTCACGGCCCTCGGATTCTCCAAGAAGGACATCGAGGCCGCCAATGAGCACGTCTGCGGAGCCATGACGCTGGAAGGCGCACCGCATCTCAAGGTCGAGCACCTGCCGGTGTTCGACTGCGCCAACCCGTGCGGTCGCAAGGGCAAGCGCTACCTCTCGGTCGACAGCCACATCTTCATGATGGCTGCCTCCCAGCCCTTCATCTCCGGCGCCATCTCCAAGACCATCAACATGCCGAACGAGGCAACGGTCGAGGACTGCAAGGCCTCCTACATGCTGTCCTGGAAGCTGGCCCTCAAGGCCAACGCGCTCTACCGCGATGGCTCCAAGCTCTCCCAGCCGCTCAACGCCCAGGTGCTGGGTGACGATGCCGACGAGCAGGAGGACGCCGCCGAGCAGATGCTGGCCGACAAGCCGCAGCTTCAGCGCGCAATGGCTGCGGCCGAGAAGCTCGCCAAGCGCGTCGCCGAGCTGGAAGTGCAGCTCAAGGACAACGAGCGCCTGTCGAACATACGCGAGCGCGCAAAGCTGCCGAACCGCCGCAAGAGCTACACCCAGAAGGCAACCGTCGGCGGCCACAAGGTGTACCTCCACACCGGCGAGTACGAGGACGGCAAGCTCGGCGAGATCTTCATCGACATGCACAAGGAAGGCGCCGCCTTCCGCTCGTTGATGAACAACTTCGCCATCGCCATCTCGCTCGGCCTACAGTACGGCGTGCCGCTCGAGGAGTTCGTCGAGGCCTTCACCTTCACGCGCTTCGAGCCAGCCGGCCTCGTCACCGGCAACGAGACGATCAAGAACGCGACCTCCGTGCTCGACTACATCTTCCGCGAGCTCGCAGTGTCCTACCTCGGGCGCCACGACCTGGCCCACGTCGACCCGCGCGAGATCGTCGGCGAGACGGGGCTTGGCTCATCCGACGAGGAGACCGACGAGGCGCTGGCGCTCGATCTGCCCGAGCAGGTCAGCAAGGTGGTGTCGAAAGGCTTCATGCGCGGCAACCTGCGGCTAGCCTCCGGCGGCCGCGCCCATGCCGAGATGCGCGAGGCGTTCGAGGACGTCGTGTCCACGTCGTTCCCGGCCGTCGAAGGCGAAACCGCGCTCTTCCCGGTGAGCGATGGCGCGACCGCGCTCAAGGCCGATACCTCGGTCATGTACTCCCGCATGACCGTGACGCGTGCCGAAGTTGCGGTGAAGTCGCGTGAGTCCGATCTGAGGGCCGAGGCGCGTATCCGCGGCTACGAGGGTGAGGCCTGCCGCGAGTGCGGAAACTTCACGCTCGTCCGCAACGGCACCTGCCTCAAGTGCGACACCTGCGGCGGCACCAGCGGCTGCTCGTGAGGAGGCCACGATGACCAAGCTCTGCGAACTTGCCCCGCTGTTCGAGATGACGGCTGCCGAGCTTCGGCAGCGTCGCTTCGACGAGCTCCTCGAATCGCGCATCAATCCGTTCTCGGTGCGCGAAGCTTCCCAGGAGGATGCCAAGCAGGCCGACGAGCGGGCGAAGCGCTACGACGAGGCGGCAAAGCGCCACCAGTTGTGGATCACCCGCCTGCTGCAGCCGTGCCCCACCAAGGCGTGACAAGAATTCAGAGGGCGATATCCGAAAGGCGATTGCCGCCGGTTATCGCCCTCTCAACGTCATGCCCGCGCAGGCGGGCACCCACGGCACGCCGAAACGAGGGTGCGCCTTCATGAGCGTCGAGTGATTGCAGCTTGCGTGGATGGCCACCTGCGCGGCCATGACGGTACAAAGCACTAGTGTCTACCTGACAGGACAAGCCTGGGGATGGGAGGGGGACAACCGGTGCACAAGGCGAGGAATCGCGCCAGCATCTCCCACGGATGTTTCGCGCGGGGACGGCGATGACGGACACGATCAAAAGGCTCGATGCGCCGGTCGGCGTCTATTTGCTCGCCGAGCACCTCGATTCTGCGCTCGCCGCCGGCGAGGACCTGACCAGCGTGCTGTTCATCTGGCCCGGGCCGCCGCCGCGCGACGCCGATGCCATCGCCGAGCTGCGCGCCGGCCAGCGCGCCGCCATAGAGCGCATCCGCACCTTCGAGCTTGCCCTCATCTCGCGCGTGCTGAAAGGCCGCGACTGGGCGACCGAGGTCGCCGAGAGCGAGGAGCGCTTCGCCATGATGGCGCGTCTCTATCTTGCCGGCACGGCCATCCTGCTCGACGCTGTGGAGGAATGCGCCGACATCAGCGCTGCCGACTTCGATGCGGGCGGGGGCCTGCTTGCCTACCTCCGCAGCCGCGACATGATCCCGGCCGACGCACCGACCCTGTCAGATACGGCGCCGCTGGTCGCCGGCGAGAGCTTCCTCGTCGCCCGCCGCATCCCGCTGGGTCCGCTCATGGACCTTATCGCCATGTTCCTCGACACCCTCGAGGCCGAGTACGACCTGTTCTTCAGATATGAAGACGGCGGGTCGGCTTTTGGCCTCCCCGCCGCTCTCTTGCGCTAGACGCGCTGGCAGAATTTTAAAGCGGACGGAGGTTGTCCGACATCGTCTGGCCGGCGCTGCGGCCGCCGTCGCTGTGGCCATACGAGTACGAACCGTCAGCCTGATAGGCAACGCGCGGGCGGTACTCGCGGTCCTCACGATTGCTGCGGCCGCGACCTTCGTAGCTCGCCACTTCGCGGTCGCGGCGTGAACGGCGCGACTTGCTGGCGGTCTTCGTCGACTTGGACTTCTCCGCGCCCGACTTCTCGGACTTCTCTGCCTTGTCGCCGCGCTTCTTCTTTGCCGGCTTGGCGTCGTCGTCATAGGCCGCCGCTGCGAGCTTCGCCTTAGCTGCTTCCTTCGCCTTGTCGGCCTTCTTCGGCGACGCAATCGACGACGTCTCGGTGATCGACGAGAGCTTCACCGGACCGTCGATGACGCGATCCTCGTCCCACTGCGACTGGTTAGCCGCGTTGCGCAGCGCGCGTGACTGCTGCGAGAGGCCGCGGTCGCCACGGCTCTGCGTGGTGAACCCGCCGAACGCAACCGGCGTGCTCGCCGGCGAATAGGCGATGGTCATGACGCGACCGATCGCCTGCGGGGCCTCCGCGACCAGCATGCTGCCGGCGCCGACGCTCTGGCCGGAGAAGGCATTCGCCGTCGTCACAGGAGCGAACGGAGAGCCGGTCGTCGCCTTGAATGCCAGCACCACGGCCATGCCGCGCTGCGCATCATCGAGGCTCGCGTACTGCCCGATATCGCCCGGCACCGGATCGTACTCGCGGTTCTTCTTATAGCGAGCCTCCTCCGGCTCCGGCGCCTTGATCACCTTCACCTTGAGGTTCGCGACGCCGGCGCCCTCGAAGCCGAGCTTCTCGGCGGCAGCCCGCGACAGGTCGAGCGTGCGGTTGCCCCAGTACGGCCCCGCATTGTTCACGCGCAGGACGAGCGCTCGATTGTTCTTCGGGCTCCAGACGAGAAGCTGAGTTCCATCCGGATAGATCGGGCTCGCCGTGTTGTCCGGACGATCCGGATGAAAGCGCTCACCCGAGGAGGTAAGGCCGCAAGGATTGTAGCGGTCCTTGCTGCAATCGTCGTAGTGCGAGGCGGTGACGTTCTGCTCGACGCCTACGAGAGCATGCGTCTCTTCGATGGTCTTCACGCGATGGCACTTGCCAACGAAACAATAGGTCTTGCCCGGCGTCTTCGCCTCGACCGGCGTCGACGTGGTTGCCGGAATGGCGACCGCGCCGATCGCGGATGCGATCGCTGCGATGCACGCCAGGCGAACGCGCTTCGCCCAGGTGGATGGTTTCCACGCCATTACAGAACTCCGTGGTTGTTTCTTTATTGCGCCGCGAGAACGAAGGTGCAGAAGCTTTGTTCCACGCCCTTCTCCCCCCGGAGCGGCTTGCATGAAACAGCAGGAAGAGGAGATAACGCGGCGAATCACTGCGTAATGCCGCCGCTGCGACGCATCGCCGCGAATTTCACATCATTCCGCGCGCGGCAAGCAAACGCTCCAGTTCTTCCCGAGCGTGCTGCAGCAATGATGAATCTGTTGATCTCAGAACAAGTTGAGTAGAGACGCGTCCCTCTGCAAACGACGGGTAGCTGCCCATTGCAACATCCGGAAATGTCTTTTGATGGGCAGCGAACAAATCGGCGACGTCACCTTCGGGACGAGAAAGCTGGATCGTCGCCGTGAGCATTTTCGCTCCTGTGCGCAGCTTCGACGTCACGTCGTCGAGCATCACCTGCATAACATCGGGCACGCCTGCGAGCACGATTACGTTGCCGATCATGAACCCCGGCGCCACCGATATGGAGTTGGTGATCAGCTCCGCACCGTGCGGAATGCGCGCCATCCGCATGCGCGCCGGAGTCGCTTCGACGCCGCGGCGCGCAAAGTACGCGTTGAGCAGATCGACGGCGCGTGGATCGTGATCGATCGGTACGCCCAGCGCCTTGGCGACGGCATCCGCCGTGATGTCATCGTGCGTCGGACCGATGCCGCCGGTCGTGAAGAGATACGTATGGCGGATGCGCAGCGCGTTGATCGCCTCGACGATCGCCGCCTCGTCATCGGCGACGATGCGCACCTCGCCCAGCCTGATGCCGATGCTCGTGCAGTGGCTCGCGATGTAGTTGATGTTACGATCATGCGTGCGGCCCGACAGAATCTCGTCGCCGATTACCAGCACCGCCGCCGTGACAATTTCCTCGCCGCTCAAGACGCGCTTCTCCCTGTCTCTGGCGAGCGGCTGTCTTAGCACTTAGGCTGCCCCCATGCGATTCCCCTCCCCGCTCGTGCGCGGGCGCCTCGTGCAACGCTACAAGCGGTTCCTCGCCGACGTCGTGCTCGACAGCGGCGAGCCCGTCACGGCGGCCTGCCCGAATACCGGCTCCATGCTCGGATTGTCGGCCCCGGGAGCCATCGTCTGGCTGTCGCGCAGTGATGCCGTCACCCGCAAGTACCCCCACACCTGGGAGATGGTCGAATCCGACCTTGGCGGCACCCCGACCCTCGTCGGCATCAATCACATGCATCCCAACCGCCTCGTCGGCGAAGCGATCGCAACCGGCAGCATCGCCCCCCTCTCGGGCTACGCCAGCACGCACCGCGAGGTGAAGTACGGTGAGGCGAGCCGCATCGACCTCCTGCTCGAGGACGACCGCAAGGGACGCTGCTACGTCGAGGTGAAGAATGTCCACCTCATGCGCCGCCCCGGCGGTGCCGAGTTTCCCGACAGCGTCACATCGCGCGGGGCAAAGCACCTCGCCGAGCTCTCCGCCATGGTCGCGGCGGGCCATCGCGCCGTGATGGTCTATCTCATCCAGCGCGCCGACGCCGAGAGCTTCTCGATCTCCGGCGACCTCGATCCCGAATACCTGGCGGCATTCAAGGCCGCCGCGGCCGCTGGCGTCGAAACTCTCGCTTACCGCTGCCGGCTCACGCCCGACGAGATCGTCGTCGACAAGGCGGTACGCATCGTCCGCTAGACGCGAGGCTTTGCGGTTCATGAAACTTCTCTAATGTAACCGTTGGATCGTCCCGACCGTATTCAGGAGCGATCCCAACGGCCGGCTGCCTCAATGGCCGGCACACCTGCACCAGGGAGGTGCCCATGCTGACCCGTCGGACCTTCGGCCTTGCCGGACTAGGCCTCGCCGCAGCCGCCGCCAGCGGATTGAGCGCCAAGCGCGCTCACGCCAACGAGGAGACAATGACAACAACAACCAGTGCTCCCTACGAGATCACCAAGACGCCCGAGGAGTGGCGCCGCGTCCTGACGCCGGAGCAGTTCCACGTGCTGCGTGAGCACGGAACCGAGCGCGCAGGCACGAGCCCGCTCGACAAGAACTATGCCGAAGGGCTCTACCTGTGCGCCGGTTGTGCGCTGCCTCTGTTCTCCTCTGAAACCAAATTCAATAGCGGGACCGGCTGGCCGAGTTTCTACAAGCCGCTGCACAACGCGGTCGGCAGCACCGTCGACAAGAGCTTCTTCATGACCCGCACCGAGATTCATTGCCGCCGCTGCGGCGGCCATCTCGGGCACGTCTTCGAGGATGGTCCGCCCCCGACCGGGCTGCGCTACTGCATGAATGGCGTCGCGCTGAAGTTCGTGCCGAAGGCGACCGGCTAGCATCGAGCAGCGGAGCAGCGCCCCATGACGTTGTCTGATGATGCTTCGATCGTGGGGCGCCTGCGTAGCTGGGCAAGAAGCATCAAGCGCGACGTGCATGCGCTCTACCTGTCCGCACGCGATCCCCGCGTCCCCTGGTATGCCAAGGCCATCGCCCTTGCCGTCGCCGCCTATGCGCTTTCGCCCATCGATCTGATTCCGGATTTCATCCCGGTGCTGGGCTATCTCGATGACCTTGTTCTAGTGCCGCTCGGCATTCTCGTCGCGATACGCCTGATCCCGGCAGAGGTTCTCGCCGAGCATCGCGCCAGCGCATCCGATGCGCGTCTGCCCATGAGCCGCGGTGCCGCGACCGTCATCGTCGCCATTTGGATCGGACTGGCGCTCGTATGTTTCGGAGCGCTGCTCCGCTATCTCGAAGCCATGTAAGGAGACCTGCCATGCGCCGTCTCATTGCCCTGACAGCTGTCGGAGTCGTCACCGCCGCGGCATTCGCCCTGTCTCATCCCTCGCTGAGCGCACCACCCGTCCCCGATCCAGCGGAAATCCCCGCCGGCCTTGAGGTCGCGACCTTTGCCGGGGGCTGCTTCTGGTCGGCGGAGTACGACTTCGACAAGGTGCCCGGCGTCAAGCAGACCATCTCCGGCTTCATGGGCGGACACACCAAGAGCCCGACCTATGCCGAGGTCTCGCGCGGCGGCACGGGCCACGCCGAGAGCGTGCAGGTCACCTACGATCCAAAGGTCGTCAGCTATGACAAGCTCGTCGACTACTACTGGCGCCACGTCGACCTGCTCGACGGGGGCGGCCAGTTCTGCGACCGCGGCGACGAGTACCGCCCCGTCATCTTCGCCCACACGCCCGAGCAGAAACGCATTGCGGAAGAGAGCAAAACCGCGCTCGACGCAAGCCATCGCTTCTCATCGCCCATCGCGGTGAAGATCGAGGACGCCGGCCCATTCACGGCGGCGGAGGACTACCACCAGAACTTCCACGTCAACAACGAGGCCTACTACAAGCGCTATCGTATCGGTTGCCGGCGCGATGCACGCCTCAAGGAGATCTGGGGCGCCGAGGCCGACACGGCGGCGCACTGAGACACGCCCTCATGTCATGCGGCACTTGTTGCCGGGATCCATCTTTCGGCTGGCATTTGGCCCTGCTGATCGCTGGATCCCGGGGCCGGGGCCCCGGGATGACACTTTCGGCGAGGTAGCTCGCTACTCGCTGCGACGCCCGAACGACACCGCATAGTCCTGCGAGCGCATCGGCAGGATCTTGTCGTTCTTCGACGGCTCGATCCCGTCCGCGAGCACATTCGGATCGAAGATGCCGGCATCGCACGACGCCTCTGCCTCGAGGCCGCCGAAGGAGATGGTCCCGACCTTCACGATCTTTCTATCGGCCGGCCACTCCGCCGTCGGATCATCGTCCTGGTCTCCCGGCTGCCCGAGCACCGCATAGAGATTGAACGCGACCGGCCCCTTGGCGAACTGGTCGTTTAGCTCCTTGGCATAGAAATCCGCGCCCTTTGCCTCCGCGTCCTTGTCGCTGAGACCCACGAATCCGCCGACCGGCTCGGCCTTCCACTTGACGGCCTGGCGCTCACCCTTGGCGTTCGTGAGGTAGAACGTGTGCACGCCGAAATAATCGGCTGTCGCGTAGCTGGCCGGCGTCTCGCGCGCCATGAGCCACTTCTTCTGCAGCGTCGATTCCGGATGCGCCTTGAAGTAGGCGTCGATCTTGTCCTTGTCCTTGCTCGCCACCGCCGTCAGCAGCGCGAGGAAATCTTCCGGCGTCTTCGCTGGGAAGATGGGCGCGGATATCAGCAACAGGTCGCTGTTGCTGCCGTCGGGAAGCTGGAAGTGCATGGCGATGCCGCGCACGTTGTCCTTCTGGCTGTCGGACGCTGCGGGATTGCCGCCACCGAGAGAAAATCGTCCGATCAGCGGCACCGCTGCCGCGAACTGCGGCGCCTTGCTGAGGCCTGAAGCCTCCGCAGTCGGGGTGAAGCTGCCCTTCACGCAAATTCCCTTAGTGTGCGCGGCACGCATTTTTGCGTGCGCACCGAAGACACCATTGAGAGCATCGATGAGCTGCTCAGGCTGCGCCTCCTCGGCCCATGCCGGCACTGAAAATGCCGCCAGTGCCAGCGCCGCAACGCCGATGGCTCCGCTTACCGCTACACGCATGTTTTCCCTCATCCCATTGTTCCCAGATGCACGCTATTCGTTGCGGACAACGGCTTCGTGTCAACGCTACTCGCGCTCAAACGCCGCAGAGTCTCTATGCCGGGAAGAAGTTCCCATGGAAGCCGAACGGGATGTGGTGGGGACACTCCGCGCGGGCGAGCTCGCCGAGCGACTGCGCATCGAGCACAAGAAGGAACGAGACGCCCCTCGCCGCGTCGAGGACCACCGACAGCAGCACCCCGTCGCCCTCCGTATCGCTGCCCGGCCGCGCCACGAACACCGGTTCTCCCGGAAAGCAACCGTCGGCGAACCAGGTTCGGCTTTCCCCGCTTGCAACATCGACACGCACGATGGTGTCGAGAAACGCTCCCCCCTCCCGCCGGCCGGTTCCCCACACGTAGCGGTACGGCCGTCCTGCGCACCGATCATAGTCGATCCGCGGCAGCTCGAGCATCTCGTCCGCGATCACCGCGGCATCGACGGGCGCATCGGCGGCGAGCGGCAGCCAATAGCGCGTCAGCCTGCCCGTCGCACTCACCGTCTCGCCGTCACGCAAGCGGCGCAGATATAGCTGATCGATGATCTCGGCGTCGTCGTAGATGACAACATCTATGACGACATCCTCACCATCCTCGTACGCGTTGACGTGGTGAAACGCGAACGCAGCTTCGGCGATATGGCTGACAACCAGCGCCCCACTGTCCTTGTCGAAGACGTGGAAGCGCAGCCCTAGCTCCGGCGTCCAGCGGTAGTTGCGGATGAACGGCGCCAGGCCCAGCATGAGACGCAGCGGATCGACGACGAGCGGGAACTCGGTGAGGACGAGATAGCGCTCCGTCATCGCAAACGAATGCATGTAGGCCGGCTTGTCGACCCGCATCTCGCTGACGACGCGCTCCGGCGATCCGTCATCCGGAATGGCGAACAGCCGGTAGCTCGAACGACGCCCGAAGTCGACCACATAGCTGTAGCGGCAGCCCCGCTTCTCGTCATGATGAGGATGCGCGATCGAGACCATCCCGCCGACCTCGGCGCTTCCCCGATAATGCCCGAGCGTCTGCAGTGTCTCGGCGTCGAAGCGAACCGGCAGCGTCGTTTCCGTCAGCGCGACCGTCTCGCCACCGAAACGGTCGACGTTGACGTTGCAGTTGTCGGTTAGCGCCGGGGAAAAGACCGAGGCGACGCGCTGGAACAGCGTCCGGCACGGATCGGTCGCGAACTCGCCCCGCGCCAAGGCACCTTTGACAACCGCCTCGCAATAGGAATCGGAATCCAGGAAGCGATTTGCGTAAGTGACCCCGCCGTCCGCGAAGCTGAACCTGTGCAGCATGGCAAGACCGTCGAACCAATGGTTCACGGTCGTGGCGCCGACGTCGAACTTCGCCGGCCCGGTCCGCAGCAGGCTCCCGCTCAGCCAGCCGGGAAAGGTCCCGCGCACTTTAAGTGCCAGGGGCCCGGCCTCGCTGTCGAGATCTGCAAAACCTGCCGCGTACGATATCCGGTCGGAGCCAGCCATGGCTGCACTATCGCGCCGCCCAGAAAAGAAAGCGTCAACGGGTGCGCTTGAATTCAGCGAAAGCACCAATCGGATCAGGTCATCAGGCCTTGCCGTCTCCGTAGCGCAGCACCTTCACCTTCTCCATGGTCACGAGGCCGCTTCCCATCAGGCTCTGCAGCGTCGGCAGGAAGGCGTTGATCTTGTCCTCGGCATCGACGATCTCGATCACGATCGGCAGGTCCTGCGAAAGGCGGAGAATCTTCGTCGTGTGCAAATGGCTCGAGCGTCCAAAGCCGATCGGCCCGCGCAGCACGGTGGCACCGGCCAGTTGCTGCTCGCGGGCTGCCAGCACGATGGCCTCATAGAGCGGCAGCTTGCCGGCCCGGTCGTCCTCGCCGATGAAGATGCGCAGGATCGCTGCGTCCTCGGGGATCTGCATGGCTATACCCACTTCAGCGCGTTGAGGTGCACCGCAAGCAGGTGGCCGAGCCACACCGCCACGAGACAAAGGATCACGGACACACCGATGTTGAGGCCTGCATAAAGCCACTCCCCGTCGTTCATGAGCGTAAGCGTCTGCAGGCTGAACGAGGAGAACGTGGTATAGCCGCCCAGGAACCCGACCATGACGAACTGGCGCGTTGTGGTGTCGACGAACAGGCGCCCGTCCGGCCCGGTCAGCGTGGCGAAGAAGCCGATGATCAGCGAGCCGACCACGTTGACGATGAGCGTACCCCACGGGAACGTCTCGCCGATGAGGCGCGCGGCAACGCCTGAGCACCAGAAGCGCGACATGCCCCCCAGCGCGCTGCCGACGGCAATCCAGAGATAGAGCTGCACGTAACCTCCTGTATCGGGCTCGACGACGGACGGAGGCACAAAAAAAGCCACCTCGCGGTGGCCCGAGCAACCCCCACCGCTCTTTCGCGCGGTAGGAGTCATCAGCCCGGTACGCAAATCCGCAACAGGCGGTTAAAGGGGGAACTCCATCCCCTACGCTAGTTCGCGCAGGCTAGGTTTCGGCCTGGGCAACGTCAAGTCCGCGGCCACTGGCATTGTTGCCGCGGACTTAAGACGTCATTCAGCCGCCGGCCGATGTGCGGCGAGCACCTGATCGGCAAGGCGCCCGGTCAGCTCGGCGAGATGGTCGAAGCGGGCCGTGTAGGTCCCGACCCCTGAAGTCGCCGACCTCAAGTCGACGATGAGGTTCTCCATCTCCGACGCCGGCATCTGCGCCTGCACCACGTCCCAGCCGCTCCACCCGTCGCGCGCATCGAACCCCAGGATCTGCCCGCGCCGCTGCGAGATGATCGCGTTGATGCGCGCCGTAGATTCGCTCGGCACGGCGATCTCCACCGACATCACCGGCTCGAGGAGCACCGGCGAGCACTTCGGCAAGCCGTCCGTCATGCCGATACGCGCCGCCTGTCGGAACGCCATGTCCGAGGAATCGACCGTATGGTAGGAGCCATCGAGCAGCGTCACCGCCACGTCGACCACCGGAAAACCCAACGGCCCGTGCTGGAGATAGTCTTTGACGCCGATCTCCACCGACGGGATGAACTGCCGGGGCACGACGCCGCCGGTGATCTTCTCGGCGAACGCAAACCCTGTCCCGCGTGGCAGCGGCTGAATCTCCAACACCACGTCGCCGAACTGCCCGTGGCCGCCGGACTGCTTCTTGTGACGCCCGCGCACCTGCGTGCCGTGCCGGATCGTTTCCTTGTAGGGTACGAGCCGCTGCTGGCGCTCTACTGCGACGCCGTACTTTCGCGCGAGCCGTTCCAATGACACCCGCAGGTGCATCTCGCCCTGTCCGAGCAGCAGCAGCTGATGCGTGTCCTGGTTGGTCTCGACGCTGAGCGACGGGTCGTCCTCGAGCAGCTTTGCCAGTGCCGCCGTAAGCTTCACCTCGTCCTTGCGATCCTTCAGCCCGAGCCCGATACCGAACACCGGAGCCGGAGCTGCCGCTCCCTTCGCCTGCACCGCGCCGCCCTTCTCGGCGCTGATGGTATCGCCTGTCTTGATGCCTTCGAGGCGACCCAGCGCGACCGTGTCGCCGGCCTTGCCGGCACCGCGCTTTATCGGCTCCTCCCCGCGCAGCGCAAACACACCGGCTACGCGCTCGTCGCGGCCCTCAGGTCCTGTGACGACAGTGCCGTCTCCAAACTCGCCGGTGAGAACCCGTGCGATCGAGAGCTTGCCGCCATGCGCCGTGTGCAATGTCTTCACGATGTACGCGGCCGACTTGGCGTTCTCCAACTTTAGACGGCGTGCCGTGACGTCCACGGTTGGCGCTTCGTGCCGCAGTGCTTTCAGCAGCCGGAAGATGCCGTGACCGTCGCGTGCCGAGCCGATCAGCACCGGACAGATGAGGCCATCGCGAAACTCCTGCGTGAGATCCTGGAAGATCTTGTCGCGGGTCGTGGGAATATCGGTAAGCAACTGCTCCATCAGCTCGTCGTCGTGATCGGCGAGCTGCTCGAGCATGTGGAAGCGCGCTTCCTTCTCCCGCTCCGTCACCGAGGAGGGCAGCTCGATGATCTCGGAGGTCGCATTCGTCCGATAGACGAAGGCGCGCTCGGATGCGAGGTCGACGAATCCCGTGGCAACGCCCTTCTCCCAAATGGGTATCTGCCGCAGCACCAGAGGACGTGCACTCGCGGGCTGCAGCAACGGGATCAGGTCGCGCAAGGCAATCTCGGATTCGTCGATCTTGTTGAGGAACAGGAAGTGCGGGATGCCGCGATCCTCGAGCTGCTTCAGGATGATCTGCAGCGCCGGGACGCGCCGCGCATCCGCCTCGCAGACGACGACCGCCGCATCACAGGCCGTGAGCGCGACTGCCCCCTCATGCTGGAACTCGATGGACCCTGGGCAGTCGATGAACGTGAAGTTGTCGCCGAGGAACGAGGCATCCGCCACGTTCAGCGACACGCTCATGCCGTGATTGCGGGCCTCTGGGCTGGCGTCTCCGACCGATGTGTTGTCGCTGACGCTGCCGGCCTTCAGCACGGCTCCGGTTCGGGCGAGGATGGCTTCGAGAAGGGTGGTCTTGCCGCTGAGGTAAGGACCGACAAGTGCGATGCAGCGGGAGCGGGCGCTCCCATTGGCTCCCGCTTTAGGGACTTCGGACTGCGCCATCTGCTTTCCTCCTTGGGTTGGAGGCGCACGCACCCGCGTCGCGGTCGCGCGCCTCGCGCCTCTGGGAGGAGCGCGACTGCAACAATCGTCGCGCTGCTTCACAACATGCGCAAGTACTCAATTCGAAAAGTTCGACGAGTTGTTGAGGTAAGTCATAGGCGCGTGAATATTGCGACGCACAATGTCCGCCAAGAAATCGCCTCGTCAATTCGGCGAAGCACAATCGAAATTACTTTGCGGTGGAACTTCTTTGCAGCATTATGAATTCACTGGTTCGTTCGTTCAGTGAACGGCCCAGGAGGATCGCAAGAGGCACCGATCCAGAGAAATGAGGCGTAACATGGGTATGAAGACGCTCATATCGGCGGCCCACGCGGCGGGCTACGCCATGGCAGCCGAGGACATCGCCGAGACACGGCCTGAAGTGCTGCGCGCTCCGTCGACGGCGCTCGTCGTTCATCGCCCCGTGCAGCGGGGTATGATCGCCAGCGCCCATCGCTCGGCACGGCGGATGTGGCTGCAGTGGTGCGCCGAGCACTTGGGCCATCGCGCTGCCGCCTAGTGCACACCGACCTGCCGGAATGCGGGCGCACGATTTGTGCGCCCTTTTTATTTTCAAATCAGAGATATCCGCCGAGCAGCCAAGCTGCCAGAAGAGCGAGCAGGCTCGCGCCGAGCGCGACGCGCCAAATCACGCAGCCGACGCATCGCTCCGATTTGCCGTTCTCACTCAAAGACAGCCTCTCCCGAGGCGCTCTTGAAGGCAATGCGCCGGGGGGTTAGCGCAGATTCCCGCAGAAGCGCTGGATGCGCCGGCACGCGTCCTCGAGGATCTCCTTCGAGGTTGCGTACGAGACGCGGAACGCCGGCGAGGACGCGAACGCCGCCCCGTGCACCACCGCGACGCCTTCCTCTTCGAGAAGCGCCGTGACGAAATCCTCATCGTTGGCGATCACCTTGCCCGATGCGCTGGTCTTGCCGATGGCGCCTGCGCAGCTCGGATAGACGTAGAACGCCCCTTCCGGCTTCGGGCACTTGAGACCGCTGGCCTGGTTCAGCATCGACACGACGAGGTCGCGTCGCTCCACGAACTTGGCGTTGTTCGCCGCGATGAAGTCCTGCGGACCGTCCAGCGCCTCAACCGCCGCCGCCTGCGTGATTGACGACGGGTTCGACGTCGACTGCGACTGCAGCTTGCGCATGGCGTCGATCAGCAGCACGGGACCGGCTGCATAACCCAGTCGCCAGCCGGTCATGCAGTAGGCCTTGGACAGACCATTGACCGTCAGCGTCCGATCGAACAGCCCCGGTTCCACCTCGGCGACGGTGTGGAACTTGAGGCCGTCATAGAGCAGGTGCTCGTAGATGTCGTCGGTCAGAATCCAGACGTGCGGGTGCTTCATGAGCACATCCGTCAGCACCTTGATCTCGTCCTTCGAGTAGGCGGCCCCTGTGGGGTTCGACGGCGAATTGAAGATCAGCCACTTGGTCTTCGGCGTGATCGCAGCGTCGAGAACCTCCGGCTTCAGCCGGAAGCCGTCCTCGAGCTTGGTGTCGACGAAAACCGGCTTGCCGTCCGCCAGCATGACGATGTCGGCATACGATACCCAACACGGCGCCGGGATGATCACCTCATCGCCCGGATTGAGGGTCGCCAGCAGCGCGTTGTAGATGACCTGCTTGCCGCCGGTCCCGACGGAGATCTGGTTCGGCTTGTAGTCGAGATTGTTCTCGCGCTTGAACTTGCGCACGATGGCCGCCTTGAGCTCTGGCGTGCCATCGACGTCGGTATACTTCGTCTTGCCCTCGGACAGCGCCTTCACCGCGGCCTGCTTGATATTGTCGGGCGTGTCGAAGTCCGGCTCGCCTGCCGACAGTGAGATCACGTCGCGACCGGCCGCCTTCAGCTGACGCGCTTTCGTCGACACGGCGATGGTCGCGGAGGGCTGAATGCGGTTCAAGCTGTCGGCGATGAAGCCCATTTGGAAGCCTTTCAGAAAAGCCTTTTCGAGCGCGATTCCGGCGCGAGCGGCGCGGACACTATCTGCAGCGAGCGGTGACTTCAATACATCGGCCGTTGCGTCGAGAGCGCACGTGAAGCGCTGAAATCGCCGGGCTCGCCGCGCATCTCGTGACCGGCGCGCAACAACTGCCGGGCGAGGCGCATTAATCAAAAGAATACGCCTCGATCGCCACATTCTGTCCCCATGCCTGCCATGAACCGGGGGGACGATCCCTCATGTCGAATGCGTCGGTTGCGACCGGCGCAAGCCAAGAAGGGATCTCATTGATGTCCACGGCTGGACCCTTGAGGTTGATCCTGCGGACTACGGCTGATGTGTGCGTCGGGCTCATCCTCTTCCTGACCTTTGCACTGGCGGTCAGCGCCTATCAGCGGCATTCGGATGCCACCCATCGCCTGGGAGGACTGCTCGCAGTCAGCTCCAGCGCCGGTGAGCTGCTGAAATTCACTTTGGATGACAGTCCCTTGATCGCAGCGGCCGTGGTCGCAACGGCGGTCCCGGTCCCCCGCGCCGCCTCGCTCACGTCCCCGCGGCATGTGACCAAGAAGCTGGCCTGGGTGCTCTTTGGCTGCGTCTTCTCCGGGATTGTCGCCTTTAACCTCGCGTTTTTCCGACACCTTCGCCGCGAGTACGCCTCCCCGCGGTGAGGTGATGTGGAGGAGGGGCTCAGGTTCTGCTGGGAGCCCTTGACGGTCTCTCCTCCACTCCTAACATTCTGGTAATGTTGGGTCGTTGTACTTGTATCGGTATCCGGGCGCAGACAGCCCCCGGAACGGGGAAACAGAAGCGGAGCTGATTCTATGGGCACGGGCGCCATTCGCAGGAACCTCCCGGTCGCCGTTCTGGGCCTGTCGGCCGTCGGCCTCGGGGCCGCTGCCGTCAGCCTTGGAAACGGCGAGGCGGTGGTCAAGCGCGGCTTCCAGCGCGCCATCGCCAACATGGATGGGACGTCCACCCAGCGCAAAGTGCTTCCGGTCATCGCTGGCAGCGAGGACTTCTGGCTCACCCATGTGGTGCACGATGGCGGTGCAGTCGCGACCAAGCCGGTCGCCGTCGGCGACCGCATCACCATCGCATCCAACGGCACCCAGCGCGTCTTGAACGTCGTCACCATCGACCGCTTGGACAGCCAGGTGCTGCCCATCTCCTCGCAGGAGCGCCCGACCCCGATGCTCCTCGTCACCTGCCGCGACGAGGCGAACCCGCAGTCCCGTCCGGTCCGCTTCTTGATCGAGGCGGGCGAAGAGCTTCCCGCGCTCTCCTCGGCCAAGGCCGCGCGCACTCTCTGATCAGCGACGAACCGCACGCCTTGGGGCGCCAACCGGCGCCCCTGACGTATTGCCTTCACGCCCATGCCCCATGGTAAGCTGGCCGGCAACACCGGGGACGAGCGTACCGCGTCCGGCTGCAGGCATTGATTTGGGGGAAGCTTTTGCCATGCGTCTAAACCCGCCGACCATCGCCATCTTCCTCATCTCGTTGACGCTGGCGCTGCTCGCGCTCGTCACCAAGCTGGGATTCGTCGGCGTCCCGCGCTACCTGCCGCACCAGGAGTTCTGGCTGGCCATCACCGCCTACATCACGCTCATGGTCGGCAATCTCGTTCGCGGCGTCTGACCGGCACGCCTCACCAGGCGATCGGCGCCTTGTCGCGGAAGAATCCGCCCGTCGGCCCGGTATCGGGCAGCATCGCCAGCCAAACCGCCGTTTCCGCCCCCTGCTCAACCGTACGCGTCGCATTGGGACCGCCCATGTCGGTCCGCACCCACCCCGGGCACATGGCGTTGACCTTGACGGGCGTCGGGCCGAGCTCCGCGGCGGTCACGCGCGTCAGCGCATTGAGTGCCGCCTTCGACATCCGATAGGCCGGATAGCCTGCCTGCATGTCCGAGAGCTGACCGGCGCCCGACGACACATTCACCACGCGTCCGTAGCCGCCCTTCAGCATGATCGGCACCACCGCCTGGATCATGCGCAATGGGCCGATGGTATTGGTGTCATACGTCTCGCTGACGAGATGAGGCGTAACCTCGAGCACCTTCGAATCCTCGGGCGTCTGCCCTTCCCTGAGTATGCCCGCATTGTTCACCAATACGTCGATGCGCCCGAACAGGCTCATCACCTCGTTGACGGCCGCGCGGACGCTGGCGTCATCCGTCACGTCGAGCGCCACCACCGGCGGCTCGAGTCCCTCGGCGGCGAGCTTCGTCGCCGCCTCCCGCCCCTTCTCGACATCCCGCGAGCAGAGGACCGCCTGCAGCCCGTTGCGCGACAGCTGCCTTACGATCTCGAGGCCAATGCCACGGTTGGCGCCGGTAACGAGCGCGATGCGTGTCTCGGCCATAGGGTCTCCTCGTGCTCGGCGGCAGATTTATCGTTGTTGTGCGGCGACCATACCTGCTTCAGGTGCGCCCCGAGAAGACAAAGAATGCGCCAAGTGCGATGAGGGCGAAGCCAATCACCTGATTGATGCTGATCGGCTCCTTCAAATAGAGCACCGAGAACACCGCAAAGACGGTGAGGGTGATCACCTCCTGCATCGTCTTCAGCTCTGCGGCGGAATAAATCGCGCTGCCGTAGCGATTGGCCGGCACGGCGAGGCAGTATTCGAAAAAGGCGATCAACCACGAGACGAGGATCACCAGCATCAGCGGCTGATCCTTGAACCGCAGATGGCCGTACCAGGCGAAGGTCATGAAGATGTTGGAGAAGGACAGAAAGAAGATCGGCGTTAGCTGCGCCGGGATCGTCGGTAACGGCATAGGCTCTAAGCTCCGCTGGCTGTCGCCGGACTTAGACGCGGCGTCTCCTCCTTTGTCGAGCGCCAAGCTAACTCGACAACGCACAGCCACCCGCTGCACATCGGTGCCCCGCCTTACGCATCGCGCCTCGCTCTGCCGTCGCTGCTCTTCTCGCCCGGCTCCCCGGTGTGCGCCTCGCCACCTCCACCGAGGAGAAGTCTGCAGTAGCAATTGACTGACATACCAACTGGTCGGTATGGTCTCTACATGCATCCGCCAGCCAGACCCTCCGCGCGCACCAAGATCCTGCACGCCGCCCGCGACGTGATCCGCACCAAGGGATACGCCGCGACCAGCATCGACGAGCTCTGCGCCGCCGCCGGCGTCACCAAGGGCGCCTTCTTCCACCACTTCAAAAGCAAGGATGACCTTGCAGTTGCTGCGGCGGATTTCTGGTCCGAGACGACCGGCGACTTCTTCGCCGCCGCGCCTTACCACGCGCACGCCGACCCGCTCGACCGCGTGCTCGGCTACATCGACTTCCGCAAGGCGATCCTCGCCGGCACGGTCCCCGAGTTCACCTGCCTCGCCGGCACGATGCTGCAGGAGACGTATGCGTCGAGCCCCGCCATTCGCGAAGCGTGCGCACGCGCGATCTTCACCCATGCGGAAGAGCTCGAGGCCGACATCGCTGCTGCCATCGCAGCGCACAAGCTTGATGCATCGTGGTCGGCGAAAAGCCTCGCGCTCTACACCCAGGCCGTTTTGCAGGGCGCGTTCATCCTCGCCAAAGCGGAAGGCGGGAGCAGCGTCGCCGGCGAATGCATCGACCACCTGCGCCGCTATGTCGTGATGTTGTTTCAGCACCAGGAGCATTAGGGAGTGAAGACCATGGCCACCGCGATGAAGACGAAAGCCAAATCCGCAGCCAAACCCAAGGCGCCCGCCAGGAAGCCCAAGCCTAGCTCCCGCAACGCGCCGCTCGCGCCGCACATCACCTGCCGCGACGCCGCCAAGGCGATCGAGTTCTACAAGAAAGCCTTCGACGCCAAGGAGCTGATGCGCCTCCCGGGCCCCGACGGAAAGCTGATGCACGCCGCCGTCGAGATCAACGGCGCCATGGTGATGCTCAACGACGAATGGCCCGCCCACAACGCTCTGTCCCCGCTCGCGCTCAAGGGCACGCCGGTGACACTCCACCTCAATGTTCCCGACGTAGACAAGTGGTTCGCGCGCGCGGTGAAGGCCGGTGCGAAAGTCACCATGCCTGTCGCCGACATGTTCTGGGGCGACCGCTACGGCATCGTCACCGACCCGTTCGGACACGCCTGGTCGATCGCAACGCACAAGAAGGACATGACCATTGCCGAGATCCAGAAGGCCATGAAGAGCATGGGCGCTCCGGACTGCCCCGAGGTCGGCGCAGCCAAATAAGGCAACGCCACACCCATACAGAAGATGCGCCTGTGGCTGATGATTTAACTGGCCCGCGCAGGCGGCATTTAAGAGAATTGCCCGCGACAGAGACCGCGCGCGCACTCGCATGGCCGGCTGCATTTCACCGCAGCTTAATGCCGGTGAGCGATGCTGCCGGGGCGCGTCGGCGCAGTCGGCGCGATCAACGCTCGGGGCAAGGAACAAGACCTCATGAGAAAGCTTCTGCTCGCTGCCGCGCTGATCCTGCCGGCTGCCGTTGCTTCGGCTGAGGAGAACGTTCAGAGCGTCAACGCCGTCGCCGGCGTTGCCCCACCGTCCGCCGAGGAAACGGCCAAAGCCGCGCCTGAGCCCAAGCCCGTCATCGACTGCACCGGCAAGCTCGGCGTCTCCCGCGTGGCAGAGGTCGACACCACCGGCGGCGGCGAGTACGGCGAGCAGTATGCGCCGACCAAGTTGCTCGAGAAGGGCGAGGTGGTCATCACCTTCGACGACGGCCCGCACCCGACCTTCACGCGCGAGATCCTCGCCGCGCTCGCCGAGCAGTGCACCAAGGCGACGTTTTTCCAGGTCGGGCAGATGATCAAGAGCTTCCCCGACATCGCCAAGGAGGTGCAGGCCGAGGGCCACACCGTCGGCACGCACACCTGGTCGCATCGCAACATGGGCGCCGTGTCGCTCGACCGTGCCAAGTCGCAGATCGAGAGCACCATCAACATCGCCGAGGCGACGCTGCCCAATGGCGTCGCGCCATTTTTCCGCTTCCCCTATCTCAGCGATCCAAAGCGCGTGCGCGACTATCTCGCCTCGCGCAACATCGCCGTGATGGGCATCGACGCCGACAGCTTCGATTGGCGTTACCGCTCGGCAGACAGGGTCTTCAAGAACATCTTCTCCGCGCTCGACAAGTCGGGCGGCGGCATCATGCTGTTCCACGACATTCATCCGCAGTCCGCCAAGGCGATCCCCGCCGTCCTCGCCGAGCTCAAGGCGCGCGGATTTAAGGTCGTGCACTTGGTGCCGAAATCGCGCGTCGAGGTGGTGGCGGCGGCCGAGCCCGAGCCGATGAAGAACCCGCTGCGCCGGTCGCACAAGCGTCGCCGCGCCGCCAAGCGCTGAGGGCGGGCGGCTGGGCGGCGAGTTGCGCGCGCAGTGCGTGGCCCGGGGATAAGTTGTAGCCCTAACGCACGACCCCCTCTCAACGTCATCCCGGCGCAGGCCGGCATGCTGGATTGAACACCCGAGCGGCGTGCCCACTCTCGACTTCATCCTCGGGCTGTCCCGAGGACCCAGCCAGCCCCTGCTCCGGTCGCTGAGTACGTGCTGCACGCTGGATCCTCGGCTTTATGCCGAGGATGACAGTTGTGGCAGGTGATGGAACTATGCCGATACGGCGCGCACCGCGCTTCCCCCCGGCGGCGTGATACCCATCGACACATAGACGCTCATCAGCTCGTCGATCCCGCCTTCCGCCGGCTCGACCCATGCGGCGGGAACGTAGACCAGCGCCCCGCCGAACGGCACCGGGGCCGAGGGGATAAGCACCCCGAGATAGTCCTCGCCGCCCAGCTTGATCGGCGTCTTCGACGGCAGCAGCGCCAGCACCGCCGCGCTCGGCTTGCCGCCGAAGTAGCACCACGCCGGGCTCATGCCCTTCAGGCTGTCGCCGTTCTTGCTGTCGACGATCGACACGAAGCGGCTCGACAGGTCGTAGACGTTGGAGATGAACGGTATGCGCCGGACCATCCGGTCGAACAGCGCGCTGATCCACGCCCCGAGCCGCGAGTGCACGACGAGGCCGAGCCCATAAATGGCGGCAACGATCAGGCCGAGACCGATCAGGTAGGACGCAAGCTCGGACGTACCGACGCCGAAGCCGAACGATCCGAGCAGGCGGCCGAACCCGCTGCTCGGGCCAAAGTACTGGTTGACCAGCGACAGCAGCCAGGCGGTGACGAAGATCGTGAGCAGCAGCGGCAGCGCGGCCAGGAGGCCGGTGAGGAATATGCGCCCAATTCTGCTCATCGGCTTGCTCCGTCGGTGGGTTCGGAATCTTAGCGTGCCCGATGAGGAAGCGCACAGCCCAAGCTGGCGTCAAGGTTCTTGAAGTCTGGTTGCCTGCGGGGCGGCCGGCCAGCGAACCGAGTAGCCTGCGCCGCTTTCGACGTCACTGCCCGGGCCTTCCGGGCTTCCCGCGACGCGTCGGTGCGCGCTAACCGATCAACTTGTCGTAGTCCGAATGATGGCCGATCCAAAACCAGAGAAAGCCGTAGGGACGCTCTACGGCTAGCGCTCTATACGAACGCCCGACGCGAGCAGACCAATATGGGCCAACCTTCTTGAAGCGGAGTGCTGGATGTTTCGGATCGTCCCTGAGTAAGCGGAAATTCTTGTCCGCCAGCGCTCGGACATCATCGGGCAACGCGCGATAGGCTTGCCGGAAGTCTTCGCTCTTCCGGTGTTCCATGCTCTGCTGTCGTGATGCTCTCAGGGCCTAAAGGTCGGATGTCGTCCCGGCATCGTCTTCGGCAATCGCCTTCGCCGCAACTTTGTCGAGCTTGCCCGCTTTGGCATCCCGCTCGATCTTCTCGTCGAACAAACGCTCATCAAGCTCGTCGAGCCACGCGCGGAGTCTCTTCAGATCCGCGGGCGAGAGCTGAGCAACTGCGGCTTCGATTTCCTCGAGCTTGGTCATGTTCTCTAGATACCACGGGATAGCGCGCTGCGCGAGATGGACTACTGCCCCGGCCGGCCTGTCTTGCGCGGGCGGCCGCGGCGGCTCTTCTTCTCCGCTTCGGTGGGCACGTCGACGGTCCGCGTCGGACGCGTCCCGCCCTTCGGCGGCAGCATGGCGTGCGGCCCCATCTCGTCGAGCGTCGGCTTGTGCGGCCCCTTCACGCCCTCGCCGAACGCGCCGGCCTTGGTGCGCGGATCGATGCTCGGTGCGCGCGCCGGAATGGCGCGGTCGGTGCCGGGCCCCATCTCATCGAGTGAAGGTTTCTTGATACGCGAGCCCGCCGGTATCGCGCTTTGCTGCGCGTGTGTCGGTTGGACCGGCTGATACTCGGTCTCGATCCGCGAGCCACCTCTCCCGTCCTTCGGGGCGCCCCCGTACTTGCGCTCGCCCTTGTAGCCGCCGGTGCGCTCCTCGATCTCCTCCTGGCGTGCCAGTGGATCGTCGGAAACCGCCAGCTCGGTCTCCCGCAGGCGCTTGATCTCGTCGCGCAGCCGCGCCGCCGTCTCGAACTCGAGGTCGGCGGCCGCCTCGTGCATGCGCCGCTCCATGTCCTCGATGACGGCGGTGAGGTTGTGCCCGACCACGGGCGCGTCGGCGAGGCCGGTATCGACCGTCACGTGGTCCTGCTCGTAGACCGAGGCCAGCACGTCGGCGATGTTCTTCCTGACGCTCTCCGGCGTGATGCCGTGCTCGGCGTTGTAGGCGACCTGCTTCTCGCGCCGCCGGTTGGTCTCGGCGATGGCGCGTTCCATCGAGCCCGTCACGCTGTCGGCATAGAGGATGACGCGGCCGTCGACGTTGCGCGCGGCGCGGCCGATGGTCTGCACCAGCGAGGTCTCCGAGCGCAGGAAGCCCTCCTTGTCGGCATCGAGGATGGCGACCAGCGCGCACTCGGGGATGTCGAGGCCCTCGCGCAAAAGATTGATGCCGATGAGCACGTCGAAGGCGCCGAGGCGCAAATCGCGGATGATCTCGATGCGCTCCAGCGTCTCGATGTCGGAATGCATGTAGCGCACGCGGATGCCGGCCTCGTGCATGTACTCGGTCAAGTCCTCGGCCATGCGCTTGGTCAGCGTCGTGACGAGAGTCCGGTAGCCGCGCTTCGCCGTTTCCTTGGCTTCGAAAAGAAGATCGTCGACCTGCGTCTTCGCCGGCCGGATGATCACCTCCGGGTCGGTGAGGCCCGTCGGACGGATGACCTGCTCGACGAAGGCGCCGCCTGTCTCCTCCATCTCCCATGAGCCGGGCGTCGCCGACACGAACGCCGTCTGCGGACGCATCGCGTCCCATTCCTCGAAGCGCAATGGGCGGTTGTCCATGCACGAGGGGAGGCGGAAGCCATATTCCGCCAGCGTCGCCTTGCGCCGGTAGTCGCCGCGGAACATGGCGCCGATCTGCGGCACCGTCACGTGGCTCTCGTCGACAAACACGAGCGCGTTGTCGGGCAGATACTCGAACAGCGTCGGCGGCGGCTCGCCCGGCTTGCGGCCCGTGAGGTAGCGCGAGTAGTTCTCGATGCCGGCGCAGCTTCCCGTCGCCTCCATCATCTCCATGTCGAATAGCGTGCGCTGCTCGAGCCGCTGGGCTTCGAGCAGCTTACCGTTGGCGTAGAGCTCATCGAGACGCTGCTTCAGCTCCGCCTTGATCGCCTTGATGGCCTGCTGCAGCGTCGGCTTAGGCGTCACGTAGTGCGAGTTGGAGTAGATCTTCACCAGCGCCAGATCGTCCGACTTCTGCCCCGTCAGCGGGTCGAACTCGACGATGCTCTCGACGTCGTCGCCGAACAGCGAGATGCGCCAGGCGCGGTCCTCCAAGTGGGCCGGAAACAGCTCCACGGTATCTCCGCGCACGCGGAAGGAGCCGCGCACGAAGTTGGCGTCGTTGCGCCGGTAATGCAGCGCCACGAGGTCGGCGATGAGCTGGTCGCGCGACAGGCGCTCGCCCACCTGCACGGTGAAGGTCATCGCCGTGTAGGTCTCGACCGAGCCGATGCCGTAGATGCACGACACCGAGGCCACGATGATGACGTCGTCGCGCTCGAGCAGGGCGCGCGTCGCCGCGTGGCGCATGCGGTCGATCTGCTCGTTGATCGAGGATTCCTTCTCGATGTACGTGTCTGTGCGCGGCACGTACGCTTCCGGCTGGTAGTAGTCGTAGTACGAGACGAAGTACTCGACCGCATTGTCGGGGAAGAAGCCCTTCATCTCCCCATAGAGCTGCGCCGCGAGCGTCTTGTTCGGGGCAAGGATCAGCGCCGGGCGCTGCGTGCCCTCGATGACCTTCGCCATCGTGAACGTCTTGCCCGAGCCGGTGACGCCGAGCAGCACCTGGCTGCGCTCCGCCTTGTTGATGCCGTCGATGAGCTCGGCGATGGCCGTCGGCTGGTCGCCCTTGGGCGAGTACTCGGAGACGATGTTGAACGTGATGCCGCCTTCGGACTTCTCCGGGCGCGGCGGCCGGTGCGGCGTGAACGCGGGCCTGTCGCCGGATACGAGCGGATGCTCCGCCAGCATAGGCTGGGCGAGCAGTATTTCGCGCGCGCGCTCGGAGCGCTGCTCGGGCTTGGCCAGCAGGGCGTCGAGGTACTGGCCGAGGGACGCGCCGCCGAACGGCGGGAGGGGACCCTGCTGGCGCAGGGCGGGAAGCGGCTTGTGCTCGGCCTCGCCGTCATAGGAGGGGCGCGTGTTGGCGCTTTCCCCCGCCGGTGCGCCGGGGAAAGCGAGGGCGCGCAGAGCGTCATAGGTCGCCTGCGGCGCCTCCTCCATGCCCGGCGCTGGCGACGCCGGCTTGCGGCCTGCCTTGCCGCGCGCGCGCACCTCCGGCGTGCCGGCCGCCGTCTCGGGCGGAGGCGCCGGTGGCTTGCCGGACTTCACGCGCGAGGCGCGCGGCTTCGGGATCTTGTCTGGGTCCTTGGGGGGAGGCGGCATGGCCCGAATATGGCCCCGAGCGGCGCGCGCCTCAAGCCAGGGCTTTGCAGCATCCTCTGCCTATCCACTTGGCCGCACTCCCGCTTAACCATCTGCCTGCATGCTGCCCCATCGACGCCGCGATTTGCGACGAACACTGACAGTCGGGTGACGCTCAAAAAGACAGGGAATTGTGCATGCGTTGGAAGAAACTCGCGCTGGTTCTGGCGACGATTGGTGCTGTCGCCTCGACGGCCGAAGCAGCCCCGCGCGCGGTGGTCGAGCTGTTCACCAGCCCGTTCTGCTCCGCCTGCCCGCCGGCCGACGCGCTGTTCGTCAAGCTCGCCCGCAACCCCGACCTCATCACGCTGGTGATGCCCGTCGATTCCTGGGACCGCCCCGGCCGCAAGGATGCGCTCGCGAAGCCCGAGTTCACCGAGCGCCAGGCGGCCTACGCCGACGTGCGCAACGAGGACACGCTCTATACGCCGGAGGCGGTCGTCAACGGCGCCGCCCCAGCCAACGGCGCGGACCAGGCCGAGATCGCCGAGGCGATCACGCAGACGAAAGGCGTGATCTCGGTTCCGGTTAAGGCGACGCCCGTCGGCCAGGACATCCTGGTATCGGTCGGCGCCGGCAAGGGAGCAGGCGCGGAGAGCGGCGGAGTGATCACCGTGCTGCCGTATGTCGCCTCGCGCGAGATCCCGATGCGCGGCGGCGAGACCATCCACTACGCCAACCTTGTGCGCGACATCGTTCCCATCGGCCGCTGGAGCGGGTCGCCGGTGAAACAGCGGCTCGCGCTCAAGGATTACACGGGCTATGACGGCATCGTCGTGCTGCTGCAGGCTGGAACGCCCGAGCGGCCCGGCGCGATCATCGGTGCGACGCGCATTCAAATAGGCAATCGCACGAAGGCCTGAAACGGGACGAGCCTGCAGGCTCGAGGTATCGATGACCACCCCTCCAGCGCTCGGGCTGTCGCTCGTCACGCTCGGTGTCGCCGACCTTGGCCGCGCGCGTGCGTTCTACACCGCGATGGGGCTCGCCATCGCCCCACAAAGCACCGACGAGGTCGCGTTCTTCCAGATGCCAGGATGCGTTCTCGCACTCTATCCGCGCACCGCTCTGGCCGAGGACGCGACGGTAGACTCGGCCGGAAGCGGCTTTGCCGGGATCGCGCTCGCGTGCAATCTCGACTCACCCGCTCACGTTGATGCCATGATCGCGCGGGCAGTCGCCGCGGGCGGCAGGATGGTCAAGCCGGGGCAGGAGGTCTTCTGGGGTGGCTATTCGGGATACTTCGCCGACCCCGACGGCCATCTGTGGGAGGTCGCGCATAACCCGTTCTTTGCCAAGGACGAGCGCGGCGTGCTGGCAGTCGGTTGAGCTCCCGCTTCAGTGACGTAACGCCGGCCCATCGCGAGCGAACTAGTGCTAGGACAGCACTGGAGATGGCTTATGCACGCCCGCGCTCTCGCCGCATTGATTATAGGCCTCGCTCTATCGGCCGATGCAGCCGACGCCGAACCGCGCACCGTGCTCGAGTTGTTCACCAGCCAGGGCTGCTCATCGTGCCCTCCGGCCGACCGCCTGCTGGAAAAGCTCGCGCACGATCCGCAATTCATCGTGTTGTCGCTACCGGTCGACTATTGGGATCGACTCGGCTGGAAGGACACGTTCGCCAAGCACGTGTTCACTGAGCGCCAGTACGCCTACGCCAGAAAGCGCGGTGACGGCCAGGTCTACACCCCGCAGGTGGTCGTCAACGGCAGCGAGCACGCCAACGGCGCGATGCGCGCCGCGATCGACGCTTCCGCCGCAACGACGACGCCGCCGCGGCTGCCGATTGCGGCAAAGCAGGACGGCGCCGGGATCGAAGTCGCAATCGACGCCGCCAAGCCCGGCAGCCCGCATGCGACGGTCGTGCTCTTGCCTTATCTCGCCTCGCGACAGGTCGCGGTCGGCCGCGGCGAGAACGCGCACAGCAAGCTGACGTATACGAACATCGTGCGCGAGATCATCCCGCTCGGCGCCTGGTCGGGCGCGCCGGTCGCTTTCAAAGCGAAGCTGCCTGAGGGCGAGCGCTACGACGGTGCCGTCGTCCTCGTGCAGGAAGGAACGCCTGCGCGGCCGGGAGCGATCCTCGGCGCCGAGCGCATCGACCTGCGCTAGCAGCGCCGGGCTGTTCCGCGGGAAACAGGCACCCACGAGAGCATGTCGTAGAGACCGGGTTCCGCGACAGCCGGACCCGAAATGCACATTCTAGACGCAGAGCTCATTCCACCCGAGGAGGCGCACGCGCTCCTGGCGCCGATCCTTGCAGGTCACCTTGCCGGGCGCGACCTGCAGATCGCCCTCGATGACGAGCTCTGCCTTGCCGACGAATATGACCGCGGCGGCATCCTGCTGCTTCCGGACGGCGCCAGGATCAGCGGCGATCTGAAGCTCGATTACGATGCGGCCGCCCACGGCGGCCGAACCTATCGCGGCATCATCGCCCTCGGCGACCTGAGGGTTGCCGGCGACATACTCAACGACGACACCGATGGCGGCCCGTTCCTCGTCGTGCTCGGCGCCCTCTCGGTGCGGCACATCATCAAGGGCGGCGCGCCGATCATTGTCGTCGGCCCGCTCGGCGCGACCGGCATTATCTACTGCGAATACAATCACGGCAGCTTCCGCGCCTGGGGCGGCAGCTCGGCGAACGGCATCGTCATCGACGACCAGCCCTACGACATTGCCGCGCCCGTGAAAGGGCCGCTCGCGGTGCTCTGGAACGGTGAGGCGCACCACCATCTGCTGCCGGAATTCTTCTACGAGGAGGACGACGGCACGATACAGCCCGTCGACGACCTGAGCGAGGAGCTCAAGTCGCGCATCCGCTCGGGGCAGCCGATCTTCCGCTCGGGGTTCCCGCAGAACTGAGAGGCACGATGCGCCTTCCAAATCTCGCGGCGACAAGCTAGCAGTCGACCCGCCGGAAGGCAGAGGCAGGGGGGAAGGAACACAGTGGCGGACGACACGTCCTCGCGGGGGATCTCGGCGCGCATCGCCGAGACATTCGGCACCATCTTCACGTTCGGCGGATTCGGCTTTGCGGCCGTGCTCGGCATCATGGCGCAGGTCGGGGTGATCGGTGCCTACCGGCGCGGCGACGCCGACTTGCCGACGGCGATCGCGATCTTCGCTTTCAGCCTGATCCTGAGCGTCATCGGCGTCGGCTACTTCTACTTCCGCTACGCCGTAATGCCGATGCGCGACGCCCGCACGACGCGGCGTGCCGCGCTTCATCCCGATGCGCCTTGGATGCTCGACGAGGCCTGGGCGCAGCGGAAGGTCACCGACCGCGCCAGCCTCGCCGTGGCGATCTTCCTCTGGGTGTGGTCGGTCGGCTGGAACGGCATCTGCGCGTTCATCTGGACCGTCAACTGGGACAAGATCATCTCTGCGGTTCACGAGTCCTGGACTGATGCGGCGTTCGCGGTCGTTTTTCCATTGTGCGGGCTGATCGGCGTCCTCTGTGCCATCGGCGCGACGTTGCACTGGTGGCGCTATGGGGCCTCGACGCTGCACATCGACACACTGCCCGGCTATCTCGGCGACGAGTTCCGCGGCCGCATCGTCACCCGTATGCCTTCGCTTGTACCGCTGGAGGTGGAGCTCGTCTGCGAGCGCCGCTACTGGTACTGGACGCAGAGTTCAGGGCGGCGCACCCGCGAGTGGGACACCGAGACGATTTGGTCGCGCGCCTACCCGATCGATGCCGACCGCATGATGCGTCTGAAGGACGGCACGACCACCATCCCCATCGATGTGCCGCTGCCCGACGACAAGCCACCGTGCGCGCTCGACGAGGAGGGCGCCGGCATCCAGTGGGCGCTCGCCGTGCACACCGACCACGAGCGCATGCCCAAGCCGGCCCAACCCGGCGCGCCGCGTGCGGTCAACTACTCGGCACGGTTCCTCATCCCTGTCTATGCGCGCAGCTAGGCCGCCTCGGCCTGTTCCGCCTCGGGCACGGCTGCGGGCTTCCACAGAACGGCGACGCCGATGATCGCCGATATCACCGAGGCGGCGAACACCGCGATCTTCGCCGCTGCAAAGTCGGATGCACCCGGGAACGATTGTCCGGCGATGAACAGCGACATGGTGAATCCGATGCCGGCCAAGGCGCCTGCGCCGGCGAGCTGCCGCCAGGTGTAGCCGGCCGACTTGCTCGCCAGTCCAGCCCACACCGCCAAAGCGGAAGCTGCGACGAGGCCGAGCGGCTTGCCGACGACGAGACCGGCGATAATGGCGAGCATAAGCTGCTCGTGCCCGGCCACGACGCCCATGCCGAGCGGCACACCGGCATTCGCCAGCGCGAACAGCGGCAGGATCACGTAGCTCGAACGCGCGCCCGCATGGCGCAAGAGGCGGTCGGCCGGCGACTCCATGCGGTCGAATATGCCGTCAATGGCGCGCAGTGCCGGTAGCGACGGGCCGCGGCGCAACACCTCGTCGCCGTGCTCGGCCTCGGCCGTGACGATGCCGTTGAGCTGCGCGGTGAGCGCCTCGAGGTTGGGAGGCGGGCGCGTCGGGATGAACAGCGCCAGGATGACGCCAGCCAGCGTGGCGTGCAGGCCGCCGGCATGGACGCAGGCCCACAGCAGGATGCCGAGCAGGACGTACGGCGAGACGCGATAGATGTGCGACCGGTTGAGAGCGGCGAGGCCCGCGGTCACGACCAGCGCTGCACCGAGATAGGTCCAGTCGATGGCGCTCGAGTAGAAGACGGCGACAACGGCGATGGCGCCGATGTCGTCGACGATGGCGGCGGCGGTCAGGAAGATGCGCAGCTCGACGGGCACCCGGGGCCCCATCATGACGATGAGAGCAACGGCGAAGGCGGTGTCGGTCGCCATCGGCACGCCCCATCCGTGCACCCAGGGTCCCGCTGGGATGACGAGGGCATAGAGCGCAGCCGGCACGGCCATTCCGCCGATCGCGGCGGCGACCGGCAATGCCGCCGACCGCCGGCTCGCGAGATGGCCGACGGTGAACTCGCGCTTTATCTCGAGGCCGACGACGAGGAAGAAGATCGTCAGCAGACCATCGTTCACCCAGTGCCGCACCGACATCTTGAAATTGGCAGCGCCGAAGGAGATGCCGACGTACTGCTCCCAGAATTCCTCGAACGCGTGCCCCCAGCCCGAATTGGTGATGGCGATCGCGACGACCGTCGACAGCAGCAGAAGCACGCCCGCGGAAGGGCCCCAGCTCGCGAAGTCGAGCGCGGCGGCGCGGAAGCGGTGACCGAGCCTCCCGAGCATCGCATCTAGGAACGAGCTTTCGTCCCAGGGGCCGTCGTAGCGGCGCCCGTTCATGAAGAAGGTCGGCGTCATCATCACGCCGCTGGCGCGCGCGCTGAGCTCGTCGGCCATGACGCGATCGGCCGCCGCCTGCCATTCCGCCGATGTCGGCTCCGCCGGCGGCACCTCGACGCCGAGATCGTCGGCAACGACGCGCAGATCCTCCTCGGTCAGACTCGGCGAGCGCGACATGAGCTTGACGTGTGCATCCCAGAAGCTGTCGTCATCGGGCGCGCGCTCGACCAGCTCGGCAGCGCGGCGCGCAAGATCGCTTCCCGTCAGCGGCCGATGCCTGAAGGCGTAGAACAGCCGGTCCCCCAGCTCGTTGCGCACCTCGGTGATGCGCGCATTGGCGGCGCGGCAGTAGGGGCAGGCGTAGCTGCCGTACTCCACCAGCGTGATCGGGGCGCCGGGCGATCCCAGCGTGTGGTCCCCAGCCCCAACCGGGCGGTCGAGGCGATTGCTCGGCAGCGTATGGTTCACTTTGCCTCTTTTGGTGTGGGCTCGTTCCGGAGGGCTCTTGTTGCGATACCTACATGGGCTATCGGCTCAAGTCACCCAAGTGTGTCGGGCGGCTGCGCCGCTTTCACGCAGGCTTGCGTCGCGCCCGCTGCACGGCGAGCTCCAGCGCCTCCAGGAAGCGCGAGCGATCGGCACGCGTGAACGCGGCATTGTAGCCTTTGCTCTCGCCCGTCTCGCGTAAGTGCGCGGACAGCTCGCGCATGGCGAGCGCCATGCCGATGCCGCTTTCCGTGAACGGCTTGCCCGTGGGTCCGATCACCTCGGCGCCTCTTTTCAGGCAGCGGGCCGCGAGCGGAATGTCGGCGGTTACGGCAATATCACAGGCGCCGATGCTATCGGCGATCCAATCGTCGGCGGCATCTGGTCCATCGGAGACGACGATGCGCTTCACGAGCGGGCTTTCGGGGAGCCGCATCCAGGAATTGGAGACGAAATAGATGACGAGGGCGTACCGCTCGGCGACGCGCAGCGCCTCGTCCTTCACCGGGCACGCGTCGGCATCAACGTAGATGGCAATGGGCGCCTTATCGCTCACTTGATGCGTTCCCGACTTTCGATGCGGATGATAGAATGCACGTTACACGCGCGCAGTATATTGGCGCGGTGCCATGCTCATTGCTTTAGACATTTTTTGCGAGGGAGGTTTCCATGACCGTTTCAGGTTTCACCGAGGTCTTTCTGGTCGGCACCGCCGGCGGCCTCCTGGCCGAGCTTGCGAAATGGTACCAGCTCCGCGAGTCGGTCAACTTTCCCGAATATGCGGGCAAGCCGCTCTATTGGATCATCACGCTGGCAATGGCGCTGGCCGGGGG
>JAEXXM010000018.1 GCA_023405815.1 Pseudomonadota bacterium | reverse complement strand
CCTCAGGCAACAGCGTCGCCTGTCTCCGATCCGCACCTTCGATGAACCGCCCCATCCGATCCTCCCGCGAAGCCTCACAGGAATCGTACAATGGTTCGCTGGAACGACAGGGTTTTCACACAGGCTCGTACATCAGCCGAAGGTCGCTGGCCGGCATCGGCGCACCGAGCGCAGATGCCTTGATGAGCAGCGCATTGGTCGGCTGCGAGAAGAATACAGGTGCACCGAAGGCTTGCTCGTGGCCGCGCCAGCCCTCGGGCTTCGGGTGCTCGAAGTGAACCTCTTCCGGACCCCAGCCGCGCCCGAGACAGCCGCGGATGAGGCTGGTCACCTGCGCAAGCGTCAGCTCCGCATCCTGCCGGCGGCCGCAAATGTCAGCCGACTCGATGCGATACTCGAGGCGCAGCATGTCCGTGCCCGCTGGGATGAGCCGCAGCACCGAAGACTGCTGGTGCAGCGGAAAGAGCTCGACCAACGTCTGCAGGGCAGTGCCGAGCGTCGGCGCTGATATCGCCGCATACCCCCAAAGGCCGAGATCGCGCGGATCGAACGTAATGCCGAACTGCAGTCCGAAGTTGTCGATGTGCGTCAGCCGGGCACTTTCTTCGAAAAGGCGGCAAAAGGAATTGAGGTCGAGCACGAGCGTCGGTGATCCGGCCGCTTCCGGCGATATCCCGGCGTAGCCAAAGATGCGATCGACATCGCCGTTGTGACGCTCGATCCAAGAGACGATGCCGGTTGCGGACGACGCCAGCACTCCGGGCGCGGCCGCGCGATCTCGCGCATGCGCGTGGGCTCTGACCGTGGCGTCGCGTGCATCTCTTTCCATGCGGCCCGACGAAGCTGGCTAGATGAAGCGAGCGCCGAGGCTAGCAGACGAAGGCCGATGGTCAAGAATCCTCGCGTGGTCGAACCACGAGCTGCCTGCCTATTTCCCGAGCAACGAGCTAAGCAAACAGACGCTTCCACCAGCGGGCCCGAATAGGACCGGACGTCCGCGCAGGCTGGCGCGCCTTGCCGAACCTGGACAGATAGCGCTCGCACAATGGAACCGTACGTTCGCTGTAGCTCGCGCCCATCGACCGCGCCAGTTCCGTATCCGCGTGCGAGCCGATCCAGGCGACAAGCAAGATGCGTCTCAGCATGACGAACGTCTCGATGTCCGCCTCCGCGATAGGGTCAAGCACGCCGACGCGCCGATAGCCGCGCACCCACGCTTTGATCAGCTCGGGCACCTCCGGTTTCTCCTCGAAGAATGAAACCGTCGTGGCGCAGTCATAGAGGAACCACGAGAATCCACAGTCGTCGAAGTCGATGACCTTCACCGTGCTGCCGTCGAGCAGGAGATTGGCAAGACGCATATCGCCATGGACGAGATTGAACACTTCCGGTCCCTTGCCGATCTGTGCGAGCCGCTGCTCGATCACACCGGCGGCCTCCGCGATCGCGGCCTCTATGGCGGGGGTCATGCCGATGCCGTCGCGCCAGCGGCCCCAATGGGGGGCATCGCCCAGAGTCGTTGCGAAATCCCACGTGTGCCGTTCGAACCACGGCGGCCGCTGCCACGCCTTGACGTGCTTATGCATGCGCGCGGCGGTTTCACCGAGACGCTCATAGCCGGTAATATCGTCGGAAGCAGGCTCGCTGCCCTGTTCCCACCCGAACAGCACCGCGTTGCGCGGGGCCATCCCTGCACCGACCGCAAGCGTCTGTATGAACTCTCCGTCATTCCCACGCAGGGGCAACGGGACATTGGCTGCACTGCTCTCGCTCAGCGCCCTCAGCCAGGAGAGCTCCGACGCAATGGCGCGACGCGAATGGTACCCCTCCCTGTGCACGCGCAATGCCCACCGCCCGCCCCCAATAGGATCATCGAGCCGATAGGTGATGTTCTCGGAAATGTTTATGAGCGTCGGCACCACACTATCGGGGAGAGGATAGCGGCGCGCCGCGCGCACGGCGACGAGGTCGAGCGGGCTCTGCCCCACCACGTCCGGACGTTGCACCCCGTCTTCGCTCACACGTCACTCCCTCTCCTTTTGCGTGCCACGTTATTGGAAGGGAAGTGGAAGGACTTGACCGCGCGGCCGCGCCTATTGACCGAAACGCCCGGACCGAAAAACCGAGCAGCTAGCCGGGGATCTTGTCCATCGACGCCAGCAGCTTGACCAGCTCGACGGCGCTGCGAACGCCCAGCTTCTCGAATATCCGCGCCCGATGCACCTCGACTGTCCGAATGGCTATGGCGAGGTCGTCGGCGATAACCTTGTTCGGCTTTCCGGCCACCAGGAGCTGCATAACTTCCTGTTCGCGCTCGGAGAGTATCGCCATCCGCTCCGCATGCGAGCGCCTCTGTGCATCCTGCTCGGCCTGCGCAAGATCGTCGGCCATGGCGACGATGAGCTTGTCGACGAGGTCGTTGGCATCGAAAGGCTTCTCTATGAAGTCGCGGACGCCATTCTTGAGGGCCTCCACCGCCATCGGCACGTCGCCATGCCCCGTCAGCACGATGCACGGCAGCCTCGAACCTGCATCCTTGAGGCGCGAGAAAAGCTCAAGCCCCGAAATCCCGTCCATGCGGATGTCGGTAAGCACGCAGCCACGCAGCTCGGGAGTGAATGCCCCGAGAAATTCTTCGCCCGAGGCGAAGGCCGACATGCTCACCTTTCGCGACGACAGGAGGAACGTCAACGCGTCCCGCAGCACTGCATCATCATCAACGACATAGACGCGTGGCTCGTTCATGGGCGCATCAGTGTAAAGGTGGAAGGGTAAAGGCGAAGCACGCGCCGCCGTCCGGCTGCGGCTCGTATCGGATTCCGCCGCCGTGCAGCTCGACGATTGACCGACAGATCGTCAGCCCCATGCCCATGCCGCCCTCCTTGGTCGACACGAACGGTGAGAAGAGCTGTGCGCTGAGGTGCTCGGGCACGCCATTACCGCGGTCGGACACGCGCACGTCGATAACGCCCGCCCCCATCGTAGCTCCAAGCGTCACCCTGCGCCGATTTCGCGGCAGATCCTTGCAGGCATCGAGGCTGTTGCGGATGAGATTGACGAGCACCTGCTCGATCAGGATGCGATCGGCCCTGAGGCGCGGCAGATCCGGATCGAGTGATACGTCCACCACACACCGCGCTCGCGTCAGCTCCGGCTCGAGCAGCGCCACCGTCTCTTTGGTCACCTCGCCGAGGTCCAGCGCCTCGAGACGGGGCTCGCTTTTCCTCACGAAGTTATGGACGCGGCGAATCATAAGGCCGGCGCGCTCGACCGACTTGCCTATGGCATCGAGCGCCGGACCGACATCCTCAGCGCTCATCACCCCCGACGACAGCATGTTCTTGAGGCCGGTCTGATAGCTGCGGATCGCCGCAAGCGGCTGGTTGAGATCGTGGGCAAGGAACGACGCCATCTCACCCATGGTCACCAGGCGCGAGGTGTGCTGCATCTTTTCCGCCTGGACTCTTGCCAGCTCCTCGGAGGCCTTGCGATCCGATATGTCGAGCACTGAGCCCATCCAGCCTTGCTGTTGTCCCTGCGCATCGAGGAGCGGCGCCTCGTAGATGAGGACGTCGAACCGCGTCCCGTCGCGTCGCTGGAACTTGACCTCTATGCCCTGTCCCGTCGACGTTCCCGCCAGCACCGCATCGTGCAGGCGCTGCGTGCGCTCCAGCTCTTCGGGCACCCAATAGGGCATCGGCGGCAAGCGGCCGACGAGCTCCGCCTCCGAGTAGCCCACCATGCGGCAGAAGGCTTGGTTCACGTACAGCAGGCGCCCGTCGAGATCGCGGGCCCGGATGCCGACGCGCAGTGATTCCTCCATGCTCCTGCGAAAGGCATACTCCTCGTCTCGCGCCGCCTCCGCCAGCTTGCGGCCGCGTAGCTGCCGCTCGCGCGCAATGAGGGCCGCTGCCGTCAGAAAGCTGAGCACGACCATCGCCAGGACGAGCCCGTTCTGCACCAAGCTCGAACGGTTCTGATAGCTCGCCAGCGTCAACCAAAGGTCGGTTAGCGGCGGTCCGATTTCAACGGTATAGCTGAGCGCGGCCTTGTCGGGATCGACTTTCGAGCGGCTTGCAGCCACGCGTTCGTCGCCGCGCTTGATGACGACTGCGCGCTTCTCGGCGATCCACCAAGGCACGTGCTGCGCGAGCATCCGCCCCAGCGAGATTTCGGCATGCAGTATGCCAAGCACCGCGCCATCCTTCATGATGGGCGCGACGTAGGAAACATGATCTGACGCATCGGCGCGCGAATAGGGTGCGGTGAAAGATCCCCTTCCCGTCCGCTTGGCGATCTCGATTGCTGACAGCACGACCGGGGGGAGCGAGGTCTGCCCATCAGGCAGGTGGGGAACCGACGCCACCGGCTCCTGGTCGATGCCGAGCCAGCTCAGACCCCAAATTTCTCGCTCGATCTGCACCAGCGGACTGGCCTGGACAGCGAACACCTCTTGCGGAGCCTGAGCCCGTCCCAGCTCGTAAGCCATGCGCGACAGCCGCGTCTCGATGGCCCCGAACCGAAACTGCAACGCATGCTCGACCCACAATGCGTCACGGATGATCTCCTCGCGCCGCGCTTCCCGCTCGTCGCCGTCGTGAAGCCAGAGGAACAGTCCGAGCACGCAGAAGATGCCGACAAGCGACACCAGCGACCCGAGCATCAGAGCAGGTGCGGTCAGCGAGCGTGACCAGCCCCCTTCCTCGCCCCCGTGCTGCCAGCGAGTTCGCGCCTGGGCGTCAACTACCATGCGGCCGCTTCTCGTTACTCAACTTCAACGCTGTCCTTAACAATCCTGCCCTGTCCCCGTCGCGTTGCGGAAAACCACAATAGAGCCGTGGCTCATTTTCCTCCATAAGCCGAGGTTGGGTGGAGGAAACGCGACCGCGTCACCAAGACAGCTGCCCTGGGGGCCAAGGTTCAAGGCGCGGACCTTGGTGCAGGGCACGAGCCGTCGGTGCGAATGCAGCACGACAATACACGCTGCACGGGAAGCGAGGGTGGGCTTAGTGGGAGTAAGATGAAGACCCTGGCGGCATTGGTCGTTGTCACACTGGCGTTCCTCGGCGCCACGCACGCCGACGACGTCATCACGCTGCGTTTCAGCCACGTCGTGGCTCCCGATACGCCCAAGGGAATGGGCGCCGAGAAGTTCAAGGCGCTGGCCGAGCTCTATACGCACGGCAAGGTCAAGGTCGAGGTCTACCCCCGCTCCCAGCTCTACAGGGACCAGGAGGAGCTCGAGGCGCTGCAGCTCGGCGCCGTCGAGATGGTCGCCCCCTCGCTCGCCAAGTTCGGACCGCTCGGTGCCAAGGAGTTCGAGGTCTTCGACCTGCCCTACCTGTTCCCGGACCGCACGGCGTTGCGCGCGGTCACGCAAGGCCCGATCGGCAGAGATCTGCTCAAGGGGCTCGAAGGCAAGGGAATCCGTGGTCTCGCCTTCTGGGACAACGGCTTCAAGATCATGAGTGCAAACAAGCCCATCCGCAGGCCTGAGGATCTCGTCGGCCTGCGCATGCGCATCCAGCCCTCGCGCGTGTTGCAGGCGCAGATGGCCGCCCTCGGCGTCGTGCCGCAGGTCATACCGTTGCCCGAGGTCTACCAGGCGCTGCAAATGGGCGTCATCGACGGCACCGAGAACCCGCCTTCGAACATGCTCGCTCAGAAGCTGCATGAGGTGCAGGCGCACGCGACGCTCACCAATCACGGTTACCTCGGCTACGCGGTGATCGTGAACAAAGCCTTCTGGGATGGACTTCCCCGCGATATCCGCGCGGCTCTCGAGCGTGCGATGGCGGAAGCGACCACCTATACCAACGGCATCGCCGCGACGGCCAACGAGCGGGCCATCGCCGAGATGAAAGCCTCGGCGCAAGTTGAGTTCCATGTGCAGACGGCCGAGGAGCGGCAGGCATGGACGGCCGCCCTCGCCCCGGTGTACGCCGACGTCGCCGCCCGCATCGGCCAGGACCGGATCGACGCCATTCGCGCTGCCACGGGGATGACCCAATGATGGCCGGCGCAACGCTCCTGACAACCTCGATCACCTCGACGCCGCCCCACAGCGAATGCGCTGAGCCTTCCAAGGACGGACGCAGCGGCGCGCAGTCGCGTACTCGGCTTCCACCGGCATCCGCTCGATGGCCCCGCAACATGAATTTCAAAGCCCTCCGGGCCTTCCAACTCATCGCCGAGCGCGGCTCGCTCTCGGCAGCCGCAAGCGATCTCTGCCTCAGCCAGCCGGCGGTCAGCCGATTGATTGCCATGCTCGAGGGCGAGCTCGCACTGCGGTTGTTCAACCGTACTGGTCGCGGCTTGAGCATGACCAGGGAGGGCAAGCTCTTTTACGATACGACCAAGCACATCCTCGCTGGAATCGAGGACCTGCCGCGCATCGCCCGGGACATCCGCGGCGGCGACCAGCAGTTTCATCTGCTGACGACGGCGCGAATCGCACAGGCAGTGATTTCCCCGGCTCTATCTCGACTCCGGAAAGAGACCGATCGCATTCGCGTCCGCGTCGACGTCCTGTCGCACCAGGATATCGATGAGCACATCGCCATGGGTGGCTTCGACCTGGCAATCGCCACCCTGCCTCTGGCCTCTGCGCATCTCCCCGTAGAAACCAGCCCCCTCTTCAAAGTGCGCATCGACGCCGTGCTTCCCGTCGGACATCCGCTTACCGCTCGCGACGTTTTGACCGCCGCCGATCTCGCCAACGCCGATCTCATCGGACCGTGGCACGATCCCCTTTGGCGGCTCCAACTCGGCGATCTACTTCCCCCCGCAGGCGCCTCAGCGAGCGCAATGGTTGAAACGCCGTCGTCCCTATTGGCATGTCAGATGGCCAGCGACGGTGTTGGCATCGCGTTCATGGATCGCCTCAGCGCCCGCGGCCTCGACAGCGACGCTGTGGAGTTCAGACCGCTTTCCCCGGCGAAATGGCTTACATTCGGCTATGTCCATCCCCGCGGCAGACCTCTGAGCCCACATGCAACCGCTTTCGTCAATTCCGTAAGGCAGACAATCGGCGAGTTCAGAAACAAGAATTCAGACAATGCCAATTCCGTATTTCCGGATGATCATGAATTAGGCGATAAAATCTCGAAGAGCACATAGCCGATTTCACATTTGCAGGACAAACGCCCACCAAAAAAGGGCTTCAGCCTTTCCACGCAAATCAACAGCGACTTGCCGCCTTTTGCATTTGTGCTCCGTCGAAATTCCGCAGGTTAACCAATCCCCCCTTCACATAGCAGCGTAAGCTGGTGCAGCAGCGCCACACAGCGCTGAAAACCTGAGCAGTTCCGCGCTGTCGCAGGATGGTTATGTTGTTGATTCTCCGCACGCCCCATAGGCTCATGCAAATTCCTGATGAGCCCTTTCGATCATTCGAATAGTAGCTCCCGCGGCTTTTCACATAGTTTTTTCCAATAAATAAAAGTTGGGTGGGGAAAGCTTGTTGGAGTGAGTAGCGTGCGTAGTGTGCGTAACCCGCAGGGTGCGGGTGTTTTGTCTGCAATAACGGCGCATCGCGCGCGCCGAAACTCCCTTGCGACGATCTCCGCGGCGTTGTCGCTTTCTGCCGCCGTGTTCATTTCCGGCGCGCGCGCGGCCGGCGATCAGGATGTCGACAGCACCGCCATCGACAGCACCGGCGAATATGGCGACACCTCCGCTTCAGGTTCCTTGCCGTCAGGGGGGCCAGCGCCAGGCGGCCTGACCATCGAAGGATTGCTTTACGGACGCGAGGACTTGGCCTCGGTACCCTTCACCGCCGTTGGTGGCACTGCAGGCGCGTCATACGTCGAGTTTCGCTCCGACGATCTCGAGGGTGACGACTACGTGCCGGGGGTGCGAGTCTCCCTGCAAGCTACGATCTTCGATCAGCCGATCGAGTTGTCCGGCTTCTTCCTCGTCCCGTTCGGACTGGAGGCGACGAAACTCGGCCTGTCCGTCGCGCGGCCGGCAAACCAGGGTGGCGGCTTCGTTCCCGATACCGACACGATCTACGATGATGCTCCAGGCATCTCGTCTGTAAATTCCGACAGCATCTACGGCCTCAGCATCCATCACGAGACCAAGCTCTTCGGCGCGGAGGCCAACTTCGTACGTGCGTTTGGCGTTCCCGGTCTCAGCATCGGCGCCCGCGCTATCAACTTCGGCGAGGTACTCAGCTCATCGACGATGGACACCGCCAATTCGGTGCCTGGCATCGGCACGGAGACTTTGCGTGACCACGTGGCGATCCGAACCGACAACCGGCTGGTGGGCCTCCAAGTCGGCCTGCAGCACATGTTCGACGTCGGAGCCGGTATTCGAATCGGCGGCAGCATCAAAGGCGGCCTCTATAGCAACTTCGTAGATCGCAATCGAACCTTCGTCTCGGAGAACCGCCCCGACCTGCGCAGCTTCGAGAGCACGGATCACGAGAACGTCTTCGCGCAGGGCGTCGAGATCAATCCGCGCTTCGAGTTCAAGCTCGCCGAGGGCACCTATCTCACGGCCGCAGGCCAGTTCCTCTGGCTGAACAACGTCAGCACCGCGTTGCCGCACTATGCCTCGATCGAGGATTTCACCGCCAACCACGACGTTCTCGCAGACGACGACGTGTACTTCTACGGCGGCTCGCTCGGCCTAACGGTCCAGCTCGACCAATCCTCCCCGGTCAGCAACAGCTTGACTGATTTCGCGATCGGAGCGCCCGGCTCGAGTAGCGGAGAGGACATCGATGAGCGCATGGCGGAGCTCGAAGCGACGACGGCCCGCAAGGGCAACTCCAACGTCTCGCTGTCTGTCTCCGGCTGGATAAATCGCATGGTCATGTTCTGGGACGACGGCGCCAAGCAGGATGCCTACGTTGTCGACAACGTCGCCTCCCGCAGCCGCATCAACTTCGAGGGTGCGGCCAAGATCGCCCGCGGCTGGAGCGCAGGATACTACGTCTCACTTGGCCTCGATGACCAGGCCAGCAACGATGTCGATCAGCTTGTCTCCGTCGGAGAGCAGCAGATCGAGCTCCGCCACTCAGCCTGGTGGTTGCGCAGCAGCCTCCTCGGCACAGTCACGCTTGGTCATACCTCGACAGCTACCGACAATATCATCCTGAAGGACGTCGGCGGCATCATGCCCGGCGCAGCCAACATCGCCACCATCGGCGGAAGTCTCATGCTGCGGCATGCCGATTGGTACGAGCAGGGCGACGGCGCGCTCGTGAGGTCAACCTCGGGGACGGTCAACACCACGTTGAACGACATATCGGGCGGAGGGAGCGTCGACACTCTGAGGCGGGATGTAGTCCGCTACGATGCACCTCGGTGGTCAAGTCAGTGGGGCAACGTAGATGTGTCGGCTGCCTGGGGAGAGGACGACTTTTACGACGTCGCCGTCGAGCACGGCATCAACTACAACGACTTCAAGTTCCGCTTCGGTGCAGGATACTTGCGCGACACTACCGAGGGCCGCGTTGTTGCAGGCCACCCCGAGTACTTCCGCGATCGCCGCGAGTACAAGGGCTCCGCGAGCATCCTACATATCCCCACGGGATTGTTTGCCACCGCTGCCTATGTGCACCGGACGTTTCACGGCCTCGAGGAATATAATGCCGCGGGAACCCCTGGCGCGATATACGGAGAGAATACCGCGGGCCTTGTGACGCCTGACGGGACCAATCGCCCGCCGCTCGACTATCTCTACACAGCGTTCGGCCTTCGCCGCCAGTACTGGTCGATAGGCGATACCTCCATCTACGGCGAATACGCCGAGGTGTCCGACGCTATCACCGGACTGCGCGAAGCGGATTTGGCTGAGGTCACCGACAGCAGCCTGATGATGCTCGGCGGCGCGATCAACCAGGATATCGACGACGCCGGAATGGATGTCTACGCGGGCTTCCGCGTCTTCAAGCTCGATACCGCAGGCGTCCAGAACCGCTCATCGACTGGCGTGACTGGCCCCAGCCCCGTGCCGCTGACCGATCTCTTGATCGGCTATGCCGGCACCCGGATCAAGTTCTGAACCAAAGGATACTCAACTCCAATGGACAGCTTCGCTCAAACCCGTCTGTCGCATCCAAGCCTGGAGCAGGCCATGCGCCGTGCCCGGCTGATGCTCGCCGCCATCCTCATGGCCGCGCTCGCCTCGATGGCGACGCCGGCGCGCGCGACCGAGACGCAGTTCGATCCCGCCATAGAGAGAATGCCCGTGGGCGACGGTTCGTTCGAGGTCGTCGGCGTCCCGCGCGGGCCGGTGACGATCTACACCTATCGGCCCGCAGCAGCCACAAGCAACAGCCCGATCTGGGTTGTAATGCCGGGAACGCGCCGTAGCGTCGAGCGTCATCTGGCCTTTGACTATTACGACACCTGGCAGCCGCTTGCCGAACAGTACGGCGCCGTTCTCCTCGTTCCCGAGTTCACCGAGGAAAAGTGGCCCGGCGCCTGGACCTACAATATCGGCAACGTCGTCAGCAGAAATCTGGAGCCTAAGCCCTGGCAGCAGACGGGCTTTTTTGTCGTCGAGCAAGCCTTCCGCATGGCCGCCCGGAGCCTCGGCAGCCATCGGCGCAAGTTCAGCATATTCGGGCACGGCGCCGGATCCCAGTTCGTGCAGCGATACGTGCTCCACACCGGCTGCCGAATGGTCGATCACGCCGTTGCAGCCAACCCCGGCTGGTACCTGGTGCCCGATTACGAGTTCCGGTTTCCCTTCGGACTGCGCGGCGCGCCGATCGGCAAGGCGACCCTGCGCGACGCCTTCGCGTGCGACTTCACGCTGCTGCTCGGCACAGCCGACACCAACTATGCCAACATGCGCAATGATCCCGACGCGGTGGCGCAAGGAAGAACCAGATACGATCGCGGGCATTTCTACTTCCGCCGCTCGAGAGCTGTGGCAGCGCAGTTGGGTGCCCCGTTCAACTGGCGGCTTCGCGAGGTTGCCGGCGTAGGGCACGAGGCCGCACGCATGTCACCACCGGCTGCAGCCATCCTGGCGGGGGCTGCCATTGCAGCCTCAGAGTGATAATTGCGCGCTATTCAGGTGCTCTACCCCGGATCCGCCGCGGCGGCAGCAAGTGTCCGGCGCCAAGCGTCAGGGAGGGGTGATGCCTTTGCTGTTGCGCTCCTGCGCTCTCGCCGCCTGTTGCTCGGTTGCCTTCGCAGGCCCGGCGCTGCCCGCCGATTTGCCCGACACACCATCGACAGTCGAAGCGGTCTTCGACGTCGATCAGACGAACCAGTACGTTCTCGACATCGAGGCGGCGATGGCACGCGCGCAGGCGGAACACGGTGCCATCCCCCGATCGGCGGCTGAGGCGATCACGCGCAAGGCCGACATCCGCTATGCGCCTGCCGCAGAAATCGAGAAGGAGCGTCGGCTCGTCCAGCATCGCATGGTGGCTCTCGTCAACGTCTGGCGGCGCGCGATCGATCCGGACGCGCGCCAATACGTGCACTATGGAGCCACCACGGTCGATATCTACGACACCGCGATCGTCCTGCAGCTACGCCGGGCGACGCTGCTCTTCATCGAGGAGCTTCGCGAGATAGAGGCAATCCTCATCGAGACGGCGCGCACCCATCAGGACACGATCATGCCGGGGCGCACCCTCGGCCAGCACGCTCTACCGATCACCTTCGGTAAGAAAGTCAGTACGTGGATCGGCGAGAACCGTCGTGACATAGAGCGGCTGAAGTCCATTCTCGGCGAGCTCGATCGGTCCGCAATTCTGAAGGGCGCGGTCGGCACATATGCCGGGCTGGGTACCAAGGCTATCGATATCGAGCGGTCCTTCGCCGAGGAGCTCGGCCTATCGAAGCCCTACCCCGACGATTGGCATGGAACGCGCGACGTCTTCGCCTCCTATGCGTTGACCCTTTCGCTTATCAGCAAGCTGTACGGCAACATCGGCCAGGAGCTCTTTCTCCTGCAGATGACCGACATCGGCGAGACCAGTGAGGCGCGTGCCTCGACATCCGTCAGCAGCAGCTCGATGGCGCAGAAGGTCAACCCGAACAAATCGGAGGCGCTCATCCATGCCTCGCGAACCATTCCGCGGCTGGCGGAGGTCATTCTCGACGATGTGGTGAACTTCTTCGAGCGCGACAGCACCGTCGGACCGGATTTGGCGCTCAAGGACATCTCCGTGCAGACGGCGCAAAACCTCAAGACAGCCAAGCGGCTTCTCGAAAGGTTGCAGGTAAATCGCGCTGCCATGCTGGACAACCTCGGCAAGACCAAGGGCTTCATCATGGCGCAGCGGGTAGCCTTCGCGCTCGCCCCGAAAATTGGCAAGGACGAGGCGGACGAGCACCTTCACGACATCATTCGCCATGCTCAGGCCGACAACATTGATTTCAGGACCGCACTGCTCAAGGATCCGAAAGTGTCTAGCCTCCTGTCGTCGCAGGAAATCGACGTCCTGCTCGATCCGCGCGGCTATGTCGGGTTGGCGCGCGAGGAGGTGAATGCAGTGATCGACCACGCCGAAACCCTAAGGAGAACGGACCCCGACGCGCGCCGGCACCGAGCGCAGGCCGCGGAAGGCAACCGCTAATAGCCGCACGCGATCCAGAGCCCGTCGGACTTAGCGGTTTCCCACAATTGCCCTTGGTTGGCTTGCCGCATTAGATCGAAGAAAAGTCGCGTTGGGGGGATCGCATGCGAGCAGAGAGTGCGCCGGGGACACCCCGCAGGCCCTTCTACAAAGTCCTCTACGTCCAGGTTCTGTTCGCCATCCTGCTCGGCTTCCTCGTCGGCTGGCTCGCGCCGGGCATCGCCGAGAGCCCGTGGATGAAGGCGCTCGGCGACGGCTTCATCAAGCTCATCAAGATGGC
>JAEXXM010000017.1 GCA_023405815.1 Pseudomonadota bacterium | reverse complement strand
CGCCGCCTGTGTCCCGGGCGCGAGCACCCCGAGCAAGAGGTCCGTGCGGCCCTTGTAGCGGATGCCCGCCTCGGCGGTCGCAAAGCGCACGCCGGGCACCTCCGGTACATTCGGTAGCGAGGTGGGTGCGAAGGGGGATATGGGGGCGGGCTTGCCCATCGTCGGCTCCGGGAGTTCTGGGAATTATCTTCGAGACCTAGGCTGAGGCGCACATCTTTACGCCACCTCGGGCCGCCACGCGATGACGCCTTCCGTCCGGGTCCGCACTTCCGGAGAGGCGAGGCAGCTGGCGACTACCTCGTAGCCCGGAGAGCCGGGATGGGGGGCGACCAGCATCGGCGGACTGTGGTTGGCGGGGCACAAAATGATCGTCTCGTCGCCGCCCACTGCCGATAGGTCCAGAATGGCGCTCGAACGCGTCAGCAGGAAAATCGGGCGACTGCCAGGAGGCCGGCGGCGCAGAAAGGCGACAAGCGCTTCCTGAGTCGATTGGTTGAGCCCCCGCTCCACCACGTCGACCACGACGGCCGAGGCGTGGTCCGATTCCAATCCCGCGAGCAGCGCCACCAGTGCGTCGGACTGTTCTGCGCCGTCTTCGAGCAGCCAGGCCATCGTGCGGTCCACGCGCAAGCGCAATGCCAGCTCGGAGTCCAACCGACGCCGCGCGTTCGCCGCGTCCCGATCTGGACCCAGGAAGGCAGCCCCCGGAAGCGTCTCGGCGATCCGCTGGGCGAGTCTCGTTTTGCCACTGCCGAGCGGCCAGATGATGTAGTTCAGCCCGCGTATATCGCGCAGCTCGAACCGCTCCCCGCCCCATGGCCACGGCAGGTCGAACGCTGCTTTGAGTTCCGCAGCCGGAAGTGAAAGGCCAGCGACGTCAGCCATCCCAGGCGCTTTTCCGTGCGCAATGTCGCGCCGCAAGGCACGCACTTTCTCGATCTGGACGGCGAGGTCGTGAGTTCGGTTCTCCAGTGCCGCCTGATGAGCTGCCAGAGCCTGCTCGAGGGCGAGGCAATCACCGTCGAGTATCCGCGCAACATGTGCGAGACTGAGGCCGAGCACCCGCAAGCCAACGATCTCGTTCGCACGCGCCATCTCGTCGGGTCCGTAAGCCCGCCAGCCAGCCTCCGTGCGCAGTGGAGTGACGAGCCCCCGCTGCTCGTAGAGGCGCAACGCTTTAACGGATACACCGAGACGCCGGGCGGCTTCGGACGGGCTGAGATATTGGGCTGAAGCGGGCACGAATCACCTCGTCGGCTGTCTGATCCGCACCTCTTATCGGGCCGGCCCCAAGGGCCAAGTCAACCGGCTTCCCGCGTCGCTACAAAAAACGGGCCGCTTGGAGCAAGCGGCCCGTTGCCATGTCATCGATGTTGCCGGCTCACTTCTTAGCCGGGTCCGTGCCAGGCGTTGGAGCTGCACCCGGCGCCGCAGGCTGAGGCCCCTGCTCCGCCGCCTTCTTTGCGGCTTCCAGGGCCTCGGCCTGCTTCTTCTTCTGTTCTTCGACCATCTTCTTGAGCTCGGGATCGACATACTCGACCTTCGCCTTGCCACGCATCTCGGCGGATGCCTCCTGCGCCTTGCGCACGGCAAGCGAGTTCATGATCGTGTCTTTGACCTGGTCGAAGCTCGGCGGCTCCTTCTGGCGCCGATCCTCGAGCTTGATGATGTGCCAGCCATAAGCCGTCTTCACTGGCTCCGACAGCTCGCCCTTCTGCATCTTGACGACGGTATTCTCGAACTCCGGCACCATCTGACCGATGCCGAAGTAGCCGAGGAACCCGCCGTCCTTCTTCGACACCGGGTCGGTCGAGTTCTCGCCTGCGAGCTTCGCGAAGTCCTCGCCGGCGGCGATCTTGGCCCGCAGCTCCTTCGCCTTTTCCTCGGTGGGAACCAGGATGTGACGCGCTGCGAACTCGGTCTCCGGCTTCATCTGCGCGAGGCGCGCGTTGTAGATCTTCTTCGCCTCGTCCTCGCTGATCGCGCCCTTGAGCGTCTTCTCGAAGTACTGCTCGCGCAGCGCGCGACCGCGCAGGTATTCCATGTACTTCTTGAACTCGGGCGTCTCCCCGAGCTTGGCGGCCTCGGCAGCGTTCGCAAAAAGCTGGTTGTCGATCAAGTATTCGACGAGCGCGCGGCGCTTCACCTCGGGAGGAAGCTGGCCGAGCTCGGAGCCGACCTCTGTGTCGGCAAGCTTCAGGTCTGCTTCCGTGATCGGCTTGCCGTCGACGGTGGCGACAGCCTTGTCGCCCGCGGCGTCCTGGGCGATGGCGCTCGAGCCGGGCACCGATAGGACGGCCGCGACGGCGATGGCGAGGCCCGCGAGGGCGCGCTTGTTCGGAATGACTGGATACATGTTGATCTCTGATTGTTGGGCGGCCAGAAGGATGGTGTGGACCGATACCCGCAGATTGTTGCGCTCTCGTGCACCTGAAACGGGAGGTCCGGCCGATTGCGGCCCCATGGATAGTGGGGTGAGCAGGCCCTGCCAAGTTAAGAATTGGAGAGTTGGCGAAAGAATTTCCGGGCTTTCAAGTCGCCACGGACGTGTTTCCAATGCGTTGACAAGCCTATGGTGCGGTCCTTATCTCTCCCCCGCAGCCGAGCTTATTGCGCAATAGGCGGTTGTAGCGCACGCCGGGAGCCGGCCGCACCCGCGGATCGGCCAGTCCCGGCAGTCGTCATGGCGTATCCGCGTGGCCAGCAATAACCGCGCAACGTGCCAATACCTCCCGGCAACAGCCCGGAAATTTGGGGAACACTTCGAATGCTTTCGACGATCGGCGGATTTGCGGCGAAGATTTTCGGCTCATCCAATGAGCGCCGCGTCAGGGGATACCAGCCACGCGTCGATGCCATCAACGCGCTCGAAGAGGATGTCGCCCGCCTCACCGACGATGAGCTGCGGATGCGCACCGAGAAGTTCCGTCGCCAGCTCGCCGAGGGTGCGAAGCTCGACGACCTTCTTGTGCCGGCATTCGCCACTGTTCGCGAGGCGGCAAAACGCACGCTCGGCCAGCGTCACTTCGACGTGCAGCTCATCGGCGGCATGGTGCTGCACGAGGGTAAGATCGCGGAGATGAAGACCGGCGAAGGCAAGACGCTCGTCGCTACGCTCCCCGTTTACCTCAACGCCCTTGCCGGCAACGGTGTGCACGTCGTTACCGTCAACGACTACCTCGCTCAGCGCGACGCCGAGTGGATGGGGCAGGTCTATAAGTTCCTCGGACTCACCGTCGGCAACATCGTGCACGGCCTCGATGACGACCAGCGCAAGGCGGCCTACGCCTGCGACGTCACCTACGGCACCAATAACGAGCTGGGTTTCGACTACCTCCGCGACAACATGAAGATGGACAAGGCGGAGATGGTCCAGCGCGGCCACCACTACGCCATCGTCGACGAGGTGGACTCGATCCTTATCGACGAGGCGCGCACGCCGCTCATCATCTCGGGCCCGCTTGAGGATCGCGCTGATCTCTATCAGGCGGTCGACGACATCATCCCCACGCTCGGCGCGGATGATTTCGAGCTCGACGAGAAGCAGCGGCAGGTTTCTCTGACAGAGGTCGGCAACGAGCGCGTCGAGGCGCAGCTCGCCGAACGCGGCCTCATGAAGGGCTCGCTCTACGACATCGAGAACGTCTCGCTCGTCCACCACATCAACTCGGCGTTGAAGGCGCACAAGCTGTTCCAGCGCGACCGCGACTACATCGTCAAAGGCGGCCAGGTCGTCATCATCGACGAGTTCACCGGTCGCATGATGCCCGGTCGCCGCTATTCGGAAGGTCTGCACCAGGCTCTCGAGGCCAAGGAGCACGTCGAGATCCAGCCCGAGAACCAGACGCTCGCATCGATCACCTTCCAGAACTACTTCCGCCTCTACAAGAAGCTCGCCGGCATGACCGGCACCGCCTCCACCGAGGCGAACGAGTTCCTCGACATCTACGGCCTCGACGTGGTGGAGATCCCGACCAACCTCCCGGTCTCGCGCGTCGACGAGGACGACGAGATCTACCGCACGGCGCAGGAGAAGTACGCCGCCATCGTGCAGACGATCGCCGACTGCCATCGTCGCGGGCAGCCCATCCTTGTCGGCACCGTCTCGATCGAGAAGTCAGAGCAGCTCTCCGAGCTCCTGAAGGACAAGAAGTACATTCTCGGGCTCGGCCGCAATGCGCTCGCGCTTGCCGACAAGCTCAAGTCGCCCAAGGAGCAGGAGCTCAAGGACTACCTCACCGACATCGGTAGCTATCTGACGGAGCTTGGCTCGGCGAAAGGCAACACGGAGCCGATTCCGCATCAGGTGCTGAACGCCCGCTACCACGAGCAGGAGGCCGGCATCGTCGCCCAGGCCGGCGTTCCCGGCGCGGTCACGATCGCCACCAACATGGCCGGCCGCGGCACCGACATTCAGCTCGGCGGCAACGCCGAGGCGCGCCTCAAGGAGTGGATTGGCTCCGAGAAGGAGGCAGGCCGCGAGCCGACCGAGTCCGAGATCGACAAGGAGCGCCGGCGCCTGCTGGCCGATGTCGCCGAGAAGAAGCAGAAGGCGCTCGAAGCCGGCGGCCTCTACGTGCTCGCGACCGAGCGCCACGAGAGCCGCCGCATCGACAACCAGCTGCGCGGCCGCTCCGGCCGTCAGGGCGATCCGGGCCGATCGAAGTTCTACCTCTCGCTCGAAGACGACCTGATGCGCATCTTCGGCTCCAACCGCATGGACGGCGTCCTGAAGACGCTCGGCCTGCAGGAGGGCGAGGCCATCACCCATCCGTGGATGAACAAGTCCCTGGAGATGGCGCAGAAGAAGGTCGAGGCGCGCAACTTCGATATCCGCAAGCAGATCCTGAAGTACGACGACGTGATGAATGACCAGCGCAAGGTCATCTTCGAGCAGCGCCTCGACATCATGGCCGAGGACGACGTCTCCGACACGGTGAAGGATATGCGCCATCAGCTCGTCGACGAGCTGGTGCGTCAGAACATCCCCGAGACCGCCTACGCCGAGCAGTGGAACACCACCGCCCTGCAGGAGGCGATCAAGGGTATCTTCGGCGTCGACCTGCCTGTCTCCGACTGGGCGGCCGAGGAAGGCATCGCCGACAAGGAGATCTCCGAGCGCATCCTGCACGAGGTCGATGCGAAGGCCGCCCGCAAGGAGCAGGAGATCGGCGAGACGAACTTCCGCCAGATCGAGAAGATGGTGCTGCTGCAGACGCTCGATCACTTGTGGCGCGAGCATCTCGTCACCCTCGAGCACCTGCGCCAGGTGATCGGCTTCCGTGCCTATGGCCAGCGCGACCCGCTCAACGAGTACAAGAGCGAGGCTTTCGTGCTCTTCGAAGCCATGCTGGGCAACCTGCGCGAGGCAACCACGGGCCAGCTCATGCACATCGAGCTGGCGTCACCCGAAGCCCAGCCCGGCGCCATGCAGCCGGTCGAGCTGCCGGAGATGCACGCGCACCACATGGACCCGTTCTCGGGCCTCGATGAGCTGGCGCTGGCCGACGCGGCGATCGCCGCCGAGGCGCGCGGACCGGCTCCCGTAGCCCCTGATCGCCGTCCGCCGCTGCAGACGCGCAAGACCACGACGGATCTCAATCCGTCCGATCCCGCCACCTGGGGCCGTGTCGCGCGCAACGCCCTCTGCCCGTGCGGCTCCGGCAAGAAGTACAAGCACTGCCACGGCAAGGCTGATTAATCCTGCAAAAACAAGTGGTTATCGGCGAGAATGAAGGCGGTTTCTATATAGGCACTATATAGGCACGCGCTGCTTTTTCCCGTCGACCTAGGCAAATCCTAGGCACCTCTCATTGAACGAGGCGGAGACGCGTGGACGCGCGTAGCGGTGCGCTGGGCGCGACTGAACGCGTCGCGGGCAGTGCGCCCTCTCACACCTTGTGTGCGCAGAACAGCAGGGCTGGACTCTGCAACCGCATCGCTACGCACGGTCCATAGTGACCTTCGTGGGACCTGCTTCGTGACCGCGCACATGCGCTGGCCAGGTGACCAACACACATCGCGAGCAACGTGCCGCGCCATGTGTTGAGCAAAGGATGAGCGCTCTGCGTTTGCGATCGCGAGAGACGACGCGCCAGAGCAGCAAACGAGATCCGCTGTTCACACGCTCGCAACAAACATCGATCCCGAGACGTCGCTCTCAACGGCGCGGACCTCATCGAGAGAGCTCAAGATCGCGCATGCACTAAGAACGCTATTCGCTATAGCCATTGGATCGCCGCAATGTGCGACGGGCCGCTTGAGGTAAGCATTTTTCTGAGCGCAACATCAACGTGTTACATGTACTGCGGCATCCTTCAGGCAGACTTCAAAAGTCATTGCCCGTACTGTAGACAGCAGCCCTCAAATCGAGACCAGGGCTCCTGCAATGGAAGACGCGCGCTACTTTGATGGCGGCAAGCTCGTCATCTTCAAACGCAACTCCTGCTACCACGCGCGCACGCGCCTTGGCGCCAAGTACATCTGGCGAACCCTCAACACGACGGACTTCAGAGAGGCAGAGAAGAAGGCGTGGCAACTGCACCATTCGCTGGATGCCTTGCAGAAAGCTGGCTTGCCCATCACCGCCAAGCCCTTCGCTGCCGTCTGCGACGACTACGTTGCAATGCGCGAAAAGGAGGTTGCACGCGGCAAGACCAAGCCCGCCATGCTGCGGCAGATCAAGCGGGTGGTGAAGTTCTGGAAGGAGTACGCGGGGACGAAGCCAATCCACGACGTGGGCGACAAGGAGCTTCGCGACTTCGTCGAGTGGCGCCGCGACTACTACACCAACAACTATGTCGACCGCGGCAAACCCCTACCGCACAACGCCAAGCTGAACCCCGCTGACAAGACGCTGCAGTGGGAGGTCATGCTCGGCAAGGCGATCATCAAATGGGCGCACGAGAAGGGTCTGCGCGGGAACAAACCGCTCCCGACCTTCACGTTCACGCCCAAGGTGAAGCGCGTCCGTCCAGCGTTTGAGCTAGCGGAGTACCGTAGCCTCTGGCGCATATTGTGGAAGAGGGCTCAGAGCTGCGCCAATCCCGAGTGGAGAGCTACGCGCGAGCTGCTACGCGACTATGTGTTCATTCTCGCGAACAGTGGCATGCGCGTAGGGGAGGCCAACAACCTGCGCATCGCCGACGTCGTGCCGTTCACGGACGATGCAGGTCGTCCCAACTTCCGCTTACGCGTGAAAGGAAAGACAGGCGAGCGCGAAGTCATTCCGCGCGCGGGTGCAGTCAAATACTTCTGGCGGGTGCTGGCTGACCGGCAAGCAGCGGACCCCAGCGAGCACGTGTTTCTGATGCCTGGAGGCACCCCGATCATCACGTTGGCGGATCAGTTCGATGCGGTGCTGAAAGACGCGGGCATCATGCGCAATAGCCGGGGCGAGAAGTACACGCTCTACAGCCTGCGGCACTTCTACGCCGTCATGTCGCTCCGCCGCGGCGTCTCCGTCTACACCATCGCCAAAAACATGGGGACCTCGGTCCAGATGATCGAGGCGTATTACGGGAAACATGCAACGGCTCCGACGTTCGCAAAGGAGCTTGGCGACTAGGAATCGTTTGGACGCTCGCGTGATTTGATAATGCGAGTGCATTTCCCCGAGTGGAGCTGATCATATTACAACAATCGGGCGGAGCGCATTTCCCCGAGTGGCGCTGATCATATTACAACGATCGGGCAGGACGCATTTCCGCGAATGGCGCTGATCATATTGCAACGATCGGGCGGGACGCATTTCCGCGAGCGCGCTGATCGTATTACAACGATCGGGCGGAGCGCATTTCCGCGAGCGCGCTGATCGTATTACAACAATCGGGGGGAGCGCATTTCTGCCAGCGCGCTGATCGTATTATAAACACCAAAGGGTGCGGCGAATTTTCGCTTAAAATTGAGTGAATAGATTATTGAAAAAATCCCAATAGCGCGTAAATCGATATGTGTCGCGGCCGGGCTGGGGGGCGGAATCGCGTCGGTGAGTACGGAGAAACCACGATGTTTCTGGAATGCAATTCTTCCGCCAAAACCTGCAGAGTAGCGCCCTCTCAAAGAGTGGGCACCTGCTGTCGTAAGTTGTTGGACGCGCTGACCGTAGACCCCTACCTCGACCCCGAGCACGCCAACTTATATGTGCTGGGCGGAAGGCTTTACATCTGCGTGTATGACGAGCAGGGAGAGCGCATCGACGAGCCTGTGAACTATTGCCCGTGGTGCGGCTCTGAAGCCGCGCACCCCCTCGATCACATATCGCATCACTAAATTACACTTCCTGGGAATGGCGCAGATGCGTGCGTCTCCTGGCGAGCAGACATGGCGCAAGTGCGCCGCGACCACCCTCAATTAGTTTTGCGACATTCGTCTCCAGCGTTCATTGCTCGGGGTGGCGAGCGATGGCGTGCGGCTTCAACGCTTATCGGAAAAGGTTTTCACCCGTGAAAAAAAACAACCCAGTGAGTACCTACGCCCAGAAGATCAACGCCGCCTGGACGAAGTCGGTCGACAGCGTAATCGCTACAGCCGTTCTGTGCGCGGAGGCGGATGCCCAGTTCGAGGGAGAAGATAAGGAGGCTCTGAAGCGCGCACTCACATTCAAAGCCTCTACGTTCAGCAAGCTCGCAAAAATAGGCAACGATCGGCGTTTGCATGACGAGAAGACCCGAAGTCTCCTGCCGCCAGCGTACTCAATCATCTACGAGGTGACGTTTCTCTCGGATGAGCGGCTGCAGTATGCAATCTCGAGCGGCAAGCTCCATTGCGAAGCGACGCGCGACGAAGTCGTGGCGCTGCGCACCGCCCGCATTCCCAAAGCCACGCTCCCTATTGACATATTTGATGAACAGGAGGCCACGAGCGAGCCTCCCACCGTTGCGGTGAAGCAACCCAACATTCGGTTCGCTGAGATATCGGTCTCGGGCGACTACCCGGACGATCGGCGCTTGTCTCTGGCAACCGACCTTCGGAGGGTAGCTGACACCTTCGGTGCCAATCTGCGGCTGTTTCTCAATGCCGAAGAGCGCGCGGACAAGCGCAACGCGGCTGAGCTCAACACATTTTCGAAGCGATTGATGCAGGTGGGTCGACGATTGGCGCGAGAACGAATCAACGAGCTGCGTCGGCAATACAAGAACCGAGGTGAGGCGTGGCCATTCAAACCTGATGACACGGAGATTCGCGCTGACGCGGATTGGGAAGATATCGAATTTGTGTTCGGCGACCTAGCAATAGAAGATGAAGTCGAAGGCTTACGCGCCAAGGCGGAGGAACTTACAAAGGCCCCCGACCTCGTAGTTCCTGAAGGATACAAGGAGGGCGGCATCGAGAATGTCCAGTCCCTAACGCCGATGCCACAAATTAGCGTCCGCGGCTGGAAGTGATCCCATGCAGCGAGTTGTTAGGACGTCACTCGCTTGGCCGCCGCTGCTGCCGCGCCCCCCTTGATCGACCTCCGAAATCGCAATCCAGAGAGCGAAGCGATCTTCGCGAAAATAGAAGGAATGCCAAATGGCAAATGAAGTAATGAACTTGATTACAGTAACAGCCTCCGAAGGACTGGAAGCGGCCGTCGACGAGAAACTAGAGGAGCTTGCGAGAGAGTTCGAAGTCAACGGCATACCATGCTCCCCCTGTAGCGTGTTGAGATCTTTCGACCACGGAGAAATTGAGATCACCAGCGCGTGGGGCCCAGCCAACGCAGTTCAAGACTACATCGTCCGGAGCCTCGGTCAGATCGACCCAAATATCGTCGTCTGCAATTGCTTCGAAGAAGAGTTCCTACAAGCGGTGGGCGCGCGCGTGGCTTGGTTAGAAGTCGCGTCCATCACCGAAGCTGTGGACTTGTCTGACTTAGAGTTTGGGTCTGCAGACGACGAAGAGCGGCAGAAGCGTGTAAGTTCGGCTCAGGAAGACTGTTTAGAGCAGGCGCTGACCCAGCGAGACCAAGACCTAGCTCGCGCGCGAGAGGAAATCGGTTGGTGAAAAAGAGGGGGAGACGATGCCGCCTCCCCGATCGCTTACCATCACGGGGGGATCAGGCCTTTTCTGTTTTCTCCCGTGATGCGCCCTTCGCGGGACGCGCGCCCGCCTGTTGCGCGAGCTGCTCGTCAAGCTCGCCCGCTTGGATCGCGGTGATGAGCGTCTCGATGGTGGGCAGCAGCTTCGCCTTCTCCTTGATCAGGATCGCGCTCTTGCCCTTCTCGAACTCGATGGCGCGTGCGCCGTAGCAGACCTTGAGGTATATCGCGCCCGTCTCATCCGTTCGCCACCATGGGCGCACGCGCTTGCTCATCTCGACGGGTGCTTTGACGCCGTCGTCCTGGATCACCCACCGCTGCACCTTGCGCGTATAGAGCGGGTCATTGGCGAGGTGCTTCTGGTGCTCCAAGTGCATAACGAGCTTGGCGCGCCGCTGCAAGATGGGCGTCTGCTTCGTGGACGGGGGCGCAGCAAAGACGAGGGTCTTGATCGTTTTCATGATGGGGCTCCTGCAATTAGTCAGTGCAGTGAGCGCCCGTCGATGCGGGAAGGTCGACCGAAGATTGGCTGCTGTTTTCGCGCAACTGATTGGCTTTTGTCGGGAATGCGCGGTGGCCGCATCAACAACGTCAGCATGTGCGAAGCAAAGATCGAGAGTTTAGGCCGGACTTGGCCGCGACGGCTGCTGCTATACAGAGCCTGTGTGAAAACCCTGTCGTTCCAGCGAACCATTGTACGATTCCTGTGAGGCTTCGCGGGAGGATCGGATGGGGCGGTTCATCGAAGGTGCGGATCGGAGACAGGCGACGCTGTTGCCTGAGG
>JAEXXM010000016.1 GCA_023405815.1 Pseudomonadota bacterium | reverse complement strand
TGCTGGGGCTGGGCCACGTGGGCGCGGGCATGGCAGCATTTCCAGCCGGATTCCCATGTCATCCTCGACTGGGTCGCGGCCAACGACGAGCGTCGCGGCTTCGACGTCAACGACACCATGTACTTCTGGGAGATGCTCAACCAGCAGGCCCGCGGCCGTATCAATTCATGGGCCATCCGCTGGTACGGTTCGATGTACATGCGCAAAGGGCTCGCTCTGCATCCCGGCACCTCTTTCGTGCAGAACAACGGCTTTGACGGCACGGGCGTGCACTGCAACGTCACCGATGAGTTCGTCGTGCCGCTGGCAACCGAGCCCTTGTCCGACTTTCCGTCCGAGATTTCCGAAAGCGAGGCCGCCGTGAGCGCGATGATGGACTACCGCCTGAATGTCCACAGGCCGAACGTAGAGCGGCAGCGGTCCCGCATCGTGGCGAGGTTGGTTGCGGCGGCAAAGCGCTTCCTCGAGCCGCGGATCGGTGCGCGATGAGCGGTGCCGAGCTGTTGAATCTCCTTCATCGCGCCGATGTCCGACCCGTTCTGGTTGACATCGGATCCTCCGGCGCCGGCCACGCCGCGTGGGACCCGATTGCCTCAGCTTCCGTCGGCATCGGATTCGATCCTGATGCGCGCGAGCCCGATCGCGCCTTCGCCGAGCGCTTCCACCGCGCCATCACCGTCGATAAGGCCGTCACCACCGACGACATCACCGACGAGGTCGAGTTCTACCTGACCGCTTACCCCTATTGCTCGAGCATTCTCGAGCCGGATATGGAAGCGCTGAGCGACTACATATTCCGCGACTTGTTCAAGGTGGAACGCCGAGTTCGCGCAGGCGCGACCTCGCTCAATCGCGTGATCGATGAGCTTGCCCTGCCGGCCATCGACTGGCTGAAGGTGGACGCCCAGGGTTTGGACCTCGCGGTAATCAAGAGCCTCTCGGCGGAGAATTTCGCGCGCGTCCTGGCGATCGATATCGAGCCAGGTCTCGTCAACGCCTACAAGGGCGAAGCGCTCTTTGGCGCGCTGCACCAGCACCTTCTCGATTCCGGCTTCTGGCTGAGCAGCTTCGCGTACCAGGCTTATCCGCGGGTGCACCCGGAGTCGGTGGATGAGATCGCAGCGCTCGTGAACCTGCCCGAGGCCGACGTGCGCGCGCAGTTGCGTTCCAGCCCGACCGCGGCCGAGGCGCGCTATTTGAGAAGCGCTGCCTGGCTCGATCGCGCCCACGCAGGCAAGCGTGACTACGTGCTGCTGTTCGTGTTCGCGGTGATCGAGCGCCAGAACGGGTTTGCCTTCGACGTGCTCAAGTCCTATCGCACGCGCTTTGGATCGGACGCTGTCGGTGACGCCATGTCGGAGCTGGTGCGCACGATGTTCAAGAAGGTGCCGGCCAGTGCTCCCGCTTCGGGCCTCATCGCCCAGATCCGGCGCCGGATCGGCACGCTTCTGCGTGCGCTGGGCCTTCTGCAGCCTCGCGACGCGCCGGGCAGGGCCTAGCGCGCGGTCCAGTCATTGCGCCACATCTCGCGCTCGATCATCTTCAGATCGCTCTTGACCATCTCGCTGACGAGCTCGTCGAAAGTGATCTTCGGCTGCCAGCCGAGCTTGGCTTTGGCCTTGGACGGATCGCCCAGCAGCTGATCGACTTCGGTCGGGCGGAAGTAGTTGGGATCGACCTCGACCACAACCTTCCCGGACTTCTTGTCGATGCCGACTTCATCGATGCCGGTCCCCTGCCAGACGATCTGACGATCGACGCACGCGAAGGCACGCTCGACGAACTCGCGCACCGAGTGCATCTCGCCCGTGGCGAGGACGTAGTCGTCGGCTTCCGGCTGTTGCAGGATCAGCCACATGCCTTCGACGAAGTCGCGCGCATGCCCCCAGTCACGCTGCGCGTTGAGATTGCCGAGGTAGAACTTCTCCTGCAGCCCGCGCTCGATCGCGGCCACGGCGCGCGTGATCTTGCGCGTCACGAAGGTTTCGCCGCGCATCGGCCCCTCGTGGTTGAACAGGATGCCGTTGGAGGCGTGCATGCCATACGCCTCGCGGTAGTTGACGGTGATCCAGTAGGCATAGAGCTTCGCGGCACCGTACGGCGAGCGCGGATAGAAGGGCGTCGTTTCCTTCTGGGGAATCTCCTGCACCTTGCCGAACAGCTCGGAGGTCGACGCCTGGTAGAAGCGGACCTTGTCCTTGATGCCGAGGATGCGGATGGCTTCCAGGATGCGCAGCGTGCCGAGGGCATCGGCGTTCGCCGTGTATTCCGGCGTTTCGAAGCTGACTTGAACGTGGCTTTGCGCGGCGAGATTGTAGATTTCGTCGGGCTGGTATTCTTGAACGAGCCGGATCAGGTTGGTGGCGTCCGTCATGTCGCCGTAGTGCATGAAGAAGCGCGTATCGTGGTCGTGTGGATCGACGTAAAGATCATCGACCCTTGCCGTGTTGAACGACGACGACCGGCGCTTGACGCCGTGCACGATGTAACCCTTGTCGAGCAATAGTCGGGCAAGATGGGCGCCGTCTTGACCTGTGATACCGGTAACGAGGGCGATCTTTGGCTTCACAATCCATTCCTTTGGCCCCTGGTGCAGGGCAAATTCTGACCAGAAATCCGAACCCAAGTGCTTGACTTCATTGCGACGGGTTAGTTACCGCCTGCTGGCAGGGGGCGCAAGCCTGTCCTCCCCAGGTTTGGCGCGCGCGCCGTGGCTCGAACATGAGCGGAAGGTTGAGGTCGCAGACGGCCATGGCAGAGACGCCGCAGGTGACGGTGGTAGTTCCGTCGTACAATCAAGGGGAGTATCTCGAGGCCGCGCTGCGCTCCATCGCGGCACAGGACGTTGCCACCGAGATCATCGTCATGGATGGCGGCTCCGCCGACAATTCCCTGGAGACGCTGGAGCGCTGGAGCGATCGCCTCGCGTTTTGGCGTAGCGGGCGAGACGGTGGGCAAGCGGCGGCGATCAATGAGGGCATGCTGCGCGCTCGCGGCAATTACGTCTGCTGGCTCAACAGCGATGATCTGTTCGAGCCGGGAGGATTGCGGACGCTGATCCGCGCTCTCGAAGACAACCCCGCCGCGCCTGCTGCCTATGGAGACGTCGCCGACATCGACGAAACGACCGGCAAGCGCGGAAGCATCTGGGTCGAGCCGTTCGATCCTCATCGCCTGGCCGTCCGCTGCATCATCTCTCAGCCGGGAACGCTGGTGCGCCGCAGCGCCTGGGAGGCGGTCGGCGGCGTCGATGGCAGCCTCTACCTCGCCATGGACTACGACCTCTGGTGGCGCCTTTACAATCGCTTTGGACCGCTCGTCTACGTGCCGCAGATCGTGGCGGTCAATCGTACCCACCAGGCGACCAAGACGCGAAACAATCGTGCGGGGCACTATGCTGAAGCGATGGCCGTCGTTCGCAAGCACTATGGCCGCGTGCCACTGAAGTGGTGGCTGGCGCAGCCCTATGCGGTGTGGTGGAAAGCGCTTGCCGCTCACCTTGAAGCTCGGATGCCTGGATGAAGATTCTTCAGGTATTCAAGGTCTATCTCCCCGACGGCTTTGCCGGAGTGGAGCGCGTCATCTACGAGATTGCCGAAGGCACGACGCGGCTCGGCTTTGACCACAGTGTCCTCTCGCTCAGTCGCAGTCCTAATGTGGACGGCATTCCCATTGGGAGTCACCACGGCTTCAGCGCCCGTCTCCACCTCGATATCGCGTCAACGCCGCTTTCGCTCGCGGCCTGGGGCCTCTATCGGAGGCTCGCTGCCGAGGCCGACCTCGTGCACTTTCACTTCCCCTGGCCGATGGGGGACTTGCTGCACATGACCTCCGGGGTCCGCAAGCCAACCATCGTCACGTATCACTCCGATGTGGTGAAGCAGAAGGTGCTGCTGCGGGCCTATCGACCGCTCATGCATCGCTTCCTCGATCGCGCGGACCGCATCGTCGCGACGTCGCCGGGATACGCGGAGAGCTCCGATGTGCTCCAGCGCTACCGATCGAAGACGTCGGTGATCTGCCTCGGCATCGACGAGCAGCACCCCGCCGCCGACCCTCTCCTAGTCGAGGAATGGCGCCGCCGTGTGGGCGACAGGTTCTTTCTGTTCGTCGGTCAGTTCCGCTACTACAAAGGGATCGACTTCCTGCTGGCTGCTGCTGCGCAGACCGGAGTGCCCGTAGTGCTCGCGGGCTCCGGAAGCTTGGCCGAGCATGTCGAGAGGACGCGGCCGCCCAATGTTTTTCTCGCTGGCCCAATCGATGACGCCAACAAGAACGCGCTCCTGGAGCTGTGCACCGCACTCGTGCTGCCATCGCACTTGCGGTCGGAGGCATTCGGCGTCGTGCTGCTCGAAGCGGCTCGGGCCGGCAAGCCGCTGATAAGCTGCGAGATCGGCACCGGTACGACCTATGTCAACAAAGACGGGGTCACGGGCATCGCCGTTCCGCCCGCAGACGTCGGCGCGCTCGCAGCGGCGATGCGCACGCTGGCTAACGACCAGAAGATGGCGTCGGCCATGGGCCGCGCTGCCAGGGATCGATTTGACCAGTTGCTCACGGCTCGGGTCATGTGCCGCCAGTACGCGGACCTCTATCGCGAGGTCGCCGACATGCACGCGCGTTGAGCGGCACGCTGCCCGCTAGCGGGGCGGCGAAGCCTCGACCGGAGCGCATCCCACCTCCACCCCACTCAGCGCCGTCGATGAGAGATCCTGCTTCGCGCCAATGACCGCCAGCGTCAGCGGGAACCATAGAAACAGGTAGTGGGTGTTGAAAAAGCGCATCGGATCGCTGAGGTCCGAGCCCATGAATCCGTTGACGAAGATCAGCATCCCCACAACGAAGCACTTCTCGTCCACCTGCCTCAGCCTGGCAGCCGAGGACAAGGCGGCGGCCATCACCCCGATGAAAAGGATGCCCATGGGAATGCCGTAGTGCAGGGCCACGCCGAAGTAAGTGTTGTGGGCGTGCGGTACACCCGAGAGCCTGAACGCATACCCGTTCCCCCACAGCGGATGCTGCGCAATCGCGGCGAAACTCGCAGCCCACGCATCCTGCCGGTTGGGCGACCGGCATGCGAGCTCGATCATGGGACAGAGCAAGCTTCGGATCTGCTCATCAAAGAGGATGATGCCGGTGACGAGGGCCCAGGCACCGAAGGCGCAGACAAAGAGCAGGGCGCGCGAACCGCTGAGCATGACGATCGGCAGTGCAATAGCCGCCAGCACCAGGGAAAGCAGTGGCCCGCGGCTCCCGGTGAAGTAAAGTCCGACAACGATCGCTGAGATGGCAAAAAGCAAAGTGACTGTGGTTATCCAGTCGCGCTTCGCTCTTACGTGGTATGCGAGCAACGAAATCGCTGCTATGGCACCAGTAGCAATGGCCCCGGCTCCCAAGATTGGGTGGGCTGCACGGCCGAGCAAGAGCAGGCGATGGTCCGCCGGCACCTGGTGCAGGAATACCGCTATGGCGACAAGGGTGGTCGCAGACGCCATTCCGGCGATCATCCAGAGGATGATATCGAACCGAAGGCGCGCGTAGACGTATAGGGTCAGCCCGAAGAATCCCATGATGAGCAGCCCTCGCGATACTGCCGGCCCTGGAATGGCATCGGCTGCCCCCGTCGGCGGCAACAGCAACCGCACGCACATCGTCGCCAGAAAGATTAGGAACACTGGGGCAATATGCGGAATGACCAAGGTCCCCTCCCTGGCCTCTTTGATAATCAGAGTCCAGGCCGCCACGAAGCATATTGACGCCACGGCATTCGCCGGGCCTCCATTCAAAAGGAAGATCGAAGCAAGGAAAGCGCCGAAGATGACGAATGCGGGGCTGCGTATCGGAGCAAGGCTCATGGCGCGTCAATACGAAAAATAGCTGTTTCAGTAGAGTTCATACGGCCCTTCGTTGCGCTCCTGATGACACTTCTGATTGGTGCACGCGCAGCGAGGCATTTGGAAATTCGCGGGCACATAATTGCATAACGGGCGGCGATGCAAGTATTCGTGATCAACCTCGCGTCGGCGGCAGATCGTCTCGCCTACATGAGCGAGCAACTCGGTGGCGACTTCGAGCGCATCGATGCAGTCAACGGACGAATGGTGCCGGAGCGCTTTGCCGCGAACTTCAGTGAGCGGACTCAACTGCTTCCTGGTGAGGTCGGTTGCTATGCCAGCCATCTCCTCACCGCGGAGACAATTCTTGCGCGCGATCTGCCCTATGCAGTGGTCCTTGAAGACGATGTGGATCTCGTGCCGGGCTTCCGCCGCATCGTCGAAGCTGCCCTTGGCCAACTCAGCGGCGACTGGGATGTCCTGAGCCTTTCCGGCGCCAAGCAGCGTCCGCACTGCCGACTATCCAAGTTAGTGGACGACAGCTATCTTGTGCGCTACCTGCATTTCCCCAAGACCACCGCGGCCTACGTGATAAGCCGGTCGGGCTGCCGCAAGCTGCTTGCCACGAGGCGGCGCGCGCGCCCAGTGGACGTCGATATCCGCTACGGATGGGAGATGGGGCTCATCGGGTACGGGGTGTTCCCGCCGCCCGCGTGGCAGGCCAACAGGTTCGCATCGTCGATTCCGAAATCGAAGAAGCAGCGCTTCTATTGGCGCGCAAACCCCCTGGGCTATCTCTGGGGGCGTATCGCGGCTATCTACAGGCTTGGTCCCGTCAACCTCGCGCGCGCGTATCTTACGGAGTTTCGTCTGCGCAACTCATAGCCGGGAAGCGACACGACGGATTGCAGCCCGCGCCCTTCACGAAAGCAGTTTCGTGACGTATTCGCCGATCGCTAGCGAGGATGTAAGCCCAGGGCTTTCGATGCCGTAGAGCGTCACCAGCCGGTCGACACCGTGCTCGTCCTTCCCATGGATGGCGAAATCGGCAACGGGCTCGCCCTCCCGGTAGAGCTTTGGGCGCACGCCGACGGTATCTGGATGCAGCGCTCCTTGCGGAAGCGCCGGCCAGTAGCGGCGTATTTCGGCTTCGAACCGCTTGAGCCGCCGTCCCTGATCTTCGTCAAACTTGTAGTCCGGCTCATCGCACCACTCGATGTCGGGACCGAACCGTGCCCGTCCCGCGACATCGAGCGTCAGATGCACGCCGAGCCACGCGCCGACCGGCATCGGGTAGACGAGGTGGCGGAACGGCGCTCCTCGGTCGAGCGCGAAGTAATGTCCGCGAGCCGGATAGGTCATCGGCACGCCGTAGCCCGACCTATACGTAAGGGTGCGCCCCAGGTCCGTGGCGCCGAGGCCGGCCGAGATGACGAGATTGCGACAGGTGAGCGTGCTCTTTTCGCCACCGCTCACGGCTTTGATCTCGAACGTCCCGTCGCTGGAAGCGATGCCTGTCACAGCCGTGTTGAGGATGATCTCACCGCCCCGGGCTGCGAGATGACCATGCAGCGCCAGCATCAGTCCGTGGCTGTCGATGATGCCAGTCGAGGGCGATAGGTACGCCGCGACGCATTCGAGCGCGGGCTCCAGGGCACGCGCCTCGGCGGCGCCAAGGCGTTGAAGATCCACAACGCCGTTCGCGGCAGCATTGGCCGCGATGGCCTCGAGCCTTGGCACCTCCGCCTCGCTCGTCGCCACGAGCAGCTTGCCGCAACGCTGGTGCGCGACGCCGTTGTCTTCGCAGAACCGATAGAGCATCTCCTTGCCGGCGACGCACAGCGTCGCGCGCAAGCTTCCCTTCGGGTAATAGAGGCCCGCGTGGATCACCTCGGAGTTGCGTGCGCTGGTCTCGCTGCCGATGCGCGGATGGCGCTCGAGCACGAGCACTTCCTGGCCGGCCATCGCCAGTGCGCGCGCAATCGCCAGGCCGACGACGCCGGCCCCGATCACCACAGTCTCGATATCAGGCATGAAAGCGGCCCCATCGTGCCGCGCAAACCTAGCAGCGCGGCCCCGATGGGGCCAGTAGTGGCACCCTCGCCTAGAGCGCCGGATAGTCGGTATAGCCGCGCTCCTCGCCCGCATAGAAGGTAGCGGGATCGGCCGGCGTCAGCGGAGCACCATTGCGCAGGCGCTCGACCAGATCTGGGTTCGAGATGAACGGACGCCCGAAGCAGACGAGGTCGGCAAGGTTCTTGGCGCGCGCTTCGATGGCCAGCTCGAGCGTGTAGTTGTTGTTGGCCATGTAGAGGCCGTTGAAGGCGCGGCGCAGCTTCTGCAGGTCGAAGCCGCCGTGCGGGTTGCGCTCGCCCCCGGTGTCGCCCTCGATCACGTGTATATAGGAGAGATTGTATGTATTGATCTGCTCGATCAGCGACAGATAGACCGGCTCGGGATTTGAATCCCCGATGTCGGCGAACTTCGTCAGTGGTGACAGGCGTATGCCGACGCGGTCGCCGCCCCACACCTTCGTGACCGCGTCGACCACCTCGACGACGATGCGCGTACGGTTCTCGATCGAGCCGCCGTATCGATCCGTGCGCTTGTTGGTCTTGTCGGAGAGGAACTGCTGCAACAGGTAGCCGTTGGCGCCGTGGATCTCGACGCCGTCGAAACCGGCTTCCATCGCATTCTTGGCCGCCCGGCCGTAGTCGGCGACGATGCCGGGAATCTCTGCCGTCTCGAGTGCGCGCGGCGTGACGAGGTCTTTGAACCCCTCGTAGGTGAAGGCTTTCTGGTTCTCGGCACGCACTGCGCTCGGCGCCACCGGCAATGCGCCGCCCGGCTGAATGTCGGGGTGCGATACGCGCCCGACGTGCCAGAGTTGCAGGAAGATGCGCCCGCCCTTGTCGTGCACCGCCTTGGTGGTGAGCTTCCAGCCGGCAACCTGCTCCGGAGACCATATGCCCGGCGTGCGGATATAGCCCTTGCCCTGCGGGGAGATGTTCGTCGCCTCCGAGACGATGAGGCCGGCGGAAGCGCGCTGGGTGTAGTACTTCGCCTGCAGCTCGCCGGGGACGCCCTCGTCGTCAGCGCGTGACCGGGTCAGCGGCGCCATGACGATGCGGTTGGCGAGCCTATAGGGCCCGAGCTGGATGGGATCGAAAAGATCGGTCTTGGCGGAAACTGCGACGGCGCTGGATTGAGGCATGGGTGTGCTCCCTTAGATGGCCGTCTAACCATCTAGGCGGCACCCCCCTGTTCGACAAGGCGCCCGCGGCACATTGGCCAGAGAAAGCAAAATTGGGGCCATAAAACAAAAAGGCCGCCCTTTTTGGGCGGCCTCCGTGAGACTTCGGCGGCGAGAGCAGCGGTTGTCGCGCTGCGCCGCTGATGCGTCAGGCGTGAACCGGAGGAAAATCCGGCATGAACCCGAGCGACCGCGACATCGCCGTCCTCAAGATCCCACTCGACATCGGATCACCTCCTTTCGCTGTTGAACCTAAACGTAGGCTGCCATGATTTTCGTGCCCTGCAAAGTTAAGTTATGGAAAGGCAGCGCCTTGGCCTCGTCCGATCGGCAACTCGATCGGCATCGGGGCGCCCTCAACCTCGCATCGAGCTTTCGACTGGCCTGTGTGTAACGGGGGCAGATGCCTGTCTGCCGCAGGCGGATACAAAGCGAATCACTATGCTCGCAGTGTGAAGTTTTGTGTAGCTGCCTCGCAGCGCCGTAATTCTCAACACACATCTCAGAGGGTGACGCGAGCAGATGCGCAAGCTCCGGCGGTATATCAGGCGATGGGTTTCTTCCGCGCTCGGCTTGCAGGGCTACGTAGATCTCTGGTGGACTCCGCAACTCCCGGTCATCTACGTCAACAATCCCAAGTGCGGCTGTTCGACGGTGAAGAACAGCCTCAAGCACGCGCAAGCGGCCCGTTTCCGCAGCGAAGGTCGTCACGGCTTTGCGCTGCATGACGATCCGCACGTCGCCGATGATTGCCTGAAGAGACAGGGCATCACGGATCTCCTCCACGGGGATCCACGCATCGTCATCTCTTGCGCGCGCAATCCCTATACGCGCGCGCTCTCCGCCTACCTAGACAAGGTCGCAAACGGGGACATCAGCTCATACCGTGAGCTGCATGGCCGGAGGCCCGAGAGCTTCGAGGCATTTCTTGAGGTGTTGACCAGGACGGACCCTACCGTCCTTGACTCACACTTCTGCCCCCAGCACGTCAATCTTGGCCTGCCCAACGTCGAATACGACGCGATCTTCTACCTCGAGAACGTCGGCTCCCTGCAGCGTTCGCTGCGGCGAATGTTCGGCGACTTCGCGCTCGAGACGTT
>JAEXXM010000061.1 GCA_023405815.1 Pseudomonadota bacterium | reverse complement strand
GCGGCAAGGGCGGCAACGGCGGCGGCGCCATCGGCGCCGTGCTCAACGCGGCAACCGACGGCAACAGCTCCGTCAACGCGGCCTTGACCGTCGGCGGCTTCGGCGGCGCTGGCGCGGTCGCTGGCGCAGTCGTTGTCGACAACGCTGGCACGATCATAACAGGTGACGCGAACGAGGCGCATGGCGGCCAGTACGCGCACGGCATTCTCGCCCAGTCGATCGGCGGCGACGGCGGGGCAGGCGGATTCTCGGGCTCGATCGCCTTTGCGGTCGGCGCCAGCAACCAGTCGTCCAACAACTACAATCTCGCCGCGTCCGTCGGCGGCTTCGGCGGCACCGGCGCCGACGCCGGAACCGTGACCGTCGACAACTCGGGCATGATCGTCACCCTCGGCGAGCGTGCGCGCGGCATCTTCGCTCAGTCGGTCGGTGGCGGCGGCGGTGCTGGCGGCGACACCGGCCTTGGCGACGATGTGTGGGGCGAGAACTTCATCCTCGACAGCGCCGTCTCGAAGGTCGTCTCGGGCGACTTCGACAATCTCCACCTCGGCGCCGGCGGCGCATACGCCGGCGGCTATGGCGCCAATAGCCACAGCCTCGCTGTCTCGGTAGGAGGCTTCGGTGGCGCTGGCGGTGACGGCTCGACCGTCAATGTCGACAACGACGGTACGATCTGGACCTTCGGCAAGGACGGCCACGCCATCTTCGCCCAGTCGGTCGGCGGCGGCGGCGGCTCCGGCGGCATCAGCACTTCGGCCTCAGCAGCGGCAGCGGCCAGCAACTCGACCTCGCTCGCGCTCGCGGTCGGCGGCTTTGGTGGCGCGGCCGGTGACGGCGGCGATGTCATCGTCGACAACTCCGGCGAGATTATCACCGTCTATCACGGAGCCTACGGCGTCTTCGCCCAGTCGGTCGGCGGCGGCGGCGGAGCCGGCGGCGATACGCGTGGCTTCACCTTGCAGCGCAAGGACACCACCATCGGCAAGAACCTGAAGCCCGGCAAGCAGATCACCGTGACCGTTGGCGGCTTCGGCGGCGCCGGCGGCAACTCTGGCACCGTCGATGTCACCAACAGTGGCGACATCCTGACCTTCGGAACGGGCTCGATCGGCATCTTCGCGCAGACCGTGGGCGGCGGCGGCGGTACCGGTGGCAACTCGTCCGTATCGAGCGCCGAGCTCGCGGCGCTGTTCGAGGATGATGAGGCCTACAAGAAGCAGTTCCGCACCTGGAAGTACAAGCTTGCGCTCGGTGGCTTCGGTGGTGCCGGCGGCATCGGCGAAGCCGTGACGGTCGACAACTCCGGCACCATCGTCACGCTCGGCGAGCAGGCGACTGCGATCTACGCGCAGTCGGTCGGCGGCGGCGGCGGTACCGGCGGCAAGGGCTCGAGCGGCTTCACCGGCGACTTCTCCATCGGCGGCTTTGGCGGCACGGGCAATGACGGCGGCCTCGTCGCCGTGTCGAACACGGGCGATATCGCCACCGCGGGCAACCTCTCCGACGGCATCTTCGCCCAGTCGGTCGGCGGCGGTGGCGGTGACGGCGGCGCGGCCGACTTCGGCAATGCGCGCAGCTTCCGCGGCGAGCTGATCAAGGCCATCCGCCGCAAAGGCTTCAAGGAAGGCTTGAAAGACCTCGCGCGCAAAACGTTCCTGCCCACTTTCGGCGTCGGCGTCGGCGGCTTCGGCGGCGCCTCCGGCGACGGCGGCAAAGTATTCGTCTGCAACGGCGCAACCTATGACGCCGGCACAGGTACGTGCAGCGGCTCGGTGGCGACGGCGTCGATCCAAACCACGGGCGATGCTTCGCATGGCATCTTCGCCCAGTCGGTGGGCGGCGGCGGCGGTACCGGCGGCCAGGCCTTCCTCACCAACGTCGGCAAGATCGGCATCGGCGGCCTCGGTGGCGCGGCCGGCGACGGCGGCAAAGTCACCGTCGTCAACAACGGTGACATCATCACCGAAGGTAATGGCAGCTTCGGCGTGTTCGCCCAATCCGTCGGCGGCGGCGGCGGCCTCGCCGGCGACATCACCTTCGGCATCCAGGGCCTCGGGCGCGACGAAGCCAAGCTCGTGCGCCAGTTCGGACAGTATGCATCCGGCGCCTCGGTCCCCGGGGTCGACCTCGACGGCGATGGCACGATCACGAGCACGGAGGTCACCGAGACGCAGGCGATGTTCGGCTTCGGAGCCGGCAACGACGAGAAGACGGATATCGACGAGAACGGCCTGCCGATCTCCGATGAGCTGCTGGCGCAGTTCGCCGCACTCTATGGCGGTGGCGCCACCGGCGATCCACTCGCATACTCGCCGGCCGATCCGCTGACCGGCCAGCAAGGCAGCCTCGATGCAGGCGTCTCCGCTGCTCTGCTTGCCGCACTCAATCAGGCCGGCGTCGACATGAAGACGGCAATCACCAGCGGCCTCAAGGCGGCTTATCCCACGCTGTCGGCGCAGATCGACAGCCTCAGCGGCTCGCAGCTCGTCGAGTTTCTGCAGAAGGCGTTCACCACCGACGGCACGTCGATCACGCTCAACACCGGCGAGGTTTTCGACTTCCTCAACGGCATCACCGGCGACGGCGGCGCCGTGAGCGTGACCACGAACGGCAACATCATCGTCACGGGCGGCAAGAGCGCGGACGAGCTAGAGCGCGCTGGTTCTATCGGCATCTTCGCCCAGTCGGTCGGCGGCGGCGGCGGTATCGCCGGCAATACCGTCGAGGTGACGGAGGCGGAGATCGACACCGATCTCAACGGCGACGGCGACAAGAGCGACACCTTCGACGTCTCCGACGGTACCGCTTTCGCCGGCACAGTGGGTGGCCACGGCAAGGGCGGCACGGTGTTTGTCCGCCACACGGGCAGCATTCTCTCGCCATCGCTCAACGGCATAGGCATCTTCGCCCAGAGCATCGGCGGCGACGGCGGCAGTGATATCACCGTCGAGGTGGACGGCGGCATCATCGAAGGCGGCGAGCTGCTCGACGACGGCACGGGCGTGGCGGCGGCCATCATCATCGACGGCGGCGCCAACAACAAACTGACCGTCGGCGCCGGCAGCGACATCTTCGCCAGGAGCGAGCGCGCCATCATCGGCGGCGAGGGCAACGAGGCCGTCACCAGCGCAGGGCGCATAACCGGCAACATCGATCTCGGTCGCGGCAGCAACAGCCTGACCAACAAGCTCGGGGGCTTCATCGAAACGCGCACGACCATCAACCTCAATGGCGGCGCTTTTGACAACGCCGGCGAGATCGACATGGGCGGCTACGAGACGGTGACGACGACGGCGCTGACCGGAAGCTACGAGCAGAAGACCACCGGCAATTTCATCGGCGACTTCTCCTTCGGCGTCGAGCCGTCCGACCTGCTCGACGCAACCGGAAGCGCGAGGGTTGGCGGCATCCTGACGCCGCATCTGATGCGGCTTGCCGTGCTGTCGCCGCCTGAAACCTTCATCCGCGCCGCCGGCGGAGCGACCGACGACGGCATCACCGTGCAGGACACTCTCACCGTCGATTACGGGATCGTGTTCACGCCGACCGAGGTCCAGCTAGCCATCAACGGCATCGACTTCACGCCGACGGGCGTCGACCTGACGCGCAACCAGGTCTCGGTCGGAGACTTCATCAACACTGTGCTCAACGGGGACGGTTCGGAGCCGCTGGCGCCCTACTTCGCCTACCTCGCCAATCTGCAGCCGGGCGACGAGGCCGTGCTGAGCGACCTGCTCGAGCGAGTGCATGCCGAGCCCTACGCGGCAATGCTTGCTCCTGTTCTGTTCTCGGCTCAGCGGTTCGGTAATCTCCTGCAGAGCTGCCCGGTGGACGGCGATACCGGCACCGTCATCGCCGAAGGTCAGTGTCTCTGGGCGCGCATGTCGGGCGGCTACCTTGAAAAAGACAGCACCCGCGATTTCTCCGCCACGGACGAGACTTCGTATGCGTTCTCGACCGGCGGCCAGTTCTATCTGGCTCCGCATCTGCACGCTGGCGGCGCCATCGAGTACGAGCAGACGGACTTCCAGCACGGCAGGTCCCTCTCCAGCAAGGGCGACCGCATGAACTTCGGCGGCGTGCTGAGTATCAGGCCGGAACGACGCTGCTTTCTGCGGCCGCCGCCGGCGGCTACGGCTGGTACGACACGACGCGTATCGTCGATCTCGGGTTCATCATCCCGGGTGCCAACCGCGCCGAAGCCGATAACGACATCGCGCACGTGCACTTCCAGCTCCGGGCGGCACAACTGTTCACCGCCGGTAACCTCTATGCCAAGCCGATCATCGATCTGACGGCGACGTATCTTGCGACGCGTGCCTTTGAGGAGACGGGCCTTGGGGCCCTCAACCTGCAATTCGCCAACCAAGGCGAGTGGGTCTACGCGGCGAGCCCATCGCTCGAGCTCGGCGCCCAGCTTACGAACGAGCACGGTGTGCTGTTCCGGCCGTACATCCGCGGCGGCGTGACCCGCTTCAGCGAAAACACCCTGGGCATCAACTCGACGTTTGAGGGTGCACCGGCGAGTGCCGCCACGTTCGGCTCTGTCAGCGATCTCGACAGGACCGTGGCCAATGTCACCGCCGGCATCGACGTGCTCGATCCCGCGGATGGGTTCGACCTGCGCTTCTCCTATGATGGGCGCTTTGGCGAGGACAATATCGAGGTACACTCCGGCAGCGCACGCTTCATCCTGAACTACTGATGTTCCAGCGATCGCCGGATGTCCGCCGCGCAGCTAGTTGCCGCGGCAAAGACGAAGGTGAGCCTTGCGAATGGCAATTGGTGCAGCTTTGGTCGTCGGCTGGGCCGCGTACTTGGGTGTGACGGCCTATGTTCTGTGGCGCATCCTTTCCGGAGATACGCCGTCCTACCTCACCGACTACACGCTCGGTACGAATGCTCTCTGGGTCATTCTTGGGTTAATGCTTTGGCTCGCCACCGAATGGATGCGCGGCTTCCGCAGTTGAAAAGAGCCCAGAGCAGACATTTACCTCTCTCTAGCAATGTCAGGAGGGTCACCAGCGGAAATGGCAGCGCTGCAGCGGGGGAACTTGCCCCTCATTTTGTAGTACGGCCCAGGGTCACTTCGGCGGTCTTTTCGAGCAGCGCGATGAGTCCTTGTAGGAGAGCCGTCGGACTCGGCGGACAACCATGGATGTGGAGATCCACAGGGATCACCTTCGCGACACTGCCCACGCAGGCGTAGCCTTCGGCGAAGATGCCGCCGCCACACGCGCAGTCGCCGACCGCAACCACCCACTTCGGGTCCGGCGTTGCCCGATACGTGCGTTCGAGCGCCTCGCGCATGTTTTTGGTAACCGGACCCGTGACGAGCAGCACGTCGGCGTGGCGCGGAGAGGCCACGAAGCGGAGTCCAAATTGCTCCAAGTCATAAAATACATTGCTGAGTGCGTGGATCTCGAGCTCGCATCCGTTGCATGACCCGGCATCCACTTCACGGATCGACAGACTGCGGCCGAGACGACGGCGTGCCGTGGTGTCGAGCTTCTCTGAGAGCTCGGCGAGCATAGCCGCATCGTGCGCCGGCGGGGCTTCCGTCAGCGGGGTCCGAAGCAGATTCTTGAACAGAGCTTTGCGCATGGGCGCCTCACCTCAAAGGTCGTGACCCGAGTAGGAGCAGTTGAAGGATTTGTTGCACAGCGGGAAATCGGCGACGATGTTGCCCTCGATCGCGGCCTCGAGCAGCGGCCATTGGAACCACGACGGGTCGCGCAGGTGCGCACACATGACGGTGTCGTGGGCACCGAGACGCACCCAGGCAAGGATGTCGCCGCGAAAGCCCTCGACGAGCGCGAGCCCCTCGCTCGGCAGCTCGTGGGGCGCGGCGACTTCCAGAGTGACGTAAGTGGGACCACCCGGCAGCCGCTCAATGATCTGGGTGATCAATGCGAGGCTTTGCTCGACCTCGCGTATCCGCAGCCAAACGCGCGCATCCACATCCCCCTCCTTGCGCATCGGCACCTCGAACGTGAGATCGCTATATGGCGCGTAGCCGGGTTCGCGGCGCGCATCGAACGAGCGCCCGGAGGCGCGGCCAATGTAGCCGCCCGCGCCGTGCTGGCGGGCGAGCTCGCCCTTGACGATCCCCGTCGCGGCCGTGCGGTCCTGCAGTGACGCAGTGTTGTCATAGAGCTCGACCAGCTCCGGGAAATCCCGGCGGATCAGCTTGACCAAGGCGCGGATGGTGGCCTTTCCCTTGTCGTCGAGGTCGACCGTCGTTCCACCCGGCACGACGCGGTCCATCATCAGGCGGTGCCCGAAGCAGGTATCGGCGGCGCGCAAGACGTATTCGCGCAAGGCGCCGCACTGGGCATGCATCAGCGAAAAGGATGCATCGTTACAGATGGCGCCGATATCGCCGAAATGGTTGGCGAGACGCTCCAGCTCCGCCATCAGCGCCCGCAAGTAGACGGCGCGCTCGGGAGCCTTAAGCGCAAGGGCCGTTTCTACTGCTTGCGCAAAGGCGATCCCGTAGGCGACCGTCGAGTCGCCGGAGACGCGTGCAGCGAGCTTCGCGGCACGATTGAGAGGTGCCCCCCGCAGCAGACCCTCGATGCCCTTATGCACGTAGCCGAGGCGCTCCTCGAGGCGAACCACGGTCTCCCCGTTGGCGGAAAAACGGAAATGGCCGGGCTCGATGATCCCGGCGTGCACTGGTCCCACTGGAATCTCGTGCAGCTCGGCGCCTTCCGCTTTTAGAAAATCGTAGGTCACACCGTCGGCGGGGATGGTCTTGCGTTTGCCGAGTGGCTGAGCGACACCCCAACGGCCATGGTCGAGCCATGGACGCGTATCGGGCAGCCCTTCGGGCTCGAGCCCGTAAAGGTCGCGGATGGCGCGCTCCAATCTCAATGCTGGCGGATGCGACAGACCCACGGAAGGAAAGCGCCGCTTGGGCACCGGCAGGCTGACGACGAGGACACGCTCAGCTGCACTGATGCACATATGCACGGCTTCGCCGTCACTCCACAGGCTCGACAGCGTGCCCTCTCCCGCCGCGACGCCGGCGATCGCCTGCCGCCACACCTCTGCATCGACGATCACCCGCGGCCAGGGCCGGTGCGCCACAACGCGCTTTCCTCGATCGGCCAGTGCGGAGATGAACGGCATGCTCTCCTCCTCACCCTAGCCCAGCAGCCGCGCTACGTTCTGAAACCAGGTGACGAGCGGCCCGGGTAGGTAGACGCCGGCGGTCAGCACGAGCGAAAGATGGGCAAACAACGGCAGGTAGGAGGCCTCCACGGGAGCCGAGCTGCCGACGGGTCTGCCGAAGGCGACTTCTCCCAACCGCAACAACAACGCGCCCAGCGCCACCAGGATTCCCAGCACGAGAGGTATTGCCAGCAACGGCTCTCGGGAGAAGGTCGAGCTGACGATGAGGAACTCGCTCATGAAGATGCCGAGTGGCGGTAGGCCAGCGATCGCCACGACGCCGAGCACCAAGCCCCAGCCGAGAAGCGGGTGGCTCTCGGTCAATCCGCGGATCTCGGAGAGTCGCTGCGTTCCCTTTGCCTGCGAGATGTGGCCGACGGCGAAGAAGATCGCCGACTTGGTCAGGCTGTGCATCGTCATGTGCAAGAGGCCGGCGAAATTGGCGAGCGGGCCACCCATGCCGAAAGCGAACGTGATGAGGCCCATGTGCTCGATCGACGAGTACGCGAACATGCGCTTGATGTCGCGTCGCCGGTAGAGCATGAGCCCGGCGAAAATGAGCGACAGGAGCCCCAAGCCGACCATCAGCGGACCGGGCGCGAGGGCCGCAGGATTGGCCGCCAGCAGCATCTTGAAGCGCAGCACGGCGTAGAGGGCGACGTTCAGCAGCAGTCCCGACAGCACGGCGGAGATCGGAGTCGGGCCTTCAGCATGGGCATCGGGTAGCCAGGCATGCAGCGGAGCAAGACCAACCTTCGTGCCGTAGCCAAGCATCAGGAAGACGAAGGCAACGTTGAGCATCTCGGGGCTGAACAGGCCGGCCTTTTCGACGAGCGACGTCCAAACCATTGCATCCTGGCCCTCGCCGATCACCGGGCGCGCGGCCATGTAGACGAGTATGGTGCCGAACAGGGCGAGCGCAATGCCGACGCTGCCGAGAATGAAATACTTCCAGGCCGCCTCGAGAGACTGGGGCGTGCGATAGATGCCGACCATCAGTACCGTGGTGAGCGTCGCAAGCTCGATCGCCACCCACATAAGGCCAATGTTGTTGGCGAGCAGCCCCAGGTTCATCGCGAACATGAGCGCCTGGTACATCGCGTGGTAGAAGCGCAGGTACGTCGGCGTCAGCCGCCCGACCTCGATCTCATGAGCTATGTAGCTGGCGCTGAAAGCACTGGTGGTGAACCCGACGAAGGTACCGAGAACGACGAACACGACGTTGAGATCGTCGACGAAGAGATATGTGCCGGACACCGGCCGCTGAAATAGCAGCGAAAGGGCAGCAAGCAGCGTCAGGAAGCTCGCCAACACATTGAGTCGGGCGGTCAGGCGGTACCCGGGCAGCAATGCCAATAGGATCGCCGCAACACCCGGAATGGCCAGCAGGGCGATAAGCGGATCGAACGGCAGATGGGCGACTTCGGCGCTCATTGTCGCTCTCCGCGGAACTCGTCCAGCGCCTGCACGTCGACCGAGTCGAACCGTTCGCGAATGCGGAACAGAAACACGCCAATGACGATGAAGGCGACGAGCACCGAGAACGCCACGCTGATCTCGACCACCAGCGGCATGCCCTTGGCGCCGGCGGCCGCCAGAATGAGGCCGTTCTCCAGCGACATGAACCCGACGATTTGGCTTACCGCGTTGCGCCGCGTCACCATCATCAACAGGCCAAGCAGGACGACGGAAAGGGCGAGTGCCAAGTCCTCGCGTGCTAGTGGGTCGGCTCCGGCGGCGGCCCGCAGCATGACGACCATCGACAGCGCGACGAGGCCTATGCCGAGCAGCATCGTGGGGCCGATGCCGCCGACGGTCTCGATCGTGCGCTCGATGCCGAGCCGTACCACGACCCGGTGCAAGGCAATGGGGATGATGATGGCCTTGAGGATAAGCGCGATCCCCGCTGTGACGTAGAGGTGGGGCGCATCCTGGATGTAGGCCTGCCAGGACACCGACAGCGACAGGAGCACGGCATGCAGCGCAAATACGTTGAGCAGACCGAACATGCGGTCCTGATAGAGCAAGAGAAAGCTGACGAGGACCATGCCGCCGGCCAGCATATGAGCGACGTCGAGGTTGAAGTGTCCCATCAGAAGCTCCGCGACATGAACAAGAGCAACGTGCCGAGCAGGCCAAGCATCAGTGCAGCACCCAGAAACTCTGGGACGCGGAACACCCGCATCTTGGCGATCGACGTCTCGAAAAGGACGAGCAGGAACCCTCCCGCCAGCAGCTTGCCCACATAGCTCACGGCACCGATCGCATAGGCGACAGGACCGCTGCCGGGCGATGCAAGACCCCAGGGCACGAAGATACAGGCGATGAGAGAGATGTAGAGCAAGAGCTTGAGCGCCGCGGCGAGCTCGAGCACAGCGAGATGCCGGCCCGAATATTCGAGCACCATGGCCTCGTGCACCATAGTGAGTTCGAGATGCGTAGCTGGATTATCGACCGGGATGCGCGCGTTCTCGGCCAGCGCAACGATGATCAGCGCCACGAGCGCGAGTCCGAGCGACACGCGCAAGCTGGCGTGGGTGAGCATGAAGCTCGCCACCTCGGAAAGCTGCGTGGAGCCGGCGACGAGCGCGACGGTGAACACGATCATGATCATGGCCGGCTCGGCGAGCGAAGCGAACATCACCTCGCGAGAGGCGCCGATGCCACCGAAGCTCGTGCCAACGTCCATGCCAACGAGGGCGAGGAAGAAGCGCGCCGATCCGAGCAGCGCCGTGATGGCGATGAGGTCGGCCGCCCAACTGAACTCCAATCGCGTCGCGAAGGTGGGAACGAGGGCAGCGGCGACCCACGTTGCGGCGAAGATCAGATACGGCCCGCTGCGGAACAGCCACGAGGCGTTCTCTGCCAGCACGACCTCCTTGCGGATCAACCGCAACAGGTCGCGGTAGGGCTGAATGACGGGTGGCCCCCTGCGACGCAGGAGCCGCGCCTTCACCTTGCGCGTGAAGCCCAAGAGCAACGGAGCCAGGACGAGCACCAGCATCACCTCGACGCCCTGGATGGCGAGCTTGAGGATCAGGTCCATATGGCCACCACGAGCAGCAAGGAGACCAAGGCCGCGAACACGAGGCTCAGATACTGGCGAATGGTGAGGAACTGCAGTGTGTTCATCCGCTCGGAAGCGAAAGTGATCCACCCTTCTATCGGCGCGTAGATCACCTCCCAGGCCAAGTCGCGCCATCTGATTTCGATGCGCGCCGGGCGCTCGTCGCCGGGCGCGGGCATGTCGACACGCTCACGTGCGCGGATCACCTCCGAGAACACGCGGCGCAGGGGCTGCGCGAAGCTTTCAGCGGTGTATTGGGTGACGGGCCGCGGGTCGGGATAGCCGCAGTCCCAGATCGGTGCGCGGCGCACCGCATGCGAGGCGAAACGATGGATGACCTCGACGGCCAGCAGTGCCGAAATGGCGATGAAGGCGAAAACGAGCAAGCCGTTATAGGAGCTCCTGCTTTCGGCGACAGGAACGATCGACAGCCACGGGATCGACGCTTGGTCGGGCATGTGCTGTCCCACGAGCGCTTGCGCCAGCGGCGCGAGATCATCGATGACGAATCCGGGAAGCACTCCGGCGATAACGCAGAGGGCGAGCAGTGCTACCATGGCGGCAAGCGAAAAGCCGTCGGTCTCGGGTGCGTTCATCGCCACCTCCGAGCGCGGACGGCCGAGGAAGGTAATGCCGTAAGCGCGTACGAAGCAGGCCGCGGACAACGCGGCGCCGAGCGCGAGCATTGCGCCAGCCGCCGGGACCAGCAGTTTCAAGCCCCATTGCGGAAGATCCGGACTGAGGAGCACCGCCTGGAAGACCAGCCACTCGGACACGAAGCCATTGAGCGGCGGCAGCGCCGAAATGGCGACGCAGCCACCCAGGAAGAGGAACGCCGTGATAGGCATCCGCTGAATGAGACCGCCGAGCTTCTCGATGTCGCGCGCACCCGTTGCGCCGAGCACAGCGCCAGCGCCGAAGAACAACAGGCTCTTGAACAGCGAATGGTTGAGCACGTGGAACAGCGCTGCCGTGAAGGCGAGCGCCGCTGGCCCACCCATGCCATTCGCCTTGAAGGCCAGCGCCAATCCGAGACCGACGAAGATGATGCCGATGTTCTCGACGGTGCTGTAGGCGAGCAGCCGTTTTAGATCGCGCTGCATGATGGCGAACAGCACGCCGATGACCGCCGTGATGCTGCCCAGAACCAGCACCGTGCTACCCCACCACCAGATGGGCGAGCCGAGTAGATCGAACACGATGCGGATGAAGCCGTAGACCGCAACCTTGGTCATGACGCCGCTCATCAGCGCCGAAACATGGCTCGGAGCGGCAGGGTGCGCGAGCGGAAGCCACACGTGGAGCGGCACGAGGCCGGCCTTCGATCCCGCCCCCACGAGCGCGAGCGCGAGCACGAGACCGGGGTGCCATACGGCATTCTCGGCCGCTCGCATATCGGCGAACGCGTAGCTCCCCTCGGGACCAGCGAGCAGCGCGAAAGCGAGGAGCAAGGCCAACGTGCCGAAGCTCGCCATCACGATGTAGATGTAGCCGGCGCGCCGGTTTTCAGCGTCCTGGTGATAGGTCAGCACCAGCAGCCACGACGTTAGCGACATGAACTCCCAGGCAAAGAGGAAGGTGAAAGCGTCGGCCGCGACAACGACGAGATTCATGCCGGCGAGGAATGCCGGGTAGAATGGCAGCACGCGCCCGGGGCTTTCCTCATGCTGGCCGTATCCGAGCGCATAGAGGCTTGCTGCGCCAGCGCCGAGGTTGACGACGACGAGAAAGAACGCGCTCAGCGCATCGATGACGAAGTGGGCGCCGATCCACGGCAGGCCAATGGGAAGTCGCAGCGCTTCCGCCTCCCCGGCCACGAACAGCAACCGATTTCCGACGACCGCGAGGATCACAAGCGACGTCAGCAGGCATGCGGAATAGATGAGACGAGAGCCCAGCGGGATGCGCTGAACAACGACTCCCGTCACCGCAATGACGAGCAGTGCCGCAACTCCCCACAGAGTTACTGCAACCGCCATCGCCCGTTACCTCTGACTAGGGGGGATCGTAAGCGCGCCGCGTCGAAGCATCTGTGCACCCTCTGTCGATGGTCTCTCACGCCTTGAGGCGGACGCCGCGGCCACCGGAGAGGCTCGCAGCTCCCTCCGTAATGAGTTCCACACCGGCCGCATCCAGGGCCGATACCAGCTTGGTCAGAGAATCGACGTTGCCTCGGATCACGCCGTCGCTACCCTCCATGCGCTGAATGGTCGGCAGCGACAGCCCAGCGAGCTCGGCGAGTTTGCGCTGATCTATGCCGAGCAATGCACGCGCGCCTCGGAGCTGGGCTGCCGTGATCATGCGCCAAACATCATTTTTTGCAGTTGAGGCATCATAACTCAAGCCAAGCACCCGAGTCATGCTTGGATTACGGGGCTGTCCCCAAGTATTCGATGGGCCGCGCGTCAGGTGGCGCTGGTGCAGTCCAGGGCCTTTGAGCGTATGGCTGCCGGCCAAGAAGCGCCGCTATGGTCGCTGTCTTTGGAATCTCAGCATGAGTGGCGGAGCAGGCCTGCTCCCAACGTTTGGCGAGGCAGAGCCGGTCGCCGACTACAGCGGTTTCAAAGTCGGCGATTTAATTTGATGAACTAGCTCACAATAGGCTCGGCACCCGCTTCCTCGAGGCCGACTGCAGCTTGGGCTGAAAGGCCATTGGCCGCCGCCTGCGAATCCTGGAATTCCTCAAGCGCATATACCTTGCCCCACCGCAGGGTGAACACGTGAAGTCCGCGGTTGATATAAGCATCTCCATTGTTGAGGGTCGCGTTGCCGTCCCACACTGCAAATACCTGGGTGTTCCACGGCCAGCCCTTAACCGTGACCTTGTTGACGGTGATGCGAAGTGTCGGCAAGACGCGGCCGAGACGCTCGAACCAGAGGCGGACAGAGTTTTTGTCGTGACGCTCGCCGCCGAGCGCGTGGGCGCCCGAAACGCGATGATCTACATTGGGCGCGAGAGCTTCCACCGCTTTATCCCAGCGGTGATTGTTCACGTGGTCGAAGGTCTGCCGGATTTTCATCCTCACAATGGCACCGTAGATCATCTCTTTTCTCCAGTCTTAAAAGGCCGTGATCTGGTCGCGTGCAGCGACTCAGCGCTTCGATCCCCAACCAGTGCTCTCCATCGCGCGGGAATAGGCGGGTCGAGTCTTCAGGTTCGCGACCCACGCCTGGATCGATTGACGCCCCTCTAGCAGTCCGAGGTCTTGAGCCCACGCCATCATCGAGCCGTTCATGATGTCGGCCGCCGTCATTCGATCGCCAAGAAGGAATGGCCGCTCTGCAAGATGGTGCTCCATGTATGAAGCAACATTGCCGAACGGCGTCAGGGCTGGTCCCAAGTTGATGGATGCAACGCCCCGCTCCTCGGCTTTTCTTGCCCGCACCTGCTCGAATATGGCGGGCTCCAGCGTCCCGACAGAAAAGGCCATCCACGTGCAGTAGTCCGCCCTGCGCATCCTGTCGGTCACAAGGGGTGCGAGATCGGCGTCTACAAACCGATCCGCAAGATGGAGACAGATGCCCAGGGACTCGAAGACTGTCGTGCCATCGATCTCAAGCGCCGGGACCTTTCCCAGCGGATGGATTTTCAGGTAGTCCTTGCTCTTATGTGCGCCCCGCCACAAGCTGACGACGCTAAGCTGGTAGGGAACGCCGATTTCCTCCAGAAGCCATCGCACTCTGACGGCACGTGTCCCGGGAGAATAATGCAACCGGATGAGTTCCGGGTCAGCTTGGACGTTTGTAAGTGGCATTGCTCGTGCTTCGCTCTGTAGTATTCGCCGCGTGTGCGTCACCCATTCATTGAGGACTGCCAGAAAGAATGAGGTCCGCCACGCCGCGGGGATTTTCGACTGACGAGAAATGGCCGGTGTTGGGGAGCGTGAATGAGCGAGCATTCTTCAGCGCCGCCTTGGTGCGCTCCCGCTCAGGGACGCGTGACCAGTCTTTGTCGCCATAGACCAGGGTCACCGGGGCTTTGACGGCGGAATACCGCTCGCGGGCTTTGGACCAGGAGCGCCATTGCAGAAGGACTTTGCGAGCAACGCGCTTATAGTGCGGTCGACGCGCGACGGTATCGAACTCGGTGAGAAGGTCGGCCGGGAGTTTTCGCGGGTCCGCGAAGCCGCCCCCCATGATCGCTCCCAGAACGAAGCGGTTTTCGAGGGCTCCGCCAATTGGGCCAAAGACAGGAACTTGCAGGCCGCCAATGATGAGGTTCGCAAACCAGTTGCCCCGGCGGATACCATCTCCAAACCGCGTCTCATAATCGTAGGTATTGAGCGCGTAGACCGCACGAATGCGATCGGGCACCTCGGCAGCGGCCGTCAGCGCAAGCACGGCGCCGATGGATTCTCCCACCAGCGTCACGTCCCGCAGATCGAGCGTCTCGAGAAAGCCCACGATGCCGCTGCGCATATAAGGCTCATCGAACGGCGCAGCTGGATCGATCGGAGAATGACCATGCCCGGGCAGGTCGACTGCGTAGACAGTATACTTATGTGCGAGGAGCGGCGCGAGGTCTCGGAAATACTCAAGCTGTGTTCGAATGGTATGGAGAAGCACCAGCGGCGGGCCTTCACCTAGCGTCACATAACGGAGGCTTGGCTTATCGGAAATTCGCAATAGATTGGGCTCGCGGCCAGAGATCGTGAGCATCATCCTTTTCCTTTGGTTCTTATTGCCTGTTTGCAGCTTGGTCACATCGTGTGCTCTACCTGGCCCCAGGAATGGTGCACGGGTGGTCTAGATAGTCTCCAGCGCCAACGCGATGCCCTGGCCGCCTCCGATGCAAAGGGTCACGACGCCTTTCTTCAGCCGATTGCGCCGCATTGCGTGCACGAGACGGGTCGTCAGCACCGCACCGGTGGCGCCGATCGGGTGACCATGGGCAATGGCGCCGCCCTCGACATTGATGATGTCTTCGGGAAGCTGAAGCTCCTGGGCGATGGCCAGTGGCACTGCGGCGAAAGCCTCGTTGATCTCGATGCGGTCGAGGTCACTGATCTTCCAGCCTGCTCGCTCAAGAGCGATTCTGACCGCCGGGACGGGTCCAAGACCGAACAGCCCCGGCTCAACCGCCGCGATGCCGTAGGCGACAAGCCTTGCCCACGGTGATATCCCGAGTTTTTCAGCGTGCGAACGATCCGAGACGATCATCGCGGCCGCTCCGCTATTCAGCCCCGGGGCATTCCCAGCTGTGATTGTGCCGTCCTTGCGAAACGCCGGACGAAGCTTCGCCAGTGCCTCGTACGTGGTATCGGGCCGATTAGCCTCGTCCTTCGCGAAGGATTCCTCGCCCTTCTTGCCCTTGACTTTCACTGGGACGATTTCAGCATCGAATGCCCCTTCAGCTTGCGAAGCAGCGAAGCGCATTTGAGACCGCTCGGCCCAGCGATCCTGACGCTCCCGCGTCAGCTGCGCCTTGTTCACGAGATCCTCGGTATGCCAGCCGGAGTGCTCCCCAGAGAACGCATCGATGAGGCCGTCGCGCAGCATGCTGTCATGGATTTCGGCAGGCCCCATCCGATAGCCCCACCGGCCGCCATCCAGCAGATATGGAGCACGGTCCATGTTCTCCATGCCGCCGGCAATTGCGAGCTCCACGCTACCCGATAGGATTTCTTGAGCTGCCGAGACGATGGCCTGTGCGCCAGACCCGCAAACGCGATTGACGGTGAGGGCCGGTGTCGAGACAGGGAGGCCACCACCGATGGCTGCCTGCCTTGCGGGATTCATGCGGTTGCCGGCTTGCACGACGTTCCCCATCGTTGCCGACTCGACGCTGTCAGGAGCGATCTTGGCGCGGCGCACCACCTCGGCGATCACGATGCCGCCGAGTTCGGTCGCAGCGCTCCCCTTGAGGGTGCCGTTGAAGGAGCCGATCGGCGTTCGTACGGGCTCGGCAATAATGATCTCTTTGTTCGACATTCGGGCCCCTATCGCCAAGGAAACGATCACTGCGCTTGCGGGGAGCGCAAGATCCGCCGGGCACGGCACTCCCGTGCCCGACCGTCTAGAGATCGAGGCGACGCTTGAACTCGTTACCCGTCGCCTCGTCTTCGATGTGTTGATCGAAGGCGCGCGGAGCGAACTGGCAGTATTGACCGAACAGCACTTCGGCAAAGTCGGAGAAAGCCTGAGCCTCGCCACCGAACACTAACAAAGCCAGGACACCCGCTGCCGCGGCCCGCATCACTTGCCGCCCTGGTTCCAGGCACCGTTGACCGGGCCGGCCGGGTGGAGGTAGGCGCCGGCGCCTACGTTCTTGTCGAGTTCGTCTCCGGCCGATGCCGTGTGGGCTCCGGCGGCAAGCGCGAGGACAGCGGTAGCCGCGATCATAAGAGTACGCATCATATTGCTCCTTTGCACGTGAGGTTTAAGAACCAGATACCGGGCGGCTTAGCGCCGTCCTGGCGTTAGATGATTTCCATCATCTGTACTGATAGATGTCATACGTAATCTAACTAGTCAACCCCTGCAACGAGCTTTTTTGATCCACGACCGCAGAATCTGGCGCCCCCGTTCGATTGTTCTGGGGGCGCGAGCAAGGAAGAGGCGTTGTCGCATGTTGCGCGCCTATAAGATTATACTTATAATCCAACAGACTGGTGAAACGGGCTTGGAAAGACAAATTCATGCGCATGTCACGTGAAGCGATGGCGGAGCACCATCAGGAGATCGTGGAAGTTGCCGCGCGCATGCTGAGAGAGCGGGGCATCAAGGGTACGAGCGTCGCCGACCTCATGCAGGCGGCCGGGCTGACGCACGGCGGCTTTTACCGGCATTTTGAATCCAAGGACGCGCTGGTGGCAGAGGCGGTGCAATCCATCCATGACGCGCTTGTGAAGCGTCTCGAGATCAAGGCGGACAAAGCGAGCGAGGCAGACGCCGTCGAGGACTATGTGGCGAAGTATCTTTCGCAGGGCCACGTCGCCAATCCGGGCGTTGGCTGTCCGATGGCGGCGTTCGGCGTCGAAGCCGCGCGTGAGACTGCGGAGGTCCGAAGGGCGTTTGCCAATGGGACGCAGAGAACGATCGACAAGCTGGCCGCGGGCCTTCGAGGCACGCCGAGCGAGCGGCGGATCAAAGCCATTCAGATGTTCATCTCATTGGTCGGCGCGGTTGTCATCGCGCGCGCCGTCGGAGATGGCGGGTTGAGAGACGAGGTGCTGGCGGCCAGCCGCGAAGCACTTGGCGTTTCGGTTGGGCGCAAACGATAGCCGGGCGATGCTGTTGACGGGTAGTACCGCCTTTGGCGCTGTTTCGATGTGCGTCACAGCTGCCTCCATCAATTGGTCTCTGCACAGCCCGTCGGCGCCGACGTCGCACCCGCGTCCATCTTGTCCGACGCGCGCAAAAGCCGGACGTCGCCTTCCAACCGGCTGACCCGATCTTCCAGCATCAAAAAATATTCGCCGCGCGGATCGTCCAGTGCGGCCACGGCTTCTGCCCACGTACGCAGTTTTTCAAATAGCCTTTGCAGCATGTGACCTCCTGGCTCTTCAGCGCCAAGCCCTCACTACCCTCCCACCTCTGCTGTTCTCAGTTCCGGTACGCCGACGGTGCCAGTCGGCGTGTGGATTGCCTCCGCCGTCGGCTTGATCCGGAACCACGCCGCATAGAGCGCCGGCAAAAAGAGCAGGATCAGCACGGTGCCCGCGGCTGTGCCGCCGATGAGCGTGTAGGCCATCGATCCCCAGAACACCGAATGGGTCAGCGGGATGAACGCCAGGACGGCGGCGAGCGCCGTCAGGGTCACAGGGCGTGTCCGCTGGACCGTCGCCTCGATGACGGCGTGATAGTCGTCGAGCCCCGCGGCCTGGTTCTCCTTGATCTGCTCCGTCAGGATCAAGGTATTGCGCATGAGGATGCCGGCCAGGCCGATCAGGCCCAGGATGGCATTGAAGCCGAAGGGCTGATTGAAGAGGATCAATGCCGGCACAACGCCGACGAGGCCGAGCGGCGCCGTCAGCAGCACCATCGTCATTGTCGACAGACTGCGGACTTGCAGGATGAGGACGATCAACATCGCGGCGATCATGGCCGGGAATACTTTCCCGAGCGCATCATTGGCCTTCGTCGCCTCCTCGATGTTGCCACCCATCTCGATGCGGTAGCCAGTGGGCAATGAAGCAATCAGCGGCTGAAGGGCCGTCATGACCTGCTTCGAGACTTCAGGAGGCTGGGTCGCCTCATTGATGTCCGAGCGGATCGTGACGACTGGCATGCGGTCGCGGCGCTTCATGGTCGGTTCTTCCTGCCGGATTTCGGAATGGCCGATCTGATCGAGCGGAATCGCACGGCCGTCGCGGCTGAAGAGCGAAAAATCGGCCAACCGTGCCGGATCGAGGCGGTTTTCGCCGGCCGTGCGTGCCACGACGGGCACGTTGCGGATGTTCTCGCGAACCTGCGTGACCGAAATGCCGGTGAGCAAGAACTGCAGCTGCTGGGCCGCCTCCGTCGTGGAAAGGCCGATGAGGCTCAGCCGATCCTGATCGGGAACGAAACGCAACACGGGTGCGCGATTACCCCAGTCGCGGTTCGCCTGCCTGACGTCCGGGACGCTCCGCATGATCTCGAGAGCTTTCTCTGAGATCTCGAACAATTTCGCCGGATCGGGCCCAATGATGCGAAACTCGACGGGGAACGGCGTGTAAGGGCCGAACACCAGCTGCGTGACGCGCACATAGGCTTCCGGTGCGAGCCCTTCCGCTATCGCGGTCCGCAGGCGATGTTTCAAGGCCTCGCGTGCCTCGGCATCGGGCGTCAGCACCACGATCTTGGCAAAGGCCGGATCGGGCAGCTCCGGCGCCATGGCGAAGAAGAACCGGGGAGCTCCCTGTCCGATGTAGCTCGTAACGATCTTTGCATCCGGCTGGTCCTTGAGCCAGCGTTCGAGCTTCCCGACCGTGGCCGTCGTCGTCTCGATGCTGGTGCCTTCCGGCAGGCGGACCTCGACCAGCACTTCGGGACGGTCGGAGGTGGGGAAGAATTGCTGCTTCACCGTCGCCATACCCGCGACGGAGAGCGCGAAGGCAATGCCGACGACCGAGCATGTCAGGAACTTGCGGCGCACGGCGAAACTGATGATGCCACGCAGGCGACGGTAATTCGGCGTGTCGTATATCGCATGATGGCCACCCTCGACCGGTTTGAAGTTGGGCAGCATCTTCACGCCGAGGTAGGGCGTGAAAATAACCGCGACGAGCCAGGAGACAATCAGCGCGAAGCCCACGACCCAGAAGATGTTGCCGGCATACTCCCCGGCGCTGGAGAGCGCGAAACCCACCGGCAGGAAGCCGGCGATCGTGACAAGTGTGCCGGAGAGCATCGGGGCTGCCGTATGGCTCCAGGCGTAGGCGGGCGCCTTGATGCGGTCCATGCCCTCTTCCATCTTCACGACCATCACCTCGATGGCGATGATGGCGTCGTCGACGAGGAGGCCGAGCGCGAGGATGAGTGCACCGAGCGTGATGCGGTCGAAGAAGCGGCCGGTTTCAAGCATGATGAGAAAGACGGCGGCAAGGGTCAGGGGAACCGCTGCGGCCACGACAATGCCGACGCGCCAGCCGAGGGCGAGCAGGCTAACCACGAGCACCACGCCGAGTGCCATCGCGAATTTCATCATGAACTCGCCGACCGCTGCTGTGATGTTCACCGCCTGGTCGCTGACCTTGGCGAGTGTCATGCCGAGCGGCAGGGTCGCGGCGATCGCGGCGGACCTCTCTTCCAGAGCCTTTCCGAGTTCCAGCCCGTTCCAGCCCTGTTGCATCACGACAGCGAGCATGATGGCTGGCTCGCCCTCATGGCGAATGATGTACGTTGCGGGGTCTTCGTAACCGCGACGGACATCGGCAACGTCAGAGACCTTCAGCGTGCGTCCCGCGGCCACAATCGGAGTGTCGGCGATGGTCTCGACGCTGTCATAGGCGCCAGAAAGCCGCATGAAGACCCGTGGGCCCCGCGTATCGATCGAGCCCGCGGGCGTAAGAGTGTTTTGCCGTTGAGCGGCAGCAGCAATGTCCTGCGGCATAACACCGAGAGTCGCGAGCTTGGCATAGGAGAACTCGACAAAGATCCGTTCCGGACGCTCGCCAAGGATGTTGATCTTCTTGACGCCGGGGACGTGCAGAAGATCCTGGCGGATGACCTCGGCCTGGCGGACCAGCTCACGCATCGGCATGCCCTTGGCCTTCAGCGCGTAGAGGGCAAAACTCACATCCGAGTATTCGTCGTTGACGAAAGGCCCCAAGACGCCAGGGGGTAGATTGCGGGCCTCATCGCCGAGCTTCTTGCGGGCCTGGTAAAACTCCTCCTCTACAGCGGATGGGGGCGTGCTGTCTTTCAGTGTGACCGTCAGGAAGGCATACCCTGGCCTGGTTATCGTCTCCACGCGGTCGTACCAGGTCAGCTCCTGGGTTCTTTTCTCAAGTGGCTCGGCGACCAGATCCTGCATTTCGCGCGCGGTTGCGCCCGGCCATACGGCCGTGACCGTCAGCGTCTTGATGGTAAAGGATGGATCTTCGGCTCGCCCGAGCTTGACGAACGCGTAGACACCTGCGGCTCCGAGCAGCATGATGAAGAACAGGGTGACGGCACGCTCGCGGACCGCGATCGCTGAAAGATTGAGGTTCATTTGTTCACCGCCTCTGCCTGTGCGGTCGTCCTGACGCTTGCGCCTTCCTTAAGAAGATGCGCACCGAGCGCGACGACTGGTTGCCCGACCTCGATGCCGGAGACGACCGCGGTTTCCTCGCCGAGCCGCTTGATCTGCACGGGAGCGAAGCGCACGGTTGTGGCGTTCTGATCCAGAATCCAAACGCCTGTGCGATTGCCGTCATCAAACACCGCACCGATCGGCACCTCCACGTCGGATCGCTTTCCGTTGTCGGCAAGTCTGATCGTTACCGTGGCGCCGAGGGGAGCCGAGGCGGCTTCTCCCTCGAGCACATAGCGCGCTTCATAGGTACGTGTCTGGGCATCTGCGGCATCCGATATCTGCCGAAGGCGCGCCGTCTCGCGCCGCCCGTTGCTGCCATAGACGCTCGCTTCGGCCTCCGAGCCGATTGCGGGCCGAACTGTTTCAGGGAGCGCGACAAGCGCCTCGCGCGGGCCGGCGTGCGCTAGCTGAACCACAGTCTGTCCCGCGGCAATGACCTGCCCCGGTTCCGCGAGCGTCGTGACAACCCTTCCGTCGGCGTCGGCCACGAGAGTGGAATAGGTTGCTTCGTTTTCAGCGACCTTCGCTTCCGCTTCGGCCGCCGCGAGCTGCGCCTCAGCCGTATCGAGCGCCGCCTTGGCCTGCTCATAGCGCTGCGGGGTCGCTGCAATCCCGCCACTGACGAGCGTCGCATAGCGCTTCTCATCCGCGCGCGCCTGGACGGCAACAGCACGCGCGGCGATCACTGCATTGCGCTTGGCGGTCAAGGCGAGTCGCAAATCGGTTTCGTCGATGCGCATGAGGGGCTGACCGGCCTTGACCTGTTGGCCGACATCGACGAGCCGCTCGACGATCTTGCCGGGGACGCGAAAGCCGAGATTGCTCTGCACCCGTGCTGCGATCGTGCCGGTGAAAGCACGTTCGACGCCGGATACGCTTGCGGCGTTGACAACCTTCACCAGCAGCGGGGTGGTGCGGGGATCGGCGTTGGCTGCTTCCGTCCCTTCCGGTGCGTTCAGGAAGAGCGCAACGCCGACTAAGCCCGCAGCCAATAGCGCGACCGCGCCCAGGATAAAGAACCATCTGCGCCACATGCGGCAGCCCTCTCGTCAAAGCGAATTAGCGTTCGACCGTAATCTATCATAAGATAGCTGTCAACCGCCCTCCATGGCGAGCCGGAATGAGCCACCGGCACCCTCCGGCTGTGCGCTCCAATGCGTAGCTATAGCTTGCGTCCGACCGCTATACGGACTATAGTAGTTGGCCGAAAGCTAAATGAGAGGATCGAGATGCGCGTAAGCCGGGCTCAGGCTGCGGAAAACCGTCAGCACGTGATCGATGTCGCAAGCCGCCTGTTCAGGCAGCACGGCTTCGATGGCATCGGGCTTAAGGACCTGATGCACGCTGCCGGGTTAACCCAAGGCGCTTTTTACAAACAGTTCGAGTCCAAAGAGGATCTGGTCGCAGAGGCTTCGGCACGGGCCTTGGATAACGCCACCACCCGATGGTCGGATGCTATAGCCGCGAACTCGAATGACCCCCTGGGCGCTGTGATTGGTTTCTATCTGTCCAAGGGGCACCGGAAGGAAAAAGCGGAGGGCTGCCCGCTCGTGGCTCTCGGCTCGGACGCCGCGAGGCAGAGCGCTGAAGTGAAATCGTCGTTCGAAGCCGGGATCAGGGAACACCTGCGCATCCTATCCGGCCTGGTCTCCAAAGCCGACAGCGAAGAGAAGCGCGGCAAGGCCATGGCGATCCTCTCGACAATGGTTGGGGCCGTCACGTTGGCGCGAGTCGTCAACGACCCTCGTCTTGCTCAATCCTTCCTCGATGCGGCAGCCGAAAGCGTTCGCGAGGCCGCCTCTTCGTAAGAGCGCGGGCTCTTACGAGCGCGACTACGGCTGGTCTGATGCTGGGCCCGCCGCGAGCGAGAGCCTGGCGAGCAGCCATGAGAAGTATTGTTGGCCCTTAGGATGAGTGAGAAGCGAGAGCCCGCTTTAGGCTCGATACCAGCCCTCGGGAAGTCGCACGTCCACGCGCGCAAAGCGTTTTTTTGGAAATCTTTGGCGCCCCGTAGGGAGGTGTCGAAAGTCGGTTGAATCAATGAGTTTCTCGAAAGTGGGAAAGAGAAATCGTACCGTAGCATTCCTAGGAATTCAGCCGGGCTCTTTCCCACTTCAGAACATTACCTCCGAGAGCGGGCAACCGAAGTGCCGAAGGGGGGTCTGGGGACCATGAGCAGACATGCTGCGCTTCAGTGCTGAGATGCTTTCCGCGGTCGATCCATCCCAAAAGCCGAAGTCGGCCGGCCTATCATCGGCGATGCGGAAGGTGTCGCCGAACAGGTCCGCTAATTGGCGAAGACCGGTCAGGTGCCAGGGGGCTTGGCGCGTGCTCATGACCAGCTCTCTGAGCCGAGACGGGTAAGGGAGGCGGGCGCACTAAGCTAACAGCACACCGCCTCATCGCCGGCAAAATCCGCATCCCCCGCTCGCGGCCAAGCGACTGGAGCGAAGCCGCCGCCGGCGGTACGAAAATTGGTCGTTTGACCTTGATAGAGACGGGCGGCCACGAGCTGGACCTTGCCGTCGTAGGTATAGTTGCGAATATCGAGCTTCATCACCTCCCGCCGCCCATCGACAATGACGGTCCGACCGCTCGGTGGCACCAGATCCTGGGCCACGTAGCCACCCTCGAGAATGCTCTGCCAAACGCGGCGCGTGATCTTGTCTCCACGATAGGCAGCTTTCCCTCCAAACCCAGCCACCGGCTTGAAGAATAGTTTGCTACGCATAGCCCAAAGCTCGTCCGCGCGGTCGGGGGCTACGACCACGGTCTTGGGGATGCCATCGCGAACGATGGCGCTCATCTTCTCGTCAACACCCCACCGTCCGAGCGTCTCCGCGTCGGTCAAGCCGACAAGATTGCGCTTGTCCGCAAACATGGCGTGTGACCACGGGTTCGGCGTCAGCACCACATCACCGGAAAGATACGCCGTGCGCAGTGCGGCGTGGGCGGGCTCGTCAAGCGAGAAGTCCGTCAGCCGATTGTAGACGAGATCGATGGCCTGGGCGCCGCACCATAGCCTCCCGTCGCGATGCTCGAGGGACTGAGGCGGAGCGATGATCGAGGCGATGCCGTGGCGCTGAAACAGACGCTCGAAGAGCACGAATTCCGGATAGAGATACTGCGCTTGCGGGCCCGTATCGACGATGGCAACGGCAGTGAGGGGGGCGTTGCCCCTTTGCCGGCGCCAATCCCGGTGGAAGCTCTCCAGGAAGGTGGCACCGATATCCTTCCCCTCAATCTGGCCTGGGAAGACGCGTTCGATCGCCGAGCAGCAGACCTTCTGCGCACGCGCGACGAAAGCGTTGATCAGCGCGCCTCCGGCATTCGTGTTGATCTCAATGAGCTTGGGCCCGTCAGGTCCGACATGGAAATCGTAGCCCATAAGCACGCCAATGGCGCCAGGCTCGAACTGGGCCGCAGTCGGTGCCGATTGCAGCGCAGCTTGGCGATAGGCCGGGAGCTTGGCGATCGCCTCAATGGTCTCGATGATCTGCGCCATGCGCGTCGCATGCTCGGCGCGAATGAAGACGGGGAGGTTGGAGATCAGGGTCGGATGCGTCTCGGCCAGGCGGCGGCTGAACTCTGCATCACCCACCTCGAGCTCGAGGGCGCGCTCCAGGGCCGGTCGATCCAGCGAGATACAGGCGCAGTCTGCATTGAGACTGTCCGGGCTCAAATTCATCGGTCCTTGCTTTCCTGGCCTCCGCATTTAGGGAGGGGCACTAACGGTAGCGGGAAACCGTCACCTGCAACAAGAACCTCGTCACCTAGGTCAAGTGGCCTCCAGGCACAGAGCAATTCGCTGGCCGCCGCCGATGCACATGGTCACAACGCCACGCTTGATTCCGTCCCGCTGCATGGAATGCAGCAGGCGCGTGGTCTGCAAAGCGCCTGTTGCGCCGATCGGGTGGCCATGTGCGATTGAATTACCTTCAACATTCACGATGTCCTCCGGCAGTCCGAGATCGCGCATCACAGCGAGAGCAATCGCGGCAAACGCCTCGTTGATCTCGATGCGCTCGACATCTGACGTCTTCCAATGTGCGCGGTCGAGCGCCTGCTTGACGGCTGGAACAGGCCCGAGACCGAACATCCCGGGTTCAACTGCACCCACACCCCAGCTGACGAGACGTCCGAGCGGTTTTACGCTCTTCTTGTCAGCCCATGCGCGTGTGGTCAGCAGCATCGCCGCCGCACCTGTATTGAGACCGGGAGCGTTGCCCGCAGTAATGGTCCCGTCCTTGCGGAACGCGGGTCTGAGTTTGGCGAGGCTCTCCGCAGTGGTATCGGGGCGGTTATGCTCGTCCTTGGCGAAGGGTTGAGGCCCTTTGCGGGACTTGACCATCACCGGCGCGATTTCAGCATCGAACCTGCCTTCTGCCTGCGCCTTCGAGAAGCGCAGTTGAGAACGCAGGGCCCAGGCGTCCTGAGCCTCACGCATGATCTGGTATTTTGTGACCAGATCCTCCGTGTGCCAGCCTGAATGCTCGCCGGAGAACGCATCGTTGAGTCCATCCTGCAGCATGGCATCGAAGATCTGCGCCGTGCCCATGCGGTACCCCCAACGGGCACCGTACATCAGGTAGGGTGCGGCATCCATGTTCTCCATGCCGCCGGCGACCGCCGTGTCGATCAGGCCAAGTTGGATTTCGGCGGCGGCCGTCGCGATGGCCTGCGCGCCAGAGCCGCACACGCGGTTGACCGTCATCGCCGGCACCTCGACCGGGATGCCACCGCCGATGGCGGCTTGGCGCGCCGGGTTCATCTTGTTTCCGGCCTGGATAACGTTACCCATGACGACGCTGTTTACGTCCTTGCCCTCGACCCCTGCGCGTTCGAGGCACGCCTTGATCGCGACGGCGCCGAGCTCCACCGCGGGCGTATCTTTCAATGTCCCATTGTAGGTCCCGATCGCCGTGCGCACCGGCGAGCAAATGACGATATCGCGTACGGTCATGTGAACCTGTCCTTTTCAATCCGAGCCCGGCATGAGCAGCCACGCGCTCTGCACTTGCGTAGACTGCGGCGGTGGCATCCGACCTTGACCATCGTCAATGGCTTGACGAGATGATCGGATCGGACGTGACTGTCATCTGTCAAGAGCGCGGTCCTCCCCGCGCGCCAAAGAGGGATCGCAGATGCAGATGACGAGTGGACGTTGCGCCGCGGCTCTCGTCCTGGCCCTTGCCGTCGGCGCGCTCGCTCCGGCAAGCGCGCGGGCCGATGCCGCGCAGTTCAACGAACACTGCGCCAAGTGCCATGCGCGGGCCGCGGCTCTGGCGCACGGCCTCAAGGGCCAGACGCCTGACGAAAAGTCCTCACAACTCGACACGTTCCTGAAAACCCATCATGCCGATGACGCGCAGGTGAGGGCGAAGATCGTAGCCTATCTCCTGGGGCTTTCCGGAAAGTGATCCTCAGCCCAGGCTGAACATCGCCATCCCCGCCGCGAGCAACGCGAGGATGCCAATGGCCTGACGCCGGCGCAGACGATCCAGCCTCCCCTTACCGGCGCTGAAGTCGAACCGCTCGTAATGGATTGCGGTGGCCGGCACGCCAAGCTCCAGCAGAGCATCCGTGACATGCTCCATCATCTGCGGTGGGCCGCACACATAGGCGACCGCGTCACCGGGTGTGTCTCCCGCCACGTCCCGGACGTGCGCCGGTGCAACCGGCCCAGGGAGAAACGCCGACTCGTGCGCACCCACGTCCACGATATAGCGAACCGAGAGGTCCATCTGCGACTGAAGCTCTTGCAGCCGCTTGATCCCGGCAATCTCTTCGGGCCGGCGGGCGGCGTACAGCAGCCGAAACGGTCGGCGATCGCCCTCCGATGCCGCCTGCTCGAGCATTCCGAGGATCGGGGCGATGCCGACGCCGCCGGCAATCATCACCACACGCTCACCCGCATCGCTCAGGACGAAGCTTCCGTGCGGCCCATCGACCGCAACACGTGTTCCTGGCTGCGTCTCTCCGTATCGGTTCGTGCAATCGCCGGCCTCACGCACAATGAGCCGCAGCCGGGGAAGCTCGGCGGGTGCAGAGGCTATCGAGAACGGATGGTCATGAAAGGGCGGCCGGTTCGGCGCAAGCGTCAGCCAGACAAACTGACCGGCGCGGAAATCAAAACGCGTGCCTTCCCGGCAGACAAGTGTCATTTCCCAGGTTCGGGGACCGAGCGGTGAAACCTTTTCGACGCGCCAACCGTCTTTCCACATGCGCCACGGCCGCACGGCATAAACATTCAGAAGCGCTCCAGCGGCCACGGCCGCGCCTGCCAACCAAAGCAAATACAGCGCGCCCTCGGCGCTGTAGGCGCCGACACTCAACGCATGATGCAACGCCAGAACCGCCACGGCGCTCGCCAGGAGGCCGTGCGAGGCCCGCCAGGTCTCATAGCGCCAACCGATCCGCCCGCGCAGAACGCCCAATCCGACGAGCAGGACAAGCCCCACGAGCGCCAGCACGCCGCTGCGCAGCCGCAAGCTGCCCAGCATGCCGGTGAGCCGCGTCCATGCTGCGCCCGGATCGGTCGCGAACGTCGCCGCCACGTAGCCGAGAGGATGCAGCAGCGCGAACAGCAGCAGTCCATAGGCGGCAATGCGGTGAAAGCCCATCGTCCGGTCGAGCCCGACACGGCCCGACAGGCGCTCATAGCGCCCCGAGCTCAGGAACTGCAGCAGGATGAGGGCGGCAGCCGTCAGCCCGAGCGCGGTTCCGAACTCGTGCAGCAGGCCGACGGGCTCCAGACTGCCGAGCCGCGCCGCCAGCAATGGTCCCAGGGCGATTGCCACGAACCCCGCGGTGAGAAACATCCCGGGCAGGCCGGGTTCGGAACGGCTCTTCTTCGCAAGACGCATCACAGCTCCTAAGTCCTGCCGCATGCACCTTTTCCCGAGCAGATCGGAGACAAAGGCAACCGCCGCTATTCGAGACCCTTGGCCCAGCCATCCCACTGATGCCAGTCTTCCTGTGGGTATCCGAGCCCCTTGTCGACCAGCGCTTGCACCGCGGCTGTCAGCCTCTTGCCGTCAGCCGCCTCTTCAGGCTTGATCAGATGTGCCTCGACCAGCATTCGCACATGCTCGTCCGTCAGGACGATCATAACCTTGCGCTGTGGTGCATCTGCCATCATGCGGTCCTTCCGAATGCGCAGACGGATCACTGTCGCCCGCCTCCGCGGCTAACGACTTTCTGCGGATAGCGCCTTCAAGCCGTGTCGCCCCGGCGACGGTATTGAAGATGGTGCCGAACTTGCGCACGTTGAGATGCAGCAGCTCGAGCCGGCGGTCCTCCTCGTCCGTATCGACGATCAGCTCGTAATCGATGGCCACCATCTTCGGCGGGCTGTCCTGGCGCACGCCATGCAGATGAATCTCGACACCGCGCAGTTTGAACTTGAGCATCGGCGTCACGCGCTCGATGCCCTTGATCATGCAGGCGACGAGCGAGGCAAGGAACAGCTCAGCGGGGTTGAAGGCATCTGGTCGCCCGTTCGCGTCGGTATCGAGGAGGACGGTAGCGTCCTTGGTCCGGGCCTCGCTGCCGTGGCTGTCGACCCGCCGTGCGGACACGCGATATTCGAGCACCGCCGTCACCCCTTGAGCCAAGTGCTAATGGCTTCCTGTTTCGGCAGTCCACCCGCATGGACGACCTTGCCGTCAATGACGATGCCGGGTGTCGAGGCGATACCGAATTTCGCGATCTCGGCGTAGTCGGTGACCTTCTCGACCCGCACCGCGATGCCCAGCTTGTCCGCCTCGGCCTTCACCATGTCCGCAGTGGTCTGGCAGCGGCTGCAGCCAGGACCGAGGATCTTCACGTCTTTCATTGTCGGCTTCCCTTTTTCCAACGTTCACTTTGCAGGAACGCACTTGTAGGCATTGTCCTTCCGCGTGCCGTAATCCCTGCAGGGCGGCGCGGGCCAAGCGTAGCCCGTGCTGTCGATCAGGATGAAGGTCTCGGCCAAAGGCCGTGTGACGATCCTGCGCGCATAGCCCCACTGCAGATCCTGAAAGTGGTCGATATCCTGCGGCTTGAATCTGCCCGATTCAATTTTGCGCATCTGCACGCGCACGTCCGTCGGATAGGCCTCGGGCCGCACCCGCACGCGCACCGTCTTGCCGGTCGATATCTGCTGCACGACGAACTCGCTTTCGGTGAGCAGCGGATCGATCCGGTGGGTGCCGAAGCGCGTGCGCGCGCCGGTCAGATAGGATGCGACGTCGCCACCGCAGGCCGAGTTGTTGGAGGCGATGCGGACATCCGTCCGGTCGATGATGCCATCTGCGAAGATGGCGTCGAATGCCACCCGCAAGGCGCCGGCGCTTTCGACGAGCCCTCCGCAGAAATGCCCGTGGAACTTGATGAGGTCGGCAAGCGTGACAGTCTTCGTGCTGTCCGCATAGCGGCCGTACTTGTTGACGGTATCGCGCACTTCGAATGTCGGCGAATAGGCGCTGCCCGTCAGCCAGCCGGGAGACCACCCCTCGCTGCTTTGCGCCGCTGCTGGCCCTGCCGCCCCGAAAGGCAATCCAAAAGCGACGATCGCTGGCAATGCCCGTAGGGTTGTTCTCGCGCCAATTGTCATGAGTGGGCCTCGTTCAATGGAACAGCGCGTTGAACAGGAAGCCGACAGCGAGAATGCCCGTTCCCACGACTGCGACGAAGACGGCGATCAGCTTCACCGAGAGAACCTTTCGCAGGATAATCATCTCGGGCAGCGAAAGCGCGATCACGCTCATCATGAAGGCGAGTGTCGTACCGAGCGCCGCGCCCTTCCCTAGCAGTGCCTCGACGACAGGGATGATGCCGGCCGCGTTGGTGTACATCGGGATGCCGAGCACGACCGCGGCCGGGACCGACCACCAGGCATCCGCACCCATGATGCGGACCATCAGGTCGGCCGGAACATAGCCATGGATGAGTGCGCCGGCCGCAATGCCGGCGACGATCCACATCCAGACCCGTCCAACGATGTCCTTGACGGCCTCAATGCCGGCCTTGATGCGATCGACGATCGTGATCTCTGCCTCGGGAAGCTCGACAGCACCGGCGCGGATGTCGCGCACCCATGGCTCGAGCCAGCTTTCAAGCTGAAGGCGCCCGATCACGAAGCCGCCGATGATTGCGACCGAAAGCCCGAAGGCGAGATAAGTCAGCGCCACCTGCCAGCCGACGAGGGCGAACAACAGGCCAAGCGCCACCTCGTTGATCATGGGCGCCGCGATCAGGAACGAGAAGGTCACGCCAAGCGGCACTCCCGCACTGACGAAGCCGATGAACAAGGGTATGGCCGAGCACGAGCAGAATGGCGTCAAAATACCAAGTCCGGCCGCAGCAACGTTGCCCACGCCTTCGGCGCGGCTCGCCAGAAAGGCGCGCGTCTTTTCAGGTGAGAAGAAGCTGCGCACCACGCCCATCGCGAAGACCACCAACGTCAGAAGCAGCAGGACCTTGGGGGTGTCATAGATGAAGAACGCGAGGGCCTCGCCGAGAGGACTGCCGCGCTCGATCGGCAGCATAGAAACTGCCCAATTCGAAAAAGGGATGAGCTGACGATAGAGGGCAATCCAGAGAGCGAGCGCGGCACCGACGCCAACGAGCCACCACGTCGCGCTTGGAGGAGACGTTTGGCGCTCGGCGTAGCTTTGGTCCGTCATGGCAGGGCCCTGTCGCTTGATTTGATGGGGAGGTTCCGGGCTTTTCGCGACGTCTGCGCAGGGGCGTCTGCCGCAAGAACGCTCGCGACCACAGCGGCAATTTCCGCGGACACGACCGGATTGCGGCGGTAGCGCACCCACTGTGCATCGCGGCGGTCGAGAACCAGTCCCGCCACCTTGAGCGCACTCATGTGCCGTGACATGCGGGATTGCGAGACACCCAACTCAGCCATCAGTTCGCAGACACAAAGCTCATCCTTGGTGTGCAAGAGGCGTAATGCCCGGCGCCGCGTTGGCTCGCCGAGTGCTGCCAGAACGGCATCGAGTTTCTCTTTCGGCCTGGCGTCGCTTCGCATAGTCATAGATATGCCGACCGGCGCATATGCGCGCCTTGATATGCATCAAGCCGAGACGCCGCGTGTGATGACCGGCGCGAGATGGCGTGACACACCCTCATCGCCGCTCAGTTTTCTGCCCTGACTTCAATTCAACGGGCATTTGGAATGCTACCGTTGAACGATCACAAGCTCGGTATTCTCGCTCTGATTCATTTCACTTGGGCGCGTCACTCGTGACGCCACACCTTCCACGCGGAGCCCACTAGGATCGCTGCCAGTAGTGGCAACAGAACGTGATCGGGGACCAACTCTAGCAATCGACCGCCGATGAAGGTTCCGACCATCGATCCTGTTGCCATCACGATGACGAATAATTTGTTGCGGGCCAGGACCCCAAAACTGCGATCACGGCTATAGCGGGCGAAGCCGACGATCATGGTCGGCAAGCTGACGGCGAGCGACAGAGATCCGGCGAGCTTGATGTCTGCTCCAAAGAGCAAGACAAGCGTCGGAATGAGAAGCTCGCCGCCAGCGACGCCGAGCAACGAAGCTACGATGCCAATTGCGAAGCCTGCGCCGACGCCGGCCGCAATTTGGGACGCTCCAGTTAGATACGCCGCTGTTGCTTCTGTCCCGTGGCCGAACAGCAGTGCAACGGCGATCAGCACCAGCATCATGGCTATAACGCGATAGAGACTGCGGGAGCTGAGGCGTGTTGCCCAGCCAGCGCCGAGCCACGCGCCGATCAGGCTGCCTGCCAGCAGATTGAGGATAATCGGCCAGCTTGCAGCAACAGCCGACAGCGGCACTGTCGACGCCCGGAAAGGCAGCGCGGTCGCCACGACGATCAAGCTCATCGCCTTGTTGAGAATGACGGCCTCAAGGGCGCGGTACTTAAAGACCCCCAGCAGGAGGGGAAGCCGGAACTCTGCTCCGCCAAGCCCGATCAATCCGCCCAAGGCGCCGATAATGGCGCCACCGCCGAACGCGAACCCTGTACGGGCCGAGGAGGATACTGCACCCGAAGGGGCGCCGCTGCTCGGGTTAGCCTCAACCATGATCGCCAGCGCTATATCCAAACCAATATATCGGTAGCGGCCAGCCCGAGCGTTGTCGAGCGATTTGTCCGGCGAAAATATTCGCCGCGATCTTGGGGCGCAGGATCGGGAGTGAGCGCCGTGCCGGTTCCAGTTCGCGGAGCGCCCCAGCACGTCTTCGCCGAGTTGAGTCGGGTGCGCTCGCCAGCCAGCTTCTACTTGTTTCGGCGACAAAGCCGGTCCAGCCAAGTGCGCGGCTTGCGATCCAGCCGGTATATCAATCCGGGCGGCAGGATGAACTCACTTGATTGCAGGACCTCGAAGTCGTAGCCGTCCTGCGGACCTGCGGGCGCGACGCCAATAAAGCTGTAGCGTCGGCTCCAGGTATCGATGATGTTCCGATGGATGTCGTGGCCCCGATAGTTTCCGATGACGGGACCGGCCGGTGTGACGTCGTGCAGCGTAAAGAATGCCGGCAGCCTCCGCCCGCTCAACCCACTACGCTGAGGTGCAAAGATCATCTGCCGTGGTCTCGTGCGCATCCTTGCATAGGCTTGATGTTACGCCGCGCCGACGGTGTTTCAACCGCTGACGAGCGTATGTCATAGTAGCCTCTCATCGTCTGGGGGATACATGACATCGATCGGCATTTTCGTTCTGACGGCGGTTCTCGAAATCGCCGGATGCTTCACGTTCTGGGCCTGGGCCCGACAGGGCTCCGCCAATCTCTGGCTCATTCCGGGTACCGCTGGCCTTATTGCTTTCGCGTGGCTCCTTACGAAAATCGACACCGACGGAGCTGGCCGCGCTTACGCAGCCTACGGCGGGATCTATATCGCCGCCTCGTTGGCGTGGCTTTGGGCCGTCGAGGGCAAAATGCCCGACCGCTGGGACAGCATCGGTGCCTCGATCTGCATCGCGGGAGCGTTGGTGATCCTCTACGGACCGCGCCCGGCGTAGCCGGAGGAGCTGAGTTACTTCAACGGTGGCGCGCCTTATCGGAACAGCCCGACTGGAATCTTGCAGGAGCGGATCATCGCCGTTGTTGTGCTGCCGATAATCAGCGCCCGAATGCGCGAGTGACCATAGGCCCCCATTACCAGCAGGTCGATCTTGTCCGCCTCGACCGTTCTTGCGATCTCCGCCTCCGGGTCACCGGGAACAAAGCTCGACTGAACGGTATAGCCGGCGCTGCGCAACCGGCCTGCCGCGTCCCCAACGCGCCGCGCAGCGTCATCGGTACATTGCCCAACCTTGAGCAGGCGAAGGTCCAGTCCGGCAAACGAAGCATGTGAGCGCGCGAGGAACTCCACCGCTCGGGTCACGCTCGCACCGCCATCAAATGCGATGAGGACGCGGTTGATCGGCCTGAAGGCACGCGAGGCTACCAGCACCGGCTTATGGCTGGCGCGCACGACGCGTTCCAGATTCGATCCGAGGTGCTGCTTGGCAAAGGCCGCCGCCTCACCACGCTTGCCAATCACGATCAGGTCTGCGCCGCCCTCGAACTCTTGAACCGTCTCGACGAGGTCGCCGATACGCAGTTTGGTCGAAACCTCGCTGATCCCGGCTTCGTTCAGCCGCGTCTTGGCCTGCTCGAGGATGAGACGTCCGCGCTTCTGGGCGAGCTTTGCGTTCTGCTCGTCCAGATCCGAGAGTTCGGCCAGCAGTGTATCGCGCGCGTCCGCTGTGAGGGCACCACTAAAATCTGCCGTAGCGCCAGAGCCATCGCGTCTGCCGATTGCGTGCAGGATCTCGACCGAGGCCGCCATGCGCGCCGCGACCCACGCAGCATGGTCGCAGACGCTGTGTGCGTAGCTCGACGCGTCAATAAAGGCGGCGATCTTGGTCATCGCGATGCTCCCTAGTGGCCCATGAGGCGTTCGAATGCGCCGGGCTCATCGTGTATGGCCAGCTTGTCGACGATTGTCTCGCTGGCTTCGTTCATCCCGAGAATGTCGACTTCGGCGCCCTCTCGCCGAAGTTTCAGGATCACCATGTCGAGGGCCATGACGCTGGAAATATCCCAAATATGGGCACGGCTGACGTCGATCGTCACTCTCTCCAAAGCCTCCTTGAAGTCGAAGGCTTTCATGAACTCATCGCCCGAGGCAAAGAACAATTGCCCCTCGACGTGATACGTCCGATGCGTGCCATCGTCCGACAACACCGAAGTGACCCGGAAGATTTGAGCCACCTTCCAGGCAAAGAACAGGCCTGAAAGCAGAACGCCTGCCAGCACGCCGATGGCCAGGTTGTGAGTGAACACGACGCCGGTGACGGTCGCCAGCATGACGATGCTCGAGCTGCGCGGGTGATGCTTGAGGTTATAGATCGACGCCCAGCTGAATGTGCCGATGGAGACCATGATCATGATGGCGACAACCGCTGCCATCGGGATCACCTTTACCCACGCGCCAAGCACCAAGATCATGAACAGCAGAAAGACACCGGCAAGAAACGATGAGAGCCTGCCGCGTCCGCCAGACTTTGACGCGCTTGTTGTTGTCGACCGCACGGGCGGTCAACTTGACGGTGAGCACGGCCGACGAGACTCGGCGAAGCATCTTGGCCGACTCTCGTAACTTATTGTCGGTTTCGCGCACGGTGGTCTAAGACCAGATTTGCTAGCGTAGCTCTGAGCCTGCATCAGACGTTCGCTACGAAAGACAACCGAGAAAATGCTAGTCACATTGGAGATGCTCACCGCCGCGGAGGTCGCCGAGGTTCGCCGCATACTCGAAGAGTCGGCATGGGTCGATGGAAAGGCGACAGCAGGCGAACAGGCAGCGATCGCAAAGTTCAACTTGCAGATCCAGGAAGGCTCGCCGGCGTCGATCCAGGCCGGCGACATCATCTTGCGTGCCCTCGGCCGGAACCCAATCTTCTATTCCGCCGCGCTGCCGCTGCGTGTGCTGCCGCCGATGTTCAATCGATACGACGTCGGCATGAAATTTGACGCCCATGTTGACGGCGCCATTCGGGCAGTACCGGGTGCCGGCTTGCGAATGCGTGCCGATATATCATCGACGTTATTCTTGACGCCGATCGAGGACTACGACGGCGGCGAACTCATCATCTCCGACACCTACGGCGATCATCGGGTGAAGATGCCCGCGGGCCACATCGTCATTTATCCTTCCACCAGCCTGCACAGCGTCACGCCCATTACTCGTGGCAGCCGCTGGTCGTCGTTCTTCTGGACGCAGTCCATGGTCCGCGACGACGGGCAGCGAGCGATGCTGTACGAACTCGACGTGGCGATTCGTCAGACGCGCACGTTTCTGCCCGATGACCATCAGGCTGTGATCGGATTGACGAGCCACTATCACAACCTTCTGCGCCGCTGGGCGGAGTTGTGACCGATGACGCCGCGCAATGTCTACTTTCCGATCTACGTCCGGCAGACGCCGGACGAGTTCTGCATGAGACTGATCGAAAATCCGCAATATGCGGCGCAATGGGCGCGACGCGCAGCAGTGCAGGGCAGACCCGATGGGCAGCTCGCCTGGGGCCACGTGTTGCTCAACGGTCATGGCGTCAAGCGCGACCCGGAGGCGGCTTACCGCTGGTTTGAACGTGCGGCGCGCGAGGGCTTTGCCGAGGCCCTCAACATGGTCGGCCGTTGCCATGAACTTGGGTGGGGAGTGCCGGTCAATTCAGTTGCCGCTGTCTATTGGTACCGCCGCGCAGCAGATAAGGGATATGACTGGGGACAATACAATCTCGCTTGTCAGTATCTACATGGTCGGGGGTGCGGGCAGGACTACGCACAAGCGCTCATCTTGTTCGTGCGCGCTGCGCGCGGTGGTAATGCGAAGGCGATGAACAAGCTCGGCCGTTATCGTGAGGAAGGCTGGAATGGCCACGTGAAGCTGTCGTCGGCGCGTTTTTGGTACCAGCGGGCAGCAGTGCGCGGATGCTTTCGCGGCCAGTTTCACCTTGCCCGTCTGCTCGCCGATGAGGGCGATATCGACAGCGCGGTGCATTGGTTCGGGGTATCGTGCGCTTCAGCGCCACTGCGTTTCTGCCGCGAAGCAGGCATGATGCTTGTCGGCCATGCCAATCAGCGCCTTGCAGACGTGGGTCGCGACGCTTTAGCCCGAGCCTCCGGCGAGGTTGCACCAATGCCGGGCTGCGTGCCGGTGATCGGCAAATGATGTGTGAGCCCCGGTAAGTTGCGTTATCGCCCACCGTCGTTGCTGCCCCATCGCGCTAGAGGCACGTCACCACGCGCCCGTGCCGAGATGCATTTCGGCAACGAGTGCCACGGATCCATAATGCTGACTATTTCAGTAAACATTTTGGCCGGTTCGCGCAACGCACCTGCCAGCCCCGTTTGCTTTAGTCGTCCACGCAGTCCTCCTAGCCGCCGCGTCGGAGAGACTGCGGGGGGTGGGTGAGTCAGCGGCTGTTTTCGACGCGCACATCTCCTTTGGCCAAGTTCCAGCGTTTGTAGGCCGCGTAAAGGAGAGGTAGATGAGTTCAAAAGTACTGCGTCCATTGCTATCGGGAGCAACGGCAACCGCGAGTGTAGCGGCCAGTCTTGTCGGCTTCTTCCCGGGTAATGCGGCCGGGCAGGAATCCCAATCGAAACCAGCCGATGCTGCGGTCCCGCTGCCCCCGCTCACGGTGGAAGCCACCGAAAAACCAAAGGCTAAGAGCAAGAAGAAGAAAGCCTCTTCATCCGCCGGAACGACTGCGTCTGCGGCGACCGCGGCGCCGCAAGCCGTGCAACCCACCTCTCAAAGCGACGGTACAGTGGCCGAGAGCGCCAACGCGCTCAACAGCGGCACGGGCTTAGGACGGCTGCCGGGAACCCTGCAAAGCACGCCGCAGACGGTGACCGTCGTGCCGCAGAAGGTTCTCCAGCAGCAGCAGGTCACGAC
>JAEXXM010000079.1 GCA_023405815.1 Pseudomonadota bacterium | reverse complement strand
GGCTCACGCTCACCGGCACCGCCGGGCAGAGCTTCGGCGCCTGGACCGCGCGCGGCGTCACGCTCGACCTCGTCGGCGAGGGCAACGACTATGTCGGCAAGGGCCTGTCCGGCGGCAAGATCATCGTGCGCCCCAACGCGCTCTCGGGCATCAAGCCCGAGGAGAGCATCATCGTCGGCAACACCGTGCTGTACGGCGCCATCAACGGCGAGTGCTACTTCCGCGGCATCGCCGGCGAGCGCTTCGCCGTGCGCAACTCCGGCGCCACTGCGGTTGTCGAAGGCACCGGCGATCACGGCTGCGAGTACATGACCGGCGGTGTCGTCGTCGTGCTCGGACCGACGGGGCGCAACTTCGCGGCCGGCATGTCCGGCGGCATCGCCTACGTCCTCGACGAGGCCGGCGATTTTGAATCGAAGTGCAACATGGCCATGGTCGAGCTCGAGCCCGTCGAGGCAGAGGAAGAGATCATGGAGCGGCTCATGAACCAGCAGGGCGACCTCGAGAGCCACGGCCTCGTCGAGGTGATGAGCGACATGACCAAGCACGACGCCGAGCGCCTCTACGCGCTCGTCGCCCGGCACGCGCACTACACCAACTCGGCCAAGGCCAAGGCGATCCTGGCCGACTGGCGCACGTACATGGCGAAGTTCAAGAAGGTTATGCCGGTCGAGTACCGCAAGGCACTAGTCGCCATGGCCAAGGCACAGGCAGCCGACAAGGACGGCCTCGAGAAGATCGAGATCGGCCTTAAGTTGGCCAAGGCTTGAGGAACTGCGCCTCTCCATGAAATGATGGCCGGTGTCTGACCCTCCGGGCCCGGCACCGGTAGCGCAACGATAGATAGGGTCGGACCCAGATGGTCAGACCCAGGGAACGAAGATGGGCAAGGTTACAGGCTTCCTCGAGTTCAAGCGGGCGGAGCGCAAGTACGCGCCGGTCGCCGAGCGCCTCAAGCATTGGCACGAGTTCGTTCAAGCGCTGAGCGAGGAGGATACCAAGGTCCAGGCATCGCGGTGCATGGATTGCGGCATCCCCTATTGTCACACCGGCTGCCCGGTCAATAACCAGATCCCTGACTGGAACGACCTCGTCTACCACAGCGACTGGAAGTCAGCGGCACAGAACCTCCACTCGACGAACAACTTCCCCGAGGTGACGGGCCGCGTTTGCCCCGCCCCGTGCGAAGCCGCATGCACGCTCAACATCGATGACGCGCCGGTCGCCATCAAGACCATCGAGTGCGCGATCGCCGACCGAGCTTTCGAGGAAGGCTGGATCGCACCGCAGCCGGCCGAGGTGAAGACGGGCAAGCGAATCGCCATCGTTGGCTCCGGCCCCGCCGGCCTCGCCGCAGCCCAGCAGCTCGCGCGCACCGGCCATGACGTCCACGTCTACGAGAAGAACGCCAGGCCCGGTGGACTGCTCCGCTACGGCATCCCCGACTTCAAGATGGAGAAGGGAATCATCGACCGCCGCGTGAAGCAGATGGAAGCCGAGGGCGTGACCTTCCACTGCAATGTCCACGTCGGCAAGACCATCACCGCCAAGGAGCTCGAAGCGCAGTACGATGCGGTGCTGCTCGCCGGCGGCTCCGAGAAGCCGTTCGATTTCTTCGTCGCCGCCGCAGGGCGCGATCTCGACGGCCTGCACTTCGCCATGGATTTCCTGCCGCAGCAGAACCGCCGCGTCTCCGGCGAGACGCCGCCGGCCATCACCGACGCCAAGGAGATCTCGGCTAAGGACAAGCACGTCATCGTCATCGGCGGCGGCGACACCGGCTCCGACTGCATCGGGACATCTTTCCGCCAAGGCGCCAAATCGGTGACCCAGCTCGAGATCATGCCCATGCCGCCCGAGAAGGAGAACAAGGCGCTCTCCTGGCCGCACTGGCCGCTGAAGCTTCGTATCTCGACGAGCCAGGCGGAAGGCGCTCACGTCGAGTACTCCGTCTCAACCACGCATTTCTCGGGCGAAGGCGGCAAGGTCAAGAAGCTGCATTACGTGCAGGTCGACTCCAAGCTGCAGCCGGTGCCCGGCACCGAGGCCGAGCTGCCGGCCGATCTTGTCCTCTTCGCCATGGGCTTCTCCGGGCCTATCGAGGACGACGTCGTCAAAGAGATGAGCCTCCCTGTCGTCGCGCGCGGCCGCTTCAAGGGCGTCGACGCGAACGAGCAGGACTACAAGGTCCCCGGCCAGCAGAAGCTTTTCGCCGCCGGCGACATACGCCGCGGCCAGTCGCTCGTCGTGTGGGCGATCCGCGAGGGCCGTCAGGCCGCGCAGTCGATCGACAAGTTCCTCATGGGCAAGAGCCTGCTCCCCCGCTGAGTCTCCGCCGCTGTCATCCTCGGGCTCGTCCCGAGGACCCAGGCCTCACTTGAGTGCCTCCGTCTGGTCGGAATTCTGGCCAAGTGCCCTGCTCAACTTGGTCGGTCGCCAATGCCATGGGGGACCAACACAATGAGAACGCTTGGTAGACTGGCTGTCGCCGTTGCGGCTGTCATCGCCGCGACTTCGGCCGCGAACGCGGCCAGCCGGGCGACGCACACGGCGGTGGGCGCCGTGGCAGGAGGCCTCATCGCTGGCCCTGTCGGCTTTGTCGGCGGCGGCGTCATCGGCTACGTCGGCGGCCGCAGGATCGGGTGTGATTTAGGCCTCGAGCGCTGTCATCGCCATCGGCGCTACAGACACCGCCGTTAGCAGAGCCTGCGGAAAAGTCGATCCCGGAGACGAGCCCCGGGATGACACTTCGGAGCAAGGCACGCTCGGCGCCCCCTCGCTCACATCAGTACGAATACCCGTAGGATGGTTTCGGCTTGCGCTTTCTCGGCGGCGGGGCCGGCCCCTGCGCGGGTTCCTCCACCTTTGTCTCGGTTTCCGCCTTCGGCTCTGCGGGCTTCGCCGCCTCGCTGGCCGGCGCCTCGACAGCAGCGACCGTGATCGTGCCGCGCATGCTCTTGGGGTGAACCGAGCAGTGATAGTGGATCACACCGGCGCTGGCAAACGTCTGGCTCGGCGCCTTGGTGCTGTCGAACGGCCCCGTATCGGTCAGCGCGTCGCCCTCCGAATCCGCAACGAGCTGATGCGGGAAACCCTCGTCGATCGCGACCCACCGAATGGTCTGCCCTTCCTTCACCTTCGCATTCGGTTCCGTAAACACGAACTTGCCGTCGGCATTCCGCACGATGCCGATCGACTTCACGTCGTCGGCGATGGCTGCGGAAAGGTATGAATATGTGGCCCCAAATGCGGAAAGGGCAGAAAGCCCCGTCACGGCTATCAACTTGCGCATGAATGTCCCCTGGTTTGTGAGAGCTGAGGGGGCCTCCACTAGCCTTCCTTCCTGCCATCGGCTGCTACGCAGGGGACAGCGCGCGCGAACAGCGCTGCAGACGTGGCACAGCCGGGACGACCATGGGATGGAGTGTGCTAGCGCCTGGCGCTGCCGGTGGTGCCGTCACCCGGCACCATCGCCGGCGGCTCGCCGCGCACTTCCGCGGTGGCCTGCGGACGCGGCCATGAGAAGTCGTCGGCGCGACCGGGCTTCGGCGGCAGACGCTCGCCCTTCTCCAGCACGCGGAAGTAAGGGCTCTGCGTCGGCGACATGCGCCGCCGCGTGCCGTCGGCATTGCGCGCCGGCGTGATCGAGCTCATCACAGTGAGCCCGCCCGGAATCTGGTCGACAAGCACGTCGCCCATCTGCGCCGCCTTGTCGTTGCTCTGCTTGCGCGTCACGAGCGCGACGATCGCCGCCGGGATGGCCGGGCGCACGATGTCGACCGTGACCACCTGCTCGGTACCCTCTGGCCCCGGCACGCGAATATCGACCTTGCCGGTCTCCAGCTTCTGGTCGCGCGCGCCGTCGGCATTCGCCGCAGGAGCTGCGGCCACGTTGCCGCCCTTGGCGTTCTTCGCCGCCTGCGCCCGCGCGGCTTCCTCCGCCCGCAGCCGCACCTTCTCCGGATTGACGCGCGACTGCTCGGAAGGATCGCCCGCAAGCGGGATGGAGCGCTCGGTGCGTGCCTGCGTGATGTCTCGTTTCAGCTCGCGCTCGACGAAATGTGCGAGCTTCAGGTAGCCCGCCTCGGTGAAGTGCACGCCGTCCGAATCGCGCAGGCGCCGGCTCTTTCCGGTGATGTCGGGACCCCAGTCGCTGTAGCCGCCGCTCTCGTCCAGGAAGCTCGCGTAGGCGTCGATGTAGCGGACGCCGTTGAGATAGGCGCGCTCGCGGATGACGTCGTTCATCCGCTGCGCGCGCTCGTTGTCCTGCCAGCGGCGCATGTTCGGGAGGCTGACCCAGTAGACGGCCCGGTTGCCTTTCCTGAGCGCGCGCATCACTCGGTCGATCCGCGCCGCATATTCCGTGCGCCATTCGTCGTTGTTCTCGGCCGCGCGCCGGCGGTTGAGGCTGTAGCGATCCTGCGCGCCGACCATGACGATGGCGATGTGGCTCGGATCGGAGGTGAAGGCCTGCTCGAGCGCGCCGAGCTCGGTCGTCGAATTGCTTCGCATGAGGCCGGGGAGGTCGTAGCGCTTGCGTGAGATCGATACGCCGGGACCGACGGTGAATGCCTGCACGAGGCCGCCGAGCAATCCCTCGGCGAGCCAGTCGCCGACGATCTGCACCTGATAGACGTCGTTGTCTGGAAACGGCGTGATGAAGCTGCCGCCGAGGCCCTGGTCCTGTGCGCCGGCGGGCACTGCCCGCATCAGGAGCAGCGCCGAAAAAGCCATCATTACGAAGGCGCGCAGCATGATCGTTCCCTGCTGAGCCGGCCGAGCCGAATCCGTCGGCGACGCAGCGGCATATTCGCCACTGCGTCGCCTAAGGACAAGGCAGAAACGTGACCGGAAAGGCGGGGAGGGCCAATCCGCGCAAGCTTATGCCGCGCGCTTCGGCCGCCTCGCGCCTTTCAAACCGACCGGCGCCTGCTTCGGACGCACGGCCTGCCACTTGAGCTCTTCCAGCTCCGAGCCGCGGTGGTGAGTCTTAACCACGACGTCACGGACGCTGAAGGCTTCTCGCAGGATCTCGATGCACTTCTCGGGTTTGGCATCCCCGCACATGAAGACGTCGAGAGCCGCATAGTCGGCCTCGGGCCAGCTGTGGATGGAGATGTGGCTCTCCGCGAGAACGGCAACGCCGGACACTCCACCATTCGGGGTGAAGTGGTGCAGGTGAACGTCGAGCAGGGTTGCGCCTGCCGCCGCCGCGCACCGCTTTAGCGTTGCTTCGATGTGCTTGAGATCATCGAGCCGTCGAGCACCGAACAGGTCCACCAGGAGGTGGGTGCCTGCGTAGCGCTTCCCGTTACGCTCGATGAAGAAGTCCTTCCTGTCTTCGTGCGCTACAGGCGCAGCTACACGACGATCTTCCTCTTGGGCGGTGCTTGAACGAGTCAAGTCCATCCCCAATTGGAAGAGGGTGTCATTAAAGGCCATATGACCCTCCCCAACCAGTAGATAGAGGTGACCCGTCCGCTCCTTACCTTGGGGGTTCTGGAAAACCTCGACCTTAAGGGCAGGTGGACGAACGGAGAGGGGTCATATGAGGCCAACACCCCCCCTACGCAAGAAAAAATTGCGCCTCGGGCCCAAAAATTTTGGCGACGTGCCCGCGCGAGGCTTTCGCAGGCCGCTCAACGAGCTGCGACGCATTGAACGCGTGCGCGCCGCAGCGTCGTTCTCACTCCTTTCCGAACAGTCCGTCGATCAGCTTCTGCGCCTTCGATGGTCCGCCATCCTCGCTCTTGCCGAACAGGTCGTTGACGATCTCGCCGGCGTTCTTGCCCTTGAGCTGCTTGCCGATCTGCTTCACGGCATCGACCGTGCCTTCGCTGTTGAGCGCGCCGGCGATGTCCGGTGCGAACTCCGGTTGCTGCCAGGAACCGGTGATGTGCACCGGCACCTCGATTCCCGCAGCGTTCTGCTCGCCGCCGTCGCCTTGCAGGTTGGCGACCAGCTTCGGCTTGACCGTGTAGTCGAGGCTCCGCTGCGGTAGATCGATCGTGCCGGCACCCGACGCATGCAGATGCGGGCTGTTGAGCTTCAGATCGTTATTCGTCGCCATGCCGTTCGCGATCGTGAAGCTGCCGGTCAGCGACCGGAACGTCGTCTTCTTCGACGAGTTGTATTTGAAGTCCGGAATGCCGCCCTCGGAAAGCTCGTTCAGCGCGCCGCCGAGATCGAACCCGACAACCGAGCCGTTGCTCACCGCGACCCGCGACGACCCGTTGAGCGAGCCGACTATGGCCGCTTCCGTTGCCCCGCGACCGCTGACCTTCCATGCGACATCCGCCGTTCCCCCGAGCCAATCCACCTGCGCCGAGTCGCGCAGCAGCGGACCTGCGGCGATGCCGGTGAGCGAGATATCCGAGGTAAACGCCGCCTCGCTGCTCGTCGCATCGACCGTGACCACGCCCTGGCCGTTGCCTTTGTAGAGGCGGAGATCCGCCAGCGTCAGCCTGGCGATCTGGTCCTTGAGCGAAAGCGAAACCTGTGCTCCGTCGATCCGCGTGCGCCCATAGGTGACGTCGGCCAGCGCCAGGCGTGCGTCGGCATCGACGAGGCCCAGCGCCTTGATGTCGATCGGCTCGGTGCTCCAGGCGCCCACGGCCCGCTGCGTGAAGCCCTTCACCCGCGGCCCCGGCCGGTTGAGCAGATCCTCGATGGACTGCGGCTCTTCCGCGGGCGCGGGCGATGGCGCATCGAGCGACAACGGCGTCGGCGCGGGAACGGACCGGCCGCTTCCGGCGGTGGTGCGCAGATCGGCACCGAGCGGCAGTGCGGCGACGTCGATTCCTGCAACTCGTAAATCCGCCGACACGTGCGGACGCGCGCCCGGGCGCTCCTCGAAGGCGACCGCGCCGGCAACGACGGCACGCCCGGCCTTCAAGTCTAGGTTCGACAGGCGAACGGACTTCGCCGTGGCACTCAGCGCCGCCGAGAAGGTGACCGCGCCGGCGCCCGCCTCGGGCGAAACCGGCGTGCCCCACCACTGCGCCAGCGCCGAAAGCGATGGCGAATCCGCCGTCAGAGTCCCTGATGCCTCCTCGCCGCCGACCGCCCCGTCGTAGCGGAACGAGAGCGGCATGCCCGACACTTCCAGCGCCAGCTTGGCGGAGCGGCGCTCGACGAGCTCGGCCGGCGTCGCGAGCGCGCTCTTGAACTGGAAGGTCTCGCCGTCGGCGAGGAAGCTGCCGCTGCCGACGAGCGGCTGATCGAGCGCCGGAAGCGAGAAGCGTGCGTTGATGCCGTCGAAACGACCCCAGGCGCCGTTGCGCTCGTCGTTGTAGCGGACCGCGCCGTCGCTGATCGAAACATCATCGAGCGACAGTGCGGCGACTTCGCTCGGTGCCGCATTCGCCGGCGTCACGATGAATCCGCCGAGGCCCCCGCGTCCCGCAGCTCCGGCAAAGCGCACCGAAAGCCCGCTGCCGCCTTCGGCGCTCGCCATGTCCCAGCTTCTGCGCCCGTCGGCATCGACGCGCAGCGCGAACAGCGGCGCGTTCAGCACCACGCGGTCGACGATGATCTGCTGCCGCAGCAGCGGGATGAGCCGCACGCCCACATCGAAGCTCGAAGCCTTCAACAGCGGCTCGCCGCCCATTTCGGGCGGTGCCGAAAGCGAGATGTCGCCGAGCCGAATGCCGATGCTCGGGAAGATCGTGAAAGAGACAGGTCCGTTGATGCTGAGGTCGCGTCCGGTCTCGGCCTTGACGCGTGCAACGACCTCGCGCCGGATGTAGTCCGTCGGCGGCGACATGATGAGAACCGTTGCCGCGAACACCCCGAGCGCCAACAGCCCGACGCCGCCGTAAAGCAGGACGCTGGAAAGGAACGACGACCGCCGCGGCGGCGGCGGAGCGGGACGGCGCTCGCCTGCAAAACCGTACGGAAGGTTGGCTCCGTAGCGCTGGTCCCCGAGCGAATCGCGGCGCGGCGGTTGCTGTGGACCTCTGGCTGGCGGCCTCGTGTTGGTCATGACTGGCCCGAATGGCTCCCATATCCGCCGGGCGCCCGTTGGCGCCCCTGCTCCGGTCTGAGACTACAGCAAGCGCCGAAAGATGGCCGATTATGGTGCGGCGCCGCGCGAACGCCCCCAGTTATGCTTAAGTTGGCGGCAACCGTGCAAAAAAGAGCGGCAATAAGTGTCCGCAAGGGAACAGCTTAGCTGGCGAAACCCTATATTATCGCCGATGAGACTGACAGCCGTGTGACGTTCGGGAGGCACCCCCAACCCGCCAGATACGCTGCACTGCAGCAGAGGTCACCAGAATGCATTACTACGCCTATGAGCTCGCTCACACGATCCTCTCCCCGATGCGCCTTGGCGTCAGCGGCCTGCGTAGCATTCTCGACTGGCCGTTCAATCCCATGGCCAGCACACCGTATGGACGCCACCTCGCTGCAGCTTGCGAGCTCTTCGAGAACGTCACCCGCCGCTATGGTAAACCCGAATTCGGCCTCAAGACGACGCGCGTCGGCGGCGTCGAGGTCGCCGTGCACGAGCGCATCGTCGCTTCGACGCCATTCTGCAATCTCGTCCACTTCAAGCGCGACGAGGATGCTCTGACGGGCAGGCGCCACGACCCCAAGGTGCTGATCGTCGCCCCGATGTCCGGCCACTACGCAACGCTGCTGCGCGGCACCGTCGAGGCGATGCTGCCTGACCACGAGACTTACATCACCGATTGGGTGGACGCCCGCGATATCCCGCTCGCCATGGGCCGGTTCGACCTCGACGATTTCATCGATCACATCATCGAGTTCATACGCGTGCTCGGGCCCGATACCCACGTCATGGGCGTCTGCCAGCCCGCCGTGCCGGTCCTGGCCGCCGTCGCGCACATGGCCAACATCGATGATCCGTGCCAGCCCGCATCCATGATCCTCATGGGCGGCCCCATCGATACGCGTCGCAACCCTACCGCCGTCAACAAGCTCGCCGAAGGCCGCTCCATCGAGTGGTTCGAGAACAACGTCATCTCGACGGTGCCGCTGCCGCATGCCGGCTTCATGCGTCCGGTCTATCCCGGCTTCATGCAGCTCACCGGATTCATGACCATGAATCTCGAGCGCCACATGAACGCACACGTCGATCTGTTCAAGAACCTCGTCAAGGGCGACTGCGATAGCGTCAAGCAGCACCAGAAGTTCTACGACGAGTACCTCGCCGTCATGGACTTGACTGCCGAGTTCTACCTGCAGACGGTGAAGACGGTGTTCCAGGATCACTCGCTCCCCAAGGGCACGATGATGCACCGTGGCGTGCGCGTCGATTGCTCGGACATCCGCGACACGGCCCTGATGACCGTCGAGGGCGAGCGCGACGATATCTGTGGCATCGGCCAGACGGAGGCGGCGCAGGACCTGTGCGTCAACATTCCTGACGACCAGAAGGTGCACTACATGCAGGAAGGCGTCGGCCACTACGGCGTCTTCAACGGCACCCGCTGGCGCACGGAGATTCAGCCGCGCATCCGCGAGTTCATCCGCACCATCGAGTACGAACGGGGCGACCTGCCCACCGGCCGCACGGCGCGCCGCATGCATCATCCCGCCGTCGCCGTCTCGCCAGTGTAGTTGCTCCGCCGAACCAATCTCCATTGTCTTCCCGGGGCTCGTCCCCGGGATCCATTCGTCCGCGAGCTTAGGTCCAAGTCGCAGCATGTATCCTGGCAACAAGTGCCGGGATGACAGCGAGTGCGCACGGTCGAGCGAGCAGTCAATCGCCGCTTAGCGCGCTCTTAGGCACTTGCTGCCAAGATCGTCGAAAAGCGCCGAGGAGACGCCTGATGGGACGCCCGCTTCTTGCCGCCGCACTCACAGCGCTGCTGGCGCCGTTGGCGGCTCGCGCCGAGGACCTCGAAATTTCCTTCAACGATCACTGCCGCGAGTGTCATTCCTTTCTGAAGGACGACAACCGCCTCGGCCCCTCGCTCTACGGCGTCGTCGGCAGGAAAGCCGGTACCGAGCCCGGCTACGCCTATACGCAGTCGATGAAAGATTCCGGCGTTACCTGGGACGAGGCGACGCTCGACAAGTGGATCGCCGACCCAGGCGCCGTCGTCCCCGGCAACGGCATGAGCCCGCCCTATAGCGGTATCGTCGATCCTGAAGTCCGCCAGCGCATCATCGCATTTCTGAAATCGATCTCGCCGAAGGGCTGACGGCGTGCCTAACTCGGCCGCGAAGCGGCAAAGCGCCAAGGACGCCCGGCGCGAGCGCCGGCTATCAACTCGCGCGACACTCCCGCACACGACACTTCTCTCAGCTCGTGCCAGCCCAAAAAACGAAAACGGCGGCCCGCCTGGACCGCCGTTGACCGCTCCGAAGAACGCGATCGACTGTTAGATGATGTCGATCTCGGCCGGCATGTAGGACGTGACCTCGAGGCCAACTTCCTGCTCGCGCACGGCCGGCTTGCTCCAAACCTTCATGTTGCTTCCTCCTCTAGGGCCAAACGACCAATTCGTCAGGCCTGTGACGAATATGTAGGCAACCGGCCGTATAAGGGCCAATCGCGTTTTCTTGGTCGGGAAATAAGCGCCGCTGATGCCGTTACGATATTCAGTCACGCACTAGTGCGCGGCTTCCCAATTATCTGCGGCCTTTGCATCGACATGGATCGGCACCTTCAGCTTCACCACCGGAAGCGCCGCGCCTTCCATCACTCTCTTCACGATTACGAGGGCACTCGGCACCTCCGCCTCGGCGACCTCGAACACCAGTTCGTCGTGCACCTGCAGCAGCATCTTCGCCGTCTTGAGACCGGCTTCTGACAACGCGCCCGGCATGCGCACCATGGCGCGGCGTATGATGTCGGCCGCCGATCCCTGGATCGGCGCGTTGATCGCCGCGCGCTCCAGAAACCCGCGCATGGAAGGGTTCTTCGTGTTGATCTCCGGATAGTGGATGCGCCGGCCGAAGATCGTCTCGACGTAGCTGCGCTCGTGCGCGACCCGCTTCGTCTCCTCCATATAGGCGCGGATGCCCGGGAAGCGCTCGAAGTAGGTCTTGATGTACGCGCCCGCCTCCTCTTTCGAGATGCCGAGCTGATTGGCCAGACCGAACGCCGAAATGCCGTAGATGATGCCGAAGTTGATCGCCTTGGCGCGCCGCCGCACCTCGCCCGGCATTCCCTCGACGGGCACGCCGAACATCTCCGACGCCGTCATGGCGTGAATGTCGAGTCCGTCCTCGAACGCCTTCCGAAGTTGCGGGATGTCGGCGATGTGCGCCAGCACGCGCAGCTCGATCTGGCTGTAGTCGGCGGAGATCAGTTTCTTGCCCGGCTCGGCGATGAACGCGGTGCGGATCTCGCGCCCTTCCTTGGTACGGACCGGGATGTTCTGCAGGTTCGGCTCCGACGAGGCGAGACGCCCCGTCGTCGTTGCGCCGAGCGCGTAGCTCGTGTGGATGCGCCCTGTTCCACCGTGCACATAGGCCGGCAGCGCGTCGGTGTAGGTCGACCGCAACTTGGTGAGCTGGCGCCACTCGAGCATGGTGTTGATCAGCTTGCGCGCGTCCTCGGGAAGATCCTCGTTGGCGGCGAGGTCGTCGAGCAGCCCGGCGCGCGTCTCCCACTGCCCGCTCTTCGTCCGCTTGCCGCCCGGAAGCTGCAGCCGGTCGAACAGGAGTTCGCCGAGCTGGCGCGGCGACCCGAGATTGAACTTGTGGCCGACGAGCCGGTTAACCTCCTCCTCGAGCCGCGCAACGCTCTGCGCGAACGTGGAAGAGAGGCGCGAGAGGATCGCGCCGTCGACGCGAATGCCGCAGCGCTCCATCTCCGCAATGACAGGAACGAGCGGCCGCTCCAGCGTCTCATAGACGGTCGCGACACGCTCCGCGGCAAGCCGCGGCCTCAGAAGCATCCACAGCCGCAGCGTGACGTCGGCGTCCTCGGCCGCGTACTCCGTCGCCTTGTCGAGCGGCGCCTGCGCGAATGTACGCTCGGACTTCTTCTTCCCCGGTACGTGCGCAATCACCTGCTCGAAGGTGATGCACGTGTGCCCCAGATGGCGCATCGCGAGGTCGTCCATGCCGTGCGAGCCGCGCCCGGCATCGAGCGCGTACGACATCAGCATCGTGTCGTCGATCGGTGCCACCTTGACGCCGTGCTGGGCCAGCACGTTGAGGTCGAACTTGATGTTCTGCCCGATCTTGAGGATCGAAGTGTCCTCGAGCAGCGGCTTCAAGAGCGCCAGCGCCTCGCCGACCGCGATCTGCTCGATGCCGTCGTGACTGCCGAAGTCGAACGCATCGGACGCGGGGCGATGCCTGAGCGGCACGTAGCAGGCTACGCCCGGCGCCACGGCCATGGAGAAGCCGACCAGCTCCGCCACCATCGGGTCGATCGAAGTCGTTTCGGTATCGAAGGCGACGAGCCCGGCGTCGTAAGCCTTGCCGATCCACGCCTGAAGTTGTTCGCGGGTCGTGACCGTCTCGTATTTCGACCGGTCGAACGCGGCCCGAGCACGTTGCGCCATCTCCGCCGCTGCGGCAGCGGGGGATTCCGCCACCGGCGCCGCCCCCGCCGCGTCTGCCTTGGCCCCGGGCGCCGGCGTTTCTTTGCGCCCCTTGGTCGGCACGGTCGAGCCGACCGAAACGGCGACCGGCGCCGGCGGCTCGACCTTGAGCGCCTCGGCGATGCGCCGCGTCAGAGTGTTGAACTCCATCTGCTGCAGGAAGCCGAGCAGCGTCTTGGGATCTGGATCGTGCACGCCCAGCGCGTCGGGCGCGATGAGGTCGGGCACGTCGTCCTTGAGCCGCACCAGCTCGCGCGACAGACGCGCCTGGTCCGCGAACTCGATCAGCTTCTCACGCCGCTTCGGCTGCTTGATCTCGCCGGCACGCGCCAGCAGCGTGTCGAGATCACCGTACTCGTTGATCAACTCCGCCGCCGTCTTCACGCCGATGCCGGGCACGCCAGGCACATTGTCGGTCGAATCGCCGGCCAGCGACTGCACGTCGACCACCTTTTCCGGCGGCACGCCGAACTTCTCCATCACCTCCTCGCGCCCGAGTTTCTTCGACTTCACGGCATCGAGCATGACGACGCCCGGACGCACGAGTTGCATCAGGTCCTTGTCGGAGGAGACGATGGTAACGTCACCGCCCGCATCGACGACCTGGCGCGCGTAGGTGGCGATGAGGTCGTCGGCCTCGTAGCCCTGCAGCTCGATGCAGGGGACGTTGAAAGCCTTCACCGCGTCGCGGATGAGCGGAAATTGCGGGATCAGCTCCTCCGGTGGTGGAGGCCGGTGCGCCTTGTAGTCCTTGTAGATGTCCTTGCGAAACGTCTTCTCCGAGGCATCGAAGATGACGGCGAAATGCGTCGGTGCCTCGGACGCCTTCGTCTCGCGCAACAGCTTCCACAGCATGGCACAGAAGCCGTGCACCGCCCCGACCGGCAGCCCGTCCGAGGGACGCGTCAGCGGCGGCAGGGCGTGGAAGGCGCGGAAGATGTAGCCCGACCCGTCGATCAGATAGACGTGGCTGCCCTTGATGACGGGTGTCGCCTCGCCATCGGGTACGGTAGAGGTCGAAGCCTTTTTGGCTTTGCTCTTGGTTTCGCTCATGGATTGGGGTCTGATGTCCGGCTCTGGTGCCGGACTATAGAAGCTTGGCGCGAGGCGGTCAGCCCGGCCGCCGCAGTGATATGGGGATTGACGGCCCGGCAGAAAACGGGCCCTTGCCGCTCGGGCGAGCCGCCCGGCAACATTTGCCGGGAGGGGACGAATGCGCTATCAACCCGCCCTCAAGCACCCGTAGCTCAGCTGGATAGAGCGCTGCCCTCCGAAGGCAGAGGCCAGGGGTTCGAATCCCTTCGGGTGCGCCATCGGGCCGTCCGGCCGCGACCTGCCATCACGCAAATCGCCGTCTGGACAAAAGCCCAGTCTGCCGCTCGACCACCGTCGCTGGTTCGAGCGGCAGCGGACAGTCACGTCGAATTGCGATAGCTTCCATCCGCTGCCAAGGAAGCGCGCATGCAGTGGCCTCTATCCGGACCCTTCATAGATCCTGAGCCGCTCAGGGCGTATTGCAGGGAATCTGCATTTGCGCCCGGCGCAGTCTTGCGGACGAAGGGTCTCCTTTCCATCGATATGTACCTGCTGACGGACGGCGAAGTCGAAGTCAGCGTGGAGCGGAACGGACAGGCAAATGCCATCGCTTACGCCCGGCGCGGAGCACCCATCGGAGAAATCGGCTTTCTGACCGGAGTGCCGGCGACAGCGACCGTGACAGCCAAGACCGCCTCGCGCGCGCTCTATATCGACGACCCAACGTGGCGCGAGATCGAACGCCGGGAGCCCGCCTTGGCCGTCGAGCTCTATCGCAAGCTCGCGGATGTCGCCGAGGGACGGCAAAGCTACAATCTGCGCTTTCTTGCTACTGGCGAGGCTAGGCAGCCGGACGTCACGAGCAAGATCATGCTCTGCCGCACGCCCGAGCAGCTGCTGGAGGCGCAACGCATCCGCTACGAGGTCTACTGCGAGGAGCTGGGACGCACATCGCCATTCGCCGATGCGGAAAAGAAGGTCATAGCCGATGATCTCGACGCGACCGGCCATGTGCTGCTGGCGCTCGAGGACGAAGCGCCGATCGCGACGTTGCGCATGAACTTGGCCCGCCACGGTCCCCTCGGATTGCTCGGGGAGCTGTATGGCATGGCGCAATCTCCGCACCATCCGCAGGGCACGGCGATCGTCACTAAGTTCATCGTCAGGAAGGACCACCGCGTCGGGCCGAGCTCGTTCCGGTTGATGACAACCGCTCTCGAGATGGCGCAGCGTTACCACATCCGCGAGTGTTTCATGGATTGCGTGCCCGACCTGCTGCCGTTTTTTGCTTCCTTGGGCTTCGTGCAGTCAGGGCCGCCCTTTCTGCATCGCGAGAACGGCTGCTCCTACCCGCTCGTGCTCGATATCGAACGGCACGCGAAGAAGGTCGCCCGATTGGCCGGCCTTGTGCTTCGCTGAAAGTCTGTCGCTCGGCGTGTTTGGCTTGTGGGCGATCAGTCTGCCCGCTCGCGCAGGTGGCGCATCGGCCGCTGCTCCAGCACGACGCGGTGGAACAGCTTCTCGTAATCGGTCCATTCGGTGGAGAACAGTCGGTCGAAGAATCGCGTCGCGAGACCGTAGTTGTGCGTATACCGGGCGTGATGCAGGGAATGGTAGGTCGTGCTCGTCATCACCTTGCCCAAGAAGGCATTGTAGTCACCGGGCCGGAACTCGAAGTTGGCGTGACTGAACGAGTTCATCACCAAATAGCCGATGTACCAGGCGACGATGCCGTGAAAGTTCAGCGGCACGACGATATCGATGACGGACAGCACGCCGAGGTAGCCGAGATCGAAGATCAGCTTCTCTGAAAACGAGAACGAGATTGCCGTGAAAGGGCCGTTCACGTGGCTCTTGTGATGCTCCGCGTGTATCCAATGCAAAGCCTTAAAGTGCATGGCGCGATGCGAAACATAGTGCCAGAGCTCGGCCCACACGAACGCCAGGGCAAGTGTCGCAAGGAAACTCGTCCAGCTCCGGCTGGGGAAGAATCCGGCGTAAAGAAATCCGGCGAGGATGACGGCGTGCATCGGCGTCCAGACGGAGTTCTTCAGCTCACGGCGCATTTGCTTGGGTTGGATCGAAGCATCGTAGATCTTGCGATCGCAGATCGACCAGTTGCCCTTGTAAGCCGCATAGCAGATCGCGGCCATGAAGTGGGCGATGGTGGCGACGACGAGCAGCCCGACTATTTCGTCCCAAAACATGCTCTCTCCTCTCGCGGTGGCACGAAGTTGCCGGCCGCGATGGAGTTCCGGCGGAGCGGAGATCGCGGTCTCGCTCCACAGTCTTTCAGGATTGCCGCATCGGGCGCTGTTCCAAAGGTAACCTGGGGGGGAAGGTCGGCCTGCCGGCCCTCCGAAGGGGCACCTGCAGAATGCGCCAAGTTGCTGGATAGATCGCCCTTGAGGATGCCGAGCATTGAGCCTGACGCGCCAACTCAGCGGGCGAGCTTGATCTCGCGCCCCGTCCAGCGCCGATAAAGCCATTCGATGGCAAATGACGCCGCTGCGATGAGCACCAGCGCCGCGATGGCCGCGGGCTGCTGCTGATAGGTGTAGACACCAAGAACAGCAAACATGGCGAGGCACGTCAGCAGCGACAGCCAGACGATGGTGGCGTTCGCGCCGGTCTGCCTGAGCACCAGCAGATGCCCGCCATTCACGGCCGCGTAAAGGAGCAGGAATGCCGCGCTGCCCATCATCGCGATGCCGGCAAGGTCGAAGCACAGCATGACGACGATGACCAGCGCCGCGGTCAGCAATAGCCCCCCTGTCGCCTGCTTCCATTCGATCCGCGACAGCCGCTCCGGAAGCTCGCCGTCGCGCGCGATCATGTAGCAGACGTTGGCCGAACCAAAGAGCGTGGCATTGATCGCCGACGCGGTCGAGAACAGTGCGGCAATCGCGATCAGGCGGAACCCAAGCTCGCCGAGGAAAGGCTTCGCGGCTTCCGCCAGCGCGTAGTCTCGGGCGCGCTCTATTTCCGCATTCGACAGATTGCCCGTCACCGTGATCGACACGGCGAGATAGAGCATGATCACGAGGATGACCGCTGTATAAAGCGCCCGCGGCAGCATCTCCCGCGGATTGCGCATATCGGCGGCAGTGTTGGTGATGAGCCCAAAGCCCTCATAGCCGATGAAGAGAACGCCGGCGCCGAACAGCACCGACTGCGCTCCCGGCCACAGCGCCGGCGACAGGTTCTCCGGCTTTACGAAGTAGAGTCCGACAGCCGCGAACACGACCAGGATCGTCACCTTGATGGCGACGATGATCGTCTCCCCGCGCCCCATGACCTTGGCTCCGAACGCGTTCACCACCGTCACCACAAGAACCGATCCGATCGCCAGCGACTTGAGCAGCAGCGGGGAAGGTGCATCGGTGATGAAGGTAGCCGCGTAGCTGCCGAACGCGGTCGCATAGAGAGCAAGCGAGATGATGTAGCCCGCCCACATGAAGAGGTTGAGCCCGCCCGCGAATACGCCGTCGCCGAACCCCTTAACCAAAAAGCTGACCGCGCCGCCCGCCGAGGGGAACGTGGCTCCGAGCTTGGCATAGGAATAGGTCGATAGCAGCGCCACGACCCCGCCGATCGCAAACGCGATCCACATGGCATTGCCGGCCGCCTGCGCGACGACTCCGAGGATCGAGAATATCCCGGCGCCCACCATGCCGCCGATGCCGACCGACACGGCCGCGGCCATGCCGATCTGGCCGGCGTCCGTTTGAGTTGTCGATGCGGATTTGGATGAGCTTTGCGGCATGGCTGGTGGCGGCATGGTGAACACGAGAGGTGAAGAATCGGTGCGGGTTCCAGCCTCGGCGCGCCGTCACGGCGTGCGATCATGTCGGATGGCTCAAAAGAAATGCTCCGTTATTGGAGCATCAACGCTATGCGCTAACGCACATCCACCCGCTCGACCGTATGCGCTCGATTTCGTAGTTGCTTAACCTGCTCCCCGCCTAATGGGCTTACTTGGGGGCAATCCGGAGAGCACCTCGTCTCCGCGGGCATGATGCCGACGATGGCCCAGTCGCTCCAAGCGACATGCAAATAGACCAGCCAAGCCCGAACCGCCGGCAAGCGACTCCGCTTGCCGACGAAGAGAATGGCGCGCTGGTCGACACGGGACAACGTCAACGACCCCAGGTGGAGTGCTCTTTATGCCCATGGACGATCAATCCGATCTGCTCTCGGAGGCAACCGCGCTGCAAGCTGTCGATTTCGACTCCGGCAAGCCGTCGGTATCGCGTCGCAAAGTGCCCAAGAAGAAGCTTGCCACGCCGATCCTGCATTTCCTTTCCACACAGGAGTTCGCCAGCCCCTTCGACGTCAACATGGCGGTCGATGCCGGGTTCAAGGTCGTCATCCCGCACACCAACGCGCGCCTCGAGCACACCACTGGCCTCGTCCAGGACGCCATCTTCTCTCGTCCTATCGAATACGGCTGCCGCACGGGCCTGTTCATCGGCGGCAAGGATGCCCTGCTCGCGCTCGACATGCTGGCTGCCGCCAAGGACGCCCTCGTCCCGCCGTTCCAGCTCTCGGCTTTCGCTGATCCGGGCGGATCCTTCACGACCGCCGCCGCCATGGTGGCGCTGGTCGAGGACGTCTACCAGGCCCGCACCGGCCGCTCGCTGAAGGACGCACATGTCGTCGTCTTCGGAGCAACCGGCGTCGTCGGCTTTGCCTCCTCGATCATCGCCGCGCAGTGCGGGGCCAAGGTGACGATGGCCTCGCACATCGGCGTCAAGGCTCTCGAGCCGTTCATCACGGCCGGCCGCGAGCGCTTTGACGTTGAGCTCGATGCCGTGGCTGCCGCCCGCGACGACGACAAGGCCAAGCTCGTCGCCGACGCGGACATCGTTCTCTGTGCTGCCGCCGCCGGCATCCGCGTTCTCTCGCGGGAACAGTGCGCTACCTCTCCACGGCTCGCCGTCGTCGCCGACGTCAACGCCGTGCCGCCATCGGGCATCGAGGGGGTGGAGCTGTTCGACCGCGGCCGCGTCCTCGACGGCACCGACATCGCCTCGATCGGACCCTTGGCGATCGGCGACATCAAGTACAAGACACAGGCTGCACTCTTCCGCAGCATGCTGTCGTCGAGCGAAACCGTCATGCTCGACTTCACGCATGCTTTCGCCCAGGCCCGCAAGCTTGTCCGCAGCAAGCCGAAGGGCGCCTGAGCCGAAGCAGGCGCGTGCTCCGGACTATTCGGGGCACGCGCCGCGCTGACCTAGAACGCATGCAGATTATCGGATGGCGGAACCGCATCGCGCCCCGCCTCGCTCCGTCGCCAGATTACCGGTGTGGCTGAACGGTATCTGCCGCACGTGCCGACAGGTCGCGGCATGCTTTCACTTGACTCCGAGACAAAGATGCGGCGGTTTATTCGCCGCGACGGTTTCGTTGTGCGCTTCCACGTGCAGCGATGAAAATGGGAACTCGGTAGGGCACCGCTAGGTGCTGAAGCCGAGGCTGCTCCCGCAACTGTAAGCGGCGAGTTTCTCCCGCATATGCCACTGGCGACCCGCGTTGGGCCGCCGGGAAGGTCGGAGAGAAACGCTTGAGCCGCGAGCCAGGAGACCTGCCGCCGCAAGTCGCCCATTCGCCATGCGGGATGCTTGGCGGAGCGGAAACCCGTAGCGGCGACTGATGTGCAACCGAAGGGGAGCCACGTCAGGCATGTCGTTCTACGGTGTCATTTCCCGGCACTAATCGAGACCAGATCCGATAACGCTTCGGCCCATGGCTGCAGCGCGAGAGGGTCTATCTCAGTGCGTCGTAGTTTATGTGCGTGACGTCGAGCTTTCCCGAGGCTCAGTTCCTGCGTAACGGGAGGCTACCGTGTATCTGTATTTGTCTAAGCGTTCGTCCAGTTCATCGATCTATTCTCTCGCGTTGACCGCGTCCGTGCTGGCCATTGCCAGTGCCACCGGCGCACTTGCGCAATCGGCCCCCGAGCCGAGCGAGCTTCCCACGCTGGAAGTCGAGACCACCAAGAAGAAGACCGCCAGAAAGAAGCCGACCTCCGAGCCGCAAGCCGCGGTGACGAAGGAAACCAGCCCTGCGGGCGACCCCGATGCTCCGGTCGTCTTCTCGGCCAATCGCACGCCGACCGACTATGCCAAGGTCGGCTCTTCCGTCTCGGTCGTCACCGAAAAGGACATCGACGCACAGTCGAAAACGTTTCTGCAGGACTACCTGCAGCAGGTTCCGGGCGTCAGCATAACGACGACGGGCGGCGCCGGCAGCCAGACGACGTTTCAGATCCGCGGCTTCAATCAGAACTACGTCAAGGTTCTCGTCGACGGCATGGACCTCAGCGATCCGTCGGGCACGCAAACCTTCACGCACCTCGAGCACCTGATGGTCGGCGACATCGCGCAAGTCGAGGTGCTCAAGGGCTCGCAGAGCACGCTCTACGGCGGCGAAGCCGTCGCGGGCGTGATCTCCCTCGACACCAAGTATGCAACCAAGCCGGGTCTCTTCCAGAGCGGAGGCGCCGAGTACGGAACCTACAATACCTGGCGCGGCTCTTACTCGGCCGGCTACGCCGACCTCGACGGCAGCAATGTCGCGTTCACCGTGCAGGGCCTGGAAACCGACGGCTTCTCCGTAGGCGCCCGCGGCACCGAGGACGACGGCTACCGGAACGTCACGTTCTCGGGCCGCGGCGAATACAAGGTCTCGGAGGAAGTGACCGTCTTCTTCGCCGCACGCAATCTCGATGCCCGTTTCGAATACGACGCAAGCAACGGCTTGGACGGCATCGATGTCGTCGACACCTCGCAGCAAGCGGGACGCGTCGGCGCCACCGTATCCCTTCTCGGCGGCGCGTTCGTCAATACGTTCGCCGTTCAAGGCATGCAGAACCAGCGCGATATCTTCAACCAGTTCGGCGAGTCGAGGTATGACGGCGACCGCGTGAAGGGAGAATACCGCGGGACGTTCAGCTTCAACCGCTGGCTCGCGATAGTCGGCGGCCTCGATTGGGAGCATGTCGGCTACGAGAGCACCTGGGACAGCAGGAAGACGGTCGACATGACCAGCCCCTACGCCCAGGTGATCATGGAGCCGATCGACGGCCTCGTGCTCACCGCCGGCGGTCGCATCGACGACCATTCGCTGTTCGGGCAGCACGACACGCACCGGCTGACTGCGGCCTATCAATTGCCGCGAAGCGAAACGCGATTTCACGCCAGCTACGGAACGGGCTTCCGTGCCCCCAGCCTCTACGAGCTCTACTCGCCATTCGGCGGCAGCACCGACTTCAAGCCTGAAACGAGCGAAAGCTGGGATGTCGGCTTCGACCAGGGATTCATGCGCAATAGGTTCGGATTCGGCGCGACGTACTTCGACATCGAGGTCGACAACCGCATCACTTACAACAGCTTCACTTGGTCATATGAGCAGAAGCCCGGCCTCACGCGCAGCAACGGCGTGGAGCTGACGGCCTTTGCGAAGCTGACGCCGACCACGATCGTCAATGCCGGCTACACATACACCGAGTCGGAGGAGCCGGACGGAACACGCGCCGCGCGCCTTCCACGCCATAGCCTTGTGCTCGGCATCAACGCCCAGCCGATCGACAAGATCACAGTCAATGTTACGGGCCAATATTTGGCTGACACCGTCGACGAGAATTTCAACTTCAACCCGTCGCGCGATACGCCGGTCGACGACTACTTCCTCTTGAGCGCCAAGCTGGGCTACGAAATTCTCCCAGGCACGGTCGCTTACGTGCGCGGCGAGAACCTGCTCGACCAGGACTACGTCACCGCGGTCAACTACAACAACCCCGGCTTGACGGTCTTCGGCGGCGTGCAGTTCGCCCTCCCACCGAACTGACCGCCCTGCCCCTCCGACATCACGAAAAAGGGGCCGATGCAGATGTCTGCGCCGGCCCCCGGCGGCTCGCATCAGCGAGAAAACCTGTCAGGTCTTCGCATAGCGGCCGGCGCGACGGCACGTCCACTTCCTCACCTTCCAGCCGGGATGCTCACCGACCCACTTCGCCATGTATGGCGGGGCCTGCATCATGCACTGCATCGGCGTGAGGTTCTCCGCCGAGTAGATGAGACCGACGTCTTTGCAGCTGTCTGGCTTATCGACGAGGCACGCGAGAAGGACGAGCTCGATCATGTCGACACCTTTCGTGGACCGCTGAGCATCCAGGCGTCATCCCTTCTTTGCTTTTGTTCTTGGAGGCATTCGCCTCTTATCCGGTAGGCTAGCCTGCGCCAGTACACCCGGGGACAAGTGAGGCCCGCGCTAGCTCCACCGTGAGCCGGCCGGACGCATCTGCAGTTCTGTTCGGCAACCGTGATTTGATCAGCGGACGCGAGCAGTGCCGCGGCTCGGCGCGCGCATACACATGCTCACCGTCAGCAGGGCGCTGAGGTGAGGAAGCAAGCATGTGAGCGTTTCAGGCGTCATTTTGCGGGCCTTCGCTTTCGAACTGTCCGACGCTAAGGCGAGTCAGCCGTGCATCCAACTAATTTGATCCGAAAACGTTATGCGCATCGCTGCAAAGCGGCATGCTCGGACAGACGACGCAGCGCCCTCTTCCCACTGCAAATTTCGGTCGTTTTCTAGGGGAAGCGCCGCGAATCGCGGCATACGGGCCCTGAGCTTTTGGAGGCCCCGATGCGTCGTCATTTTGCGACGTTCAACGGTTTTGCATTGCTGCTTGCGGCAACTGTTTCGCACACCCGCGCGGACGGAGATTTCCCATCGCGCTTCGATTGGAGCGGGCTCTATGTCGGCGCGCATCTCGGTGGCGGCCTCTCCCTCACCGACGTCGAGGATCCGTTCGGCGCGTCGATCTATGGTGATACCGTGCGCGCGCCCGGCCCGCTAGCAGGCGGCCAGATCGGCTACAATTGGCAATTCGGACACGGCCTTCTCGGCCTGGAGGCGGATGCGAGCTGGGCCGATCTGTTCGCCACCGAAACCTGCTTTGCCTATTCGGGGTACTACGTCAGCGCCAACTGCCGCTCCGACGTCTCTGCACTTGGCACACTGGCCGCAAGGTTCGGCTGGCTCGTCGGCCCGGACGCAGGGACGCTCGTCTACGGCAAGACCGGAGCGGCTTGGATGCACGGTGACGTCGATGCGACGACGAACGACGATCCCGGCTTTCCCACGACGCGCACGAGCGAGACGAATTGGGGTTGGATGCTCGGCGCCGGCGTCGAGCGCGCACTATCGAGGCGCTGGTCGGCCAGCGCCGAATACGACTTCCTTTCGTTTGGCGACCAAGGCTTGTCGACCCCCATCGGCTCGTTTCAGTCGGTCCCGAGCCCTGACCCGAATGCGTTGACAACGGTCCCCTCCACGGCGACCGAGTTCTCGCAGAATGCGCATCTTCTCAAGGTCGGGCTGAACTATCGCCTCTACGAGGGGGCGAGCAACGCCGACGCCTTGTCGCCGCATCTCCCCTCGCAGCCAATCACCGGCGCCATGCTCGAGATCGGCGCACGCTACGTCTACGGCTGGGGTCGCTTCCAGAAGGACCTCGGCATTCAGGGCGAGGGCCTGACATCGCTCGCCTCCCGCCTCACCTACTCCGACATGAAGACCAACGGCGCCGAGCTGTTCGCCCGCCTTGACCTGCCCGGAGGCCTCATGGCCAAGGGCTTCGTCGGCAAGGGCGACGGCAACGGCAAGCTCAACGACGAGGACTGGGGACTGCCTTTCGCGACTTTCATCCCCTACTCGAATACCTGGTCGGCGGTCAGCGACGAGATCCGCTACGGCGTCATCGATGTCGGCTACGACGTCTGGCGTGATGCGCAGTTCCGCTTCGCGCCCTTCGTCGGTTACAGCATCTTCCATCAATACATGGAAGGGTTCGGCTGCGTTCAACTCGCCAACCCGAACTCGGACTGCTCGCAGCCGATCCCGGCAACGATCGAAGCCATCTCCGAGGACGACACTTGGCGCGCGCTTCGCCTCGGCATCGCCGCCGATCTGCAGATCATCCCCGGAGTGACGCTGAGCGCCGACGCGGCGTACCTCCCCTACGTGCATATCGATGGCGTCGACGACCACGTCCTGCGCTCGCTCCTCTCGCCTGAGCAGGCGAACGGCACCGGCACGCAGCTCGAGCTCATCATCAAGTATGCAGTCACGGAGCAGCTCAGCGTCGGCGTCGGCGCCCGCTATTGGGCGATGTGGACGCCCGACGGCACCGTCGATTTCGGCGGCCAGGAGCTGGTACCGATGCGCTTCAGCGTCGAGCAGGCGGCACTGCTGGTGCAGGGCTCGTATGCGTTCGGCAATGTATCGGATTGACCAGCAGTTGGCGGTTGAGTTTGCAGGGAGACCAGAATGGAAAAGCTCTCGCGTCGTGACGTTCTCGTGGCGACGGCCGCCGGCGGATTGATGACCGCGGCAGGCTCGACGCAGGCGGCAACCTTCGGCAATCCGGATGAGCCTCCGCAGGGCGCCATCAACACCGAGGGCAATCCCTCGAGCACGACCATCATCGGACCCAACAATCCCGCACTCTCCAGCCAATTCCCTGGCGCCGTCTCACCGCCGGCGACCGATGTCGGATCACTGCCGATGTTCTGGGCGAGCTTCAACAACGCCCCGCGCCGCATCCAGAATGGCGGCTGGGCGCGCCAGGTCACGCAGGCGGACTTCCAGATCTCCGAGGAGATCGCAGGGGTCAATATGCGCCTGACGCGCGGCGGCATCCGCGAGATGCACTGGCACGTGTTCGCCGAATGGGCGTTCGTGACCAAGGGCGTCTGCCGCATAACCACCATCGATGACCAGGGCCGCGCCAACGTCGAGGACGTCAGCGAGGGAGGGCTTTGGTACTTCCCTGCCGGCCTGCCTCACTCCCTGCAGGGCATCGGCGAGGACGGCTGCGAGTTCATCCTCTGCTTCGACAACGGCCGCGCCTCCGAGTTCGACACGCTGCTTATCACCGAGTGGATGGCGCATACGCCGCCCGACGTGCTCGCCCTGAACTTCGGCGTGCCGGAGGAGGCCTTCAGCAGTATCCCCCTGCACGATCTTTATATCTTCCAGGGTAAGCTTCCCGGGCCCATCGAGCAGGATCAGCGGGAGGCGCAGGGCAATGCCGGTGCGCCGAGGCTGCGGTCGAGCTTCCCGCTCATCGAGCTGGCTCCTGCAAAGAAGACGCGCGGCGGCGAGGTGCGCATCGCCGATTCGAGCAACTTCCCCATCTCCAAGACGATCGCCGCAGCTCTCGTCCGCATCCATCCCAAAGGCATGCGCGAGATGCACTGGCATCCCAATGCCGACGAGTGGCTGTATATCATCGAAGGCGAGGGCGAGTTGACGGTGTTCGAGACCGGCCCCAATGCCGTGACGCAGAACTTCAACGCCGGCGACATCGGCTACGTCAAGCGCTCGCAGGGACACTTCCTGCGCAATACCGGGCTCAAGGACCTCGTCTACCTCGAGGTCTTCCGCAGCTCGTACTTCTCCGATGTGTCGCTGTCCGACTGGATCACGCACACTCCGCGCGCCATGGTCCAGCAGACCTTGAACGTCAGCGCCGAGACCATCGAGCGCTTTCCGGACGGCAAGCCCGTCATTCTTCCGATCTAAGCATTGAGAGCGATCAGGCCGTCGCCTTGCGCGCGCTGTCCTCGGCGGCGACGGTGCTGAAGAAAATCAGCGAGGAATCGGGCTCTGACTTGGCGCGGTACATCGCCACGTCCGCGTGCCGCAGCACCTTCTCCACCGTGTCGCCGTCCTTCGGGAACAGCGCGGCGCCGATGGCGACGCCGATCGAGTGCGTGGTGTCCCCGGCCTTGATCTCGTTTCGCAGCGAGCCGATGAATCGCTCGCCGATATGACGCGCACCCTTCTCGTCGACGTTTCGCGACAGCACCGCGAACTCATCGCCGCCGAGACGCGCGAACACGTCGTTCGAACGCGCCACGCGGCGGAACCGCTCGACGACCGCCTGCAGCACTTCATCGCCGACAGCGTGGCCGTAGCGATCGTTGACGTGCTTGAATCCATTGAGGTCGAGCAGGAATACGGCATGCGACCGGCCATCGATCGGCGATACCTTGGTTGCTGCCTCGAGCGACTCGAGCAGCACCCGGCGGTTGGGCAGGCTCGTCAGCGGATCCTGCATCGCCAGCCGACGCAGCAGGCGCATCTCCGACGCCAGCACTTCCGGGCTGACGCTGCTGTTACCATCTGCCTCCGCAAAGCGGCGCGAGATGAAGACCCAGACGCACACCGCGCCGATGGCGCCGAGCATTACCGCCTCTGCGGGCGAGATTTCCCGACGCGGATAGGCGAGCGAAGCGAGGAATCCGAAGATGTCGTAGTGCTGCGCCATGAGCACGCAGAAAAGCATGATGGCCGACAGCACGAGGAAGTCACGCGCACTCGTCCACGGATGCTCCGCGATGGCCGCGATAAGGGCTCTCGGGCCGACTGGCTTCACGTCCATCCCCTCTTGGATTGCTGCCCGGAGGCTATCCGCGGCGCCCTTCAGGAAGCGTTAAACGCGCAGGTTTCCAGGACGTTGCCGGGCGTCCACGCATCACTGGACGGCCGCCGGTCGCCATCCCTCCGCGATCGCGTCCGCCTCGCTACAGAACCAGCGCTCGCCCTTCTCCTCTTCGATCTTGACCGACGCGTAGCGCGGGCTCCACGGCATGTAATAGAGGTGCCCATGGCCGGTGATATTGCCTTTGATGGCACAGCCGTTCGGCGCCGCGTACTCTGCGCCGGCCCAGCGCTTCTCGCGAAATATCCACGCCGGCTCCGCTTCGCCGCTCCATATTCCGGCGCGGGCGGTACGCGCCTCCTCTTCCTCGCGAACGTACGTTTCCGAATACTTCACGAATGCCCACGCAAAGCCCTCGCGCACCATGCGGGCGTTGATGTCCTCCCCGTCGACGAAGCAGATGCCGAGCGTGCGGCCATACTTGTCGTCTCCGCGGCTCTCGCACGTGACGCTGCGACCCGTAACGATCGCGCGCAGCGCTTCCGCAGCCGCCGCGCCACATTTCCACGTCCCGAAAAAGCGCCGCCCGCACGTCTGCCCGTGCTCGGGTGCATCAATGCCTTCGAGGCGCACGTTTAGGCCGTCGATGACGAGGGTGTCGCCGTCGACGACACGCGCCGTGCCGCTGATTGAGCCCAGTTCGCGCGTCGGACGCGCTTCGATGTCGCGCGACGGCAGCAGGGAGAGCACACCGAGAGCGACGACGCCGACCAGCGCAGAAGCCACCGATCGGCGGGTAAGCCAATACGTCACGTCACCGTTCATGACGCGAAGGTTTGACTGAGTCGCGTGTCTCAACCTCGGCTAAAACATGGAGCCGTCATACAACCAACGGGAAACGCGTCCGCAACGCGCGTGCACGACAAAGCCGGCATGCTCGCGCTATGCCGGCTCGCTCAAGATCAGGAGAAGTCGCCCGGCGTTTCAGCGGCGACGGAAATTGCCCGGGCCGCCCGGACGCTGCGGTGGCGGCGGACCGCCGCCGCCGGGGCGCACGTCCTTGTGGCGGAAGTTGATGCGGCCCTTGGTGAGGTCGTAGGGCGTCATCTCAATGGTGACGCGATCGCCGGCGAGGATGCGAATGCGGTTCTTCTTCATGCGGCCGGACGTGTAGGCGATGACCTCATGTCCGTTGTCGAGTTTGACGCGGCAGCGAGCATCGGGGAGCACCTCCTCCACCACGCCCTCAAACTCGAGCATTTCTTCCTTCGCCATCGAATTCCTTAGTCTGCTCCGACGCAGCAGTTGCCGCATCGAGCGTCATGCCCAAATAAGGGAGGGGAGCAGATAGCCTGCTCCCCCAGAAGCGGATTGTTCCGCGGTTCTTTAGAGCGGGCGCAGATTGACTGCTGCAATCTTGCCGTTACGGCCCGTCTCGGTCTCGTAAGAGATCTTCTGCCCCTCGCGCAGCGTTGAGAGACCAGCGCGCTCAACCGCCGAGATGTGCACGAATACGTCGTTGCCGCCCTCATCCGGCTGGATGAAGCCATAGCCCTTCTGGCCGTTGAACCACTTCACAGTGCCGTTTGCCATCAAGTCTCTCCAAAGCAATTAGGCAATCCCCTCCAGGCGAATGCCTGAGGACATCAAATCGCGCGATGGAGCCGTCCAGTGTCGGCGCACAAGGCACCGTCGTAGAGTAAACCAAGGCGTGTTCGATCGGCCCTATATGGACCGACCTATCCCGAAAGGCAAGGCGACGATGTGAGGGGACAGGGGTCCCTTTCGCCCATCGCGGCATAACGGAAATGTGTCCTTAAAGCCCTATGATTCTCATGGCTTGCATGGGCGCCGCGCAGAGATGTTCTCACCTCTGAGCGGCCCCGCAGCCCTGTCAGATCGCGGCAAATTTACGGCGTGTTGGACCAGCAAGGCGCCCGCTTGGGCGCCCGGGGGGCCGGCCGGCAACTTCCTAAAGGTAACCGTAAAAGCAATGGTGCCAGATCCACCGGACCTGGCACCTTGGCTCTTGCAGGGGCCGCGCCCAACGCGCGGCCGTCGCTGAATAGGCTCAGCGGTAGATTGTGGCGTAGCCGTTCGAATAGTCGGAGTTGCCCCGGCCGTAGTAGCTCGGCGCGTAGCCGCGATCATAGGACGCCGCGCGGGTGTAGCTGCGCGAGCGGCCGTACGAGCGCGGTTCCTGGTCATAGGAGCGGTCATAGGAGCGCGAATAGCTCACCACCGAGCGGCGCCCGCCGCTGTTGGTGCTGCTCGCATACTTGCGGCCGCCGGCCAATGACACGAAGTGCTGGCCGATGTCGATGTGGATGTGGCTCATGTCCGGATAGGTCATGGTGCCGCCCGTCTTGTGGTTGGCGACCAGCCACTTGATGATTGCGCCTTTGCGGCTGCCGGCGTCGAAATCCACGGCATTGCCGCTGGCATGGCGCGAGATGCGCCCCGACCCGGCGATGCGCGCACCCGGGCGGCATGTCGAGATCACTCGCACGGGCCCGAACCGCGCCTCGATCTTGTCGAGTAGCTCGTGGGCAGGTTTGCTGAGGCACTTGCGCGGCGCGGCCTTATCGTCGGCGACGCGCTTGACGTTATTGGCTTCCGGGCGTCCCCAGTTGAGCGCCTTCGGCGCCTCGCCGTAGTTGCGGCCATCGAAGCCGAAATACGGTCCGGCTTCTGCTGTGTTGACGGAGAAAAAGAGCGCAACGCCGATCGCTGCGGTTGAGAGCCGCTTGATCATGATCACTCCTGGATGTGTATCGATTGCTGGGGCGGCTCTCTCCCGAGCTCTCACCCCATTCCCATTCGCAGCTCGCTCAGCGCCGGAGGCCGCAACGAGCCAGCCACCGGGTGATCGATCCTGCGCAGTCCCCGGCTAGGCTCGCGTGTCCGCCGAGCCGCTCCCACTGGCCATCGCTTGACGACCAGGCCGGGTTGCGCGCGAGTGTGCCGCGCCATGTGGTGAGAATGGGGCAAGGTTAACTCGCTGCGGCGATGCGCCGTATGCGTCGCAAAAATGCGACGAGGCGCCGGATTTGCAGCCGGCGCCTCGCCAAATCGCTTGCCCTGTTGCCGTTCTGCCTAGCGCAGATACGGGCAGACGCGCTCCTCGCCGTAGCGATTGATGTACGTTCCCGTGCGGTACGAGAATTCCGGGAAATCGCGCGCGCAGCGGCGCATGTCGCGGTCGTCCGCACGTCCCTCGCGAACGGCGGCGGCGATGAGCGTGCCGGCGATGATGCCGCCGATGAGTGCGCCCGCACCCCAACCGCGACCGCCGCGACGATGCACGTGCGTCACATCGCTCTCGCTGCTGATCATCGTCTTGCCCACCGGCGCGGCCTGGACTGCGGCGAGCGGCAGCATAGGCACCAGCATGCCCGCGCACACGAGTGCAGTGATGCTTGATCTCAAGCGTTTCATGTTGTGGTCCTTTTATGGGTGGCGAACCGGCGCAGCTGGCGCCGCGGCTCGCCGCAACTTGCCGCCCCGACGTGGCGCGCGCGCGGCATCAGCGCGGCGGCGATGTGACGAGGAGGAGATGACGCAGATTTCCGTTTCGGCCGGTGCAACGGGTATCGATTTCGCTCGCTGGGGTTGTTTCAGCGCGGCTTAGTTCTCTTCCATCTTCAGCGCGGCGATGAAGGCCTCCTGCGGGATCTCCACCTTGCCGAACTCGCGCATCTTCTTCTTGCCCGCCTTCTGCTTGTCGAGCAGCTTGCGCTTACGCGAAATGTCGCCGCCGTAGCACTTGGCGATCACATCCTTGCGCAGCGCGCTGATCGTCTCGCGCGCGATGACCTTGCTGCCGATGGCCGCCTGGATCGGAATTTTGAACAGGTGCGGGCGGATCAACTCTTTGAGCTTCTCGCACATGGTGCGGCCGCGGGCCTCGGCCCGCGTCCGGTGCACGATCACCGACAGCGCATCGACCGGCTCGTCGTTGACGAGGATCGACAGCTTGACGAGATCGTTCTCCTCGTAGCCGATGATGCTGTAGTCGAACGAGGCATAGCCCTTGCTGATCGACTTCAGGCGATCGTAGAAGTCGAACACCACCTCGTTGAGCGGCAGCTCGTAGACCAGCATGGCGCGGTTGCCGGCGTACGTGAGATCCTTCTGCCGGCCCCGCCGATCCTGGCACAGTTTCAGGATGCCGCCGAGATAGTCGTCCGGCACCATGATCGTCGCCTTGATCCACGGCTCCTCGATACGCTCGATGCGCGTCGTCTCCGGCATGTCGGCCGGATTGTGCATCTCGATCATCGTGCCGTCGGTGAGATACATGTTGTAGACGACGCTCGGGGCCGTGGTGATGAGGTCGAGATTGAACTCGCGCTCGAGCCGCTCGGTGATGATCTCGAGGTGCAATAGGCCGAGGAAGCCACAGCGGAAGCCGAGGCCGAGCGCCGCCGACGTCTCCATCTCGAACGAGAAGCTCGCATCGTTGAGACGCAGCTTTGCCATCGCATCGCGCAGGTCGGCAAAATCAGCCGCATCGACCGGGAACAGCCCGCAGAACACCACCGGCTGCGCCGGCTTGAAGCCCGGCAGCGGCACTGCCGTCGGATTCTTCTGGTCGGTGACCGTATCGCCGACGCGCGTGTCGGCCACTTGCTTGATCGCCGCCGTGAAGAACCCGACCTCGCCCGGGCCGAGGCTGTCCAGCATCTCCTGCTTGGGGCGGAACACGCCGACGCGCTCGATCTGATAGCTGGCGTCCGTCGACATCAGCGTGATCTTCTGGCCCTTCTTCAACCTGCCATCGATAATGCGCACCAGCACGACGACGCCGAGGTAGGCGTCGTACCAGCTATCGATCAGCAATGCCTTGAGCGGCTTGGTCTCGTCGCCCTTCGGCGCCGGCAGGCGCTCGACGATCGCCTCCAGCACCGCCTCGACATTGAGGCCGGTCTTGGCGGAGATCGGAATGGCATCCGAGGCGTCGAGGCCGATCACGTCCTCGATCTGCTGTTTGACGCGGTCCGTGTCGGCCGCCGGCAAGTCCACCTTGTTGAGGACCGGCAGGATATCGAGGTTGTTGTCGAGCGCCGTATAGACGTTGGCGAGCGTCTGCGCCTCGACGCCCTGACTGGCGTCGACCACCAGGATCGCGCCTTCGCAGGCGGCGAGCGACCGCGACACCTCGTAGGCGAAGTCGACGTGGCCCGGCGTGTCCATCAGGTTGAGCTGATAGACTTTTCCGTCTTTGGCCTTGTAGTCGAGGCGCACCGTCTGCGCCTTGATGGTGATGCCGCGCTCGCGCTCGATGTCCATCGAGTCGAGGATTTGTTCCTTCATCTCGCGGTCGGCGACGTTCCCGCACAGCTGGATCAGCCGGTCCGAGAGCGTCGACTTTCCGTGGTCGATGTGGGCGATGATGGAGAAGTTGCGAATGCGCGAGGTGTCGGTCATGGCGCGCTTGATAGCATCGCGACCTTGGCCCCGAAAGGGCATCCGCCGCGTGCCCCCACACCCGCGTTGCCGCGCCACTTGAGGGCTGCAGGCAAGCGCGGATTCGGCGCGCACCGCCACACGGCACGCGCCCGGCCCGCGACACCGCCCGATTAATAGCTTAGAATAGTTCTAATAAGGCGGTATCGCGGACGCTCCCGGCTCCGGGTCGGCGCCGCGCATCCGCCGGGAATGCAAGCGCCGGGATATGCGGTGTCCAATGACCATAGGTGTCTTGACGGCGCCACATCGACGGGCATGAGTACCCCGCCACCGACCGCCAACCCCCCGAAGGACGCGTGATGCACGGTATGAAATTTTTCGCGGCGTTCTCCGCCGCGGCCATTCTTTTCGGCGCCGGAAGCGCCGCCAACGCCCAGATCGAACCGTCTCCAGCGTTCAGGGAACCCGTCAAGAAGACGACCAAGCGCAAGCCGCAGCAGGTGACGCCGCCGGCCACTGCAGCCACTCCTCCAGCGATCGTTACACCTGCGCCGGCAGCAGCGCCGCCACAAGCCGCGCAGGCCGAGACGACAGCCCCAGCCATCACCACGCAGGCGGCGCCCGGCGTCTCCTCGCACGCCACGCACCCGCAGAAGCGGGCGCCCTATCCGCCGCCGAAGGAGAACTGCCGCAACACCGAGGGCTTCGAAGCGTGGAAGGCGCGCTTCCGCAAGGAAGCGGCGGCGCGCGGCGTCAGCCGCCAGTCGATCGCCGTCGTCGACGCGACCCCGCTCGCGACGAACATCATCGGGCGCGATCGCAAGCAGGGCGCCATCTTCGTCATGACCTTCCTCGACTTCCAGAACAAGCTGGCCACACCCAATCGGGTGACGAGTTCCAAGCGCAAGGTCGCCGAGCACCGCGCCACGTTTGACCGCGCGAAAGCGGAGTTCGGCGTACCCGCTTCGGTCATCACCGGCTTCTGGGCGCTGGAGAGCGACTTCGGCGCCGGCATGGGCAAGCTTCCCATTCTGCCGTCCCTCGTCGCCTTGGCCTACGACTGCCGCCGCAGCCAGATGTTCACCGAGGAGCTGATCGCAGCGCTGCAGATCATGGACCGCGGCGACATGAGCCCGTCCGGCATGATTGGCTCGTGGGCCGGCGAGATCGGGCAGACGCAGTTCCTGCCCACCCGCTACCTCGACTACGCCATCGACTATGACGGCGACGGGCGCATCAACCTGTTCTCCAACGACGACGACGTCATCGGCTCGACCGCCAACTACATGAAGAACTTGGGTTGGCGCCCCAACGAGCCGTGGATCGAGGAGGTGCGCGTCACGCGCGATCTACCATGGGAAAAAGCCGACCTCGCCATCAAGCTACCGCGCTCGCAGTGGGCGCAATGGGGCATCCAGTATCCCGACGGCAGCCCGGTTCCCGCCGACGACCTCACGGCGTCGCTGCTGCTACCCATGGGGCGCAATGGGCCTGCATTCCTCGCCTACCCGAATTTCGATATCTACACGGAGTGGAACAACTCGCTGAGCTACGCGACGACTGCCGCCTATCTTGCCACCCGCATCGACGGCGCGGGACCGATGTCGCGCGGTCGAGGCGATACCAACGGTCTCGACGCTCAGGGAACGAAAGAGCTGCAGCAGCTTCTCGCCAATCGCGGCTATGACGTCGGTAAGATCGATGGCCTTGCCGGCGCCAAGACGCGCGCGGCAGTGAAGGACATGCAGTTGAAGTTGGGGCTCCCGGCCGATTCCTACGCCACGCCCGAGTTGCTCTACGCCCTCCGCCGCGGCGGCTGATCAACCGTCGCTGAGAGCCAAGGGTGTCATCCCGGGGCTTGTCCCCGGGATCCATCTCTCCGCGAACTCAGGAGCAAGTCGTTGGCTGGATCCCGGCAACAAGTGCCGGGATGTCAATTCTACTGCCTACTCTAGTGCAGCTTGACCACCGGCTCGGTACGCCGCGTAAGCGAGCGTGACAGCGAGTCGAGCAGCACCTTCCATGGCCCGTGCAGCGCCATCTCGTGCATCTTGTACAGCGAGCGATACATCAACCGCGCGAATAGGCCCTCGACGATGAAGCTGCCGCCGACGATGAAGCCCATGAGGCTGCCGACCGTCGAGTAATGGCCGAGCGACACGAGCGAGCCGAAGTCGCGATAGTGGAACGCCCGCAGCGGCTCGCCCTTAAGCTTGCGCTGGATTTCGACGTAGAGGTGCGATGCCTCCTGGTGCGCCGCCTGCGCGCGCGGCGGAATTGGCATCGCCTCGCCTTCCGGCACCAGGTAGGCGCAATCGCCCATGGCGAAGATATTGGGGTCCCTCGTGGTCTGCAGCGTGTCGGTGACGACGAGCTGGTTCGACCTGCTCACTTCGAGGCCGTCGAGATGCGACAGAACCTCCGGCCCCTTGACGCCCGCCGCCCACACGACGAGCTCCGACGGCACGAACTTGCCGTTGGCGAGCTTCACACCCTCGGCCGTCACCTCGGTGACGCGCGAGTTGGAGAGGATGTCGACCTTCAGCCCGCGCAGCGTATCGGCGACGCCGTTGGCGATCCGCTCCGGAAGCGCCGGTAGGATGCGCGGTGCCGCTTCGATGAGCGTGATCTTGATGTCGTTCTCGGGGTCGATCTTGTCGAGGCCGAAGGCGACGACGCCGCGCGCCGTGCGGTGCAACTCAGCGGCGAGCTCCGTACCCGTCGCGCCCGCGCCGATGATGGCGACGTCGAGCTGTCCCGGTCGGATCGGCCCTTCCTGCGCGTAGGCGCGCACGCATGCGTTGATGAGGCGCCGGTTGAACCGCTCCGCCTGATCGGGTGTGTCGAGCATGATCGCGTACTTTTCAACGCCCGGCGTGCCGAAGTCGTTGCCGACCGAGCCGATCGCGATCACGAGAATGTCGTAGCGGAACGAGCGCACCGGCGTGATCTCGCGCCCGTCCTCGTCATAGGTCGCTGCGAGATAGACGAGCTGCTTCTTCCGGTCGATGCCGGTCATCTCGCCGTAGCGGAACTTGAAGCCGTGCCAGTAGCCCTGCGCCTGGTACTCCAGCTCGTGCTGCGCCGTATCCATGCTTCCGGCGGCGATCTCGTGCAGCAGCGGCTTCCATATGTGCGTGCGCGACTTCTCGATCAGCGAGACCTGCGCTTGCTTCTTGCGAAACCAGCGATCCTTGCCGAGCTTGTCTCCGAGGCGCGTCGCCAGCTCGAGACCACCTGCACCGCCGCCGACGATGATGATGTGCGGCAGGTCCGCATCCCCTTCTCCGACGGGCATCACTTTGGTCGTCGCGGGAGCTGTCGTGGTCTCGGTCATCGCCAGGCGCCTCTTGGGGTTTCAAACCTACGGGCCGACGCGCTTATAGCACCTGCAAACGGGCAAGGCGCTACAGCGGCATGCATGGGTTCAATAGCGAGCCTGACGTCGGGCAGCGAGCGGGCGTTATGGCGCGGGCTGCTGTGGCGCAGGCGCGGGCACTTCCAGCGGCGCGCCATCCGGAGACGTCGGCGCCGTCACGAACGGCAAGTCGGCGAAGACGAACGTGTAGGCGAGGGCTGCCAGCACGCAGAGAAGAAAGGCGAAAATCAGAAATTTGCGATTGTCCATCATGCGGTCGATCCCCGAGCTCGCGGAAAATGCCCGCGAACACGAAGCACGCAATGTGCTGAAAAACCGCTAAGCCGGCCGGATCAGGAACGAATTTCGCCACCGGTGGCTGCCTTCACCGCCGCCGTGATCTTCTGCGATACGGCCTCGATGTCCTTGTCGGTGAGCGACTCGGTCGTAGGTTGCAGAGTCACCTCGATGGCGAGCGACTTCTTGCCTTCCTTCTCGAGCGCCCCGCCCTCGAACACGTCGAACACCGAGACCTCGCGGACCAGCGCCTTGTCGGCGCCGGCAGCGGCGCGCACGACATCCCCCGCCGCCACGCCCTTGTCGAGCACGAAAGCGAAGTCGCGCCGCACCGGCATGAGGTCGTTGGCTTCGAGGCGGGGCCTGGCGCGGCTCTTCACTTTCTGCGCCGGGATCGCATCGAGGAATATCTCAAACGCCGCCACCGGCCCCTCGATGTCGAGGGCCTTCAGCGTCGCTGGATGCACTTCGCCGAAGTGGGCGAGCACCGTCTTGGGGCCAAGCCGCAGCGTCCCCGAGCGTCCCGGGTGATACCAGGCCGGCGCATCGCGCGTGATCTGCGCCTTCGCCGGATCGAAGCCCAGCAAAGAAAGTACCGCCATGACGTCACCCTTGGCGTCGAACACGTCCACGCTTTTCGCCGCGCCGTCCCAGTGACGTCCGGCACCGGCGACCTTCGCCGAGCCGCTGCGCACACCGGATGCCGAGGCGTACTGATCCTCAGCCGTATCGCCGCGATACGCCTGTCCGAGCTCGAACAGCGCCGCATCCGCGAAGCCGCGGTTGTTGTTCCGCTTCAGCGCCGTCAGCAGCCCCGGGAGCAGCCCCGGCCGCATCGACGACATCTCGACCGAGATCGGATTGGCGAGCTGCAGCGCTTCAGCGCCGCCGCCGAACGCCTTCGCTTCCTCTTCAGGAATGAACGACCATGTGATCGCCTCGACGATCCCCCGCGCAGCGAGCGTGCGGCGAGCGCGCCGCGCGCGCTTCTGCCGCTCGGTGAGCACCGGGCGCGCGACGCCGGCCGGACGCGGTAGCGGCGTCAGCGGGATGCGGTCGAGGCCCGCAATGCGCACGACCTCTTCGACGAGATCGGCCGCGCCATGGATATCGGGGCGCCAAGTCGGCACCGTCACCTTGGCCGACTTTCCCTTGCCGGAGATCATGCAGCCGAGCTTTTCCAGGATCGCCTTGATTTCGGCATCCTTGATGTCGATGCCCGAAAGCTTGGCGACGCGCGCGTAGTCGAAATCGATGACGCGCTTCTCCGCTGATGGCTTGCCGGCGACCTTCGCCTTCGACGGCTCGCCGCCGACGAGCTTCAGGATCATGTCGGTGGCGAGATCGAGCCCGGGCAGCATCGAAGCCGGATCGACGCCACGCTCGAAGCGATAGCGCGCATCCGTCACGAGGCCCGTCTTGCGTCCGGTTTGCGCCGTACGCGCCGGATCGAAGTAGGCGCTCTCGATCAGCACGTTGACGGTCGCATCCGTCGAGCCCGATCCCTCGCCGCCCATCACGCCGCCGAGGCCCAGCGGCCCTGCATCGTCGGCGATCACGCACATCGTCTCGTCGATGTCATACGTCTTGCCGTCGAGCCCAAGCAGCTTCTCGCCCGGCTTACCGAGCCGCGCGCGAATGGCTCCCTTGAGCTTATCGGCGTCGTAGACGTGCAGCGGCCGGCCGCGATCCTGGCTGATGTAGTTGGTGACATCGACCAGCGCATTGATGGGGCGCAGCCCAACAGCCTTGAGGCGCTGCTGCAGCCAAGCCGGCGACGGGCCGTTCTTGACGCCGCGCACATAGCGTCCGGCGAACACCGGGCACGCATCGGCGGTTTCCTTGCTGAACTCGAGCTTGATGTCGACCGGGCTATCGAAGCTGCCCTCGACACCTTCAATCTTCGGTTCCGGCTTCAGCGTGCCGAGCCCCGCAGCGGCGAGATCGCGCGCGATGCCACGCACGCCGGTGCAGTCGGGACGGTTGGGCGTCAACTTCACCTCGAAGACGGGATCGTTGAGACCCGCGGCATCGATGTAGCGCTCACCGACGCGGTCGGCGAGATCATCGGGCAGCTCGATGATGCCCGTCGCCTCGGACGAAAGCTCCAGCTCCGCCGCCGAGCACATCATGCCGTTGGAGACGACGCCGCGCACCGGCTTCTTCTCGAGCGTGATGTTGGAACCGGGAATGTAGGTGCCGAGCGGCGCGAACACGCCGATGAGCCCGGTGCGCGCGTTCGGCGCGCCGCACACGACCTCGAGCGGCGGAGCGCCCTTCTCGGTCTCGACCATGACGATCTGCAGCTTATCGGCGTTGGGGTGTCGCTTGGCCTCGACGATGCGCGCCACGCGGAACGCGCCGAGCTTCGCAGCCGGGTCCTCGACGCTCTCGACCTCGAGGCCGATGGCCGACAGCTTATCCGCAAGCGCCTCGATCGAGGCGTCGGTATCGAGATGGTCCTTGAGCCAGCTCAGCGTGAATTTCATCTCGCGCTCCTAACCCGAAAGCCCGCCGGAGAGCGTAGGCACGTCGAGCACCGAGAAGCCGTAGTGCTTGAGCCAGCGCAGGTCGCCGGAGAAGAACGCCCGCAGGTCAGTGAGCCCGTACTTCAGCATCGCGATGCGGTCGAGGCCCATGCCGAATGCGAAGCCCTGGTACTTTTCGGGATCGAGCCCGCAGTTGCGCAAGACGTTCGGATGCACCATCCCGCAGCCGAGGATCTCCAGCCATTGCCCGGGCTTGCCGATCGCCTCGGCGCCGACGTCGACTTCCATCGATGGCTCGGTGAATGGGAAGTGCGAAGCGCGGAAGCGCATCTTCACCTCGTCCACCTCGAAGAACGCCTTGCAGAACTCCTCCAGCACCCACTTTAGATGTCCCATGTGGGTCGCCTCGTCGATGACGAGGCCCTCGATCTGATGGAACATCGGCGTGTGCGTCTGGTCGCTGTCGCTGCGGTAGACGCGCCCCGGAGCGATCACGCGGATCGGCGGTTTGCCGCCCAGCATGGTCCGGATCTGCACTGGGCTCGTATGCGTGCGCAGCACCAGCCGCGATCCGTCGGCCTTGGGACGCAGATAGAAGGTGTCGTGCTCCTGCCGCGCGGGATGCTCCGGCGGAATGTTCAGCTTGGTGAAGTTATAATCGTCGGTCTCGATGTCCGGCCCTTCGGCAACCGAGAAGCCCATGTCGGCGAAGATCTCGACGCACTCGTCATAGACCTGGCTCACCGGATGGATGCGCCCGTCCGCGACGGCGCCGACGCGAACCGGCAACGTGACGTCGGCACGCTCGCTCTCGAGCCGCTTTGAAAGCGCCTCACCCTCGAGCGTCGACTTGCGTGCTTCGAGCGCTTCGCTGACCCGCGTTTTGATCTCGTTGACCGACTGGCCGAACGACTTGCGCTCTTCCGGCGGCAGCTTGCCGAGCGTCGCCATCAGCTCGGCGATGCGACCCTTCTTGCCGAGCACGGCGATGCGCACCTGCTCGATGGCGGCAAGATCGCCGGCCTCGGCAATAGAGGCCAGCAGCACTTTTTCCAGCGCCTGCAGGTCCGCGCCTGTCGCAACCGACGTCATGGGATGACGATCCTCTCCGGTGTCATCCTCGGGCTTGTCCCGAGGATCCACGTTACCTCTCGCGCCGGAGCAAGCGGATGCTTGGATCCTCGGCATAAAGCCGAGGATGACAAGTGAGAGCGCGAGTTAGGCCGCGGCCTTCTGCGCCTTCTCGACGGCCTTGGCGGCCTGCTCGGTCAGCGCCTTGAATGCAGCAGCGTCGTGAACGGCGAGATCGGCCAGCACCTTGCGGTCGATCTCGATCCCGGCCTTGTTGAGGCCGTCGATAAATCGACCGTAGGTCAGCCCGTGCTCGCGGACGGCGGCATTGATGCGCTGGATCCATAGCGCGCGGAACGTGCGCTTCTTCCGCTTGCGATCGCGGAACTGGTACTGCATGGCCTTTTCGACGGCCTGCTTCGCGACGCGGATCGTATTCTTGCGGCGGCCATAGTAGCCCTTGGCGGCCTTCAGGACTTTCTTGTGCTTGGCATGGGCGGTAACGCCGCGCTTGACGCGTGCCATGGGAGAACTCCGTTAGATGACGTTGCTGGTGCGAGCGAGCTGTTGCAGCTGCTCAGCGGGCGTAGGGCATGTACTTTTTGACGATCTTCGCGTCGCTCTCGTTCAGCACCATCGTGCCGCGCGCATCGCGAATGAACTTCGACGTCCGCTTGATCATGCCGTGACGCTTGCCCGCAGCGGCGGCCTTCACCTTGCCGCTGCCCGTCATCTTGAAGCGCTTCTTGGCGCCGCTCTTGGTCTTCATCTTGGGCATTTGGCTCGATCCTTTCTCTACTCGCGGGCGGCCCTAATTCACGAACCGGCGCATGGCCGGACGGAAACGTCCCTTTTGGGGAGGAGCTGCCCATTGAGGCTGTTCAAAGCATAAAAGCCGCCACGGCATGCCCCGCCGGGCGACTTGGGGCGTCCTTATACGGTCGGGTCCGATAAACCGCAAGAGTCGGCGCAAAGATTAACTCGCGTCACGATTTCTCGCAGATCCGGGTCCCCGCGGCGTCCTTGTAGCAGAAATCCTTCGCGCAATCGCAGCTATCGTCGCCCCCGCCATCCGCGGGCGCAGGCTCTTTGCAGGTGCTTTCGCCCTGAGGCACCTCGCAGCGGAAGCGGATGATTGGGGCAGGCGCGGCCGGGGCGGCTGGAGCTACCGGGGTGACCTGAGGGGCCGCAGGGACCGCCATCGGCGATGAGCGCAGCGTGGGCATCGGAGGAGCGAGCCCAGCCCCGCCCCCGACACCGGCGCCGCCGCCCGTGCCGATGCCACCCGGCACCTTGGGCACCTCGGGAGCAACGCGCTGTGCTTCGGCAGGCGCCGCGATCGCCAAGATGAAAAGCGCGGCCACCGGCCAATGCCGGCGACCGCGCGCATATATCGAAGCAATAGCCATCGGTACCCCCACAGCGGTGTGGGCCGGGCACCGTCGAAAAGCGACTATCGCGGTGCCAGCACCATCACCATTTGCCGGCCTTCCAGGCGCGGCTCGGATTCCACCTTCGCAATCGGCTCCAGGTCACCCTTCACCCGCTGCAGCACTTCCATGCCGAGCTGCTGGTGCGCCATCTCGCGTCCGCGGAAGCGCAAGGTGATCTTCACCTTGTCGCCGTCCTCGAAGAACCTTTTGATCGACCGCATCTTCACGTCGTAGTCGTGGTCGTCGATCGCAGGCCGCATCTTGATCTCTTTGATCTCGACGATCTTCTGGTGCTTGCGCGCCTCGGCCGCCTTCTTCTGCGCCTGGTATTTGTATTTGCCGAAGTCGAGGATCTTGCAGACGGGTGGCGTCGCCTCGGGCGAAACCTCGACGAGATCGAGGCCCGCCTTGACGGCGCGTTCCAGTGCCTCGGTGTGGCTCACCACACCTACGTTCTCTCCGTTCTCGTCGATCAGTCGTACTTCGCGGGACCGGATTGCCTCATTGATCCGGGGCCCGGTTGGCTCGCGCTCGGGCGCGGCTCGCATTGGTCGGCGGATGTTGTCTCTCCTAAAGTGGCTTCTGGTAGGTCGGTATCTGCACTGAAAGCCGGCAGGCCAACAAGGGGGCCAACCGGCGCAAATGCTCATCGCAATGGCCGGAAACATCGAAAAGAAACGCCGTCAAGTCAAGACGGCAACATGGGTCGATTCGGCCACAACCCACTCAAATTGTATGCGCAGCAGCGCCCACTAGCCGCGGCTGAGGCCCTTCTTGCCGAGCTCCTCGAGGTACGCGCCCCAGCGCTTTTCCTTCTCGCGCCCAAGTTGCTGCAGGTAGGTCCACGTATACAGCCCCGTGTCGTGGCCATCGTCGAAGGCGATCCGCACGGCGTAGTTCCCCACCGGCCGCAGGTCGCGGATTTTCACGTTGCGCTTGCCGCCGACCGTCACCCGCTGCTCCGGCGAATGCCCCTGCACCTCGGCCGACGGGCTCATGACGCGCAGCATTTCCGCTGGGAGCTCGTACTTGGACTTGCAGGCAAACTCGACCTTGAGCCCTTTGCCGCCGTCCGTGATCTCGAGCTGCGGAGGACGCACGGCATTGCGCTTCGCCGTCTCGAGCTCGTCCAGCGTGCGCACAGCGATGTCGCGGAAGAGCTGTGCATGCAGGCTGTCCGGCACCGTCGCTGTGACGGGCTTGCCGGTGTCGGAACGCAGGCGCAGGTCGAGATCGAGCGGCACGGCGCCGAGGAACGGCACCCCGAGCCGCGCCGCCTCGTGCTCGGCGCCGCCGTGCCCGAAGATGTCCGAGCGCTCCCCGCACTTCGGGCAGATGAACGTGCTCATGTTCTCGACGATGCCGAGCACTGGCACCCCGACCTTGCGGAACATGGCCAGCCCTTTGCGCGCATCGATCAGGGCGAGGTCCTGCGGTGTCGAGACGACCACCGCGCCCGACAGCGGCACCTGTTGTGCCATCGTGAGCTGCACGTCGCCGGTGCCGGGAGGCATGTCGATCACGAGCACGTCGAGGTCGCCGTTCTCGCCCCAGGCCACGTCGCGCAACATCTGGTTGAGTGCGCCGACGACCATCGGTCCGCGCCAGATCACCGGCGTCTCCTCGTCGACGAGGAATCCCATCGACATGACCTTCAGCCCGTAGGCCTCGAGCGGCTTCAGCGTCTTGCCCGAGACCACCTGCGGCTGTCCCTTGAGACCAAGTAGGCGCGGCTGCGACGGCCCGTAGATATCAGCGTCGAGTATCCCGACCTTCTTGCCGGCAGCCTTGAATCCGAGTGCCAGGTTCACGGCGACGGTCGACTTGCCGACACCGCCCTTGCCTGACGCGACGGCGATAATCGATTTCACCCCCGGCACATCCGCCAATGGCTTCGGCCCGGTGCCGCCTTGAGCGGCGGCTGCGGGACCGTGGCCGTGCCCGTGCGCGCCCGCGTGCGATCCGTTGCCGAAATTGCCCTGCGCCCGGGCCTGTGTCACTCGGGCGCTTTCCGGCGGACGCGCGGGAGCGGCAGCCGACGGCCGTCCCATTGGGGCCTCCGCGGTCAGCACCGCCGAGACGCCAACAACGCCGGGGACCTTCGCCACCACGGTTTCGGCCGCCTTGCGTAGCGGCTCCAGCTCCTCGGCCCGGGCCGCCGGCACGGTGATGGAGAAATAAACGCGATCGTCCTTCACCAGGATCTCCGAGACGAGACCGAGATCGACGATGTTGTCTTTGAGGTCAGGGCCTTTGATGCGGCGCAGCTCATCGAGCACCTGCGGCTTCGAGATAGTCATAGTGGCGGCTCCTGGGGGCGGACGACGGCGATGGCTAATCGGCCGGGCGCGGATACTGTCAGAGGCCGTACTGGAAGTCACGGCCCGCCCTCGATATAGGATGCCCAAGTGGCCTACGGCAGCGGTGACAGCGCGGCAAGGTCGCACCGAGTGGAGGACGACATGCAGGCGCTGCTCGCGGCGAGCCGCTGGATCGATGCGGGAACGCGCCTGATCGGCCAGTCGGTCGCCTGGCTCATCGTTGCCGCCGCCGTCATCAGCGCCGGCAATGCCGTGGTCCGCAAGCTCTTTGACACGAGCTCAAACGCCTGGCTCGAGATGCAGTGGTGGCTGTTCGCGGCCGTCTTCCTTCTCGCCGCCCCCTGGACGCTCGCCCTCAACGAGCACATCCGTATCGACATCGTGAACGAGCGACTCCCGCGATGGGCGCGCAACGCCATCGAGATCGTCGGCCACCTGTTCTTCCTTTTGCCGACCGCGGCGCTCGTCGCCTACACCTCCTGGGGCTTCTTCCTCGCCGCCTGGGAGCAGAACGAGCAGTCGGCGAACTATGGCGGCCTGCCCCAGTGGCCGGTGAAGCTGCTGATACCCGTCGCCTTCGCCCTTCTTTTCGTGCAGGGGCTTTCCGAGCTCATCAAACGCATCGCCATCATGAAAGGCGATCTCCCGGAGGATCATCTCGGCACCGGGCATCCCGCTTCTGGGCGAGCGGCGGGGCATCTCGGCGTCCCTCCCGGCTCGACCGGTCGGAAGAGCTGACGGCGCGGAGGGGGGATGCTGGAGCTCATCGCACAAAATCTCGCGCCGATCATGTTCGTGGCGCTCGTGTTCTTCCTCCTGCTCGGCTATCCGGCGGCCTTCTCGCTCGCCGCTGTTGGGCTCATTTTCTTCGTCGTCGGCGTCGAGCTCGCGCCGCACTCGAACGGGGCCATCAACCTGTCGTGGCCCCTGCTCGGCACGCTGCCCGAGCGCATCTACGGCGTGATGACCAACGATACGCTGCTGGCGGTTCCATTCTTCGCCTTCATGGGATTGATCCTCGAGCGGTCCGGCATGGCCGAGGACCTGCTCGAAACCGTCGGCCAGTTGTTCGGCACCGTGCGCGGCGGATTGGCCTACGCCGTGATCTTCGTTGGCGCGTTGCTAGCGGCGACCACAGGAGTCGTAGCTGCCTCGGTGATCTCGATGGGCCTCATCGCCCTGCCCATCATGCTGCGCTACGGCTATGACGCGCGTTTCGCCACCGGCACCATCGCCGCCTCGGGCACGCTCGCGCAGATCATCCCGCCCTCGCTGGTGCTCATCGTCCTCGCCGACCAGCTCGGACGCTCGGTCGGCGATATGTACACCGGCGCCATGCTTCCCGGCCTGATGCTGGCCGGTCTCTACGCGGTCTTCGCCTTCATCGTCTCGATGTTCTGGCCACAAGCCGCCCCCGGCCTTCCCCCGGAAGCTATCGTCCATCGCGAGCCGGACGGCTCCCGCGGCTATACCTCGCTCGTCATCTTGCTCGTTGTTTGCGCCGGTGCTGCCTGGCTCTACATGCGCGACAGTTGGCGCTCGGGTGCCGACTACGTCATCCTGACCGTGACGTTCACCATCTGCTTCGCCATCATCGGCGCCGGCGTCAGCTGGCTCATCAAGCGCAACGGCGGGCCGCACCTGCTCTCGGCGCTCGCCGAGCAGGTGGTGTTCGTGATGGTCCCGCCCCTTCTCCTGATCTTCCTCGTTCTCGGCACGATCTTCATCGGCGTCGCCACGCCGACCGAAGGAGGCGCCATGGGTGCCGTCGGCGCCATGCTCCTCGCGCTCGGCAAGCGGCTCAGCGACGGCAATCCGCAGCGCTTCAGCTACGACATCGTTCGCTCGGCGGCGCAGGCGACGGCCAAGCTGTCGGCGTTCGTGATGTTCATTCTCATCGGCGCGCGCATCTTCTCGCTCACCTTCTATGGCGTGAACGGGCACCTGTGGGTTGAGCATCTGCTCGTGTCGCTGCCGGGCGGCGTGGTGGGCTTCCTCATCTTCGTCAACCTGCTCGTATTCTTCCTCGCCTTCTTCCTCGATTTCTTCGAGCTCGCCTTCATCATAGTACCGCTGCTCGCCCCTGCGGCGCAGAACCTCGGCATCGATCTTATCTGGTTCGGCGTCATCCTCGCCGTGAACATGCAGACGAGCTTCATGCATCCGCCGTTCGGCTTCGCGCTGTTCTACCTGCGCTCCGTTGCCCCGCGCTTGCCTTACGTCGATCGGATCACCGGCCGCACGATGCCGCCGGTCACGTCGGCCCAGATCTATTGGGGCGCCGTGCCGTACGTCCTGATCCAGCTCCTGATGGTGGCGCTGCTCATCGCCTTCCCCGGCCTCGTCGGCCACGACAAAGCACCGATGCCACGCGCGTTCCCAGGCGTTGGGCAGCCTTCCGACATGCGTCCCGCACCGGCCTACGAGAGCCAGGGCTTTGCGCTACCGCCCTATCCGCCGCAAATCCCCGGCGCGCCGCCTCCGGAGACGACCGGCCCCGGCGCCCCGACGCTCGATATGTCCGTCCCGCCGGTGATCGTGAAGCCTTAGACCGATTGCGATAAGCTGCTGCCCAGAGATTCTCTGGAGGCTTCCCATGAGCGATCCGTCCGAGCCGACCTGCCGCTTGATCCGCCCCGCCGACACCTACGACGGCAAGCAGGGCCTCACCTATTTCAATGGCATCGCCGCCGAGACAGTTGGCTCGAAAAGCATCTGCATGCACCTCCTCACCATCCCGCCCGGCGGCAGGGCCAAGGCGCACATGCATGAAAGCCATGAGACTGCGATCTACGTTCTCGACGGCGAGGCCGTCGCCCTCTATGGCGACAAGCTGCAGCACCAGGCCGTCACCAAGGCCGGCGACCTGTTCTACATCCCTGCCGGCGTGCCGCACTTGCCGGTCAACGTCTCGGACAAGCCGATCTCGGCCGTCATCGCGCGCACCGATCCGAACGAGCAGGAGAGCGTCGTTCTCCTGCCCGAGCTTGAGCCCTATGCCGACGAGGCCATCGCGAGGCTCACGGCCAAGAAGATCACGTAGACGCCCCGCAGTGCGAGCGAGTCTCTCGGCCGGTCGCGTCGCCCCGACAATTGAGCGGCACGGATCAGCCGCCCGTCTCGTTCGGCTGGCACTGACCATAGGGATTGCGGTACGTCCCCGCCGGACACGCCTTGTTCTTGTTCTTATTCGCGGTGTCGCGCGCGGCCTTGGTCTTAGGCGCGCATTTTCCGTTGAGGTAGATCATGCCCATGTCGACGCACGCGGCCTTGGCCCGACGCTCGACAGTCGCCTTTGACGGCTTTGCAGGCTTCTTCGCCCGGTTGTCGTCTTCGTCGTCGGAGGTCTTCGAAGTGCGCAGCGCCGCCTTAGGCAGCTGATCCTCCGGCAGAATCCGCGCGACCGAGATGCCGTCGCGCGGCAGAAACATCTGGCGGCAGCTGCCTTCCTCGTAGGCGGTGATCCACGGATGCGTCAGGAACGTCTCCTGGACGAGCTCAGCGCCTGGTTCCAGCTGCCCGTACTCCTTGAGGCCACCGTCGAAGTCGATCCATTGAACAATCACCCTTCCCCCGGACTGATTGATGAAATGGATCTTTGCCGGCTCCTTGGAGCGCTGCGACTTGAGCTTTTTGAAATCCGCGCATGGCCTCTCGTCGGCGGGCTGCTCCGGCGCCTTGGAGACGGCAACAGGCGGAGCAGATGCGGCTGCCGGAGGCGCTGTAGGAGCAGGAGCGGCGAGCTTCTTCACATAGGCCCGCGCCAGATCGGCGTGAAATCCGCTCGGATAGTTGGCCAGAAACGCGTCCCAGGCTTCGACGGTGCCGAGCTCCTTGGCAGCCTCGAACGCCAGCCGTTCGTTCGCATCCGGCGTCTCAGCGACGGCGTGCGCAGCACCCCACATCGGTGCATCGAAATCGAGCGGAAGGAGGAATGCGGTGCTTATCAGGAAGCTCCGCAGCACAACGGCCTTCAAAGCGGTCCCCACGTCGCTCTCCCGGAGCTTGAGCCAGCAGCTTTTGCCGGCTGTCAGCATATCCGCGAACTAGGCCGTGTGCCAACAATCTCGCCGTCAAGCACCCGAGCAAGAAAAAGGGGCCGCATCGGAATAGGGGCGACCTACACCAGCCCCTTGCGCTGCTGGATCATCATGAATGTGTCGTAGGTGTGCTCGGCGAGCTGGAACCACAGATAGTCCTCGCCGCGGATCGCGATCGTAGCGTCATAGACCTTCTTGAAGTCGGCGTTCTTGGCGCAGAGCTCCGCAAATACCTCGTTCGAAGCCTTGAAGCAGGCGTCCAGCACCGCCTCCGAGAACGGCCGCGGCTCGGCACCGCCTATGGCGAGCCGGCGCAGCGCCGCCGGGTTCTGCAGGTCATAGCGGGTCATCATGCCCATGTTCGCGACCTGCGCCGCGGCACGGATCATCGCCTGATAGTGCTTCGGCAGCCCGTTCCACTTATCGAGATTGATGAAGAAGTGCAGCATCGCCTGCCCCTCCCACCAGCCCGGGTAATAGTAGTACTTGGCAACCTTTGCGAACCCGAGCTTCTCGTCATCGTACGGCCCGACCCACTCGGCGGCATCGATGGTCCCTTTCTCCAGCGAAGGGTAGATGTCGCCTCCGGCGATCTGCTGCGGCACGCCGCCGAGCCGCGCGATCACCGCACCCGCAAGTCCGCCGATACGCATCTTGAGGCCGCGCCAGTCCTCCGGCGCGTTGATCTCGCGCCGATACCAGCCGCCCATCTGCGTACCGGTGTTGCCACCTGGGAAGGCGATGATCTTGTAGCGCGCGTAGAACTCGTTCATCAGGTCGATGCCGCCGCCCTGATACATCCACGCGTTCTGCATGCGGTAGTTGAGGCCGAACGGGATAGCCGTGGCGATCGCGAACGTCGGATCCTTGCCCCAATAGTAGTAGGACGCCGTGTGCGCGGCCTCGACGCTGCCGTTGGTGACGGCATCGGCAGCAGAGAGGCCGGGAACGATCTCGGTCGGTGCGAATACCCGCACGCGGAAATTCTGGTCCGACATTTCGCCCAGCGCCTTGGCGAATATCTCGCCGGCCCCATAGATCGTGTCGAGCGACTTGGGAAAGCTCGAAACGAGCCGCCATTCGATGGCCGGCTTGGTCTGGGCGATGGCGGGCGCGGCGACGCCCGTCCCGGCCCCGGCAGCGGCCGCGGTCAGAAACTTGCGGCGATTGACTTTGGCCGTCACGAGCGCGCCTCCCGAATGATTTCCGTCGCTTATATCCCGGCCGCGGGGCCCGTCACAACGACGTGCATCAGCCTTGGCTTGCCCTCGTCCCGCCTCCCCCCTAAATCGACTCCATGCGAGCAAGCGAGATCGACAACGAGGTGACGGGCGTGCTGCTGGCCGGCGGCCGCTCCTCGCGCATGGGCGGCCGCGAGAAGGCGCTGCTCGACATCGGCGGCAAACCGATGTTGCTGCATGTGCTCTCGCGCCTGCGTCCGCAAGTCGGCCGCATCGTGATCAATGCCAATGGCGACCCGGCGCGTTTTTGCGGACATTGTCTGCCCGTTGTCGCCGATAGCATCGAAGGCTACGCCGGTCCGCTCGCCGGCTTGCACGCCGGCATCGCTTGGGCACGCAGCGAGACCCCGGAGGCGAAGTTCATTGCCAGCGTGCCCGTCGACTGCCCCTTCCTTCCGCTCGATCTCGTTTCCCGCCTGAAGGCTTCGCTCCTCGCCGCCGATGCACCGTGCGCGATCGCGGCCTCGGACGGCGAGCGCCACCCTGTGGCCGGGCTCTGGCGCGTCGAGCTGCTCGAAGCGCTGTCGGCCTCCCTCAAGAACAACATCCGCGCCTTGCATCGCTTTGCCGAAGCGCACGGCTGCGCCGTCGTGGACTTTGCCCCCATCGATATCGGCGGCAGCAGCGTCGATCCATTCTTCAACGTCAACGCACCCGGCGACCTCGAGAAGGCTCGGTCGCTGTTCCTGGCCGAGGCACACCGTGGTTAGACCGCCCGTCTTCGTTGGCATCGTCGGCTGGAAGAACTCCGGCAAGACGACGTTGGTCGAGCGCCTCATCCCTTTGCTGGCGCGCCGCGGGCTCAAGGTCATGACCGTGAAGCACACCCACCATGATCTCGCGCCTCTCGATGGCTCGACCGACGGCGAGCGCCACGCGCGCGCTGGCGCCCTGAAGGCGATCGTGATCGCCCCGCATACGTGGGAAATCTCCGGCTGTCGCCAGATCGGCCCGCCGCCCTCACTTGCCGAGCTGAGCGCGCATGTCGCTGGTGCCGACCTCGTGATCGTCGAAGGCTTCAAGGATGCGCCCATCCCCAAGATCGAGCTGCGCCGCACCGCAGCCGAGACGCAGCGCCCGCTGGACGCGACCGACGCCCGCATCGTCGCCATTGCTGCCGATTATGACGCCGAAACCCAGGACCTGCCGCTGTTCGCCCTCGACGACCCGGAGAGGATCGCTTCCTTCATCGCGGCCCTCGCCAAGTGATCCTCGCCAAGCTCGGGCCCCCCTTGGACTTCCATCGTCGGCGCAGGTACCCGGCGGCGAGGATGACGAGGATCAGCCCGACGACCGCCCATAGCGCCCAATGCCCGAATGACCGCCCGACCTCGGGCTCCAGGCCGTCTTGCGGTGCTGGAACGAGCTGTCCAGCCCGATCCGCGGTGCCAGGCCCGCTCCACCCCCTGGAATCAGCGCCCGGGCCGAGATTGGCCCCAGCTCTGAGGGCGAGCCACTCCACGAGGTTTATGAGTGACCTCAAAGGCATTTCCTGTGCGCCTTGCGCGCTCTCCAGGGATGCCGGCGCACGCCCCTCATGGCCCGGCCTTCAGCCGAAGCACGTTGAACCCGACAACCCCCTTGAACACCCCGCCGCGAGCGCTAGCTTAACGGCAACTGCGGGACCATCTATTGTATTGTGGTCACTGCGCAGTCGACGGACGTAGGGAGAACGAAGCTGATCGTGGGCGCCCATCAAGATGCCGAGCCGCGGGCAATGCTCGTCGATCGCTTTGGCCGGTCGATCACCTATCTCAGGGTGTCCGTGACAGACCGCTGCGACTTCCGGTGTGTCTACTGCATGTCCGAGAACATGAGCTTCCTGCCGCGGCGGGAGTTGCTGACGCTCGAGGAGCTCGATCGCCTCTGCACCGCCTTCGTCGACCGCGGCGTGAAGAAGCTTCGCATCACCGGCGGCGAGCCTCTCGTGCGCAAGAACATCATCTGGCTGTTCCAGGCCCTCTCGCGCCACCTGCAGTCCGGGCGCCTCGACGAGCTGACCCTCACCACCAACGGCAGCCAACTCAAGCGGTTTGCCCGTGACCTCAAGAGCGCCGGCGTCGAGCGCATCAACGTCTCGCTCGATACCCTGCAGCCGGACCGCTTCCGCGCCATCACCCGCTGGGGCGACTTCGCCGCCGTCATGCAGGGCCTCGATGCAGCGGATGCCGCCGGCCTCGACGTCAAGATCAATGCGGTTGCCCTCAAGGGCACCAACGAGGACGAGATAGACGACCTCATCCAGTTCGCGCACGGCCGCGGCTATGACCTCACCTTGATCGAGACCATGCCGCTCGGCGAGATCGACGGCGCCCGCCACGATCAGTACCTGCCGCTGTCGATCGTGCGTGCGCGGCTGCTCGACCGCTGGACGCTGGAGGACATCCCACACAGCACCGGAGGGCCGGCCCGCTACGTGCGCGTGAAGGAGACCGGCGGCCGCCTCGGATTCATCACGCCGATGACGCACAACTTCTGCGAAAGCTGCAATCGCGTGCGCCTCACGTGCACCGGCACGCTCTACATGTGCCTCGGCCAGGAGGATGCCGTCGACCTGCGCGAGCCGCTGCGCGCCAGCTCCTCCGACGCCGCGCTTCACGCCGCCATCGACGAAGCCATGCTGCTGAAGCCCAAGGGTCACGACTTCGTCATCGATCGCCGCGTCGGACGCCCGGCCCTTGCTCGTCATATGAGCGTCACCGGCGGATAATCTGCTATTCTCCCGCAACCCGTGGGTGCCGGGAGGGGGACATGTCCAAGTATGGGCTTGGCTTGGTGCGCGCCGCGCGTCTGACGCGTCGGCAGTTGATTCTGTTTGCGCTCGCCTCTGCCGTGCTCAACGGCATCGTCACCGCCTGCGTCGGCGCCTGGCTCGCGCAGACCTACGCCACGCAGCAGACACGCCGGAAGTCCGTAGAGGCTCTTGCCAACCTCATCTACGAGCGGCGCACGCGTGCCGGCATGGTCGTTTCGTCACTGCGCCGCAATGCTCAGCCCGATGAGATTCAGTTTCGCAAGCGCGCCTACGACGAAGCCTACGTCGACTGGAACAAGAACATCCTTTTGAACTTGTTCGTCATCCGCGAGGTCGGCGGCGATATGAAATTCACGGCGCTGGAGAAATCCTTCGAGGACGACCTCGTCGCCACCATGGCGGACATCGACCGCTGCTTGACGAAGGCCTATGACCGCAAGCTTGCGGGCGAGGATACGCTGCCCATCCTCGATGGCTGCCGCATGGCCCAGATGCACCAGTTCGTGCTCGATTGCGGCGCGACCTTCACCGATGAGCTCTATAAGCTCACGCGCCTGTCATTCTCGCCGTTCTCCAACGCCAAGGCGGAGCGCAAACGCCTCGCGGCGATCAACATCAAGGCCAATTGCACCCGCCCGCCCGAGTCGCCCGCGCAGCAGGCTCCGGCACCCTCTGCCACCAGCGCGCTCCCCGCTGCGCCGCCGGCGGCACCCGCCAACGGCGCACAGCGGCCGTAACGCTGAAGCGGCGCCCGCACTGTCATGGCCGGACATCTTCGTTGTCATCCCGGCACCCGTTGCCGGAATCCAGCCAACAAGCAGAACCTGAGCTAGCGGACAAATGTATCCCGGGGACGAGCCCCGGCATGACAGTGGAGGGCGCGCCAGACGGCCCAGTTCCCCGCGCCGCCCGCTCCCCCGAGGCGAGTCGCAGACGTCAGCCCTACCCGAGCAGCTTGCGCACGCTGGCGCGCATGTCTTCGAGGGTGAATGGCTTCGACAGCACCGCGACCTGCGCACTCTTCAGGGCTTTGGCGCGCTCGAGCTGCTCGGCGAACCCCGACATGAGCAAGATGCGCAAGCTCGGCTGCTTCAGCGCCCGCTGCGCCAGCGCGACTCCGTCGAGCAACGGCATCTCGACATCCGTGACGAGCACGTCGAACTTCTGCGCGCCCGCGCCTTCGACGCAGTCCAGCGCCTCGCTGCCGTCCTGGGTGACATGCACGCTGTGACCGTCCGCCTCTAGCGCTCGCTTGACGAGATCCCGGGTCGCCGCGTCGTCGTCGGCAAGCAGTATCCTTGCCATCGATTGCCCCCTGTTGACTGCAGACGCATGCTCACTGGCGCACGAGCCGCCCGACGAACGGAAGCTCGCGGTAGCGGTGCGCCACATCCATACCGTAGCCGACAACGAACTCGTTGGGGCATAGAAATGCGTAGTAGTCGGGCTCCAGATTGACCGCCCGCGGCAGCTGCTTGTCGAGCAGCACGCAAGTGCGAATGGAAGCCGCGCCACGCGCCGCGAGCAGATCCTTGGCGAACGCGAGCGTCCGCCCGGAATCCAGAACGTCGTCGATGACGAGCACGTTGCGGCCGCGCACGTCGAGGTCCATGTCGCGCAGGATCGAGACTTGGCCCGACGAGATGCGCGCCTTCTTGTAGCTGGAGAGCGTCATGAAATCGACCTCCGGCGCGAGCCCCGCGGCATGCAGCGCACGGATCAGATCGGCCGCGAATACGAAGCTGCCCTTGAGGATGGCGACGACCAGCAGGTTCTCCAGCCGCGCCTCGATAATCTCCTGGGCGAGTTCCTTCAGTCGCCCGGCGATAGCCTCGGGCGTGAAGATGACCTCGAGCTCAGGATCGATCCTCGTCGTCGCGTCGTTCATGACCACCGTTCCAAACCCTTCTGGGGCCTCATCTGGGGAGGATAGCAGGACATTGCATCCCCGCGGCAATACCGCCATAACGTCCTTACCCCTGATGCAGGGGCGCCCTGCACACGAACCCGCCACATTCGTACCTGATTGATCGCCAGTTCCTGCGTAATCCGGTGCCGGAAAGCTGGCGCCTCACGCTGCAAACCACTGGCCAAAAAAACTTGTGATTCGCCTCTCGAACATAGCGCTCGCCTACGATCAGGGGCAGGACATCCTGGCGGATGTGAGCTTCCATCTGCGCCCCGGCTCTTTTCACTTCCTCACTGGCCCCTCGGGCGCCGGCAAGACGTCGCTGCTGCGCTTGCTGTTCATGTCGCGCCACCCGACGCGCGGTCAGATCTTCCTGTTTAACCAAGACGTCAGCCGCATCTCCACATCCAAGCGCGCGCACTTGCGCCGGCGCATCGGCATCGTGTTCCAGGACTTCCGCCTCCTCGACCATCTCACGACCTGGGAGAACGTCGCCCTTCCGCTGCGCGTCCTCGGCAAGCGGCTCGCCGACTACCGCGAGGATGTCACCGATTTATTGCAGTGGGTCGGCCTCGGCGACCGTATGCACGCCTATCCGTCGGTTCTGTCCGGCGGAGAGAAGCAGCGCGCCGCCATCGCGCGCGCCGTCATCGGCAAGCCGGAGCTGCTGCTCGCCGACGAGCCCACCGGCAACGTCGACCCGCAAATGGCCCGCCGCCTGCTGCGGCTGTTCATCGAGCTCAACCGGCTCGGCACCTCGGTGCTGATCGCCACCCACGATCACCAACTCATGCGGCAGTTCAAGGCGCCGCGGCTGGAGCTGCACGACGGTCATGTCCGGATCGTATGACAGACCGACGGGCCGTCGGGATCAGGCCTCGCAGTCGGCGAGCAATTTCGATCTCTACGACACCGTGCTGACGGGCCCCTCGGGCCCCAGCGATCGCTATGTGTACGACTCGCCCCAAACGGGATCGCTCGACGACACGCCGGCGCGCAAGTTCGCGCCCTCCCGCGGCCGCAAGCCGAAGGCCGAGCCAACCAATACCCCCGTCGTTCCGCCCGATAGCGTCACCGGCCGCTCGCTGACGCTCGTCATCTCGATCATGTGCTTCCTCGCCTGTCTCACGGCCGGCACCGTCTACATGATCAATGAATCAGCCAGCGCCTGGCTGAAGGACATCGCCAGCGAGGTCACCGTCCAGATCGAGCCGAGGGACGGCACCGACATCGAGAAAACCGTGCGCGAGGCCGAGGCCTTTCTGCGCGACCGGGGAGGCATCTCCCGCGCCAACGCCTTGAGCCTCGAAACCTCTTCGAAGCTGCTCGAGCCCTGGCTCGGGCAGTCCGACGCCCTTTCGGCTCTGCCGGTCCCGCGTCTCATCGCCATCGAGATCGACCGCAGCGCGCCTCCCGACATCGACGCCCTGCGCGCCGATCTGACCAAGAAGTTTCCCTCAGCCTCGCTCGACGACCACCGCCGCTGGCAGCGACAGATTCGCACTGTGACGCGCTCGTTCGCCCTTGGCGGCCTTGCCATCCTCTTGCTGGTCGGCGCCGCGACCACGGCCATCATCGTCTCGGCCACCCGATCCGCCCTCGCCTCCAACCGCGAGATCGTCGAGGTACTGCACTTCGTCGGCGCGACCGACCGCTACATTGCCCGCGAGTTCGAGCGCCATTTCCTGCGTCTTGGCATCCGCGCCGGCGTCGTCGGGGCGCTCTGCGCGATGGGTGTTTTCCTCGCCATGCCAACCGTCATGGAAATGCTCGGGGGTGGCCCCACCGCGACCTCCGAGATGCACCGCCTGATCGGCACCGGCGGGCTCGACGCAACCGGCTACGTGCTGCTCGCCGGTGTCGTAATCACGATTTCCGCGTTGTGTATGCTGACGTCCCGGTTCGGCGTGTTCCGCATACTGAACGCCAAGGCCTAGGCCGTCAGTCGAGCGCGCAACCCAAGCCGCGTTTGGCCCCGCTGGAGGCTACCAAGAACCTGTCGCAACAGGGATCAAATCGGCTAGTGTGCCCCGACGCTCAATGGCATGGGCGGGCGACTGGGGACGCGTGTTGGGCGGCAGCCTTGCGATGAGCAGCTTGCGGCGAGCCATTATTCTCGGAGCGGGAGCGGCAGTGGCGCTTCTCGTGGTGGGATTTGTCTTGTTCGCCAGCATCGTCACCCGCTATCCCGCCGACGGAAATCCGCACGCTGACGGTATCGTCGTGCTGACCGGCGAGAGCCGCCGCATCGCTGAGGGTGCAAGACTGCTCGACGAAGGCCGTGCACAACGCATGCTCATCTCCGGGGTGTTTCATCGAACCGGAAAGAAGGCCCTGATCGAGATATCGGGTCTCCCCGCCGACAAGTTCGACTGCTGCGTCGATATCGGATATGCCGCGCTCGATACCGTCGGCAACGCCAGCGAGACCCGTGCCTGGGCGCAGTCGCGCGACTACACCAGCCTCATCGTGGTCACGGCGAGCTATCACATGCCGCGCAGCCTCGCAGAGCTGTCGCTGGCGATGCCCTCGGTCGAGCTCATCCCCCACCCCGTGGTGCCGAGCAACTTCGCGCCGACGCGCTGGTGGCTCAGCCCCTCCGCCACGCGCACGCTCGTCTCGGAGTACTTCAAGTTTCTGCCGACCGTCGCCCATTTGACGATTGCGCGCATTCTGCACCCGAGGCCCTCCAGCTCGGTTGCCGAGATGCCCGATGGGCAATCCGCCACGCCTAAGATCTTCTGAGCCTCGCCAGTGCTGCTTCTTCGCTCGCTCATCTTCGCGCTGCTGTTCTACCTGAGCACCGCGATATTCGTTGTCGGCGGCTCGTTCCTGCTCCTCGGCCCCCGCCGCTGGGCCATGGCCGGCCTCAAGGCCCACGCCATCGTCTCTCTGTTGCTGTTGCGATGGGTCGTAGGCACGCGCATGCAGGTTCGCGGCCGCGAGAAGCTCCCCAAGGCGCCCTATCTTGTCGCCTCCAAGCATCAGTCTGCGTGGGACACCTTTGCGCTCATCCCCATCTTCGGCGACCCGGCAATGGTCATGAAATGGGAGCTGACGCTCATCCCGTTCTACGGTTGGTTCTCACGCAAGTTCGAGCACGTCTTTGTCAGGCGCGAGCTTGGGCCGGCAGCGCTGCGACGCCTCGTGCGCGATGCCAAGGATCGCGCCTCTGCCGGCCGCGAGATCGTCATCTTCCCCGAGGGAACCCGTCGCCCCCCGGGGGCGGAACCCGACTACAAGTCGGGTGTCGTCGCCCTCTATGAGGGGCTCGGGTTGCAGTGCATCCCAGTGGCCTTGAACTCGGGTCTCTACTGGCCGCGCCGCCGGCTCATGCGCTATCCCGGAACGATCATCGTCGAGATCCTCGATCCGCTGCCGCCCGATCTGCCACGCAAAGAGTTTAAGGCCGAGCTCGAAAGGCGCATCGAGACGGCCGCAAACCGCCTCATCCTCGAAGCCGCGCGAGGAAAGAACCCGCCACCAATCCCGTCCGATGTGCTCGCCCGCGCTAAGGCGGCAATCACCGTCGGCGACCGCTGAGCGGAGCGGAGAAAGAGTTGCAGGTTCACGCCAGAATGCATTGAATTTTAACGGATTAATTAATTTAAACAGTTGCCTATTCTTTCTCTAAAAAAAATGGCAACGAAGCCTGAGAAAATGTAAAAGCGCCGCCCTGGCGGGCGACGCATTCACTTCCGACACTGCAATAATCAGCAGATGCAGAAAACTGAACCTAATTCGACAACTACTTCTTCTTGGCCGGAGCCTTAGCCTTCGCTGCAGCCGCCCTGGGCTTTGCACGCTCAACGACGGCAGTCTTCGCCTTGGCGGAGGCAGGAGCAACGTAGTTGCCAGTGGGTCGGGCTTTACCGGCGCTCTTGGTGGAAGCTTTGGCCATGTCGAACCTCATCGATCTGGATTTCGAACGCAAGCGTCGCAACCACGCGCGAACACACGAGCAGCACGAACCTGAAATGTGGTGCTGCGAATGCGGCTGTATCACATTCTATCAATGGTCTACCGGGGCTATTCAGTGCGCAGCGTGCAAAGTTGTGCAGAACGGATTCGAATTGCCTTCGCTGCCATCGCGATGACATGCGCTCGTCACTTCGGACCACCCGCGCGGGCGAGAACATATATAGAATATAATAGGAACATTTAATTGACTTTGGGGCCCGGTAGTCCCATATTCAGGGGCCGAGCGCAGGATAGCCCCATGCCCGACGCAACCGCTCCCGTACCCGAGTTCGCCGCCCCCATCTCGAGCCAGATCTGGGACCTCAAATATCGCTTCTGGGGTCCTGACGGCACCGCGATTGATTCGAGCTTCGACGACACGATCTGGCGCGTCGCCCGCGCCGCGGCAGCGAACGAGAAGGGCGGCAAGCGCACCCGCGACCGTTGGGCAACCCGCTTCCACGACGCCATCGCCGACTTTGGCTTCCTTCCCGCCGGACGCATCCTCGCCGGAGCCGGCACCGGCCGCGCTGTAACGCTCTTCAACTGCTTCGTCCTCGGCAAGATCGAGGACGACCTGGGCGCCATCTTCGAGGGCGTGAAGGACGCTGCGCTGACCATGCAGCAGGGCGGCGGCATTGGGCATGATTTCTCCACCCTGCGCCCCAAGGGTGCGCGCGTCGCCTCCATCGGCGCTGATGCGTCGGGCCCGGTCAGCTTCATGGACGTCTGGGACGCCATGTGCCGCACCATCATGTCGGCCGGCAGCCGGCGCGGCGCCATGATGGGCACGCTGCGCTGCGACCACCCCGACATCGAGGCTTTCGTCGCCGCCAAGTCCGATCCCGCCCGCCTGCGCAACTTCAACCTGTCGGTGCTCGTCACCGATGCATTCCTCGCCGCCGTGCGCGAGGACCGCCCCTGGGATCTGAAGTTCGGCGGCAAGGTCTATCGCACGCTCCCGGCGCGCGCCCTGTGGGAGCGCATCATGCGCGCCACCTACGACTACGCCGAGCCTGGCGTCGTCTTCATCGACCGCATCAACGCCAAGAACAACCTCAACTACTGCGAGGAGATTCACGCGACGAACCCCTGCGGCGAGCAGCCGTTGCCGCCGTTCGGTGCCTGCCTCCTCGGCTCGATCAACCTCGCACGCCTTATGGAGCAGCCGTTCACCACCAGCGCACGCATCGATGCGGACAAGCTGAAGGAGCGGGTGAAGATCGCAGTCCGCTTCCTCGACAATGTCATCGACGTCTCGAACTATCCGCTCCCCGCCCAGCGCCAGGAGGCGCTGAGCAAGCGCCGCATCGGCCTCGGCATCACCGGGCTCGCCGACGCGCTGATCTTCTCCGGCATTCGCTATGGCACGCCCGAAGCTGCAAAGCTCGCCGGCACCTGGATGGCCACCATCCAGAATGCCGCCTACGCCGCCAGCGCCGAGCTCGCCGCCGAAAAAGGCGCCTTTCCGCTGTTCGATGCCGATCGCTTCCTGGCGAGCCCGAATGTCGCCCGGCTCGACGCAGACGTGCGCGCCGCCATCCGCAAGCACGGCATCCGCAATGGTTGCCTCACCTCCATCGCGCCGACCGGCACCATCTCGCTCCTCGCCGGCAACGTATCCTCCGGCATCGAGCCGGTGTTCGACTACCGCTACACGCGGCGCCTGCTCGCCCGCGACGGCACGGCGCACGAGGAGACCGTCGAGGACTATGCACACGCCGCGTTCCGCCACAGGTTCGGCGCCGCTGCCCCGCTCCCCGATACGTTCGTGCGCACCGATGACCTGACGCCTGCCCAGCATCTCGCCATGCAGGCAGCGCTCCAGCCCCATGTCGACAGCGCCATCTCCAAGACCATCAACTGCCCCGAAGGCATCTCCTTCGAGGAATTCAAGGACGTCTATCTTGAGGCACACGCGCTCGGCCTCAAGGGCTGCACCACCTATCGGCCGAACCCCGTCACCGGCGCGGTGCTGCAGCCGCTCAGCGAGCCGGCTCCGGCCGAGCCGCCGCCCGTGGCAAAGCCCCTTTCCAGGCTTCAGGCCGCCGAGACCGCCCCGACCGAGCGCGCCGGCGTCGTCTACATGGCACCCCCGCTCGAGCGCGAGGGCGTGCTCGCCGGCTTCACCTACAAGATCAAATGGCCCGGCAGCGACCACGCCATCTACGTCACCATCAACGACATCGAGCAGGGTGGCCGTCGCCGTCCATTCGAGATCTTCATCAACACCCGCAACCTCGAGCACTACGCCTGGACCGTAGCTCTGACGCGCATGATCAGCGCCGTGTTTCGCCGCGGCGGCGACGTGAGCTTCGTCGCCGAGGAGCTGAAGGCCGTCTTCGATCCGCAGGGTGGCCACTGGGTATCGGGGCGCTACGTGCCGAGCCTGCTCGCGGCCATCGGCGAGGTCATCGAGACGCACATGCGCCGCACCGGATTCCTGCAAGCCGACGAGGCGCACCTTGCGCTCGCCGGCGCGGAGCGACGGGACGACGCGGCGACACGATCCGAAGGCGGCGCAAGGCATGCGACGCGCCTCAAGCTGTGTCCCCGCTGCTCGTCGGCGGACTACGTTCAGCGCGAAGGTTGCTGGGACTGCATTGCGTGCGGATTCTCTCGCTGCGGGTAAGACTTGCCGATGCTCGACGAGATGTGGAGAGAGCCCGTCATCGAGGCGCGACACCTCGCAACGTTGCGTTCACTTTGCCGCAAAAACACTGAGATGGGGTCACAATTCGGCTCGAAACCATGGGCATCGTTAAGCAATGGGGCATAGGCTGGCAAAAAACGATAAAGGCGTCGAACGGAACGTAGGCCGTAGGGCCGCGAAGGGATCTGCAGTAATGGTCGCGCGTATCATCGAGCTCGCCGTGTATAGGGCGCAGCGCACCCTCGCCCAGGAAGAGATGGCCCAGCGCTCCGCGCGGGCCGACGAAGCCGCCCGCTTCCACTTCTGGACCGGCGCTTCTGGCAAGCGCTACGTCCACAGCGTCTATGACCTCATCGAGTGCCCACCGCTGCCCGCCGCCAACTACGTGTTCGTGCGCCGCAGTGCCAGTGGACGTCCCGAGGCCCTTTCCATCGGCCGCGTGACGAGCAGCATTCCCTCGCTCAACCTCGCCGAGATCCGCCACCGCGGGGCCGAGCTGGGCGCGACCGAGGTCCACGTGCATCTGCTCGCCGACAACGCCAAGATCGGCAAGATGATCGAGTTCGATCTGCGCACCGGCCAGATCGAGGCCGACATCACGCGCTTCGCCGGCCGCGCCCACTGACGTTCGGGCGCGCGACGGCACCGGCTGCCTCGCGTCAATCCTTTTTCGCCAAGAGTATCGCGCGGTAGCAGAAGCGGTGAGTTTGCTCTGGCTTCAATGGCGGCGCCGGCGCCGGAAATCTGCCGAATATTCTCACCATTGCAGCAGCACTGGCTCGCGTATGCCTGTCACCTGGCCCGCGCGCCGCGAAGGCGCCGACGACCGCCTGCAGCCGCTCTAATTCGCGCTCCCTGATCCCGAGCTGCTTCAGATGCGCCAGCGTCGAGGCGAGGTAGTCGACATTATTGCCCGACTTCCCGCAGCCGCCGCGCACGAAATGCGCCTGCTCCGCCAACGACAGCCGCCCCGCGTAGCTCGGATGCGAGCGCTCGACGAGGAACGCCAGCGCCATCACCTCTTCCCGCGATCCCGAAAGCAGCGTCACCGGCACCAATGCCTCGCGATAGACGCTGCCGACTTGCTCGCGCTCGCGCAGATAGCGAAGCGTCTCGTGCGCCTTCTGAGCCGACACGCGGAACGCGAGCCCCTCGCATGCGCCCCCGCGATCGAGCCCGAGCACGAGACCCGGCCGACGGGGCGAGCCGCGGTGAAAGCGCGAGTAGATGCAGAAGCTACGGCGCCAGCCGATGAGACGCGCATGGTGAGTCTCCTCGGCCTCGAACCCCGGACGCCACATCAGCGACCCGTAAGCGAAGACCCAGAGATCGCCGGAAGCCGACATCGCTATTTGCGCGCCTTGCCTTCCGCCTTTTCCGGCGCCGGTGCTGCCCCGTGCGCACGGCCGAAGTCGGGCGCCGGCGTATCCTGGCCGGCCGCGATGATGCCGCGGCGTATGGTGCGCGCATCGGTGAAGCGGCGATAGAGCGTATCGCCGTCGCCGGCTTCGATCGCGGCCTTGAGCTCTTCGAGGTCCCTCGAGAACCGGCGCAGCATCTCCATCACGCCTTCCTTGTTGCCGAGGAAGATATCGCGCCACATCGTCGGGTCGGAAGCGGCGATGCGCGTGAAATCGCGGAAGCCGCCGGCGGAGAACTTGATGACCTCCTTGTCGGTCACGCGCTCGAGATGCTCTGCCGTGTTGACAATGTTGAACGCGATGAGATGCGGCAGGTGGCTCGTTATTGCGAGCACCATGTCATGGTGCTGCGGGTCCATCACCTCGACTTTGGCGCCCAGCGCTTCCCAGAACGCCTTCAGCTTCTGGACCGCTTTGGCGTCGGTGTGCTCTTCCGGCGTGAGGATCGTCCAGCGACCATCGAACAGCTCGGCAAAGCCCGCCTCGGGCCCCGACTGCTCGGTGCCGGCGATGGGGTGCCCTGGCACGAAGTGCACGCCCTTCGGCACGTGCGGGGCCATGTCGCGCACCACCTGCGCCTTCACGGAGCCGACATCGGTAAGGATGGCGCCCGGTTTGAGGTGCGGCGCGATTTCCGCGGCAAGGGGGCCGCACACGCCCACCGGTACGCTGAGAATGACGAGATCCGCCCCGGCGACCGCCTCTGCGGCGCTGTCATAGCCCTTGCCGATCAGGCTGAGCTTCAGCGCCGTATCGATCGTCTTTGTGCTGCGCGCACTGCCGACGATCTCCCTCGCCAGTCCCTTGCGCCGCATGGCATGGCTGATCGAGGAGCCGATCAGACCGATACCGACCAGCGCCACGCGCTCGAACATGGGCTTCGTCATGCCGCGCGCCCTCCGACGAAGTCGGCGAGCGCCGCCGCGACAGCGCGATTGTCGGCCTCGGTGCCGATGGTTACGCGCAGGCAGTCCGGCAGCCCATAGGCTCCGACCTTGCGCACGATGATGGCGCGCTGCTTTAGGAACTTGTCGGCCGCATCCGCCGTCTTGCCGCCATCCTTGGCGAAGTGCACCAGGATGAAGTTGGCGACGCTCGGCGTCACCTTGAGGCCCAGCTTTTCCAACTCGGCGCTGAGCCACGGCAGCCAGCGCTCATTGTGCACGGCCGAGGCTTCCTCGTGCGCCTTGTCGGCGATCGATGCGGCGCCTGCCGCCATCGCCGGCACCGAGACGTTGAACGGCCCGCGGATGCGGTTGAGCACGTCCGCGATCTCCTCCGGGCAGTATGCCCAGCCGAGGCGCAGCCCTGCGAGTCCATGGATCTTCGAGAATGTGCGCGTCATCACCGTATTCGGCGTTGTCGCGACCAGCTCGATGCCCGCCTCGTAGTCGTTGCGCCGCACGTACTCCGCGTAGGCTGCATCGAGCACGAGCAGCACGTTGGACGGGAGCTGCGCCCTGAGCGAGCGCACCTCGTCGAACGAGATGTATGTGCCGGTCGGGTTGTTCGGGTTGGCGAGGAACACGACCTTCGTGCGGTCCGTCACGCGCTTCAGGATTTCGCCGATGTCCGTCTGGTAGTTGCGTTCCGGCGCAACGACCGGCGTTGCCCCGTTCGCCAGCACGATGATGCGATAGAGCAGGAAACCGTGCTCGGTGAAGATCGCCTCGTCCCCAGGCCCGAGGTAGGCGTGGGCCAGCATGGTCAGCAGCTCGTCCGAGCCGGCGCCGCAGATGATGCGCTGCGGGTTCAGCCCGTAACGGCCCGCAATCGCCGCCCTGAGATGCGTGGCGGCGCCATCCGGATAGCGCTCGAGCTCGCCGGCCACCTCGCGAAATGCGGCGATTGCCTTCGGGCTCGGGCCGAGCGGCGTCTCGTTCGACGACAGCTTGATCGGCTTGAGGCCGGCCGGCAGCTTGCTCTCGCCGGGGACATAGGGATCGATGTCGAGGATGCCCGGCTTGGGCTGGGGAACGGCAATGGTCATGAGGCTTGTCCGGATGCGTGAAGCCTGAAAGTGCAGGCGCGGCAAGTGATACAGAGGAGGGCAGGGGAACGCAAAGCCTAGCGCCATGCCGTCTCCAGGGCGATCGCTTGCCCGCTTTGGCTTCGCCCGGCGGCTCGATCGACCGCAAGTGCGCCGAAGTGCCCGCCCTGCCACTTGACGTCTCCGCGACCATCCCGATATTGGGCGGACACGTCGTGGTGATTTGGCCGGCCGGCTTGCAACCACGTTAAATAAGTCGCTAAAAAAGGCCGCGCGCACCCGGTTATCGGATGAGCGGCCTCAAGGGCCCGCTATTCCGGCCGGGTTTTTTGTTTGTCGCCCTCGCTTCGAGCGCGGGCAGGGGAGCGCGCATCAGCGATGCCAGTGCATCCGACGATGACGGACGTCGACACCGACGCAGGGCGCGACTTGCGCCTTGCCGAGGCCAACAATCCGTCGAGCAAGGTGCTGCGCCTCCCCGAGAGCGAGCCGCTAAAGCTCGCCTGCGACCAGCTCCTGGCGCCCATCACCATCGCCTATGAGACCTACGGCGAGCTCAACGCTGCAAAGTCGAACGCCATCCTCGTCTGCCACGCGCTGACGGGCGACCAGTACGCCGCCTCCCCACACCCGGTGACCAAGAAGCCGGGCTGGTGGACGACCCTCATCGGCCCGGGAAAGCCCGTCGACACCAACCGCTTCTTCGTAATCTGCGCGAACATTCTCGGCGGCTGCATGGGCTCGACCGGTCCAGCATCCATCGACCCTAAGACCGGCAAGCCTTACGGCCTCAACTTCCCCGTCATCACCATTGGCGACATGGTCAATGCGCAGGAGCGCCTGATCGACCACCTCGGCATCGACCAGCTCTTCTGCGTCCTCGGCGGCTCCATGGGCGGCATGCAGGTGCTGGAATGGGCGGCGAGCCATGCGGAACGCGTGTTCTCGGCCGTGCCGATCGCCACCGCCGCCTGGCATTCCTCGCAGAACATCGCCTTTCACGAAGTCGGGCGCCAGGCCGTGATGGCCGACCCCAACTGGTGCGGTGGCGACTATCACGCTCACGGCAAGGTGCCCCGCAACGGCCTCGCCGTCGCGCGCATGGCCGCGCACATCACCTACCTTTCCGAGGACGCGTTGCACCGCAAGTTCGGGCGCAACCTGCAGGAGCGCTCGAAGGTCACGTTCTCCTTCAGCGCCGACTTTCAGGTGGAAAGCTATCTGCGCCACCAGGGCTCGACGTTCGTCGACCGCTTCGACGCCAACAGCTACCTCTACATCACCCGGGCCATGGACTACTTCGATCTGGCGGGCGAGCGCGGCGACGTGCTGGCAAACGCCTTCCACGGCACCAAGACTCGCTTCTGCGTCGTTTCGTTCACCTCCGATTGGCTCTACCCGACCCGCGAGAGCCGCGAGATCGTGCATGCGCTGAATGCCGTCGCCGCCAACGTCTCGTTCGTCGAAATCGAGAGCAACAACGGCCACGATGCATTCCTGCTGGAGGAGCCTGAGTTCTTCGCTACCGTGCGCGGCTTCCTCAGCGCTGCTGGCGTCAAGCGCGGGCTCAAGGTCTAGGACATATGCTGAAACCCAACGCCCCTCTCTCCGGACCGCAACGCGTCGATCATCTGCTCATTGCCGAGATGGTGGAGCCGGGCTCGCGTGTGCTCGACGTCGGCTGCGGCGACGGCGCGCTCCTGCAGCTCCTCGCCGAGACCAAGTCGACGGACGGGCGCGGGGTAGAGCTCTCCCGCGAGCGAGTTAACGCCTGCGTGATGCGCGGCCTTTCGGTGATCCAGGGCGATGCCGACCGTGACCTGGCCGACTACCCCGCCCAGGCCTTCGACTATGCCGTCCTCAGCCTCACCATCCAGGCAACGCGCTATCCGCGGACCGTTCTGGAGAACCTGCTCCGCATCGGCCGCCGGGCCATCGTCTCGTTCCCCAATTTCGGCCACTGGCGCATCCGCGCCGAACTGCTGTTCAAAGGCCGTATGCCCCAGACCCCGAACCTCCCCGAGCCCTGGTATGCGAGCCCGGACGCCCACCTCTGCACCATTAAGGACTTCGTCGATCTCGCCGCCCTCGTGGACGCCGAGGTCGAGGAGGCCGTCGCCTTCAACAGCTCCGGCCAGCGGCTGCCGATCCGCCGCTCGCTGTCGCTGCAGAACCTTCTTGGCGAGAAGGCCGTATTCCTGCTGCGCAAACGGCCAGCACGGTAGCGGCTCGGCTCCGCAAAAAGCTGCGCGGTTTCGCCATACCCTCAGTGTTTCCGGCGCTTTCTTGACACCCCCTGGGGGCGTCACTATGGTGCGCGCCGTTGATAGAACCTGCCGTTTTGGTAAGCCTCGAAAAGCGCAACTGGGCCGGTTGAAACCATGTCGTCCGCAGGGAAGAACGAGACCCCGGGACGTGGCGAGATTAGCCCCGAGGAGCGCGAGGCCTTCCGACAGCGATCAGAGGCGATCGGCAAGCGGCTCGACGCGGTGAAAACGCGGCGCGAGCCGGCGAGCCGCTCGGGCAGCGGCTCGGTGGACGGTGCGGCCTTTGGGAAGGCCTTCCGCCTCGCCGCAGAGCTCCTGGTCGGCGTCGGCGTCGGTGGGTTCATCGGGTGGGCGCTTGACCGCCAGCTCGGAACGGGGCCCTGGCTCCTGGTTCTGTTCGTCATCCTCGGCTTTGCCGCCGGCGTGACGAACGTGATCCGGACGGCTCAGGAAGAGCAACGCAAACAGCAAGCATCGCAGCTTGCATCGCCGTCCGTAGTTGAGGACGACGAGGACGACGACAGGTAGGGGAGCGGACCTTGGCTGCAGAAGGCGCGCATGAGGCGGCACACGGCCCCATGCAACAGTTCGAGATCAAGCGGCTCATCCCGATCGAGCTGTTCGGGTACGACGTCTCGTTCACCAACTCTTCGCTCTTCATGGTGATCGCCCTCGCGATCATCCCGCTGTTCTACCTCATCGCCATGAACCGCCGCGCCCTCGTCCCGGGCCGCCTGCAGTCCACGGCCGAGCTGAGCTACGAGTTCATCGCCAACATGGTGCGCGACATCGTTGGCGAAGGGGGCATGAAGTACTTCCCCTGGATCTTCACCATCTTCATGTTCATCCTCGTGCTGAACCTCTTAGGGCTAGTGCCCTACTCGTTCACCGTCACGAGCCACATCATCGTCACCTTCGCCCTCGCCGCCATGGTCTGGCTGATCATCACGGGGATCGGCTTTATGAACCACGGCATCGGCTTCCTGAAGCTGTTCGTGCCCGACGGCGTGCCCTGGTGGCTGCTGCCGATCATCGTCGTGATCGAGCTGATCTCGTACCTCATCCGCCCCATCAGCCACTCGGTGCGTCTGTTCGCCAACATGATGGCCGGCCACGCCATGCTGAAGGTCTTCGCCGGCTTCGTGATCGGCCTCGGTCTTCTCGGCGGCTGGGCTCCGCTCGTGTTCCTCGTCGGCTTCACCGGCCTCGAGCTGGTTGTCGCCTTCCTGCAGGCATTCATCTTCACGGTGCTGACCTGCATCTACCTCAACGACGCGGTGAACATGCACCACCACTGAGCGCTATGAAGGTCGGGCTCTGAGGATCTTCCCTGGTCCGGATTTCATCGTAACGAACCCTGAAAGTTCAAAACCAAAACCCGAATGGAGACGACCACTATGGATCCTCAGGCAGCAAAGTTCATCGGCGCCGGCCTCGCCTGCTTCGCGCTCATCGGCGCCGGTGTCGGTATCGGCAACATCTTCGGCAACTACCTGTCGGGCGCTCTGCGCAATCCGTCGGCTGCCCCGGGTCAGTTCACCAACCTGTTGATCGGCTTCGCGCTTTGCGAAGCGACCGGTCTGTTCGGCCTGCTCATCGCCCTGATGATCCTGTTCGCCTGATCCGGTCGACGCGCGATCCCAGCGAGGAGGACAAAATGATCGCAGCTATCTCAGCGTTGGTCGTGGCGGCTGCCGCGGCTGCGCACGAGGAAAAGGCGGGGGGTCTGCCGCAGCTCAATCCGGCCGACTTCGCTCCGCAGCTCGCCTGGCTCGCGGTCACCTTCGTCCTGCTTTACCTCGTGCTTTCGCGCGTGACGCTGCCTCGCATCGGCGAGGTGCTCGAGGAGCGTCGTGATCGCGTCCAGCGCGATCTCGATGCTGCCGGGCGCTTCAAGTCCGAGACGGACGCCGCGCTCGCCGCCTACGAGAAAGCCCTGAGCGACGCCCGCCAGAAGGCGTCCTCGATGGCCAAGGAGGTGCGTGACCGCCTCGCCTCCGATACCGAGGGCGAGCGCTCGCGCATCGAAAGCGAGCTGAATGCGAAGCTTGCTGACGCGGAAGCCCGCATCTCCGCCACCAAGTCGAAGGCTCTCGCCAGCGTCGATGAGATCGCCGCCGAGACCGCCAGCGCCGTGGTCGGCAAGCTCCTTGGCGAGGACGTGAGCCCCGCCGAGGTCAAGAAGGTCATGCAGCCCGCAGCCGAGTGAGAACGCCGATGCACTTCGACCTGGCCGATCCGACGTTCTGGGTGATGATCGCGTTCTTCGCGTTCGTCGGTCTCATCCTCTACTACAAGGTTCCCGCGACCATCGGTAAGGCCCTCGACGCCCGAGCCGACGCCATCCGCCGCGAGCTCGACGAGGCCCGCCGCCTGCGCGACGAGGCCCAGGGCCTGCTCAACGACTACAAGCGCAAGAGCCGCGAGGCCGAGAACGAGGCCAAGGAAATTCTCGAGCAGGCCAAGCGCGAGGCCGAGGCCCTGACCGCGCAGACCCGCAAGGCGCTGCAGGAATCGGTCGAGCGCCGCACCAAATCGGCCGAGGAGAAGATCGCCCGCGCCGAGGCACAAGCCCTCGCCGAGGTCCGCTCCTCCGCCGTCGACAGCGCCATCGCCGCCGCCGAGAAGATCCTCAAGTCGAAAGCCTCGCAGGCTTCGACGGCCGCGACCCTCGTCGAGAACGGCATCAAGGATCTCGCCGGCAAGCTCAACTGAGCTGGCCGACGAATAACGGGCACTACGCAACGCCCCGGCCCCGGCCGGGGCGCTTTGCTTTGTGGCCAGTGCTGGATTTCGTGATGATGCTGCGCGGCCATGACGTGTGGGGAAGCGCGCTTGGATTTCGCCGCGAAAGCGGCAAGGGCCCAAGGGGCCCCGCGCCTTAGGCGCGGCCATCAGATCGCGCAACTGACGACGCACGCAAAGCTTCCCGCCACTCGTATCGCACAAGAAGAAGCGCTAGCCGGCGCCCTGGGCGTTCTGGTCGAAGCCGACGAACACCTCGAACTCGCCCGGACGCGTACCTTCGGGAATGTCGAAGGTGATCGTCCGCACCGTCGAGAAGTAGGCGATCGGGTTGTCCACGGCGACGGTCGCATCGACGGTCACCGTATCGCCGCCGATCTTCGCGCGCTTGGCATCGGTGACAGCGACGTTGACCGGCAGCCTGACAGTGCCAGCCTGCCCGCGCGGCCCTAAAAGCACGCGACCCGAGAACCCGTAGCGCACTGTCACGCGGCCGGGCTCGATCTGGCACTCGCGCGCCGTCTTGGTAATCTCGCCGCGATGCATGATGGCAAGTCCGTCGCCGGCGCGGCCGCTCTCGTAGATCGTCAGGTGGCCGCCATGCGGGGAGACGGTGAGGCGCGGGCACCCTGCAGCAACCTCGCCGACCGGCGCGGTGCTGCCCACATCCTGCTTGGCTGCCGAAAGAAGCTGTTCCTCGCTGACGCCCGGCGGAGGCGCGGACTGGCTCGACGAGCTGCCGAAGATGCCGCCACCGAGACCGGACGTGAGGGATGAAATGCCGCAACCCGTGCCGAGCACGGTTAACAGCCCGCATGCGCACACGCACACCCCTGCGCGTGCAACCTTGGTTGCGGACTGCCTCATTGTGCCCCGGCTCGACCCGTCATTGGCCTCTCTTATGCTGCCGGATGCCAAACCCCTAGGCCGGCGGCGGAGGCTTCCTGTATTGTCGCTACCCAAAGCCTAGCACCCCCAACCACCCCGACCAAGCGCCTTGCATCTCAAAGCACTTAGGTAGACAGAGAAAGCGATGTCCGCCGTCTCCGAAAGCTCCGCGCCCAGATCCCGCCGACCGCTCACCATTTACCTTGCGGCCCCGCGCGGATTCTGCGCCGGCGTCGACCGGGCTATCCAGATCGTCGAGCTGGCTTTGGCCAAGTACGGCGCCCCCGTCTACGTCCGCCACGAGATTGTGCACAATCGATTTGTCGTCGATTCCCTGCGGGCCAAAGGTGCCGTTTTTGTGGAAGAGCTGGATGACATCCCAGAGACCGACCAGCCCGTGATTTTTTCGGCACATGGGGTGGCTAAGTCCGTCCCCGCAGCCGCCAAATCTCGGAACCTTTTCGTACTGGACGCCACCTGCCCGCTCGTCTCCAAGGTCCATAACGAGGCCGCCCACCACCATGAGGAGGGCTTGCAGATCCTGCTCATAGGCCACGCCGGGCACCCCGAGGTCATCGGTACCATGGGCCAGCTCCCAGTAGGGGCCGTAACCCTGATCGAGACGGCCGAGGACGCCGAAAGCTTCGCGCCGAAAGACGCCGGCAAGCTCGCCTTCGTCACCCAGACGACGCTGTCCGTCGACGACACCGCCTCCATCGTCGCCATCCTGAAGCGCCGCTTCCCGAGCATCGTCGGACCGCACAAAGAGGACATCTGCTACGCCACGACCAACCGGCAGGCGGCGGTGAAGGCGATCGCGCCCAAAATCGGCTGCCTCCTCGTCGTCGGCAGTCCGCAGAGCTCCAATTCGCTACGGCTCGTCGAGGTCGCGCAGCGCGCCGGCTGTCCCACAGCGCGTCTCATCGAGGGTGCGCGTGGCATCCCGTGGAACGAGATCGATCAGCTCGATAGTGTCGGCGTGACGGCTGGTGCCTCGGCGCCAGAAACGTTGGTCGAGGAGGTCATCGAGGCCTTCCGCGACCGCTTCGACGTCAAGCTCGAGACCGTCACCACCGCCCTCGAGCGCATCGCGTTCAATGTTCCCCGTGAGCTGCGTCCCGCTCCCTCATCTGCAGCCTGATCCCTCCAGCGCGATCTCATCCATGGCCGTCTACACCGAAGTCAGCGACGACGAGCTGGCGAGCTTCATCGCCAGCTATGGCCTCGGCCAGCTCCTATCCTTCAAGGGCATCGCCGAGGGAGTCGAGAACACGAACTATATCGTGCACACGACAAAAGGGCCGTTCATCCTCACGCTCTACGAGAAGCGCGTGGAGGTTGCCGATCTTCCCTTCTATCTGGGACTGATGGAGCACTTGGCCGCGAGCGGCGTCACCTGCCCCACGCCCGTGCACAACGCCGAGGGCAAGGTCCTCAGCATGCTTGCCGGACGGCCGGCGGCGATCGTTACCTTCCTGGAAGGATTTTGGGTTCGCAAACCCGCCCCTGCCCACTGCGCGGCGGTCGGGCGCGCGATGGCGAAGATGCACCTTGGCGGCGAGGGGTTTGCGCTTCGCCGCGCGAACGCCCTGGGCCTCGCCGGCTGGCGCCCGCTCTATGAGCGCTTCGCCTTCCGCGCCGGCGAGATCGCGCCCGATCTGGCCCCGCTCGTCGAGCAGGAGCTGGCCTTCCTCGAGACCGCCTGGCCCCGCGACCTTCCCCAGGGCGTCATCCACGCCGATCTCTTCCCCGACAACGTGTTCTTCCTTGGCGATGACTTGAGCGGCCTCATAGATTTCTACTTCGCCTGCAACGATGCGCTCGCCTACGATATCGCTGTGAGCCTCAACGCCTGGTGCTTCGAGAAGGACCTGTCGTTCAACATCACCAAGGGTCGCGCCCTCCTCCGCGGCTACGAGGAGGTGCGCAAGCTGACGTCGGCGGAGCGTGAGGCGATGCCCACTTTGGCGCGCGGCGCCGCGATGCGCTTCCTGCTGACGCGAGCCTACGACTGGTTGCACACGCCTAAGGAAGCCCTAGTCAGCCCCAAGAATCCGATCGAGTACGTGCGCCGCCTGCGCTTCCATCAGGGCGTGCGCTCTATCGCCGACTACGGTCTCAACGGATCCGACATATGAGCGAGCGCACCCCCGTTGTCATCTACACCGACGGCGCCTGCTCGGGGAATCCGGGCCCCGGCGGCTGGGGTGCCATCCTCACCTATGGCGACAAATGCAGAGAAATCTCCGGCGGCGAGGCGCTGACGACCAACAATCGTATGGAGCTCATGGCGGCGATCTCCGCGCTCGAAGCCCTGAAGCGCCCGAGCCGCGTCGAGCTGCACACCGACAGCAACTACGTCAAGAACGGCATCACGGCCTGGATTCACGGCTGGAAGAAGAATGGCTGGCGCACTGCGGATAAGAAGCCGGTGAAGAACGCCGAGCTATGGCAGCGCCTCGATGAGGCGCGGCGCGTTCACGACATCGATTGGCGTTGGGTCAAGGGCCACGCCGGCCATCCCGAGAACGAGCGCGCCGACGAGCTGGCGCGCCTCGCCATGGCCGAGTTCAAACCCGGCAAGGGCCGCACCGAATAGCCCCACTGTCATCATCGGGCTTGTCCCGAGGATCCAGCTCGCAGCAATCTCGAACGTCGAATTATCCGGCGAGCGCCGAAGCAATTGAGAATTGGATCCTCGGCATGAAGCCGAGGATGACAGTTGAAAGCATTTTGACGTTGTCTATCCCAGCGACCGGTCGATCATCGAGCAGAGCGTCGCGGCGCTTGATTTGTCATGCTGCGGCGGGGAATCCTCGACGTTGAGAACCTTCACGACCCCATCCTCGACCAGCATCGCGTAGCGCTTCGAGCGCAACCCGAGCCCGAACGGCGCCAGATCGATGTCGAGGCCGATGGCCTTGGCGAAATCTCCGTTGCCGTCCGCCAGCATCAGGATCTTGCCCTCGGCGCCCGTCGCCTTGGCGAACGCCGCTAGCACGAACACGTCGTTCACTGCCGTGCAGGCGATCGTGTCGACGCCTTTGCCCTTCAGCTCCTCGACCCTCGCCACGAATCCCGGGACATGCTGCTGCTGGCACGTCGGCGTGAAGGCACCCGGCACCGCGAACAGCGCCACCTTCTTGCCGGCGAAGATTTCACTCGTCGACTTCTTGGCCGGGCCTTCGCCGGTCATGACCGTGAAACTCGCGTCCGGCAGCTTGTCGCCGACCTTGATCGCCATTGTTCTCACCTCGTTGAATTTCGCTCACTGCAGCGGAAACGTGGCTTCAGACTGCCCTTTGTCGGAGACGATGGTCACGGTCAACGGCTTGCCCTTCAGCGCCTGAAGATCGACATCCTTCGACAGATCGACTTCGAACGTGACGACCTTGCCGACTTCCGCGATTTTCTTCGGCAGCGGCACGTAGAGCCCGTCGGGGGCTTCGACGAAAGCGTCGGCGTGTTCGGTCCCTTCCGGAAACTCCGCTTCCATGACAAGGCGAGGTTTCGCGCCCGATAGCTCCGCCGTAGCCTTTTTCAGGATCGGATCGCTCTCCCGTCGCGCCGTCGGCGGTGCCGGCACCTTCGTCATTGCCTCGATCAGCTCTTCGGGCATCGCCGCATCGGGAGGCACCGTCAGCGCCAGCTTCGCCTCGGCTGGAATGCAGATCTCCTTGCACACACCGTAGTCCATCGTCACCTGCAAATCGATCGGCTTGGCCGGGTCTTTCGCCTTCAGCCGCACCGGAAACGTGACGTTTCCCTTGTAGCCGAGCGTGTCACCGGACTGGTCGCTGAAGCGCTTGGGCGCAGGATAAAGCACTTCGGCGCTTTCGAGGTTTCCCGATCCCGTCCAGTCGAATGCGGGCGGAACGCCGCCGGCTTCGCCGGGCGTCCGCCAGTATGTCTTCCACCCTTCGGGGAGTTGCAGCTCGATGCCGGCCATGCTGGCACCCCCGACGAGCCGCGCGCGAGACTTGTGGCCCTCGACCCAGGGAGATGCGATCTCGGCTCCCGTCGCCGCATCGGCCATCGGCAGGAGTACTGCAAGGCAGAGTGCAGACGCAGGAGCGATCAGAAGTCTACGCATATATTCCTATCCCCGCCGGTACATGGAGGCTCGGTACGGACGAGCGTTGTAGCGCCTCGCTGTGCCCGCGCAAATGACGCTCTCCGAACAAATTAGCTGAACTGCCCAATAAGTGGGTCCGACGCTGGCTAGCCCGCCAATTGACCGCTTCACACACCTGCCCCCGGCACGATATTCTTGTCCCATGAAGATCACCCGCCCCGGCCTGAACCGCGCCTCTGCCGAAGGCTACCTCGACGGTCAGCTTCTCGTGGCCATGCCGGTCATGTCCGATCCGCGCTTTGCGCGTTCGGTCATCTACATGTGCGCGCACTCTGAGGACGGCGCCATGGGACTGATCATCAATCAGCGCGCCTCGCACATCTCCTTCCCTGATCTCCTCGAGCGCCTCGGCATCATCCGGGCCGACGACGAGCAGGGCATCACCGCCGTCGGCGACATGTCCATCCATGTCGGCGGCCCGGTGGAAACGGGGCGCGGCTTCGTGCTGCACAGCTCCGACTACTTCGCCGATGATTCTACATTGCCGATCGAGGACGGCGTCTGCCTCACGGCGACGATCGATATCCTCAAGGCCATTGCTGCCGGACACGGACCCAACCGTGCGCTTCTCGCGCTCGGCTATGCGGGCTGGTCGCCCGGTCAGCTCGAGAGCGAGATTCAGGCCAACGGCTGGCTGAACTGCCCTGCCGACCCCGACCTGATCTTCGATCCCGATCTCGAAGGCAAGTATGCGCGCGCGCTCGCCAAGATCGGCATCGATCCTTCGCATCTCGTCAGCGACGCCGGTCACGCCTGAGGTTCGGAATTTCGCTGCGCAACGGGCCACCCTGTAGCAGCAGTTCAATGCGTGCTCAGCCCTCGTGACTGGCCTTCCCTGGAGGGGCCCCGGCACTCTGCTGCTCCATTTCGCGCTGGCCTGAAGCAGCGTCCGCGCGCGGCGGCCAGGGAACACCCGCGAGCTTCGCGAGGCTTTCTGCCATAGCCGGCGGCAAACCCGAGAAATCGGGTGCCTTTCGCGGCGCCGGCTTGGCGCCATTACCGGACCCATTCGCTGCAACACCGGACTGCGGTTGTTGCGGCTGCACTGTGCGCGGCGCCGGTTGAGCAGGCCACGCTGGCGCCGGAGGGGGCGTCTCGGCCATCGCCGCAACCAGTGGATTGGGCTCGCTCTCCGCCGGTTCCAGCGGCGGCGGCATATGCCCCATCGGCCCCGAAGCGTGGGGGTGCTCGCCATACCCGTCGAATGGCGGCGCGCCATTCATCGGCGGCAGCGGCGGCATTGGCTCATGCCCACCATCTCCGTGATGTTGATCGAGCGGTGGCGGGCTGAACTGCTCCATGTGCAGCGGAGGCGCAGGTGCACCCGCATCCGGCGACGGCGGATCGAAGTCGAATACCGGCGGCGCGCCGAAGGCGTGCGACGGAGCACCCTCGTGCATCTGCGGCAGATGCGGCGGAGGCATCGGCATGTGCTCTGCAAGCGGCGGAGGGCCGAAATCCTCCGGCACGCCGTTGACGTGTGGCGGGTGCTGCATGGGCGGCGGAATGTCTGGCGCCCCGTGCTGCGGATAGCCAGCGCCTCCTGCATCGGGCGGCGGCAGCGGCGTCATCCGGCCGAGCACCGATGGGCGCGGTCGCGTGCGCACCGTTCCGTTGGCTAGAGCCGGAGGCGCGGGTGGCCGCCCATTCGTTTGCATCGGCGGCGCCTCGGGAGCCGCGCCGTTCGCCATGGCCGCCGCGGCGACGCCGTTGGTCTTCTTCGGCCGCTGCTTGCCCTTCGACTTGGCGGCGCGGAACAGACCGCGGGGACGAAGCTTGTGCTCGGCCGTGCGCACCATCTTCAACAGTTGCAGCACGTCGCGATCGGACATCGGCTCGCCGTAGTAGAAGCCCTGCGCGTACTGACAGCTGATCGAGCGCAGGAAGGCGACGTCCTCCGCGTTCTCGACACCCTCGGCGACGACGTTCTTTCCGAGCTCGTGCGCCAGCGCCACGATCGAGCGCACGATGGCCGAGCCCGCCCCGCCGCTTTCGCCATGCGCCTGCACTAGAGCACGGTCGATCTTGATCGTATCGAACGGGAAGCGCTGCAGATACGCGAGCGAGGAATAGCCGGTGCCGAAATCATCGAGCGCCAGCTCGGCGCCGGCACCGCGCAGCCACTCGAGAATCTCCGTCGCCTGCTCCGGATTTTCCATCACCAGACTTTCAGTGATCTCGAGACGGAGCGATCCTTTGGGCACGATGTTGCGCCCGAGGATATGTCGGATTTCCTGGATCAGGTTCTGACGGAATATCTGCCGGCTCGAGATGTTGACCGATACGAACAGCGGTCGTTCCTCGCGCGGCAGCTCGCGCTGCCAGCGCGCTGCCTCGTGCGCCGCCCGCAACAGCACGTGCGATCCGAGGCGAACGATGAGGTCCGACTGCTCGGCGATGGGGATGAACTCCACCGGGCTCATCAGGCCGCGCTTGGGATGCTCCCACCGCACCAGCGCCTCGAAGCCAGCAAGCTCCTCGGTCGGCAGGTAGATGATCGGCTGGTAGAGCACCTTGATCTGGTTCTTCGCCAGCGCCTTGCGCAGATCGCTCTCCAGCGCGACGCGATCATCGCGGTCCGAGCGCATCTCCGGCCGGAAGATCTCGATGCGGTCCGCGCCGCCGCGTTTGGCGCGGTACATGGCGATCTCGGCCTCCTTGTAGAGGTCGAGGTGGCTTGGCGTCTGCCCGTCGTACACGGCAATGCCGATCGAGCCCGTGAGCACGATCTCTTGCCCGGCAATCTTGATCGGCGCGCGCAGTGAACGGCGTACGCGCTCGGCGAGCCCGGCGAGATCCTGCGGGCTCTGTTCCGACACCAATAGGATCGCGAACTGGTCGCCGCCGACGCGCGCCAGCGTATCCTGCGGACCAAGGTGGCTTTGCAGGCGCCGCGCCACGGTGAGCAGCAGGCTGTCACCGACCACGAGGCCGAACGACACGTTCACGCTCTTGAACTTGTCGATGTCGATGAAGATGACGCTTGGCCGAACGCCGGCCTCGCTCTGGGTACGGCTGACGGCGACGCCGAGGCGATCGAGCACGAGCTCCCGATTTGGCAACCCGGTGAGGCTGTCGTGCACGGCATCGTGCAGCAGACGCTCATGCGCACGCTTGGCGTCCGTCACGTCGCGCACCAGTCCCACGCAGCGCATCGCCCGCGCATCCGCGTTCGGCACGCTCGCCGCTTCGAGCTCGAACCAGCGATAGCTGTTATCGGAGTGCCGCATTCGGAACTCGGTGCGGATGCGCGCCCAGGTCCGCTCCTGCACCGACCACAGGATCATACGGAAGCGCTCGCGGTCCGCCGGATGCAGATGCTTGCAGAAATCGTCGACCTTGGTGCTCAGCTCGCCGGGGTTGAGGCCCAGCGACGCCTCGATGCCCTGGCTGACCTTGATCTCGTCGCGCCGCGCATTCCACTCCCACACCGCCGATCCCGCGCCGTCGACGGCGAGAGCGCGCAGTTGCAGCTCGCTCGGCGCCGCGCCGAATAGCGGCTCGAGCGATCGGAACGCGAATTGTGTCACAGTGAACCCGATGAGGATGAGGATCAGCACCAGGCCGGAGACGAGACCCTGCACGGCCGCATCCCCCTGCAGCCGCCCCGTCAGCACCATCGCCGCGCCGAATATCCAGATGAGGAACAGTATCCAGGTCGGGATCAGCGACAGCGCGCGGTCCTGCCCTCGCAGGGCGAGGAACAGCGCGAACGCGCCGCCCGCCGCGCCGATGATCACGAATGACATGCGCGCGAACGTGGCCGCGAGCCGCGGATCGATGACGGCCACGGCGACGAGCGTGAGCTGCGCGATGATCCACACCGTGAACAGCATGCGAATGAGGCCGTGCCAGAACGCGATGCGCAGGAACACCGATATGAATATGACGAGACTGGCCGCCACCGCCGACTCGCTCGCCGCGCGGTAGACGGCATTGTCCTCCGGCTTGAGCTGGAACAGCTTGTGGAAGAAGCCGAAGTCGACGCACAAGTATGCCAGCACGCACCAAGAGACGAGCGCGGCGCTCGGGAAGATCGCCTTGTGGTTGGCGGCGAAGATGGCCGTGAGGAAGATGGCGAGCAGGCCGGTGAGACCGATCAGGATGCCGTTCATCAGCAGCCGGTCGCGCGAGTAGAGCTCGTATTCCAGCGGCTTCCACAGATAGAGGCGCGCAAGCCGGTCCGACGACAGCTCGACGACGTAGGTCACCGTCTGCCCCGGCTCGATGGTGATGCGGAAGATGTCTGCGCGATCGCTTTTGATGCGCTCGGGCACGAAGCCCATCGACGGCGTCACCGCCTCGATGCGTTGCGCGTCGAGATCGGGCCACACGGCCCCCGACCCGACGACGCTGTAGCGCGCCGCCGTGAGCCAGCGCTCGACCGGCTTGTCGGTTGGATTGGTCAGCGCGAACACCAACCAGTTGGGGCTCGTACCGGGCGTCCTTGCCGTGACCGAGATGCGCCCGGTCATGCCGTCGGCCGCCGGCGCCGTCTCGACCTGCAGGCTGTCGCCGCGCGAATCGTAGAACTCGCCGAGCGTCGTCACCTCGACGCGATCCTGATCCGGCTCGATGACGATCGGCTTCAGCGCCCAGGCGGGGCCGGGAAGCGCGATCATCACGGCAACGAGCGCAAGCAGGAGCGAGGCGCCGATATTAACGCCGACCCCCGTCCATGCTCGTCTCTGGCCTGCCCTCATGCGGAGGATGCCTCCGCGTTCGTGGCGCCGCGCTCGTCGCTACTCAACAGCCCGTGCAGGAGATGGTCCTCCCACACGCCGTTGATCTTGAGAAGCTGCCGTGCAAATCCCTCGCGCCGGAAGCCGTTATGCTCGAGCACGCGGATGGAGGCGACATTGCTCGGCATCGTCGCCGCCTCGAGCCGATGCAAATGCAGAGTATCGAAGGCGAAGCCGACGGCGGCGCGCACCGCCTCCGTCATGTAGCCGCGCCCGATGAACGGCTTTCCGATCCAGTAGCCGAGGATGCCCGCCTGTGTGACGCCTCGGCGCACGTTGGACAGCGTCAGGCCGCCGACGAGCTGGTCGTCGGCCTCGGAGAATATTAGGAAAGCATAACCCAGGTCCTCGCGCGCCTCGCGCTGGTAATGCCGCACCCGGCGACGATAGGAGCTGCGCGAGAGCTCGTCGCGCTGCCACTGCGGCTCCCATGGGGTCAGGTGGTCGCGGCTCATGGCTCGCAGCTCCGCCCAGGCGACATAGTCGGCCATCAGCGGCGCACGCATCCACACGCGATGGCCGCGCAGGGTCAATGCGCTGTCCTGCCCGGATGAGGATCGCAGGAATGCCATCGGCCGCCTTCCCCGAAGCGCTAGCGTTTAGTCATCTCTGCGGCCCGCTCAGCGAATTTTCGCGAGCGACGGCCGCTACCGACCACCGACACCGACAATCCTCCCTGCAGCAGCTCGCCGGCGAACTCGCGGACATCGGCCGCCGTCACTGCATCGACCTTGGCCATCAGCTCCTCGTTCCCGATCACGCGGTTGTGCGTCAGGATGTGTCGCGCCACCTGCTCGGCCCGTGCCGACGAGCTTTCAAGGCTCATTAGCAGCCCAGCCTTGAGCTGAGCTTTCGAGCGCGCAAGCTCGGCTGCCGCGGGCGGCGTATCCGCCGCGCGCTTTAGCTCCGCGCCGATGACGTCGATGAGCTGGCCCATCAGTCCCGTTCCCGTCGCCGCGTGAATTCCGAACAATCCCGCGTCACGCAAACCCCATGCGGTCGAGTAAATCGCGTAGCAGAGGCCGCGCTTCTCACGCACCTCTTGGAACAATCGGGACGACATGCCCCCGCCGAACAGTCCGGAGAATACTTGCGCGGTAAAGAACGCATCTTCCCTGTAGGAGGGGCCGGGAAATCCGATCAGGAGATGGCTCTGCTCGAAGGGCTTCTCCGAGACGCGCATTCCCCCGACGTATTTGGCCGTCCGTTCTCCCGTTGTTCGCTTCCCGTCAGTGAGCCCTCCGAATAGGGCTTCAGCGTGGCGGACGACGTTTTCGTGGCGGATGGAGCCGGCCGCCGAAATCACCATGTTTCCAGGACCATAGCGCCTCCCGAGGAAGCGCTTGAGGTCACCTGCCGTGAAGCTCGATACGCTTTCCGGTGTGCCGAGAATCGGCCGCCCGACCGACTGCTCGGGAAACGCGGCATCGTGCAAGAGATCATACCCGATGTCGTCGGGGCTATCGCGGGTAGCGGCGATCTCCTGCAGGATCACCTGCCGCTCGCCCTCGAGCTCCGGCCTCCCGAAGGCGGAGTTCTGCAGAATGTCGGCGATGAGACCGAGCGCGACGCCCTCATCGCCCTTCAATACGCGGGCGTAGTAGGCCGTCGTCTCCATGCTGGTGGCGGCGTTGAGCTCGCCGCCGACCTCCTCGATCTCCTCGGCGATCTGCTGCGCCGTCCGCCGCCGCGTGCCCTTGAAGGCCATGTGCTCCAGGAGGTGCGAGATACCATGCTCGCGGTCGCTCTCGTGGCGCGCTCCCGTGCCGACCCACAGTCCCAGCGATACTGTCTCGAGGTGGGGCATGTTGTCGGTCACCACCCGCAGTCCGTTGGGAAGTGTCGTCAGCTTCACGCTCATTCACGGCGCTCCAGCACGGCGCGCGTCAACGTCTCGACGTGCCCCTCGGCGATGCCGATGTCGTTGTCGATGGTGGTGAAGCGTTCCTTGTCGGTCATGAGGGACGTTAGCCGCGGCGGCAGCGGCGGGCGCACGCCCGTGATCGCCTCCATCGCGTCCGGGAACTTGGCGGGGTGCGCCGTCGACAGCACGATCTGCGGAACCGAGCCGTTCTCTCCGAGCTCGCGCTCGGCCGCGACGATCGCGCAGGCGGTGTGCGGATCGGCAACGTATCCGCTTTCGGCTCTCGTGCGGACAATGGCCTCCGCCACATCCTTCTCGCTCGCCGCCGCGGCCGCGAACTCGCGCCGCATCGTGGTCCCGAGCGAGCCGAGATCGAAGCTTCCCGTTTCCTTCAATGCGCGCATCTTGGCGCGGATCAACGGTGCGTCGCGCCCCGAGGCTTCGAACAGGTAGCGCTCGAAGTTGGACGATATCTGGATGTCCATCGACGGCGACGAGGTCGCGACCACCTCGCGCATCTCGTAGGTGCCGCCGTGCAGGGTGCGCGGCAGGATGTCGTTGACGTTCGAGGCGATGACCAGCTTCTCGATCGGCAGCCCCATGCGCTTGGCGACGTACCCCGCGAAAATGTCGCCGAAGTTGCCGGTCGGAACGACGAACGACACCGGCCGGTGCGGTGCGCCGAGCGCCGCCGCAGCGACGAAATAATAGGTCACCTGGCCGGCGATGCGCGCCCAGTTGATCGAGTTGACGCCGGCAAGCGAGACACGATCGCGGAAGTTGTGATCGTTGAACATCGCCTTCACGAGTGCCTGGCAATCGTCGAAGTTGCCGCGCACCGAGATGGCATGAACGTTGGTCTCGGTCGGCGTCGTCATCATCCGCCGCTGCACGTCCGAGACGCGTCCCTCGGGAAAGAGGATCGCGATATCGACGTGCGGCGAGCCGCGGAAGGCTTCGATCGCCGCCCCGCCCGTATCGCCCGAGGTCGCGCCGACGATCGTTGCCCGCTCGTTGCGCGCCGACAGCACCCGGTCCATCAGCCGGGCGAGGAGCTGCATCGCCACGTCCTTGAACGCCAGCGTCGGACCATGGAACAGCTCGAGAATCCACCGATTGCGGCCCACCTGTACGAGTGGGGTAACTGCCGGATGCTCGAAGCGAGCATAGGCCGCGATCGCCATCTCACGCAGCTCGCCCTTCGGGATCGCGCCGCCAGTGAACGGATGGATCACCTCGACCGCCACGTCCGCAAACGACTTCCCCGCAAACGAGGCGATCATCTCCGGCGTCAGGGTCGGCCAGACCTGCGGAACGTACAGGCCGCCGTCGCGGGCAAGGCCGGCGAGCACGACGTCCTCGAATCCCAACGGGGGCGCTTCACCTCTGGTCGAGATGTAGTTCAAAACGGGATGTTCTCCTTGCGAGCGGATGCGACGTGCACCCTAGAGCCGGGGCCGGAGGGCTACAAGCAAGCTCCCGGCTCCGTGCCGAGCTCCGCACAGCCTTGTTGCGGTTAACCCCAACGACAACAGGGCGATTTACCGCTGCCGGACCGGGTTGTCCGCTATGGCGAGGGCGGCTGGCGCCAGCGCGTTGCGGCGAATGCGATGAATACCGCTGCGAGCGCCGCTGCTAAGCCATACCACGTTAGCGCGTACTCTAGGTGCCGGTTCGGCAGCGTGAGGCGCGTCACTCCGCCCCTGGGCCAGCCGCCCGCAGGCGCCGGCTCCCCCTCCGCGTCGACGATCAGGCGGTGCACGCGCGAGGCATCGGTTCCGCTGGCCGCGGCAGCCATCGCATCGATGTCGCGCCAGTACCAGACGTTGCGAGCCGCGTCGTTGGCCGGAATGAACATGCCCTGTTGATCCGGATGCCGGATCAGCCCGGTAACGTGCTGCGCCCCGGAAAGCTGGCCGGGCGCCCGCCGCGCCGGATCCTTGAGGTCGTTGGGCACGAACCCGCGGTTGACGAGCACGATGCTGCCGTCGGCGAGCCGCAGCGGGGTGATGACGTGGAACCCGGGACCGCCGCTCTCGTCGAGCGCGTAGAGGTGGATTTCCCGGGCGTGGTCGAACGCCCCATCCACGACCACCCGGGTATATTCGACATCCCCGCCCCCCGCAGCGCGCTCCTCGACGACGGCCATGGGGACGGGCGCCGCATGCGCGCGCTCGCCGATGGCCCCGATGAGGCCCTGCTTCCAGGCGAGCCGCTGCATCTGCCAGGTGCCGAGCGCTATGAGCACCGCAATCCCGATGAGGGCTGCCAACCCCGGCCAGAGAAGCCGCTTCTCTCTCAGTGCCCGCAGCACGTCAGCGCCGCCGCCGGTTCGCGGCGGAACTCTCACCGCCTGGACGCTCAATCATGCTCAAAGCGTCCTTCCTCGGCTTTGTTGCGGTATTGCAAGGCAATGAGCCCTGCCTTGAGGAAGCGCAATAGGACAAGGGCGATCAACGGCGTGCCGATGCCCCACAGCACGACATGCACCCACACCGGCGGCTCGTAGGTGAACTCCACGTAAAGCGCCATGCCGCAAACGAGGAATCCCAAAATAAGGATGGCGAACACCGCCGGGCCGTCCCCGGTATCGATGAAGCGATAGTCGAGCCCGCACCGATCGCACTTCTCGCGCAGCTCGAGCACGTTCTTGAACAACGGGCCCGAGCCGCATCGCGGGCAGCGCGCCAGGAGTGCCGAATAGAAGGGCGAAACCGATCGGGGTATTTCGGACACGCTTCGCTCCACCAATGAATGCGACGACTGCCCACAATAGCACGGGGCGGCCGATGGCCGCCCCGCCGATTGTTCAATGCTGCCTGAGCAGCCGCTTAGTGACCCGCACCGCCGGGGCTCGCACCCGCGCCCCACACGTAGATCGAGGCGAACAGGAACAGCCAGACGACGTCGACGAAGTGCCAGTACCAAGCCGCCGCTTCGAAGCCGAAGTGCGCCTTCGGGGTGAAGGCGCCGCGCAGTGCACGGATGAGGCATACGAGCAGGAAGATCGTGCCGATGATCACGTGCGCGCCGTGGAAGCCCGTCGCCATGAAGAACGTCGAGCCGTAGATGTGGCCGGCGAAGCTAAAGGCGGCGTGCTGGTACTCGTACGCCTGGAAGAACGTGAAGATGCCGCCGAGCAGGACCGTCAGGATCAGGCCCAGGATGAGGCCGCGGCGGTCGCCCTTCAGGAGGGCATGGTGCGCCCACGTTACTGTCACGCCCGAGGTAAGCAGGATCAGCGTGTTGAGCAGCGGAATGCCCCACGGATCGAACGTGTGCTGGAACACGCCCGGCGTCGGCGCACCGGTAGCCGGCACCGTCAGGCCCGTTCCGTCGACCGGCACCGGCGGCCACTGACCGCCGAGGATCTGGTCGCGCGACACCTGGCCGACAACGTCGGTGGTGTTGAGAAGGTCGTGGATGCTCTTCGGGAACAGCGCCACGTCGAAGTAAGCCCAGAACCAGGCGACGAAGAACATCACCTCGGAGGCGATGAACAGGATCATCCCGTAGCGGAAGTGGAGCTGCACCACCGGCGTGTGGTCGCCGTGCTGTCCCTCGCTGATGACGTCCCGCCACCAGAAGAACGCGCTGGCGGCGACGGAGATGAAGCCGACGATGAATACCCATGGGCCCGAGATGCCGAACACCCCCGCGCCTTCGTTCTGCGAGCGCATCCAGATAACCGCGCCGATCATCATCACGAACGCCGAAATCGACGCGGTGAGTGGCCACGGGCTTGGATTTACTAGGTGGTAGTCGTGATGCTTGGCGTGCGAAGCGGCCATTTTCGTGTGTCTCCCGTGGTCCCCGTTGGTGCTCCCGATCCCTGGTCTTTATCGGCGTCGGCTTTGGAGGGCCTCTGCCTCGCCGCCGCGCCTTAGGACCGGTTCCCTCGACGCGCCAGCGGTTATTTCAGTTTCTCATCCGCCCTTGCCCGCCGAGCCGACGGAGGCTTGCCCCTCCACCTTCTTGGGCTCGGCAACCGGATAGAACGAATAGGACAGCGTCAGCTCCGACAGCGCGCTCGTCTCCTCGTCCGTCGCGAACGCCGGATCGACGAAGAATGAAACCGGCATCTCGACCGATTGGCCGGGCTCCAGCCGCTGCTCGGTGAAGCAGAAGCACTGCACCTTGTTGAAGTGCGGCCCAACGGCATCCGGAGTGACATTGAACACTGCGGTGCCGACCGTCGCCTTGTCGGAGGTGTTGGTCGCCTTGAAGTATGCGAGCGTGTTCTCGCCGACCTTCACGTCGAGCGAGGACTGCACCGGCTCGAACTTCCACGGCAGGTTTGCGGCGACGTTGGCGTCGAAGTGCACCTTCACGGTGCGGTCGAGCACCACGCCCGACGCCTTCTCCGCGCGCTGCGTCGTGCCTTGGTAGCCCGTGACCTGGCAGTAGAGGCGATAGAGCGGTACGGCCGCGAACGACAGCCCGGCCATCGCCAGCACGAGCACGCTGCAGATCAGCGCCACGGTCTTGTGCCGCGGTGCCGCCTGCGTCTTTCTCTGCTGCTCGTTGGATGCCGTCATGGTCCTTTTCCGCGCACCCTAGATCGGTCTGTTGAAGACGTTGCCGCCGAGGCGGATGATGGTCGCCACATAGAACAGCGCCACCATGGCGCCGAGCGCCAGCGCGATGGCGAGCGAGCGCATGCGCTGCCGCCGCCGGCGCTCTTTCTCGTCCTCGTTCATCTCGGCCATGACCACTGCCACCGCACGTTCCTCACGCTGCGATCCGCGCCACGACATGCTCGCCGAGCATCACCGCGAACAGCAGGAATAGGTAGAGAATGGAGAACCCGAACAGACGCTTTGCAGCGGCGTCCGCCTCGCGCCCCTCGGTGATCTTGCGCACCTTCCACGCGAGGTAGAGGAACGCCGCTCCAAGCATTGCCGACGTCACCGCGTAGACGGGCCCCGCGAGCCCGATGAAGGACGGCGCCACCGCGAGCGGCACCAGCACCAGCGAATAGAGCCAGATCTGCCGCCGCGTTTCGGCCATGCCGGCAACGACCGGCAGCATCGGCACGCCGACACGCTCGTAGTCGCGGCAGCGATAAAGCGCGAGGGCCCAGAAATGCGGCGGCGTCCACATAAAGATGATGAGGAACATCAGCACGCTCTCGATGCTGACATTGCCCGTCACAGCCGCCCAGCCGACCATCGGCGGGAAGGCGCCAGCGGCGCCGCCAATGACGATGTTCTGCGGCGTCCGCCGCTTCAACCACATCGTATAGATGAAGAGATAGAAGCCGATGGTGATGGCGAGCAGGGCCCCGGCCGTCCAATTGACGAGCACGCCGAGTGTCAGCACCGAGAATACCGACAGCACCGAGCCGAAGCTCAGCGCCTCGTCCGCCGTCATGCGCCCGCGCGGGATCGGTCGAGCCGCGGTGCGCGCCATGTGCGCGTCGATGTCGGCATCGTACCACATGTTGAGCGCCCCGGCGGCACCCGCCCCGATGGCGATGGCGAGAAGCGCGATGATGCCGATGACGGGATGGATCGAGCCGGGCGCGGCAACCATGCCGGTCACTGCGGTGAAGACCACGAGCGACATCACCCGCGGCTTCAGAAGCTGAATGAAATCGCCGACGCTCGCCCCGGTGCCGGGGCTCAGTCGGTCGATATTGGTCTCAAGCGACGTGCCTTGCATCCCAACTCCACCCTTCTGACCGCGCATCGGCCCCTTTTGCGGAGGTCCTGCTTGGTCTTGCCGCCGCTTCACCTCCGCCCGCCGAGGGCGAAGGTGAGCTGCGGTTTTTTCTTCTTCGGGCAGCGGGCGGCCATGCCGCCCGTTGCCATCGCCGCTTCAGACCTCAGTGATGTCCACTCGCCTGGATGCGCGGCAGCGTCTCGAAGGAGTGGAATGCCGGCGGAGACGGCAGCGTCCACTCGAGTGTGGTGGCGCCCGGGCCCCACGGATTGGCAGCGGCGACCTTGCGGCCCATGAAGGCAGCCAGCACGCCGACGAGGAACACGATCGTCCCCAGCGCCGTGATGTAGGCGCCGATCGACGACACACCGTTCCAGAACGCGAAGGCGTCCGGATAGTCGACATAGCGGCGGGGCATGCCCGAGAGACCGAGGAAGTGCTGCGGGAAGAACAGCACGTTGGCGCCGATGAACGTCAGCCAGAAGTGAATCTTGCCGAGCGTCTCATTGTACATGTAGCCCGACATCTTCGGGAACCAGTAGTACCAGGCCGCGAAGATGGCGAACACGGCGCCGAGCGACAGCACGTAGTGGAAGTGCGCCACCACGTAGTAGGTGTCGTGCAGCGCGCGGTCGACGCCGGCGTTGGAGAGCATGACGCCCGTGACGCCGCCCACCGTGAACAGGAAGATGAACCCGAGAGCCCAGATCATCGGCACGCGGAACTGGATCGATCCGCCCCACATCGTGGCGATCCACGAGAAGATCTTCACTCCCGTGGGCACCGCGATGACCATCGTCGCGAACACGAAGTAGGCCTGCGTGTTCACGCTGATGCCGGCCGCATACATGTGGTGCGCCCACACGATGAAGCCGACGAGGCCGATGGCGACCATGGCGTAGGCCATGCCGAGATACCCGAACACCGGCTTGCGCGAGAAGGTCGACACGATGTGGCTGATGATGCCGAAGCCCGGCAGGATCAGAATGTAGACCTCAGGATGTCCGAAGAACCAGAACAGGTGCTGGTAGAGCAGCGGGTCGCCGCCCCCCTGCGGGCTGAAGAACGAGGTTCCGAAGTTGCGGTCCGTCAGCAGCATGGTGATGGCACCAGCGAGAACGGGCAGCGACAGGAGCAAAAGGAACGCCGTCACCAGCACCGACCACACGAACAGCGGCATCTTGTGCAGGGTCATGCCCGGCGCGCGCATGTTGAAAATGGTGGTGATGAAGTTGATGGCACCGAGGATCGACGACGCACCGGCGAGGTGCAGCGACAGGATGGCGAAGTCCATCGCCGGCCCCGGGTGACCCGAGGTCGACAGCGGCGCGTACGCCGTCCAGCCGGTGCCGACGCCGAGACCGCCGGGCGGCCCTTCGACGAACAGCGAGATGAGCAACAGTCCGAGCGCCGCCGGAAGCAGCCAGAACGAGATGTTGTTCATGCGCGGGAAGGCCATGTCGGGCGCGCCGATCATCAGCGGCACGAACCAGTTGCCGTAGCCGCCGATCATGGCCGGCATCACCATGAAGAACACCATGATGAGGCCGTGACCGGTGACGAACACGTTATAGACGTGGCCATCGGCGAAGTACTGCATTCCCGGCTCTTGCAGCTCGAGGCGCATGGCGACCGAGAGGGCGCCGCCGATGAGGCCGGCGATGATGGCGAATATCAAGTACATCGTTCCGATGTCCTTGTGATTCGTCGAGAACAACCAGCGCTTGAGCCCGGTTGGGGCGTGGTCGTGGTCGTCGTGAGCTGCTGCTGTCGTGCTTCCCATTGTGCGTTCGCCCTTGAGGTGTTTGTTGCCGGGCCAGGCCCGGAGCTCATCTAGGTTGTGAAGCGTGGATCACTTGGCCTGCGCGGCATCGCCGTTGTTGGCGAACTGGCGTACGCCGGCCTGCTCGAGCGCGGCCTGCCGGACGATGCCCTTGGCCTTCTCGAGGAGATCCTTCTTCTGCTTCAGCAGCTCCTTGCGCTTTTCCTTGTCCTTTTCGGCGCCGGCCGCCTTGCCGACCTCAATGGCCTGCTTCTGCGCATCGACCCAGGAGTTGAATACTTCTTCCTTCACCACGCGGACCGCGATGGGCATGAAGGCGTGGTCCTTGCCGCACAGCTCCGAGCACTGCCCGTAGAAGACGCCCTCGATGGTGGGCTTGAACCAGGTGGAGGTGATGCGGCCCGGAACAGCGTCGACCTTCGAGCCGAAAGACGGAATGGTCCAGTCGTGGATGACGCCGTCGGGAGCGGCCGTGACGAGCGTGTTCACGACCTTGCCGACGGGAATGATCACTTCGTTGTCGACGGCGAGGTTGCGCGGCGCCGGCAGGTTCAGGGCCTGCTGCTCCTGGATGCCCGCCTCGTCGAGCATGCGCGTCTCGAAGGCAATGCCGAGTTCCGGATAGGCATGCTCCCAGTACCACTGGTAGCCCGTGGCCTTCAGCGTCAGGTCCGCCTTCGGGTAGCTGTACTGCAGGTGCAGCAAGCGGAAGGAGGGAATGGCGATGGCGACGAGGATGAGGATCGGGATGACGGTCCAGGCAACCTCGAGCCCGGTGTGGTGCGTGACCGTCGAGGGGGTCGGGTTGGACCGCTCGTTGAAGCGGTACATCACGTAGATCAGCAGCAGAAGCACGAAGACCGTGATCGCCACGATAATGATGTTCACGAAGTCGTAGAAGGAGTGGATCGCCTCGGCGACCGGGGAGGCCGCTCCCTGCAGGCCCATCTCACCCGGCGACGGCTGGCCCATCCCAGCCCAGGCAAACGACCCAAGCAACAGCATTGCAAGTGCTGCGGCAGGCGCCGAGCAAAGCAGTCGTCTCAACATTCATCCGCTCCCAAGTGCTGCTCGGCACGTTGGCCGAGTACCTCCCCAAACAGGCGCTGCTTTTGATCAGTTCGCCCGCAACCACCGCGCCGGTGCTCGAAGCAGCCGGAACGCAGGACGCATGTCCCCTCGTCAACTATGAGCACAATAGAAATCCATGGCTCAAGTCAAGCTTGATGCGGCATTTGCACGCGTTGTGGCGCAACAAAATTTCCGCCGTGCATCAATCAGTTCTGATCTGTGTCAGGTCCCAATTTTGGCCCGATTCCGGGAACACCACGATGCCGGCGGTTCCCGCCGGCAGACCTCAGGAGCATTGCGTGCACGACATCGAACCTGCTGACCGCGCCGCCCCCCGCAGCGCGTCACATTTTTTTGCGCGCACTGCATGCTCGCCGGTGGCGCAAATCGCACTGGCCCTTTGCCTGCTGGCGTTCGCCGCGTTTCCGGCCGCAGCTCAGGAAGGCACCGTCAAAGCCCAGCACGGCGATTGGCAGATCGTCTGCAAGGACCCCCCACCCGGCGCCAAGAACGAAGTCTGCGCGTTGGTGCAGAGCGTCACGGCCGAGGACAAGGACAACATCGGCCTTACCGTCTACTTCCAGAAGTTCTCCAACGGCACGCGCGTCCTGCGCGTGTTCGCCCCGCTCGGCATCCTGCTGCCGCCGGGTCTCGGCCTGAAGATCGACGACAAGGACGTAGGCCACGCGCCATTCCTGCGCTGCCACACTTTCGCCTGTTATGCGCAGGTGGTCGTCGAGGATCCGCTGGTCGATCAGCTCAAGAATGGGAAGACGGCCATCTTCATCATCTTCCAGGCGGAGGAGGCGGGTATTGGCATCCCGATCTCGCTCAACGGCTTCAAGGAAGCGCTGGCCGAGCTGAAATAGGCGAAAGCATCGCGGTTATTGGCCGAGCCTCGCCACCGCCGGGGCGCCCAACGCTGGCCCCCAGCCCAAAACGCAAGAACAACTCTTCGGGCGGCTAGGCCGCCTTGCGCTCACGCGTGTGTCTGCTCGCTCCCGGCTCTTTGGCTTCCGTGTCCGGGAAGGCGATGTAGTCGTGTGCATTACGGACTTCGTCAGAGACGAAGGCGGCAAGGTTCGGCGCGCATGACGCAAGAGCGCTCGTCACCCGACCAACGCTCTGCGAGTAGTCCTCATAGGCAGCGCGCCAGAACTGGGTCTGCGCGTTGATGAGATCCTGCGGCGTGCGGCACTGGGCGACGTGCGCCGGGATCTGCATGTACGCCTGGGCGCGCCGGTTGAAGAATCCGAGCATCTCGAGCTGAGTGCGCGCAACGCCCTTGAGGAAGGGATCATAGGCTTGGCCGAGCGCTTCCAATCCGCCGAAATAGAACTGGAACGCCGAATGTGCTGGTGACTTGCCGTTCGCATGCGAATTCGACGCATGGGCAACCATGGTTCGTCCTCCCTTGTTTCGGACGGCCTGATTGCGGCGGGGGAGCCGGGCTGGAGGCCGTCTCCGTTGAGGGTTTGCAGCATCCCCACGAAGAAAACATTAGCAGGCGCAGGCGACAGCAGAATGGCAGAAAACGATTCTGTGCACAGGCCACAATCGGCTCTCGTCGCGCAATCGTTATCGAAACCCCTGGGCAACTGCTGGACCTAAAACGCCGATTCCATTCATCCTGGGTTGCATGCGCCGTTTAGGGCGCTTATGGTTAATCCACAGATTTATATAGGTCGTTGCGTTGTTCTTATTGCGTACGCGTATGCGGGGGACGGGTCCACATTCCGGCGGAAAAGCCGTGGCGACAGCCGCCGCGCTCGTCGCATTGTTCTTTCCCGCCTCCGCTCGCGCCGAGCCCGAGCCGCGCTACGGCTGGCGTGAGGTCTGGTCGGGAGCCGATGTTTCGAGCAGCGTCTGGCTTCTCTACAGCGGGGCGACCGTCGCCCCCTATGGACACGTATTCGCCGACGGCCTTCGCCTGCGCATTGCCGGCGGCTACGGGCGCTATTCGTATTCCGGGGACCGCCGCGGAGAGATGCGCTCCTTCGATGCCCAGACGGGCTATGGCGAGGCACTCGTTGGCTACCTCAAGCGCTTCGGCCCGCTGACCGCCAAGGCATTCCTCGGCGTCGCCGCCATCGAGCACGACGTCTCTCCGTATGATCCTGAAAATCCCATGCAAGGGCAAAGGCTTGGCCCCAAGCTCGCCGCCGAGTTCTGGCTCAACATGAGAAGCTCGGCCTGGTCCTCGCTCGACCTCTCCTGGACCACTGCCTACAACACTGCCGCCGCCCGCTTGCGGAGTGGATACCGCCTTTATCGAGACGTCTCACTAGGCCTCGAAGGCGGCATCAACGCCAACGATTTGGGCGAGGACGCGCGCATCGGCATCTTCACACGCTACGCCTGGGACGGCGGCGAAATCTCAGTCTCAGGCGGTTTCTCGGGCCGCTTCCTCGAGGACGCACAGTCACTCCGCGACCCGTACGCCACCGCCAACTGGCTCACCCAGTTCTGATCCGGCCCGGCGCGGATTGCCCTTCTGCCCGGCCTCCGGCGCACTCACCCCCCGCCATTGACCGGCCGGTTCCCTCGGGGACATGCCATGAGTGTGCCATCATGGCATGCAAACAAAACGGTTGTTCGTTTTGTTTTGTTCCGCCATAGAACGGCGAGAAGGACATTCTTAACCGGTTACCCGATGCCCAAGCTCAAGCCAGCCACACAGCGCGCGCGCCGCGAGCACATCCTCGACGCAGCAGAGATCTGCTTCGCCCGCGCGGGCTTTCACCGCACCACCATGCAGGACATCTGCAAGGAGGCAGCGATCAGCCCCGGCGCGCTCTACGTCTATTTCGCCTCCAAGGAGGACCTTATCGCCGGCCTCGCCGAGCGCGATCGCTCAGATTTTGCTGAGCGCTTCGCCGAGGTCTCGGCGGCACCGGACTTCATGCGCGCCCTCTCCGACCTCGGCGATCACTACTTCGCCGAGGAGCCCCCGCATAAGCGCACCATGTGTCTCGAGATCGGCCTCGAATCGATCCGCAATCCGCGCGTCGGCGAGATCTATCGCTCCGTCGATCGCTTCGTGGAGGAAAGCTTCGAAAAGCTCTTCGCCAAGCTGGCGGAGGAAGGCCGCATCGCTCCCGACGTCGACATCCCGACGGTCACGAAGGTGTTCTCGATGATCGGCGACGGCCTCTTCATGCGCCGCGCGCTCGATCCGCACTTCGATCCCGAAACGCTCGTCCCCGCCGTCATGGGGCTGATTGCCAAGCTACTAAACGTGCAGCCGCCACCGAGCGCAGAGCCGCAAGGCGAGATGATGGAGAAGCGTCGATGAAAAGGCTCCTCTTCATTAGCGGCGCGCTTTTCGCCGTGGCCGGTGCAGCCGTTCTGCTTGCGCCGCACGCGGCACCCCAGCTCGCGCCCTATCTGACCGCATTCAGCGATTGGCATGCCGAGCGCAAAGAGGCCAAGCACAAGGAGCCGGCCCCCACGCCTCCACCCGCGGTCTCCGTCGTGAAGGCCGCCGAGGCCGACTTTACCGAGCTCGTCACCGTCTCCGGCTCCCTCGTTCCGCGCGACGAGATCCTCGTTGCGCCCGAGATCGAGGGCTTCCGCGTGCTCGAGCTGATGGTCGACGAGGGCGATCGCGTCAAGAAGGGCGATGTTCTCGCCACTCTGGTTCAGGAGTCGCTGGACGCCCAGTTGGCCCAGAACGCCGCTTCGCTCGCGCGCGCCGAGGCCGCGATCTCGCAGACTCAAAGCCAGATCGTCGAGGCCAAGGCTAAGCTCGCCGAGGCTGATGCGAATTTCGAGCGCGCCAAACCGCTGAAGAGCTCCGGCTATCTCTCTGGCTCGACATACGACCAGCGCGAAGCTGCAGCCAAATCTGCCGCCGCCCAGCTCAAGGCCGCAGAGGACGGCCTGAAGCTGGCCGAAGCCGAGAAGCTGCAGGTCGAGGCCCAGCGCCGGGAGCTCATGTGGAAGCGCACCAATACCGCCGTCACGGCCCCTGCCGATGGCCTCATCAGCCGCCGCACCGCGCGCATCGGCGGAATGGCGTCGGGCGCCGCCGAGCCGATGTTCCGCATTATCGCCCGTAGCGAGGTGGAGCTCGATGCCGAGGTGATCGAGACCGAGCTCGCCAAGATATTGGCCGGCCAGAAGGCGCGCGTCGATGTTGCCGGCGTCGGCGAGGTCGACGGCACCGTGCGCCTCGTCTCTCCCGAGGTCGACAAGCAGACGCGCCTTGGCCGAGTGCGAATCTTCCTCGGCACCGATCCGCGTCTGCGGATCGGCACCTACGGCCGCGGCACCGTCGCCACCGCCAAGAGCCACGGCCTCGGCGTCCCCTCGTCCGCAGTCGTCTTCGACTTGAACGGCGGCGCCTATGTGCAGGTCGTGCGCAACGGCCGGGTCGAACGGCGCGATATCAAGACCGGCCTCGTTGCACGCGGCCTCATCGAGGTCCGCTCGGGCATCTCTGAAGGCGAGGTGGTCGTGGCGCGCGCTGGCACCTTCCTGCGCGATGGCGACCAGGTGCGTGCCGTCGAGCCCGACTCGAAGATCAGCGAGGCAAGATAATGCGCCTCAACATCTCGGCATGGTCTATCCGGCGCCCGGTGCCGTCCATCGTTCTGTTCGCGGTCCTGACGCTGCTCGGCATCATCAGCTTCATGACGATGCCGGTGACGCGCTTTCCGAACATCGACGTCCCGCTCGTCTCCATCACGGTCGTGCAGTCTGGTGCAGCCCCGGCCGAGCTTGAAAGCCAGGTCACCAAGTACGTCGAGGACGCGGTCGCCAACATCACTGGCGTCAAGCACATCATGTCGACGGTCACCGACGGGCAGTCCCAGACCGTCATCGAGTTCCGCCTCGAGGTGAACCAGGACCGCGCCGTCAACGACGTGAAGGACGCGATCGATAAGATCCGCCTTCAGCTGCCCCGCGACATCAACGAGCCGATCGTGCAGCGCATCGACGTCGAGGGACAGTCGATCCTCACTTTCGCCGCCTCCTCGCCCGGCATGACGCTGGAAAAGCTCTCCTGGCACGTGGACGACGTCATCAAGCGCCAGCTCCAGGGCCTCAAGGGCGTCGGCCGCGTCGAGCGCTACGGCGGCGTCGATCGCGAGGTGCGCGTCCTGCTCGATCCCGATCGGCTCCTCGCCTTCGGCATCACCGCCGCCGAGGTGAACACCCAGGTCCGCGCGACCAACGTCGACTTGGGCGGTGGTCGCGGCGAGGTCGGCGGTCAGGAGCAGGCGATCCGCACTCTCGCCGGAGCACGCAAGGTCGAGGATCTCGCCGAGACCAAGATCCTGCTTCCCGGCGGCCGGCAGGTGCGCCTGTCCGACCTCGGCCGCGTCATCGACGATGCGAGCGAGCAGCGCTCGTTCGCGCGCCTCGCCGGAGAGCCTGTCGTCACGTTTTCCGTCTTCCGCTCCAAGGGCTCGAGCGAGCTCTCGGTTGCCAACGTCGTGACGGCGAAGCTCGAGGAGCTGCAGAAGCAGTATCCCGACATCCGCATGTCCAAGATCGACGACGCCGTCGCCTATACACGCGGCAATTACACCTCGGCGATGGAGACCTTGATCGAGGGCGCCGTACTCGCCGTGCTCGTCGTGCTCATCTTCCTGCGCAACATCCGCGCCACGGTCATCGCCGCGGTCGCGCTGCCGCTCTCCGCCATCCCCACGTTCTGGGCGATGCAGTTTATGGGCTTCTCGCTCAATCTTGTCAGCCTTCTCGGCATCACCCTCGTCACCGGCATCCTCGTCGACGACGCCATCGTCGAGATCGAGAACATCGTGCGCCACATGCGCACCGGCAAATCGCCCTACCGCGCCGCCATCGAAGCCGCGGACGAGATCGGCCTCGCCGTCATTGCCATCTCGCTCACCATCGTGGCGATCTTCTCGCCCGTCTCCTTCATGGGCGGCATTGCCGGCCAGTACTTCCGTCAGTTCGGCCTCACCGTCGCCGTGGCCGTGCTCATCTCGCTGCTCGTCGCCCGCCTCATCACCCCGATGATGGCCGCCTATCTCATGCGCCCCGTGAAGGAGGAGCACGAGGGCAACGGCCTCGTCATGCGCGCCTATGTGGGCTTCCTGCGCGCAACACTGAAGGTTCGCTACCTCACGCTTCTGGCCGGCCTCGGGCTGTTCGCCGGCTCGATCTACGCGACGACGCTGCTGCCGACCGGCTTCCTCCCCGACGAGGACACCTCCCGTCTCGTCGTCTCCGTCGAGCTGCCCCCCGGGTCCACGCTGGAGGACACCCGCCGGTCGACCGATGACATGGTCGACCTCTTGAAAACTATCCCAGAGGTCGAAAGCGTCTTCGTCCTCGGAGGCTCGACGCCCACCGGCGGGCTCGAGATCCGCAAGGCGTCGCTGTTCGTCCACCTCGTGCCGAAGACCGAGCGCGGCCTGAAGCAGAAGGATCTGAAGATCATCATCGCCGACAAGCTTGCCGATGCGCCCGACGTTCGCGTCTGGTACGTCAACGAGCGCGGCGAGCGCGAATTGTCCTTCTCCATTCTCTCGCATGACGGCGAGGAGCTGGGCGATGCCGTGCGGAAGCTCGAAGGCGCCTTGCGTCAGGTTCCGGGCTTCAAGAACGTCGCCGCCGATGCCGCTATCGACCGGCCGGAGCTGCGCGTCGTCCCGAAGTTCGACGCCGCCGCGCGCCTCGGCGTCGCCCCGAGCATGATCGCCGAGACGATCCGCGTCGCCACCATTGGCGACATCGACGCCAACCTCGCCAAGTTCAACGCCGGCGACCGCCTCGTTCCGATCCGCGTGCAGATCGAGGAGAACGCGCGCACCGACATGCAGCGCTTGAAGAACCTGCGCGTCACCAACACCGGGGGCACCGCCATCCCCCTCGCCGCCGTCGCCGACATCGACTTCAGCCGCGGGCCGAGCTCCATCAACCGCTATGACCGCGAACGCCGCGCCGTCATCGGCGTCGATCTTGAATCCCGCTACGCTCTGAGCGACGCGCGCGAGAAGTTCCTGAAGGTGGTCGATGAGCAGAAGCTCCCGCCCGGCGTTCGCCTGCAGCCGTCGGGCGACGCCGAGATCCAGGACGAGGTCGCGACCGGCTTCATGACCGCCATGGGCACAGGCCTCATGATCGTCTTCGGCGTGCTCGTGCTCCTGTTCGGCTCCGTCGCGCAGCCGGTCACCATCCTTCTGTCGCTGCCGCTCTCCTTCGGCGGTGTCGTCATCGCCCTCCTCGCCACCAACAACTCGGTCAGCATGCCGGTCTACATCGGCCTCTTGATGCTCATGGGCATCGTGACCAAGAACGCCATCATGCTGGTCGACTTCGCCGTGGAGGAGGTCGCCAAGGGCGTCCCACGCATCGACGCCGTGATCGATGCCGGCCGCAAGCGCGCGCGCCCCATCGTCATGACCACGCTCGCCATGGTCGCCGGCATGATCCCCAGCGCCATGGCGGTCGGCGACGGCGGCGAGTTCCGCGCTCCCATGGCCATCGCGGTGATCGGCGGCCTGCTGGTATCGACGGTGCTGTCTCTGGTGTTCGTCCCCTCGTTCTTCACCGTGATGGACGACATCGGCAATCTGGTCTGGCGCATATTCGGCCGCTTCATCGGCCCGACCGACGAGCCGCCCGAGCATCACCCCGCACACGCTCCGCGCACGCACCCGACCCCCGCCGAGTAGGCTCGCGTCCTCGCCACGCTCGAGGGATCTGGGGGAGGGTCGGAGTGGGGTGGTGCAACAGCAGCGATGTTGGCATCTCGCTCACTTCATTGATCACGCGCTCCGATCGCTCGGGCGTCTACCAGCGAGGGCGTGAATCGGCAGCGCAAAGCGAAGCACGTTTCCTCCTCTCGACGTCATCCTCGGCTTTATGCCGAGGACCCAGCGTGCAGCACATATCCAACGTCAGGAGCAACCGGAGCGTTGGGTCCTCGGGACAAACCCGAGGATGACGAGTTAAGAGCATCGAGGGGACTTGCAGCGTCACGTCTGCGGAGGCTTGCGTCGGTGCCGGCATGACGGAGTTGCAAGGCACGGAATGTCGCCGGTGCGGCAGGTAGCAAGCCGGTGGCCCACTCCCAACGCCATCCCGGCGCAGGCCGGGATCTACGCCAGTGTCAGCGCGCATCACAAAATAAAGCGGGCGCATCACTGGGATGCGCCCGCTTTGATTTCCCCAACTGCCGTGACGCTTACTTCGTCGAGGCGGTCGCGTCGTGCTTGAAGAACACGTCGACGCGCATGCCCGTCAGCAGCGGCGGCACGCCGTCGAGGTCCACCAGCGCCTCGAGCACTTCGACGTCGTTCGGACGCCGCGGGCCGCGCGAGACGATGTTCGGCTGCGACAGCGACTGGGCGATGGAGCTCACGCGCCCTTCGAAATCTTGGTCCGGATACGCATCGGCGCGCACAACGACGCGCTGCCCGACATGGATCTTGGCGGCATCACGCTCCTCGACCTCGGCGCGCACCTTCATCGATGACAGGTCGCCAATCACCAGCAGCGTGTTCTCCGGCGACGGCGTCGCGATCTCGCCTTCCTTCGCCGTGACGTTGAGGACGGTGGCGTCGAACGGAGCACGCACGCGCGTGTGCTCGACACCGAGCTCGGCTCCGAGGAGCTCTGCGCGGGCAACGGCCAGCGCCGACTCGAGCCGGGTCGGCAGCGGCATGCCGGACTTCGCGTTCGTCGTCGCCAGCGCCGCCTTCTTGTCGGCGAGCGTCTTCTTCGCGTCCTCCAGCTTGGTACGTGCCGTATCGACGGTCTCCTGCGAACCGTTCTTCGTGCGCTTCTCGTCGAGCGCGTCGTCGAACTCCTGCTGCGCGCCAAACACGGCCCGCTCGGCGTTGGCGACGGCATCCTCGGCGTTGCGGCGCTCCTGCTGCAGGCCGCGCGCATCCTCTTCATTGCGCTCGCGCACGCGCACCTGTTCCTCGGCGCGGGCCGCCGCGACCTTGGTCAGCGCATCGTCGTCATCGAGACGCACGAGCAGATCACCCTTCTGCACGCGCTCATTGAGGTCGGCGGGGATTTCCAAGATGCGGCCCGGGACATCGGCGGCAATACGCACCTCGCCGCTCTTCGGCTCGACGCGGCCCGTGGCCGACGCGGCCCAGGTCGGCTGCGGCGCGGCTTCCTTGGCGTTGCCTGGCTTGCTGGCATCGCCGGCCGTCGCCTGGGTGTTCTTCTGCTCGGCGACCGGCCCCCAGCTCACGCTGTTGACGTAGAACCCTACGGCCACCGCCAGCAATCCGGCGACGGCGAGAGTAACGGCTGTGGGATTGACCTTTTTAAGCATGGGCCTTCCGTCTCTTTGTAAGATCTGCAATTTCCGGGGCATCGAGCCCCTCTGGCCGGCGCTCCTCGCCGACGATGCGTCCATCCTCGATGCGCACCACGCGGTCGGCGTAGCTCAGCGTGCGTGGATCGTGCGTAACCGCGAGGACGCTGCGGTGTTGCTCCTTGGCGATGCGCGCCAGGAGCGCCATCACCGCGTGTCCGTTCTCGCCGTCGAGGGCCGCAGTCGGCTCGTCGGCGAGAACGATGGACGGTGATGAGGCGATCGCACGCGCCACCGCGACGCGCTGCTGCTCACCGCCGGAGAGATTGCCGGGATAGCTCTTGAGGCGATAGGCGAGGCCGACGTCCCGCAGCACCTCCTCGGCGCGGTTGGCGGCGGCGAAGCCCTTCTGCCCGCGCACGTCGAGCGCGATGCGCACGTTCTCCAGCGCCGTCAGCGTCGGGAACAGGTTGTAGGACTGGAAGATGAAGCCCATGTGCTTGCGCCTGAGGTCGGCCATCTCTTCCGGATTGAGATCGGTCGTATCGACACCGGCCACCTTCAGCGTCCCTGACGTCTGCGTCAGGATGCATCCGAGGATCGACAACAGCGTGGTCTTGCCGCTGCCGGATGGCCCCATCAGAAGCGTCAGCTCGCCCGGCACCAGCGTGAGGTTGGCGCCCTTGACGGCGCGCACCTTGCCGGCGCCACTGCCCAGCTCCTTGACGATGTCGATGGCTTCGAGGACGGGCTCTTGACTCATCTGTTGAATACCGTTGCAGGGTCGATCTTGGTGACTTTGACGATCGCCGACAGGGCCGAGATGGCGCACATGCCCACCGTCAGCGCGAACAGCCAGAACGCCAATCCAGGCGTCATGACCATGGGCAAGGCCGTGTTCTTACTGAGCACGAGAATGGTGAGCGCGATCGAGATGCCGAGGACATAGCCTACGACGGCGCTGATGCCGGCCTGCGCCAGGATTACCTTGTGAATATATCCCGAAGATGACCCGAGCGCACGCAGGGTTGCGAATTCGCTCAAGTGATCCTTCGTGCTCGAATAAAGCGTCTGAGCGACGATCACCGTGCCGACGAGGCTGCCGAGCAGCGCGCCGCCGATCAGCGCCACGCCGGCGCCGGTCTTGAACAGCCACTGCTTCAGGTTGCGGTCGCGGAACTCCTGCTGGGTCAATACCTCCGCGCCTTCGAGGCGCGATTCGAGGTCGTGGCGGACCTTTTCGACGTTGGCGCCGGGCTGCAGCTGCACGAGATAGAAGCTCGTGCCGTCGCTGTCGCCGAACAGGGAGCGGGCGCGGTTGAGCGTCGTATACGTATAGGGCGACTGGGTGAACGAGCGAATGCCGTCAGTGAGCGCACGCACGCGCACGCGGCCCGTGGCGATCTGCGCCGTGTCGCCGATGCCCTTGATGCCGAGCTCGTTGAGGTACGACCTGTCAACCGCGACGGCCTCCGGCGCCTTGATGTCTTCCCAGGTGCCGTCGACGAGGTTGAACGGCACCAAGCCGCCGTCCTCCGCATCCGAGCCGACGATGACGACGCGCGTCGAGCCGCCAGCCGGCTTGCGCCATTCGGCGAAGCGCACGACGAGCGGAATCACGGCCTTGACGCCGGGCGTCGCCAGCGCCTGGTGGCGCTCGCGCGAGGTCAGCAGCATGCCGCCGTCCTCTAGGCTCTTGGCGCCGTAGGCGGCGATCCACAGGTCGGCTTTGGCGTGATCGATGTTGTCGGTGATCATCTTGCTCGCGCCGAGATAGAGGCCGAGCTGCACGGCGACGAGGACGATCGAGAAGAGAATGCCGACGAGAGTGACCGCCAGACGAATGCGATCGTGGAACAGATTGCGGAAGGCAAGCGTCAGGATCATCAGGTCGGTTTCCACTCAGTGTTGGGCAAAACAGCTCGGCCGAACGCCGATAGCGCGGCCGGAGCCGCTCGTAGTTCGCCAACTTGGCCTCGAAAAGGCAAACCCATGATTAAGAGTTGCCCAAGTATAACGCGTCAGCGCTCCATTTCGAAACGTGCGGGGCTCGGCGCACTCCCAAGGCGTTAACGCCAAGAGGTCAAGAAAGAGGTAAGATCGAACGTCTAAGGATAATTCTTCTTTACCTTTTTTCGCAGAGACTTGCGGCTCTCTGATGTCTGACCCGCTTTCGCCGCTTTCCCGAAGCCTAAATGCGATCCCGATCTCTGACACAATATTGGTGATGCCACCATGCGTCATGATCTTCCTGTCTCTAACGCCCGTAAATGCTGGCCGACAGCCGCTGCGGCCGCTCTCCTGCTTGGATTGAGCGCAGGGGCTGCCGGTGCCGCCCCGCCCCTTGAAACGGGCGTCTGGATTAATCACACCGGCAAGGGTGCCGTCGAAATCCGCCCCTGCGGCCCCACCGGCGCCGCGGCTAACCGCTTGTGCGGCTTCATTGTTTGGCTGAAGGAGCCGAACAATCGCAAGGGCGAGCCCCTGACCGACGGCTATAATCCCGACCCCGCCAAGCGCAAGCGCACCATTTGCGGGCTGCCCGTGCTCGGCTCGCTGCAACGGGTCAGCAACGGCTGGGACAACGGCTGGGTCTACGACCCCGAGCAGGGCGCGCAGTTCGACGCCGCCATCGTCGCCGGCCGCGAGCGCCTTGTCCTGACCGGGTACAAGGGCGTGAAGTTCTTCTCCAAGTCGTTCAACTGGCGCCGCGCTCCGGCCGACCTGCCGCGCTGCGATCAGCCGCGCGAAGCCAAGGCGGCGCCGAGCGCCATCAAGGTCGCGTCGCCCCAGCCCCAGCTCAAGGTGCCGCGCCCGGTCCCGGCCATCCGGCCGACGCTCGAATAGCCGAAGCGCTCGCACCCCTGAAACAAAAAGCCCGGCCTTTCAGCCGGGCTTTTTCATTTCCGTATCGAGGCGGCACGATCAGGTCGTCGCGCCACGTCCCTCGCCGCGACCCTTCTCGCGCTGCGGCTGTGTTTCCGTCGAGGCGACGAGAGCCTCTTCGGCACGCAGCTTGTCGAGGCGCGCTGTCAGGCGATGGGCGAACTCCTTGACGCGCTCCATGACGACCGGGCGCTGCCGGTCGAGCGTCACCATGTGGTAGCAGTCGTCGAGCACGCACACTTCGACGATGCCCGAGAGGTGCCGCTGCAGGATCACTGCATTGGCGAGATCGCTCTGGTCGTCGTGGCGCGGGTGGAACACCAGCGCGTGCTGCTTGATCCGATTGAGCAGCGGCTTGACGTTGCGCACAAGGCGTCGGAACTCGAGCACGAGGCCGCCGCCGCGCGAGAACAGATCCTCGATGGAATCGGCTTCCGACTGCACGCTGTCGAGAATGAAGCTGCGCAGGCGCTCGTCCTTGATGCCGTGCGGCGTGCGCGCCGTGAACTTGAAGAGGCGCGCGAACCACTTGTGGTGCACCAGCCGGAACAAGCTGAAGTACCACGGGATCGCCCAGCCGTTCGGCCAGAACGTCGGCGAAAAGAGCATCAGGCCGTGGATCTTCTCCGGGCGCAGAGCGGCGAGACGAAGCGCCAGCATGCTGCCGGCAGAGATGCCGCCGACGATCACCGCATCGCAATGTTGCATGAGCTCGTCGTGCGCCTTCTCGAGGGCGGCATACCAATCCTGCCAGCTCGACAGGCCGGAAACGTCGGTACCGCCCGCAAGGCCGGGAAGCAGTGGGCAATAGACCGTGTAGCCGAGCTGCGCCAGCGTGTGCGCGACGAACTTCAACTCGATAGGCGAGCCCCCGAGGCTGTGCACCAGTAACACGCCGTTGCGCCCACCGGGAACAAAAATGCTACCCCAAGCTGCCTTCATTTTCTCGCTGTTCTTCATCTTCTTAACTGAACTCGCTCGCAAACTGGACGAAGCTGATAAATCCCCAGCAGACCCCGGTCCGCGCGAGCCGATGGTGCGCGCTGACCCGAGCTTGTCGTTGAAACTCTCTCTTTTTCGTTTCCTCGAATGAGCAACGATGCCGATCAATCGATGGCTCGTCGCCCTTATGGGGACGCCGCTTCGGACGAGGTCTCGTACCCGCACTGCACGAGTTGAGGTGGAGAGGTCTCACTGACCGGAACGGCCCGGAAGTTCGATTGGTCACCTTGCCGCAGCTGCACTCGAAGATCGCGGTTTGCCAAGATGCCCCAACCGTCCTGGGCGTCCGCCCTTCGGCCCCCGCAGGTGAAGCCAGCGCCGAAGAGCGGCAGCCTTCTGGCCGCCGGTTGAGGCAAAAGAAAGGCTCGGTTCCACCCGCATGGCTGCTACCCCCGCGGGAGGCGAGAAGCCTTGCCGCGGCGTAGGTTAGGGCGGCGGAATCCTGCTGCTGGAGGGCGAAAAGCATTGAAAATGCGCCGGTTCCAAATGCGTGACAGTCTGATGCAAGTCTAAGCTGAACCCGTGGCCGACGAAATTGTTGCGGTGCAAACGTAATTAATCGAGGCAACCCTATGTTGTATCACCGCCACACTTAAGGCAAACCTCCGCGGCGCCGTGCTCCCGGTTGCAAGGTGCCCTCCCACTGGTCCCGAGCATTCCGCACGCCGGCGCCCCGGCCTCAACGTGTAGTGCGATTTTGAAAGAAATTGTGATCGCCTTTTACCACGTCCGCCCCCCGGCGCCCCGGTCACCGCGCGATCCGAAACCTGGCAGCGCGACGCCGCGCCCGGCACCGGCTTCGCGGCGAATCCGTCCCCGTGTCACGCTGCGAGCGCAATCGACACCACATACTCCTGGTGGTTAGATGGTTAAGGCAGCGCCGGGCCGTGCGGCTGCCCACCGAAGGACATTCTCGCGTTGCTTGCCTCTCTGCGCTGCCCGATATCCTGCCTCCTCGCCTTTGCCGTCGTCGTCGGGCAGATCGCTCCGGCAGCCGCCCAGCCTCTTTCCAAGACCGAGTACGAGGCTTGTCAGGCGCGCGACGAGGCTGCCTTCCGCACCGCGATCCAGGGCATCTCGGTCCGCGCGCTGAAAGCCGGCATCGCCAACGTCGACTACCGCGCCGCCGTCGCCGACGAGTGGCGGCGCATCGGCATGGACGAGATCATCGACAAGCGCGTCGATCTCGCCGTCGAGGAGGTCCGCAAGGAGACGAGCTGGGCAAACCTGCTGCAGTCTCTCGCCAACCAGCAGAAGGCGCAGGAGCTGGCGACGGCTGTGGCAGAGCGCGTCTACCGCTCCGATGCGATCAAGACGGCCCTCGAGCAGCTCGCGGTCGGCGTCGGCCGCGACATCGGCAAGCAGATGGAGTTCGCCAGCCAGGACGCCACCGAGCCGGCGCTCGCCTGCCTCAAGGCGTTCGTCGGCGCCCGCTACGGCGAGACCGTCGCTCGCGCCGTGATTGGCGATGCCGGCAAGGGCATCACCGTCGACCCCAACAAGGGCGCGGCCGAGATGTCCTCGGGCGCAGTCCTGCGGGAATCGAGCAGCGGCATCGCCGGCGCCGCCGTGCTCCTGATGCGGCGCCAGCTCGCCAACATGGCGGCGCGCGTCGGCCAGCGCGTGGTCGGCGCCGTGCTCGCCCGCCTGGTCTCCGTCGTCGCCGGCGGCGTCGGCCTCGTCCTCATTGCCAAGGACATCTGGGACCTGCGCAACGGCGTGCTGCCGATCATCGCCACCGAGATGAAGTCGAAGGAGAACAAGGACAAGGTGCAGGAGGAGCTGGCCAAGACGTTCGCAGAGCAGATCTCCGCACACGTCGAGGAGATCGGCGCCGCGACGGCCGACCGTGTCATCGATATCTGGCGCGACTTCCGCAGTGCCCACGCCGAGGCGCTTGGGCTCGCCGAGCGCAACCCGAAGTTCAAAGCATTCGTCGATGGCCTCAACCCGGCGGCGTTGCCGCGCCTCGACGAGGTCGTGGCGCTGACGCTTCCCGCCGAAGGCGAGGCTGGCCTGCTTCGACGCCTCGACGACGGCACGCTCAATACGGCGGTCAGCACGCTCCCCGCGCCGGCCATGGACATCGCCCGCGAGACGCGCTCGATCGATGCCGGCCTCAAATGGTCGGCGCTTGCCGGCGACGATCTGCCAAAAGTCGTCGAGCTCAGCCTTTACCGGCGCACGACTCCCGACGAGTTGAGCCGCCCGACCCTCCAGCGCCTACTGGCGCTCGACGATCAGCTCGCCATCGTCCGCCTCGCCGCGGTGGACCGCAGCGCCCGCGACACCCTGTTCGAGCTTAACGACTCCGATTTGAAGAACCTCGCCCGCCACCTGACCGAGGACGAGTTGTCGAGCCTCTCGCGCTACCTCACCGGCCTGAAGCAGGCACCGCGCGAGGAGGTGCTGCGCGCCGTCGCGGCCAATCCGGCCTCGATCCATTCCTTGTCGTCCGAGCGCGTGCGTCAGGCCATCGTCGCCAGCGCCGACCAGTCCGCCGCCGTCGCGATGATGTTGCGCACCGGCGGCAGCTTCGATGCCGGCGTCATCGGCGAGGACCTCCGCCTCGTGGCCGACGGCCGCATAAGCCCGATCCTGATCTGGGAGAAGCACCCCGCAGTCGTCATCGGACTGGCCCTCGTCGGCCTCATTCTTCTTCTGCTGCTGCGGCGCCTGTTGTTTGCGCGCCCGCGGCACCGCGCTGCGGCTTAGAGCGCCGTCGAGGCGACGCCGGCACTCTCCTCAATCCCCAGCCTTTTTAGCGCCGCAGTGCCAGGACGAGTTGCGCCTGCTATAAGCCGTCCGGGACTACGCGACTCGCGATTGGGTCGGCGCTGTTGCGCTGCAAAAAGCACGCGCCAAGGTTTATGAGGGGGACTTCGGTATGGGACTTAAGGCACCTGGCATCATCACGTTCATGCTGTCCGTCATTCTGACGGTCACCGTGCTGATCATTAAGTTCTTCGGAGCCGACATCCCGTTCATCACCGGCAACGAGTTCTGGGCCCTTCTCGCGGCGCAGATCATCCTCGTTCTGGGCTGCATCATGCGCGGTCTTTAAAACTGTTCTCGATTAAAACCATTTGTGTGCGCTTCTGTCGCGCGGCACTCAGCGCTCTGGCTTTGATGCCCGCGATGGCCTGATCTTCCGCGCCATGAAATGGAACTTCGAGCAATTTGATTCTTACGCCGACCGCGTGCGCCGTTCATCGCGCGAGATCATCATCGCGGCGGTGCTGACGGTCGCTGCGTTCGCATTCCTGCTCGCCGCGATGGTTGGCGGGGCCGTGAGCACCGACAAGGTGGGCTCCGTCGCTTCCGATCAGACGATCATCAAGTAGCAACTATTCATCGCGCGCTGTGCGCGATCACGCCGACTGAGCGACGCGCTCGGCACGCACCAATCCACGCACCGAGTTTCCCAGATAGATCGCATCCGCTGTGTCGAGGTCGGCGAGCGTCAGCGTAGCTTCGCGCGCACGCCCTTCCGCGATGAGCTCCGCACGCAACGTGCCCGGCAGCAGCCCGGCGCTGAGAGGTGGCGTCAGCAGCTCACCGCCGCGTTCGATGAACACGTTCGTGAAGCTGCCCTCTGTCAGCTCGCCATGCTCGTTGGTGTACACGACCTCGTCGCTGCCGAACCGCTCTGCGCAATCCTGCCGCTCGCGATCGTAGACCTCGCGCCGCGTCGTCTTGTGGAAAAGGAACAGGTCCGCGCTGTCCATGCGCGTGGACGAAACCGCAAAGCGCATGACGGCTTTGGGATCGGCTGGCCCCAGCGCGGTCGTCGTCACCGTCACCACGCCGTCCTCGGTCAGCAGCAGCCGCACGCGCAGCCGGCCCGACTTTCCGGCGACCGCGTCTTGCAACGCGCGTCGCGCCGCATCTTCATCGTAGGCGAATGCGAAGTAGCGCGCCGAGTTGGCGAGGCGTTCCATGTGCCGCTCGAGCAGAACGAAGCCGCCCTCGGCCGGATCGAAGAGCATCGTCTCGATGAGATCGAAGCGCTTCACCGGATCGGTTAGGAACTTCATTTTTAGCAGGCACTCGGCGTATTCCTTCGGCCCCTGCGAGTCGAAGACGACGCCTGAGCCTATTCCCATCTCGCCGTCCGCGTTGCGCGCGATCACCGCAGTGCGGATGGCGACGTTGAAGAGAGACCTGCCCTGCGGCGAGATATAGCCGATAGCCCCGCAATAGACCCCGCGCGGCTCGCTCTCGAGCTGCCGGATCAGCTCCTGTGCGTGGATCTTCGGCGCCCCGATGACCGAACCAGGCGGAAAGATCGCACGCATCAGGTCGCCGATGCCGACGCCCTCGTTCAGCGTCGCTTTGACGCCCGATGTCATCTGGTGCAGCGTCTTGTACGTCTCGACTGTGAACAGGTCCGTCACCTCGACGCTACCGATCTCCGAGATGCGCCCGATGTCGTTGCGCATCAGATCGACGATCATCAGGTTCTCGGCGCGCTGCTTGACGTCCTCGGCGAGTTGCCGGCGTGCCAGCGCATCTGCCTCCTCGGTGCCGGCGCGCGGCGCCGTGCCCTTCATCGGCCGCGTGAAGATCGTCCGCCCCTCCTGCTCGATGAAGAGCTCGGGCGATGCCGACAGCACCGTCACCGCGCCGGTATCGACGATCCCGCCGTAGGCGACGCGCTGCTTCTGCCTGAGGTCGAGGAAGAACGTCAGCGGCGAGCCGGAAAGCTTGAAGCGTGCCTTGAAGGTGAGGTTGAGCTGGTAGATGTCGCCGGCGCGAATCTTCTCGATCACTTCGTTGAAGCGCTCGATGTATTCCTTTTCGCTCCACGACAGCGACACGTCCGTGAACCGGAACGAGCCTGAGCGCGTGTGCGTCGCCAGCCAATGCTCGACCTCCGCGCTCGTCATCTCGGCCGGCGCCTTGTAGAGACCGATCCACAGCAGCGGCACGTTGCGCTGTTCCGGCAGCAGCGGCGCCAGCTTCGGCTCCAGCACGTACCCGAGCTCGTAGGCGAAGAAGCCTGCAGCATAGAGCCCGCTCTTGACGCCGTCCTCGATGCGCTTCAGCGCGCCCGGCACCTCCTCGGGCGTGTTGGCGGAGATGATGTCGATCGGCTCGGAAAACAGGAGCGAGGGCGGCCCCGAGCCCGAGTTGTTGTCGAGCAGGACAAACGTCTGCGAAAGCGCGGTGGCTTCCTCGGACGGCACGATGCCGCCGGGCCTGGACTTGTGCGAGGTCATTGCCCCTTGTACCCCGCGAGCGAGTAGAACGTCACATGCCGCTCTGCATTCCTGCCCGCCGGCAGCGCGCGCTCTGCAACCTTTTCAACAGCCGTGAACGCGGCAGCGGCAGAGCCCGGTCCCTCGTCGGTACGCACGAGGAGCACCGGCGATGGCGTCGAGGCCGTGAACGGGCGCGTCAACTCGAAATGGTCGTGCGGAGCGCCTGGGCGCCAGGCGAGCACGGGCGTCGGCTCATCGCGCATATAGTAGAGAAGCTCGGCCGTGAGCGCGCGATCATCGCTCAGGACGGCGGCAAACGGCGTGCCGGCCGCGGCGCCCTTGGCGAGCTCGGCACGCGTTGCCTCGGCGATGTCGCGCCAGCCGAGCGTGCGCGCGAACGGATCGGACTTCACCGGCAGCTCCAGCCGGCCCGCAGTGGACGTGCCGAACACGATCAGAAGAATGATCACCGCGTGCACGGCGAACGACGCCTTGAGCCAGCCCCACGCCCCTTCCCGCACCATGGTGGCGATGACCAGCACGCTCGCAGCGATATAGGCGGGAGCCGCCCAGTTGGCATGCGCGCGCGAAAGAAAAGCTTGCACCAGGATCACGGCGATGAGCGGCGCCGAGAACGCCAGCAAGAGCCGCGCCCGATCGGTGAGCCGCTCGCGCAGCGCCCGCCACACGATGACGAGGAAGGCGCCGAACAGGATCGGCCCAAAGACGCCGAACTGCGCGCCGAAGAATTCCAGCGCCTTGTTCGGATGCAGCAGCGAGCCGCCCCAGTTGGCGTTGTCCGCCGTGTGCGCGAACGTCGCGAACTTGTGCGAGGCGTTCCACACGAGGTTCGGCACGATGAGCGCGACGCCGATACCCAGCGCCAGGTAGAGCCGCCAGTCGCGCAGGATCTTTCGGCTCTCCGGCGTCACCGCCAGGTAGACGCCGGCGCACATCAAGAACCACGCCATGGCGTACTTGGCGTTGAGACCCGCGCCGAATGCCACGCCAAGCAGCAGCGCGGGCCAAACATTGTCGCTCTCGAGCAGCGCCGAGAAGCCGACCAGCGCCAGCGCCCAGCACAACAGCAGCGGCACGTCGGTCGAGATGAGCCCCGCCGACAGCGACACGCCGGGCAGCGTCGCAAAGGCGAGCGCCGACAGCGCACCGATCCGCGCGTCATAGAGCCTCCGGCCGAGCCAGAACACGACCAGCGCCGTCGCGGTATGCAGGATGGGCGAGGGCAGCCGCACGCACGCTTCGCCGATCCCGCACACCGTCGTCGCCGCGCCGATGATCCACGCGATCAGCGGCGGCTTGGAGAAATACCCGAGCGCCGGCTCCTCGCTCCACGCCCAGTACTGGGCCTCGTCGAAGAACAGGTCGGTGCCATTGGTATAGAGGGCGAGCAGCCGTACGCACAGAAGCGTGGCCAGCCCCGCGAGCAAGACGCCGAACCAGTTGATATCGCGGCTGCGGTCTAGGTGGCCCGTGGCGACTGGCATTGCCCACTCTGAAGGCTTGCTGCGGGGGAAGGGCGAGCGGCGCGGCGATCATCGCCGCCGGCTCATTTACAGGCTTGAGACGGCGGCGTGAAGATGCCCCGGCCCTCGCCGTGCCGCTATCTCGCCGCACGCTTGGGCCATGACGTGGCTGCGATACGCGATCGAGATCGTCCTCGCCGGCTTGGGGCTCGCCGCTGGGCTGCTCTTCTATGACCGCTATTGGCGCTGGCGCGACTGCTTCAACGAGCTGGGCCGCTGCTTCGACCCCGTCTCGCAGGACGTCTATCTGGAGCAATCCGGGCTCGTGTGGGGCACTTTCGCCACGCTGTTCTTTTTCGCCACCCTGATTCTCTTGGCCCCGCGGCGGCTTTGACCGCTAGGCGACTGAATTTACTAGGTTGGTAGACAAGGCCGAAGACGGGTATCCTTGCCCGCGCCGAAGGGCTATGAGGGAGGGCGTCGCGGCGAGTCCTGGTGGGATAGGGGCACTTGATGCGCGTCACCGTCGTCATTCCAGCGCTGAATGAGGCAGGCAACATCGGCCGCCTCATCGAGGAGACGTATGCCGCCGTCCCGGCGCAGCGTCTCGCGGAGGTGATCGTCGTCGACGATGCCAGCGTCGATGCAACGCCCGACGAGATCAAAGCCCTCATCGCCGCCGGCCACTACCCGGGGCTGCGCTATCTGCGCCACGGGAAGCGCTCAGGCCAAAGCTGCGCGCTGCGCTCGGGCGTGCTCGCGGCGACGAGCCCGATCATCGCCACCATGGACGGCGACGGCCAGAACGACCCCAAGGACATCCCCAAGCTCCTCGACGCGCTGGCTCAGCCCGGCACCGACGGCCCGGCTCTCGTCAACGGCTGGCGCAAGGAGCGCAAGGACACCGGCTCCAAGCGTTGGGCCTCGCGCGCCGCCAACTGGATCCGCGACAGCGTCCTGAAGGACGATTGCCCCGACACCGGCTGCGGCATCAAGGTCTACTGGCGCGAGGTGTTTCTGCGCCTTCCCTTCTTCACCAGCATGCACCGCTACATGCCGGCGCTGTTCCAGACCTACGGCTACGAGGTCGCCTACGTTCCCGTGAACGACAGGCCGCGCCAGGCCGGGGTCTCCAAGTACAACAACTTGAACCGGGCGCTCGTCGGCCTCTATGACCTCGTCGGCGTGACCTGGCTGCGCAAGCGCACCAAGGTGCCGCAGATCACCGAGCGCTATCCGGAAGCGCCGTCCATCGCCGACATCGCCTCGCGGCTGAAGCCGGTGAACGATGACGGCGCCAGAGCCAGCGCCGGCGACAAGAGCTGAACCGCCCAGCGTATCCGTATCGGGGACACACATGGACTACCTGCATCACGCCGTCGATCTGCTTGGCAACTGGTGGCTGTCGACACCGACGAGCGAGAAGGCCTGGCTCGGCATCGGCTTCCTCGCCCAGCTCATGTTCTCGATGCGCTTCATCGTCCAATGGATCGCCAGCGAGCGCGCGCGCCGCTCCATCGTGCCGGAGACCTTCTGGTATTTCAGCCTCGTCGGCGGCGCGATGCTGTTCGCCTACGCCATCTACCGCCTCGACCCCGTTTTCATGCTCGGCCAGGGCATGGGCCTCGTGATCTACAGCCGCAACATCTATTTCATCCGCGAGCACCACAAGAGCATCGCCAACGGCACCGCCCAGCCCGCGGCTGCCACCGCCGGCCCCGGGGCGTCCTGACCACTCTCCTGCACCCGGCGCCTACTCGTCCTTTGTGCCCGCGTAGGATTCGAGCCAGCGCACCGCGACGAGGATGACGGCTGCAAGGGCCGTCGCCATGATCGCGAGGAGGCCGTAGCCGGCACCGCACGCGACGCCGATCGCGCCTGCGAGCCACATGCCCGCTCCGGTCGTCAGGCCCTTCACGTCGCCCTGCGAGCGGAAGATCGCGCCCGCCGCCAGGAATGCGACACCCGCAGTCACCGCCTCGATGATGCGGATGGGGTCCGTGCTCGGGCTGCCCGCCTCCTGCCGCACCGCGGCGTGGATTTCCATGGTGATGATCGTGAACAGCGCTGCGGCGAGCGCCGTCAGCATGTGTGTCCTGAGCCCGGCGGGCCGCGACAGTTGCTCGCGCTCGAATCCGATCACCGCACCCAGCGCCACCGCCAGCAGCAGCCGCGTGGCGATGACGCCTTCCGGCAGGCTGGTGCTGAGCGGATCGAACATGGCGGCTCCTCGCTTGAAAGACGCTTCAAAATCCCCATTTCCGCAGCACGGATGGCTTCCTCGCCGGCGCCAAAACGCCCAGACTGGGCATAAGGTTGCCGTGGCGAGCTGGGGCGGGCTTCACAGGCGGAATTTTTGTGCTATAAGCCGCGCCTCGAAGCCGCTCGGCAACGAGCGGCTTTTCTCTTCGGCCCATCCAAACGGGCCGATCTGGCTTCCCGAATACGATTTTTATCGTTGCTGCAGCGGGAAGTTCGTTAGGTGACGCGGGATGGAGCAGCCCGGTAGCTCGTCAGGCTCATAACCTGAAGGTCGTAGGTTCAAATCCTACTCCCGCAACCAACGGTAAGCCCTGATTCTACTGGGTTTATCAGAAGCCGATTTGGCAGATTTGACAGTGATTTTGACAGAAATCTGTACGCAGATTTTCGTTCTCCTCACAGCGTTGTCGGTATCTATTTCTCCTGCCCTCGCCGGATCGGCGTTCCCCACCTGGGACGTTGAGAAATTCTGCGCCGACAGCATGCGCCCTGCCGCAGTGCCCGACTGCGTGCGTCTTCAGAGCAAGCTGGTGACAAGGTGCGCTCTAGTTGGTCGGCGTATTCCGAGCACGACAAAGCAGAGTGCTTAGACTACGTCCAATCAGACGACATCCCGCCTCCTTACATGCGGCTGCACTGCCTGACATCGACGCTGAAGGGGCGGTAGCCCCTTCATAGGGTCCCACAACGGGGCGCGGGTTCATACTCCCGGTCTGGAAGCGTCGTCGCGAAGCCGAGATAGCGGACGTCGGCACGAAAGCTACCGCGAGGATGAAGTCGCGCAATCGCTTTGTCCACATTGCAACGAATACTGGTCGTCCGATTGATGTTGCCGTAGAGCATTTGAGCGGACTGATCACAACAGGATCCACACGCCGCATTGGAAATGCCACCCACCAACAAAGAAGACGGACTAGGCTGACTAGTGTGCAGTGGCATGGTGCCGACACTATCCGAGCCGGAATGCTGGCAGTGCCAGCATACGTACCGCCAAGCCGATGGCGAACGTCGCGTCCTGGTGCAAATGATCGCCGGCGGGCAGCATCGTATCGAGCACGCGACGAGAAAGATTCGAAGGATCGTCAAGGTTACGGAAATGCGAGAGGGGGTTCCGAAGGCCCATGAGACGGCGAAGATCCTCGCCATCCCGCTTCAAAAACACGCCACGTTCCTCGCATCGCCTTAGCGTGTCCGAGAACGAAATTCGCGCGGGCATATCGTCTATGAGCAGGCCGGCCTGAAGGAAAGCAGCCAGGAGATGCTCAATAAGCCCCTGGCAGAGCATCACGGTACCCATGTAGTTCCCGTGGATATAGCACCAACGAGCCTCACGCCAAGCTGCGAGAGTTGTCTCGCCGCCGAAAAGCATCGTACCCGAGGAACCCAACGCACCCGACAAATCGACGAGCTGCCGAAACCTGACGATCTTACCAGAAAGGTCGTCATGCAAATCTGCAATGAGATGCCGAACGAGATCGAGATCGCGGAGCGGCGACAAAAGGTCTGGCTGCGCTTCGTCAAAGTCCATAGGCACCCATCGAAATAGCCTTGCATCCTCAAACGGTAGTCGGACGCCGGAGTGTGATCTTGCCGTCGACCGTTCGCAGTAGTTGAACGAAGGAGCCATGCGGGATGGATGGCGTGCCGGTTTCCTTGGTTACCCATGCATGCGTACTGTCGCGCGTAACGGCCCAAATTCCCGGGGCCCCTTCGAGGTCGTGGATTTGGACGCGCTCAGGGAGCCGGACGGTTGCAGGAAAGCGCATGGAGCGATCCGTAGCTGAATAGACGCGGAAGCCCAGATTTTCGATGGGAGGAAGCAGATCGCCGTCAAGCTCCAGCGCGTCGACGCCGCCCGGGGATCTGAACGATGAGACCGTCAGCAGAATAATATCGTGAGAACGAAGCTCGATTTCCCACGTGCCAATACGCTTGTTAGCCACAACCGCGACCGTGCGGGGGACCATGTGAGTGAGTGTCCTTGCTTTCGCGGTTGTGATCTTGAGTTCACGGGCAAGCTGGTCGGGCACGTCGTCTAACGGCTGGCCGTAGCGGAATGCTCGGACTTGGGGCAAGACGTGACGGCTAAACGAATGCGAGGCGAGCTCGACTTCAATCACAAACCAGTGTGCGTAGTTCTTAGCGACCAGCGCGAGATCTGGTCGATAGATTTCGTCATCGAGGCGAAAGCTGCCGCTGAAGACTATGCAGTCGTAGTCAGGGTAGAAACATGCAAGGGCGCGGGCGGCCGAGTGCTCAAATTCCGCCTCGGACGGAGCGTCGGGATCGGTGAGGTGAAGCAAACGCACCTGATCGCAGTCACCACGACAACCCTTCTCATGCGGCGCTCCAGGTAACGGAAGCGACGCCGTCAAGATCCTCTTCCTCCTGCTTGAGCCGAGATACTTCAGGGCCGGTGGCGACCAACGTATAGACTAGAGCGCCTTCCTTGCCGGAGGCCGGACGCAGAACGCGACCAAGCCTTTGAATGCGTTGTCGCCGGGTCGCCGTGGAGCGACTGGTTGTGGGTTTTAAGTGGGCAAACAGGAAGATTGACCATGAGGCCCCTAATCCACTGCCTCGGGCTCGCCCTTGGGTGCGATGCTCGAGCGCACGACGATCTCGGTGAGGTCCGGCGAGCAAAGCTCCAGGAAGCGATAGGCGAAGCCGCGTAGATAGCGCCCTTGGCGCACGGCAATGCGCGACGTGTTGCGCTCGAACAGTCCCTTCGCCTTGAGCAGCCGCAACCCCGGGTCGCGCTTCTCGTCGTATGCCATGGACGCCACGATGCCGACCCCGAGGCCGAGCTCGACGTAAGCCTTGATCACGTCGGCATCGAGCGCCGTCATGATGATGTCCGGCGCGATGCCTTCCTTTTCGAACGCCTGGTCGATGCGCGGCCGCCCCGTGAAGCCGCGGTCATAGGTGATGATCGGATAGTCGGCGATGGCCGCCAATGTCAGCGGCCCGACCTTTTCGAGGTCGTGCCCCACCGGCACGATCACTGCATGGTCCCAGGAATAGTAGGGAAATGCCACGACGTCGGAGTTCTCTTCCAGGGCCTCGGTAGCGACCCCGATGTCGGCGCTCCCGTCGAGCAGCATGGCGACGATCTCCTTCGGGCTCGCCTGATGCAGTATCAGGTGAACCTTCGGATAGAGCTTCTTGAATTTCGCCACGACCTGGGGAAGCGCATAGCGTGCCTGTGTGTGCGTCGTCGCCACCTTCAGCTCGCCCTGGTCGCTCGACGCAAACTGCTCGGCAAGCTGCTTGATGTTCTTGGCATCGAGAAGCATACGCTCGACGATGACGACCAGCTCCTTGCCCGGCTCGGTGAGGCCGAGCAACCTCTTGCCGCGCCGCACGAACAGCTCGACCCCCAGCTCATCCTCAAGGTCCTTGATGTGCTTGCTGACACCGGACTGCGACGTGTAGAGCGCGTTGGCGACTTCGGTCAGGTTGAACTTACGTCTTACCGTTTCGCGAATGATGCGAAGCTGCTGGAAATTCACGTCTGCGCCTCTCGATCGAAGACCTGCAGTCGCGAACTGACAAGGCGGACTGGCTGGCCGGCGGCAAGGTTAAGTTCTGAAAGTTTCTGCGCCGATAATTCGACCTCGAAGAACTGCTGATCGGAAGCCTTCCCGGTGCCATTTCCGTTGAGATAGCCGGTCTCAGGCGCCGCGTTAAGCTCCACCCGCGCCACCGCCCCTACGTCGAGGATGCGGCTGACGGTGGCCGGCACCCCGATCGAGCTGCCGCTGGAGGCCGGCAGGATCTCCAGCTCATGCGGCCGCGCAAAAGCCACCACGTCCGTGCCCGGTGCGGCAGTCCCCCCGGCGATGGGCAGGAAGTTCTCGCCGACGCGCAGATGGTCGCCTTGCACATGCCCGGTGAACTTGTTGACCGCACCCAGGAACGAATAGACGAAGGGGCTTGCCGGATTGGCGTAGACCTCGCGCACCGAGCCCACCTGCTCGACACTGCCGCGGTTCATGAGCACAAGCCGATCGGCTAGCTCCACCGCTTCGTCCTGATCGTGCGTCACGAACAACGACGTGATGTGCAGCTCGTCGTGCAGACGCCGCAGCCAGCGCCGCAATTCCTTGCGCACCTTGGCATCGAGCGCGCCGAATGGCTCGTCGAGCAGCAGCACGCGTGGACGCACCGCGAGCGCGCGAGCGAGCGCGATGCGCTGGCGCTGTCCGCCGGAAAGCTGAGAGGGATACCGATCGGCGAGCCAGTCGAGCTGCACCAGCTCTAGCAGCTCTTTCACCTGCCGCTTGATCTCCTTCTCGCGCAGCCGCTGCCGCCGCGGCTTGACGCGCAATCCGAAGGCGACGTTGTCGAACACGGTCATGTGCCGGAAGAGCGCATAGTGCTGGAATACGAATCCCACCTGCCGCTCTCGAACATGCGTATGGGAGGCGTCCTCGCCATCGAGAACGATCGAACCCTCATCGGCATGCTCGAGGCCAGCGATGATCCGCAGCAGCGTCGTCTTTCCGCATCCCGACGGTCCAAGCAGGGCGACGAGCTGCCCGGTTGGAAAGTCCAAGCTGACTTTGTCCAGCGCGACGAAGCTGCCGAACGTCTTGCGGATGTTGCGGACTTCAATGCTCATGGTGCCTCGGGTTCGTGTGCTTGAATGCCCGCCCGCCATTCGACGAACGTCTTGAGAACAAGGGTCACGAGAGCCAGCAACGCAAGCAGCGAGGCCACGGCAAACGCCGCAGCGAAGTTGTATTCGTTATACAGGATCTCGACATGCAGCGGCATCGTGTTTGTCTGGCCGCGAATGTGTCCCGAGACGACCGAGACGGCGCCGAATTCGCCCATCGCCCGGGCGTTGCAGAGGATGACGCCGTACAGAAGCCCCCACTTGATGTTCGGCAGCGTGACCTTCCTGAACGTCCGCCAGCCGCTGGCGCCAAGCACCAGCGCGGCTTCCTCCTCGTCCCGGCCCTGCGCCTGCATCAACGGGATGAGCTCGCGCGCGACGAATGGCACCGTGACAAAGACCGTAGCTAGCACGATGCCTGGCACCGCGAATATGATCCTGACGTTGTGGTCGACGAGCCATGGCCCGAACCAGCCCTGCGCACCGAACACCAGCACATAGATCAAACCGGCGATGACCGGCGACACCGAGAACGGCAGGTCGATCAGCGTTATGAGGAACTGCTTGCCCCGAAAATCATGCTTGGCGACCGCCCACGCAGCCGCGATGCCGAAGATCACGTTGAGCGGCACCGCAACGGCCGCGGCAAGCAGAGTCAGCCGGATGGAGGACACTGTATCCGGTTCCACGATCGCGCGCAGATAGGCTTCCCCACCCTTCTTGAATGCCTCTGCGAATACAGCCAACAGCGGCAGCAGCAGGAATCCGGCGAAGAACGTCAGCGAGATGCCGATGATCACCCACTTGACGATCGGCGGATCGGACGCCGCCGGGCTCGCCTCGAAGCGCTGCGCCCGGGCGAACGGCGTTGCGTGTGCGACGACGGCCATCAGCGCACCCTCTCGTTCGAGCGTGCCGTCCAGGCCTGCAGCGCATTGATGATGAGCAAGAGCACGAACGACACCATCAGCATGACGGCGGCAACGGTCGTGGCGCCGGCGTAGTCGTACTGCTCGAGCTTGGTGATGATAATGAGCGGCGTGATCTCCGACACCATCGGCATGTTGCCCGCAATGAAGATCACCGAGCCGTACTCCCCGACCGCGCGGGCGAAGGCGAGCGCGAAGCCGGTTACAAGTGCGGGTGCAAGCGCCGGCAGCACGACCTTGCGAATGGTTTGCAGGCGCGAAGCCCCGAGGCTGGCGGCGGCCTCCTCGAACTCGATGTCGAGATCCTCGAGCACCGGCTGCACCGTGCGTACGATGAACGGCACGCCGATGAAGATGAGCGCCACGAGCACGCCGAGCGGCGTAAATGCCACCTTGATGCCGAGCGGCTCGAGCAACCCACCGAGCCAACCGTTCGGCGCGTACAGTGCTGTAAGCGCAATGCCCGCCACCGCCGTCGGCAGCGCGAACGGGAGATCAATCAACGCGTCGACGATGCGCCGCCCCGGAAAGTCGTAGCGCACGAGGCTCCACGCCAGCATCAGCCCGAAGGCGACGTTGATCGCCGCTGCGAGGAGTGACGCACCGAAGCTCAGCCGATATGAGGCTACGACACGGGGCGCAGTCGCGACGTGCCAAAACTCGGTCCACCCGAGCGTTGCACTCTTGATGAACACCGCGGACAGCGGAATGAGAACGATGAGCGACAGATACGAGATCGTCACGCCCATCGAGAGACCAAAGCCGGGGAGTACCCGGCGAACTTTCGCGCCACTCACCACCGCCCCCTTACTCACGCACGAATGCAAAAGGGTGCGAATTGCCGATCGGCTCTACATACGTCAGCACCACGTGCAGGATGGTTTCGCGGTCATCGAGGTTGCGGTAGCCGTGCGGCACATCGGCATGGAACTGCACGGCGTCGCCCGCAGGCAGAATCACCGGCGCCTCGTTCCCCACGACCAGCTCGACGCGCCCCTGAACGACAAGGATGTTCTGCTTGGTGCCCGCTGCCAGCGGTTCCATGGTTTCACGATGCTGAGCAGCAATGCGCACCTCGTAGAACTCCGCCCGCCGCGTGCTTTCGAGCGGAAACAGTGCGCGCGAGGAGAAGCGGCCGCTGCTGGCGCTTATGAACTTTGCCCGGCTCTTCGGCAGCACGACAGTGACGCGCGATGCGGGCACGACGAGAAGATTGGCAATCGGCACGCCGAGCGCGTCTGCAACCTTTAACAAGAGGCCGATCGTCGGAACACTCTTGCCGGTCTCGATCTGACTGAGCATGGCGCGGCTGACTCCCGCGAGCTTTGCCAGACGTTCCAGCGAATGTCCCTGCCGCGTCCGCAGTCGCTTCAGATTGGCGCTTATCGTCGACACGAGTGCTGCCGAATGATCGGTCCTTTGCCTTCCGCGGGCACCGACCTCGGCCGCAGCAGACCTGCCTCTGTTCACCACGGCGATGTCTGTCATCCGGCTCAAAGCTGCCCCCTGGGCGGCACGAGCCGCACCACCCTTTTCGATCTGCGTGAGGTTAACTTTGCCGTGCGCCGCAAGGGAACGCAGAAAAACTGCTAAGCTTATGATGCGCATCTAAGGGTGGTGCGATTTCGCGCCTGAGAGCGGCCTGCACGAAAATTCACTGCCAACACCACGAGATAAGGAGAGCCGCATGCTGCGGCTCTCCTCTTTCGTGATGCGGGAAACTTTTGTTGCTGACGGCCGACGCCGTCAGAATTTTATTATGCCGCCGCCGAAGACGAGGTTGAGGTCTTCGAGCGGGATGGCCGTCGCAGCTATGTTGTCGGCAACACCGTTCGTCGTGCTCACGGCCGATATGTCACCTTCGACGTGGCGGTACGACAGATAGAGCGTCAATGCCGCAGCGTCGATTCCCTGAGCGACGCCGAACCCGTAGCTCTCGACTCCCGTCGAGACGACAGCAGCGGCAGTCGCCGTGCCGGCGAAGGTGCTGCTGAGCGTGCGCGTGTTGGCGCCACCCTCGTAGTGGTAGTACTCGCCATAGACCGTCGTCTTGCCGAGGCTGTTCCACTTCTTCTCGACACCTCCCTGCACCGACCAGAACGTCTGCTCATCATCGGCCCCGCGCGCAGAGAAGAGCGTAGTGCTTTCTATGATATCGTCCTTCTTGATGCCGGCGCCGAAGTTGGCAAATAGGCCGGTCTCCTTGTGCAGCACGCTGACCGAGCCGCCGAACTGGTTGCACTTGGTGTCGTGCTGGCCCGGAGCGCCGCCGACGGCTGCGCAGGCCGTCTGCGTCTGACTTCCGTCCGTGTTCTCCCCGTACCCGATACCGGCCTCGATCGCGAATCCCGCATGCTCGCCGGAGTAGTTCAGCGAGGCATCCCAGTAGTCGTCCTGTCCCCAGAACGCGGACGCGGTGAAGCCAGCGAGCTCCGGTGTCGTATACCTCACGCCATTGAAGCGCTTCTCGCCTTCGCCCGGCTGATCGCCATGAACACCGATGAGGTTATAGTAGGAGTAGGCGTTGCCGGCACCGCCACTGCTTGCAAGCGCACCGTTCGTGCGCCGCAAATAAAGGCCGAGACCGGTATCCTCGATGTCCGAGTACTTGGCGAAATCCTTCGTCTGGGACAGGTTGATCTCGGTGACGCCGTCAGTCGCCGAGCTCTGCAAGCCGACGGCAACGGTGCCGTAAGTCTTGCTCTTCAGGTACCAGTACGAATCGCGCAGGTCGAATGGTGCCGACGTTGCGAGGTCGCTCTGGTTGAATCGCTTCGAGTTTGCGCTCCGAACGCCGATCTCGAGCCGGTATCCCGCTTCCCAGTCCTTGTCGATCTTGGCTTTGCCGCGAAAGCGGAACCGGGTACGCGAGTTGTCGTTGGTGACGACGTAGGCGTTCTGCTCCCAGCCGTCGTCCCAGTAGAGCACACCCTGGTTCACGTGCCCCGAAACTTCGAGCGACACCTTGCGATTGCCCTTGCGGGCGGTGGTCGCCTCGAGCTCCGCAACTCTTTCCTCGAGATCAGCGCAGCAATCTCCCCCGAGATCTGCTGACTTCGCCGGCGCTGCTCCTGCGAACAGCCCCAGTCCGAGCACCAGCGCTAAGCTGGTGCCTCCCTGTACTCCCCCGTACATTACGCACTCCTACGCCTACTGTTACGCAACCAACGCTTATTCCGGTGTCTGCTATGTTGGAGCGACGCTCCGCTATATCAGATTGATATCATTAGATGTTTTAGGACAAGCACCTCCTCGTCAACGACGCTCTGTGACGGTTCATGACACTGCATGCAGCGTGACGCGCGCTCGACACACTTTTCCGCTGCAGCGAATGAAACAGCAGTTGCGACGAACGGCATGCGCGCTCATCAGATCTCTCCAAGCTCGAAAACATCCCCTTCGGATCGACGAGCACTCGCGCGTCGAGACGTGCGTCCGCGCAGCGACGAGTAGATGTCGAGCCCACGCGGCCACGGCCCATGCCCCGAGCTCACGTTGATATGTCCGACCGCGCCGAGATTGATGAGCTGCGAGCCCCAGGCACCTGACCAGCTCTCGGCACTGTCGATCGACATCCACCGGTCGTTCGTGCTGGCCACGACAATCGAATGCACACCGAGCACGTCTCTCGTAATGGCCTTCTGCAAATCGAAGCGCGCCGGATCTGCAGGCGCCACGAGCATCATCCCGGCGATGCGCTCGCTGCTGTCGGCCGCGACATCGACCGAGGCGAGGCAGCCGAAGCTGTGAGCAACGATCCAGACGCGGCCAGGGGCTCGGTTCAGCTCGCGACGCAGCCGCGCCGACCAGCGCGTCAAATCCGGCACGCTCCAATCGCTCTGTACGACCCGGACGCAATCTGGAACTTGCGATTGGAACCAGGATTGCCAGTGGTCGACGCCGCTGCCGTAAAGCCCAGGTACGATCAGGGTGGTATCCATGCTCGATCCTCGCTCTGGTTCCTATGCTCCACGTCCGCGGAATGCGGCGCCGCTCTCCTGCGCTCCCCTGGAAGATTCGCCCCTGAAGATCCCCCGCGCGGAGAACGGCGCACATCCCGACGCTCGGCTCAGGGAGCAGGAGCCCCGATCGGAACCGGCGTGGGTCCGGTAACCGATCGGGAATTGGCCGAGTGTCGCAGTCTCTGGTTCTCGATCAGCTCTTCTTGTCCGCCGGTGCGTAGATCTGGTCGAACACGCCGCCGTCGTCGAAGTGGGTCTTCTGCGCCTTGGACCAGCCGCCGAACACCTCATCGATCGTGAACAGTTTCACAGGCGCGAACTGCTTGGAGTACTTCTCCGCCGCCTTGGCGTCGGTCGGGCGATAGAAGTTCTTGCCGGCGATGTCCTGGCCTTCGGGCGAGTAGAGATACTCGAGGTAGGCCTCGGCCACCTTGCGCGTGCCCTTCTTGTCGACGTTCTTGTCGACGACGGAGACCGGCGGCTCGGCCAGGATCGAGATCGACGGCGTGATGATCTCGAACTTGTCGGGGCCAAGCTCCTTGGTGGCGAGGTGCGCCTCGTTCTCCCAGGAGATCAGCACGTCGCCGATGCCGCGCTCGGTGAACGTCGTCAGCGAGCCACGCGCACCGGTATCCAACACCTTGGTGTTCTTGTAGATGCGGCCGACCAGATCCTTGGCCTTGGCCTCGTCGCCTTCCGGCTGCTTGAGCGCATAACCCCAGGCCGCGAGGTAGTTCCAGCGCGCGCCGCCCGAGGTCTTGGGGTTCGGCGTGACGACTTCGACGCCGTCCTTGCCGAGGTCGTTCCAGTCCTTGATGCCCTTCGGATTGCCTTTGCGCACGAGGAAGACGATCGTCGAGGAGTAGGGCGAGGAGTTGTGCGGCAAGCGCTTCTGCCAGTCGGCCGGAATGAGCCCGCCCTTCTTGTGAAGCTGGTCGACGTCGCCGGCCAGCGCCAGGGTGACGACATCCGCATCGAGGCCGTCGATCACAGCCCGGGCCTGCTTGCCGGAGCCACCGTGCGACTGCTGGATCGTGACGTTCTCGCCGGTCTTCTCCTTCCAGTGCTTGGCAAAGGTGGCGTTGTACTCCTGGTAGAGCTCCCGCGTCGGATCATAGGAAACGTTGAGCAGCGTAGTATCGGCGAGCGCCACCTGCGCGGCGCCGAGAACGCCGGCCGCGGCTGCAAGAGCCAGCACGTGGCGGCGTGAAAATTCAATCTTCATCGCATCGTCCTCTCTCAGTTCGTGACCCCCGCATGAAGGTCGCCGATTAAGGACTAGCGACGGACCCTGGTCAGCCAAACGAAGAAGAACTGCTGAGCTTATTCACCAAGCCGCAAGATCAATGGCCGGTGCCAAAACCCACGGAAGCAGCGACGTCACCTTTTAGAACGTCATTACGGCCGTTGAGACGGCACATGGGGAGACCGAGATGGGTCACGAACACCCATTGAGCTATCCGCAACTTCGCCCGGTCTTATCCAAACAGCGGACTTAAGGGCGATGGCTCTCGCAGAGAACCGCAAGGTGCGGCCGACTTCCGCTAGTGGGACATCTCAACCGCTCATAATGACCTCCACTGTGTGGGAAACCGCCTCCCAAAACTGGCTGTCGAGACCCTCATTGCAGGATAGAAAAATCGATGGAAATTCACGACCATCGAAGCACAACAACGAGCACAACAGATTTTTCCATGCGTGAAAAACGGTACAATTGTTCAATGGGTTGCGAGACCGGCAAACGGGGAATGAATCCTAATCCCAGCCACTTTCATTTCTTGAATTTCAATAACTTAGCTGCCATCATTTTGGCAGTTTTGGTAGAATTTTTGGTAGAACTCTGCATGCGGATCTTTGCTCTCGTTGGAGCCCTTGCGTCTTTGGCGATGGGTGCCGATTGGGCTCGCGCCGGGACAACCTTTACGAGGTGCGACATGCAGAGCTTCTTTCTGCGCCGACAGGTGCGCCCTGCCGCAGTGCCCGACTGCGTGCGTCTTCAGAGCAAGCTGGTGACAAGGTGCGCTCTATTCCGCGAGTCGCCCAATGAAAACCGGCCCGGTCACGCGACGGAGGGCCCCTTCGAGGACCGAGCCGGATAGCCGAGCTTAGCAAAGCAGGGCTTTGAGGGTGGATCGGGAGAAACCACCTCGACAGCGCAACGCACGGCAGATTGACATAGTTCCAACGTGGCGGCCTCGTCTATCGCCCGTGTGTGTACACATGCGAATGGGCGACTTGCGATTGCGCAACCTGCTTTTCGAGGAGAGCAATGTCCTCGGCGCTCACCGTTGTCTGCGCTCGACAATGTCGAAGCTTCACAAGGTTCCAGCGAGAGCCAAAGCGCGAGAAGCCCTGCGCAATGAGCTCCGACAAATAGTACGCCATCGGCAAATTAGCGAGACCGACACGGTCTCCAGCACCCGGAACTGCACATCTAAGGGCGCGTTATGCAGCTGGTCGACTATAAAGAATGGGAGCGAACGATGCCCGTCAAGACCATGGAAGACCTGTTCGTCGAAACGCTCAGAGACATCTACTACGCCGAAAAACATATCCTCCAAGCCCTACCGGGGATGGCGAAGAAAGCGAGTTTCGCGCAGCTAAAGGACGCTCTCGAGACGCACCGCCAGGAGACCGAGGTGCAGGTGGACCGGCTCGAGCAGGTTTTCAAGCTGATCAATGTGGGGGCGCGGGGAAAGAAATGCGAAGCGATCGAGGGCATCATAGCCGAAGCCAAAGAGCACATGAACGCTATCGACGACCCACAAGTGCTCGATGCAGGGATGATTGGTTCTGCACAGGCAGTCGAACACTACGAGATCACCCGATACGGCACGCTCATCACCTGGGCGCGACAGCTGGGCAAAGATGACGTGGTCGAACTGCTCGAAGCGAGCCTCGCGGAAGAAAAGCATGCGGACGAGCTGCTCACGCAGATCGCCGAGGCGGCAGTCAACGAAAAGGCTGCTGCATAGAAGTCAGGTGAGCTCGGAAGTCTGGCGAGCACACCAAGCTTGGAAGGTAGACGACTTGAGGCCGTAGGGTCTGGATGCTCACCCGTCAACGCCCCGGGTGGCTCCCCCTCGGCAGTCGCCGTCGACTTTTCAGAACATGAGAGGAAACCATGGCTCTTTACGACAGACCTAACGACCCACTCGATCCGGACCTCGGTCGGTGGACGTCGTCCTCGTTTGCAGGCGCCTGGCTACCGCTTCTGGTGGCAGTCGCCGTCGTCGTCGCCATCTTCGCGCTGTTCATGCCGACGACTAACCCTTGGCAGGGCAGCAAGACGAACACTGGACCATCAGTGAGAGCCGTTGAGCCGACGCCCGTGCCCTCAACGTCGCCGGCAATACCCACGCCCAATCCCACAACCGAGCCGAGAACGCCGTAGCTCTGGTCCAGATGTGCATGAGGCCGGTCACGACATGCTTGTGGCCGGCATCTGGTTGTGGCTGCCGCTCCGAAGGCTGTCGTGGCGAAGCCCGCCGGCGGAGCTGTCAGATGTCACCCTCCGCCATCTCAACTGTTCCGTGGGCTCAAGACGGCGTAGCCATGGCAGGTGAGGGGCTGCGATTGGGCGTTAGCATAAGCTAGACTGCGGCCGCCGCTTCAAATTGAGATTCTCAACGACAGTGGACAGACTCGCACGTCGGAACGCTCAGATGTTATGTCCGTTTTGGCCTCGACCGATAGGCCTCTGGGCGCGCGCCATGTAGAAGCAGAACCCGAAGGACACCGTCGACAAGCTCCGGTACCTCTACGAGTCCGAGGCGCGCCCAGCTCAGCGCTTCCGCTATGGCCTTTGTGCCCAACACGCCCCTGCTGGAGCGGCTCGATGTCACCTTCGGCCCCGTCATACTCGCCGATTTCTTGGCGCGATTAACGATCAGCCGAGGTGCTCCATCCAGCGTCGCTCGCGGATATGGACGTGATCGTCTCGTTCCTCGCGCCCATAGCCGGCGAAGCGGCGGGCTTCCTGCACATTCTGCGCACCATACGACTGGTGCACACGTACCAGCTTGTCGCCCGGCTCCGGCAAGACGGCCGCTGGTTCCGCGGCAACGAGGAGGTCATTCTCGCCACAGTGAACCCCGCGTATTCCTGTTCATCACGAGTGGCATCGTTTACGCGAGCCAGTGCGGGCGAAACCCGGCATCAATAACTACGTCGACGCAGTCTACTTCACGGTGACGGCGCTGATGACGACGGCTTTGGTGACATCACTTTGCAGGGCACCTTCGGGCGCTTCATCTCCATCATCATGACGCTGACGCAGTGCACTGCAAAGCGTGTGGGACCGCTCTGCAAATTCCAGACGAAGGTAGTTGAGGCCCAATACGTGTCGCATGATTGATGCCGGGCGTGATATCGGGCATGTCGCCTTAATCCACTTTTGCCGCCGACTGAGCCGGGCTCGGACAGCCCCGCCTTGCCAATGCGGGTGCCCCATCGCGAGCCGCTCCTCATGGGATGTTCAGTTCGTCGCCGACCTTCGGTCCCATCTCATGCGCCCAGAGCACGTCGGTTTCTGGGTGAATGGCTGCGCCCCCGATGTTGCGGTGTCCATAGCACCAGATTTCCGGGAGCGCGTCCTTGCGGCCGGCGAAGGCGGCACCGAGCCGTCGGTGTTGATGCGCACGATTTTGCCGAGATGGGTGGAGAGATCCTGCGCCGGATCTGAACCGCTCGCCGAGGGTCACGAACAGCGTGCCGTCGCGTGCGAAGACGAGGCGGCAGCCCCAATGATTGGGTCCGTCCACCTTCGGCTTCTGCCTGAAGATGACCTGCAAATCTTCAAGACCCTGATCTCCAATCCGGCCGCAGGCAACAGCGGATGCCGCCAAGAAAATGCGCGCCGACGATATCGGTGCGCTCCCGGTCGTGGAAAACGACAGGCTGATGGGCATGGTGACCGACCGCGACATTGCCATGTGGGCCGTGGCCGAGGATCGCAGTCCAGCCGCTACGACGGTACGCGAGGTGATGTTGGACCGATCTACTACTGCTTCGAGGAGGACAACGTGCAGGAAGCCGCCAATTGCATGGCCGAGCGCTAGGTCCGTTGGCCGCCGGTGGTCAACCGCGACAAGCGCCTCGTCGGTGTGGTCGCGCTGGCCGATCTCGGGCGCGACGAGCCGGAAGCCGCGAAGTCCGCGCTTGAAGGCGTCTCCGAGCCAACCGGAAAACCGCGTCGATGAAGTTCGCACGGCGCTCCGAGATAAGGAGAGCGTCGCTCATGGGGCTGGCAGTTCTCCTGACGCTAGAACCTTTGAGGCTTAGCCACGTGGCGTGCCGGCAGTTTCCTGGGGAACCACGCGGCGCGCCGTGCATTCCGGCTTGAGTGTGTTCCGGAGTGGGAATGGGCTTGAGGAGACCAAAATGGCTTACCCCGCCGAACCTGCAAGCGATCCCGACCTTCAATATCGCTACGATACGTATAAGAACTTCGTGCGGTATACCTTTATATTCGCGGCACACGTGCTCGTGATCCTGGCCCTGTTGGCCTACTTTGCGGCCTAGGCCGTAGCGCAGTCGCGCTTGGGCCATTCGACAAATCGTTACCTCGCAACGCTGAGGTGAGGTCCTGTGATGCACGACGTTCCTAATCCCTGGGCCGCCAAGAAATGGTCGACCTAGCCAATGCAATCATTGGACCGACGAGGAGTCACTTCGACGCCAAGTGCGCTTAACCAGCACACTGCGGTGCTGAAGAATCCGGTCAAAGAGAATGCGGCAGTCGCGCGATCGAGGCCGCGCCAGACTCAGAAGAACTCACCAACGTTAGGCAATTTGATGGAAGCTCCAAGAGGCGCATGGGCGGATCAGGTCACGGCAAAAGCACGAAAAGCGCTCCATCCAAGTCACCACAGCAGCCGGAAACGCAAGCACGCATAATCCTCCCACGTGCAATTACGTTCATGTCCATTTTTACAGGTCAAGAAGAGGCCGGCAGGAACCCTAAACTTCGGCTGGCGTTGGCTTGCAGCTGAACTGGAGGGTTCAAATGACCGGCAAGCTCGACGGAAAAGTTGCAATCGTAACGGGTGCCGGCACTGGCATTGGCGAGGCCATCGCGCATAAGTTCGCGGTGGAAGGGGCGCGTGTCATCGCGGCGGGACTTCCCGACGACCCAGTCCTCGACGTTGTGAATGTGATCCGCGTGCGTGGCGGTATCGCAGAGGCCTTTACCGGCGACCTGTCGGAGGAGCTCAAGGCAAAAGAGTGCGTCGCCAAAGCGGTCGAGGCATTCGGCACCGTCGACATCCTCATCAACAATGCAGGGGTCTTTCCTGAAATCGCTGAGTGTCAGGATCACTCCGTCGAGAACTTCGACTACATAGTTCGCCACAATATTCGCACGGCCTTCCTCATGACGAAGTACGCGTTGCCATTTCTCCAGAAGACGCGCGGTGTCGTGATCTCGACTGGCTCCGAGGCGGGCGAAGTCGGAGAGCCGACCGCTGCGCCTTACGGCGGCAGCAAAGGCTTCTTGCACGCATTCATGCGAGGCATCGCCTATGAGCAGGGCAAGTACGGCGTGCGCGCGAGCTGCGTCTGTCCGGGCCCTATCGATACCGCATGGACGCATAAAGAGACCGGACCCATGAATGCGCAGATGGAGAAGCAGACGCTTGCGGGGACGGTGCTCGGACGCCGCGGCACCCCCGAGGAGATGGCAAACGTCTTTGCGTTCCTAGCTTCCGATGAGGCGAGCTTTGTTACCGGCGCGCTGATCTTCGCTGATGGCGGCACGACGATTGCCAAGGGAGGGCCTGGCGAGCAGGCACAGAGTGCTGTCAGGAAGCAGCCCGAACCCACGCTACCTCTGAAACACACGCATGACGGCCTCAAGAACAAACCCGTCGAAAACAGAATGCACTAGACTTGATTTGAAAGGGATCGTGTGATGGCCGCGAAGAAGAAAAGCAGCGGAGGGTCCAAGGAAGTAAAAAGTGAGATGCACCGCTACAAGCGCGGCAAGGCGAAAAGCGGTCCGGGAGGCAAAGGCGGTAAGGTGAAGAGCCGCAAGCAGGCAATTGCTATTGGGCTCTCGAAAGCGCGCAAGAAGGGTAAGAAGGTGCCGAAGAGGAAAGCGGCCTAGGGCGAGTTGTTAAAGACATTCCACCCGCCCCCGATCAGCCTCGCAGAAAAAAACCGGCAACCATTACCGAGAGCCGATAATGCTGCCGGGTAACCCAAGCTCGTCGCTCACGTAGCGGGGCGGCATGGGCGAGCAGCCCCGTCATTCTGCGGGAAAAGGCCCCCCGTCACTGGGCGCTCAGGCGACCGGGCCGGGCAGCGCAGACCGGCCGATGCTGGGCGCGAGAGTTTGATCGCGGAGACACGCTCCCCGAGGCCGCAACGCGGCGGTTTAGTCGCGGGTCCATTGATTTCGGGGGGAGTGCCGGTGCGGAGCCACGTGCATCGAGGCGCGCAACCCCGGCCGCGGTCACCGGAGAAACCGCAACCGGGTGTCCACGGCGGTCGCCGCGGAACTCTACTGCCGACCTACCTCTCGCTCGGCGTCGTCAAACGTGACGCCGACTATTCCAACAGCCTGCCTGAGGCGCTCGGGGGTGACACCGAACCGCTCGGCCCAATTAGCGGCACTCATGATCTTCGCTGACGTCAATCCGCTCGCGCCGAGCAAACGGCGAGGAGACAATCCCGGCAAAAAAGTCCCGGCACGGATGCCGGGACAAGATAGCTCGAGAGAAACCCGTCGGGGGTGGCTGCTGAACGCTTCGATCCGAGAAAAGTTCCGCGCCGCTTGAGTGTTGGTTTTGGGCGCGCCAATCGAGAAACAGTATTCAGCGGTAAATGCTGATGGCCGCGTCATCTCTAGGGTGTATAGTGCGCTCATCATCGGTCGCGACCCCGCAGGCGCCGATGGCTGAGAGATGAGTGCGCTCCCGCCTGTATAGGTTTGCAGGAGGAGCGCCGTGCAAGTTCCGCAATCCGACTTCGACCCCGAACTCGTATCCCTCATGGGACGCGTATGCGAGGAAGCGTGGCAAGAGCTGCGCTCGAGAGTGTTCTTCCCGACCCCAGATGACAACGAGCGATTTCGGCATCAGCTAGCGACGCGGGTGATGGCGGCTGTCGCGCGGGGTGAACGTGACCCGCAGCGGCTTAAGGCTATTGCGCTCACCGGTCTCGACGGCTGAACTCGTAATAGCTCTTGGTACAATTTGGCCTGACCGATCTCGGCCGTGGCAGCGGCTAAAGTCAATCGGCTTGTGTTCAGCGCGGAGATTGGACGGCCGCCAGCGACGGCGGGCCTATGCTTTCGGCGTTCCCCGCAGAGTCGGCGATATCACCAAGCGCGGCGGCACGTTCTCATCGCGATGGCGTCCGCCATTCTGAGCCGCAAACCACGCCGCCAAGAGGCCGACGAGCAAGGCTGTTACGGTAGCTAAGCCAGCGAGCACTGCTCCCTTGCGCGCCGCATCAACCGCGCTGGCCGCATCCCTGTACGCCTGATCGACGCGCTGTTCCGCTTCCGTCTGCGAAATGCCGGTACGCTCCGAGGCGATTTGCGCCAGCGTGCGCTTTTGGACGGGAGTCAATTGGCCGGCCGCAGCCGCCGCCGTCAATGTCCTTGCAAGGGTGGCGCGTGTCTCGCTGTCGACTACCGTGACGCGCCCTCCGGTTGCCTGAGCCGCGGGAGCTGCCACACTAGGCTGTGTCTTGTCAGTCGCGGCGGGTGACGGGGCTGTCGCCGCGAACATGGTGTCGATCGCAGGCGCCACGACGGCATCGCGGTTGCTCATTGCGCCCGCCGCTACCTGCACACCCGAATTCACGGCCGTCCCTGCGGCGAGGAATGCTAGCAGACCGCCCGCAACGATGCTCAACGACCAGACCAATAGCCCGTGCATGCCGTCGCGGAACTGAACCTCCTCCCGGCTTGCCTCTACCCAAGCGCCGCGCATACGCCCGGCGGTGTACCCGCCAACGAGGAGGGAGAGAATCGGTACGGCCAACGACCAGAACACTGCGATGGAGGCAGCGGCTTTGCTGTAAGACTCCGATGCATACGGAGAAATCAGCGAGAGGCCAATAGCACCGCCGGCCGTCAACAAGACAAATGAGAGAGCGCTTGCGGCCAGCGCACCTGCGAATACGGGACCCCATTCGACATAGCTTGCACCGGCTCGCACCGGCGTTGTGACAACTTCGACCATGGTCGCTACTCCTGATGATCAGCGCACGCCGAGCAGGCCGAGAACGAACATCACGACGACGACGAGGCCGATAAGGTAAATAATTTCGTGCATGGGGACTCTCAATTCACAGGCGCCGGTCATGGGCCCCACTACGGGCGATGGCGCTATTGCTTACAACTGCCAAAATTCCACTTCGTTCCTTGGCATGAATGGCTTGCAGCGTTGGGCCAGGAAAGGCTTCGCGGCCAACATGAGTTTTTAGACTGGCCGAAGATCGCGCGGCCTCGACGACCGCATCGTCACGGCTGGCGTCACCCTGCTGTCCTGCAGTCTCACCGGTTCGATGGTGGGGCTTCCCTGAAAAATCCCGGCGCTGGGGCGCCAGCCGGTCCGCCCGGATGCATGCGGCTGCCCGTCAGCGTCGCACGCGACGGCGTCGAGAATGACAGAGCGGCAGGGAAGTGCGGCCACGGCCTCCGCGATCGACCGGAAGCGGCATGTGAGGTCGACGCCGCGCTTGGAGTAGACAATCGCCTTGCCCGCATCGAGGTGGAGCTGTGTGCGCGCCAGCCATCGTGTTTGACCTCGTGCAGCCACTCGCGCCCTGTGGGCGGCTCGCGGCGCAGGACAGGCGCGGATCGCTCTATGAAGCGGAATTTCGTCGGCACGCGGAGAATGTAACGGATGCGGCCGCCACAGAAAGCCCTCAGCTCAGCTGGATGGCTAAGAAAGACCGGGGGCGCCCGCAAACATGGCGGAAGGTAGGGGGACGTGGGCGAGCCGCCACCATGGGCTCTCACGTTCGCCATGCGATGATGTTCCCAGGGCCCTCGGACGATCCAATAGAGACCCGACCCGGTAGCTATGGAGGGCACCCTGGCAACCGGGCCGGGCATCCCAGATCAGGTGGCGCTGGGCTCGATGAGGTGGGACGGGGGAGAACCACTCCTTGAGGCCGCAACGCTGGAGATCAATCGAAGTTCCGTCGATCTCGGCGTTCACCAGCCGCGGTTACGGATCGTCGACCAGAGCGTCCAAGACGAGATCGCAGCGGAAGAGCGGCACTCATGGTCCTGACTGACGTCGATCCGCTTGCGATCGGCGGCTTTTTTTGAAGGGTCGTCTGTCATGCCCAGTCAATGACCACGGCCGCTCGGCAGTTCCCAAGCAGTTTAGCGTTTGGCATCCGCGCCCGCCGCTTCGAGCGCTAGGTATTTCTGTGTTAGCGGGGCCAGCTGGCCCCATGCCCAGTCGGCCATCGAAACTTCCTGCTCCATGATGGTCTCGCAAGTCTGCGCGATCTCGCTCTCGCCTGCCACTTCAGCGGCCGAAACCAGCATGCGGTAGGAAGCCGCCTCGAATTGCTCGAAGGCGGCGCTGGCGAGAGCATTCTTGAGGACCTCGTCGCTCGACATTGCATGCATCATGCCCTGCAAATTGGCGGCAACCTTCATGGCGCTGTCTTTGAGAGTGGAAGTGTCCTCGCCGAGCTGCCGCAAACACTTCTCGACCGCCGCCTTCTGCTGCTTCGTCTCTTCCAGGTGTGACTTCAGCCGGGGTAACGCTTCCGGGTAGTTCTCCAGCCGATCGATCTGCGTTTGCAGAAAAGTTTCGGCCTGCCCTTCCATGGCATGGGCATCGCGCAGCCAAGCGGCAAGGGATTCGCGGGGAGTAATCATACGGCGCCTCGCTCTTCTTCCCCGCGGGTCAACTTTGGAACCCGAGCCGATCTCCGCGACGTCCTCGCGAAGATCGGCTCAGACAGCCCAGTCAGCGAGCCTAGGCTGAGAGAGGTGACGGGGGTTTCACCTCCCCGATCGAACGTCGGCTCGGTCGAAGCGGTTCCACAAGGAGATGGCGCCAACAGGCCGGCGGGAGACGACAGTCTTAACGGATTTGAACACGCGGAACTGCAGCCAGATCGAGGGCGTTCAATGTCGCAACAATAGGATGGGTACCAATGACCGATCTCAGGCGACTTCTACACGGGATGCATAGTTCGGCGGCAAGCTATTGGGCGGTGGTGCGACGCGAGGACGGGGCGAAGCTCGCGCGCTACACTGCGAAGCCGAAGGCCGTATCGGCTGCTCTGAGGTTCGGCCAAGACGGCTACTTGTATGATGTCATCCAAGAGCCGACGCCAGAAGCCGGGCAAGTGATCATTCCACTTAAAGGTCCCTGAACTCGCGCTCGCCGCAAAACTGCCCTGCAGGCAGCAAAGCTTGGCTGCTGAAAAGCGCAACCCGGGGCTGAGTTCACAGCATCCGTCGCGTATCGAATTCAGGAAACGCGCTTGGCGCTGGCAGACACTCAGCACTTCGCTCTCAGCCCGACTCGGATTTGCCGATCCCGGCCACGCGCAGGGCCTCGGGGTCGCGAACGCCCGCTTGGGCCACGTTCAGAATGCACTCAGCGACGCTGGTACGGGCCAGCGTGGATTTCTCCACCGGCATGTCCGGTGGCCTGCAGTGCTGCCCAAGCCTCGTCGAAAGCTTGGGAAAGCAGCCCCAGCGTAAGCGGGTCAACTGATTGCGTGCCTTTTCAGGTTAGCCGTCGAGGTGGTGGAACTTTGATGTTTGAGTGATGAGAGTCCGCCCAGACTCATCGGGGCGAAGCCGACGCACCGGCAGCCTCAGAGCTGCACGCGCTTACCTCAGGATCGAAGTAGATGATATTATTGAGATTGCCACCATCCACATCGGACGGCCGGTTCACCGTCACGAGCGGACCTAGTCGGCGATCGCCAAGGGAGCGCCGAGGACAGACGGGCTGATGACCGCTACTGGGCAAAGGCGCTCGTCGTCTCTTGATCGACGACGCAGACCCAGCCGTCAGCACCGAGGTCTGCAAGTGTATAGACGTCGGCGTCCTCGGTGGCAGGTTCAAACTAACTAAGTTCCGAGCAACCTATGGCTCCACAGGGGGGTTGGCACTCTGTCCGCCGTGCAGTCCTACCTGGACCAGCCCGGCCGCGAGCGCGAGCCAGACGAGGTGCGCATCGCTGCGCGCGCCGATCTTCGCTCTGATCGTGTAGTGATGATTGCGGATCGTCTTGTGGCTGAGATTGAGGAGGGGGGCGATCTCTTCGCTCGTCAGCCCGGTCGCGAGCAGGCGCAAAATCTCGGTTTCGCGCGGCGTTAGGCTCTCAGTCAGATGCTGTGCTCCCGTCAGCCGGTCGGCGGCAAGAGCCTGGGCGATGTCCTCACTCAGAAAATGTCCCCCGCGCACGATCGCAGCAACGGCGCGGGTTAGTTGGGCGGGATCGCTGCTCTTCGTCACATAGCCGGCGGCTCCCGCCTCGAACGCCTTCAGTGCAAACGCTGCCCCTTCATGCATGGAGAAGATCAGCACGCGCGCATTCTTGTCCCACTCGCGGATGCGCCGCACAGCCTCGATGCCACCGACGCCGGGCAAGCCGAGATCCATGACGACGATGGAGGGCTGATGCTTCTTGTAGAGCATATAGGCGTCGTGAGCGTTGTCGGTCTCGGCGCAGACGCGAAACTCCGCGTGCATTTCCAGCAGCCGGCGATAACCCTCGCGCACGACGGGGTGGTCGTCGACGAGCAGGATCGAGATGGTCATGCCGGCACCGCCGCCGCCTCGAGCGGGATGAGGGCGGCGACGCGGACGCCCGTCCCCACCTGAGCGAGGGTGAGCGAGCCGCCATAGGGCTCGAGACGCTCTCTGATGCCGAGAATGCCGTAGCCGGCGTCACGCTCGATGTTACTCGCATCGCCGGCTCCGTCGTCCTCCACGGTGAGCGCAATCACATCCTCCACACCTTGGAAGCGCTCCAGCCGCAGATGCACCTCGGACGGCCTGCCGTGCTTGACGGCATTGGTGATGCACTCTTGCGCGATACGATAGACATCCGTTGCAACGTGCGTCGGCAGGCTGGCGAGCTGGCCGGCAAACTCCAGCCGGAAGACGGTGCCGAGCCGTGCCTGATCGTTGTGCTCAGTGATGAGTTGGCGCAGGCTGGCCTCGAGACCAATTTCCTCTATGTTCTGCGAGCGCAGGCGTTTCATTGTGCCGCGTAGGGACAGCATCATCCGCTTTTGCACTTGGGCAATTCGCGCCGCGTCCATGGCGATCTCGGGATTGTCATCGCCTGCGCGGCGCTCAATGATCGCGGCGAGCGCCGCCGTTGCGGTGAGGCACTGGCCGAACTCGTCGTGCAGATCGCGGGCAATGGCGCGCCGCTCGTCTTCCTGCACCTGGAAGAGGCGCCTCATTAGCGCCTGGCGCATGGCCCGGGTCGTGGCGAGATTCTCTGCCAGCTGGTTTACCGCATTGGCGATGTGATCGAACTCCCCTGTGCGAAATCTTGGGAGGCGCCAGGCGAGATTTCCCTGCTGCAACTGCCGCAAACCCTCGGTGATGGCGCGTGCGGGGAGCAGCGAGTAGCCGATCATCAATGCGGCAAGCACGGCAATGCCGCCGGCCATTGCGAGCGCGATGCCAAGCAGCGCGGAAAGGCGTTGCCACGCGAGCCGCAATGCCGCCTCGGGCTGAACCATGACGGTGATCGTGCCGGCGGATCTGTCACGTACCGTCAGCGGCCGCTCCACTGGCGCATGCTCTCCGAGCGCGAGCGTGTACGCTTTGACGAACCACGCCGGCGGCGCCTCGCCGACCGCTTCCACCTGGCTGCAGAGCGTGCCGCTTTCCTGGCTCGGCGGCGTGAGCCGCACGCAGATCCCCGGCGAGATGATGGTCTGGGTCGCCAGCGACTGCCAATCCGGCAATGGCATAATGGCGTTCTTGACCATGCCGCCGCGCCATAAGAGCCGCTGCCAGAAGAGTGCTTCCAGATGTTGGCCGACGCGCGCGGCCGTGGCTCCTACCGAGACATCGATTGAGCGGTGGGTATCGATGGCGATCCAGGCGACGGCGGTGGCAAGGCAAAGCGCCACGACGCCGCAAAGCCGCAAAATGAGACGCATCAATAGGTGCATGGCTCGCTCCCTTTGACGCAGATTGGCCGCGGCAGGGGAGGAAAGGCAAGGCTCGGGTTTAAACGCCGGGCAAAATGCCTGGAACTCAGGGTCACCGTGCCCTTCGCAACTCAGGGGCGACCGCCCCATGCTGCCTGCCTCATCAGTCACGGGGGCAACATTCCATATGGGCAACGCCATGAGCAGCTTCTACTCCGACGAGCAGCGCGAGCTTCAGGATGTTTTCGCAACGCGCGGCTTGGCAGATCGCCTGCAGGAAATGTTCCTGCACGCCACGTTCAGCGACGAGGATGTGGCGTTCATCGCGGCACGCGATTTCTTCTTTCTGGCCACCGTCGATACCGATGGGCATCCGACCGTCTCCTATAAGGGCGGGCGACGCGGCTTCGTCACAATCACCAACAACAGGCTTCGATTTCCCTGCTTCGACGGGAACGGCATGTTCCTCTCGATGGGCAACATCAAAGCGACGAACAGCGTCGGCCTCTTGTTCATCGACTTCGAGGCGCCAAAGCGCCTGCGCGTGCAGGGTGCGGCGCGTCTTGTTGATAGCACGGTTCCCGGCGCTCTGGCTTTCGTGGAGATCGAGCCGACGAGCATCTTCGTCAACTGCCCGCGTTACATCCCTCGCTATGCGCGCATCCCGGACGCCAAGCATGCGCCGCGCGAGGACGGCACGGCCCCCGTTGCCGAATGGAAGCGCCTCGACGCGCTGCAGGACGTGCTCCCCGCAGCGGACAAGATGGCCGTCGACACCCTCGGCACGCTCAGCTTCGAGGAGGCCGTGGCGAAATTCAATCGCGGTGAAGGCTAGCGCGTGCGAAACGCGCAGGCGCCGCTCACGAGACCACGCGGGCGATCGGGCAAATTGCCGGGGCATCGGAGACCCCCTGCTCTCGACCGCTCGCGCTCACCACACTTAACTGCTTCGACGAACTCCAAGGAGAGCGAGACCTGCGCATGCTGGATACTGTGTACACGACATTCAACCGCTATACGGCGGCCGTTCGAGACAAGCGCCGCCTTGAGCCCGGCGATCCAGTACTGCAATGGCTCATCTTCGCAGGTCTCAACGTCCTGACGTTCCTGCTGCTTTGGTTCTATGGGCTGATCCAGACAGCACTCGACGCCGACCCGACACACATCACGCTTCTGATTGCCGTGATCTACATCGGCACGTCACTACACTGCCTGTGGCGGTGCATGGCGATCTCGCGTGAGACGGAAGCGCAGAAGCAGCTTACGGCATCGACGACGCATAGCGACCTTGGCCTCCCTAGGCCGGGCGAAGGCCTCGTCGCTGCCCACGTGCATGATCTCGCCACCAAGTCAAAACTGCTTCCCCCGGAGCAGAAGCTCGACCAGACGCTGATGCTGCGCGTCCTGGCCCAGCATCTCAACGGATCGACGCCCTTTGGCGCCTTCGCCAGCGACCTCGTGATGAAGCTCGGTCTCTTTGGCACCATCGTCGGCTTCATCATGATGCTGGCGCCGATCGCCGGACTCAACGGTGAGGACCAGGCTGCTATCAAATCATCCATGGCACTGATGAGCGCGGGCATGGCCGTCGCAATGTATACGACGCTCGCCGGGCTCGTGGGCTCGATCCTGATCAAAGTCGAGTATCAGTTCGTCGAGGCCGCAACCGCGCGCCTCTTCACGGCAGCCGTCGCCTTCACCGAGGTGCACGTCATCCCCGTCCTCGAGCGCGGCAAGGGCGTGGGGCGATGATCGACGAATTCAATCTGCAACCGCGCGAGTCGCCGTTCGATCCTCTGAGCGTCATCCTGTTCAAGGCGCTCCAGGTCGTCGCATTCCTGTTCTTCATCGCCTTCCTTGCCCTTTCTCAGCAGAAGGACAGCGGCAAGATCGACACCAAGGCCGAGCTCTTCGTCTCCATGACGTGGCCGGACAACCACCCCGACGACTTTGATCTGTTTGTGCAGGATCCGCTCGGAAACGTGGTCTGGTACCGCCGGCGCGACATCGGCTTCCTAACTCTCGAGCGCGACAATCGTGGCGGCGCCAACAATTTCATAAACGTCGGCGGCGAGAAGATCCTTTCGCCTTCGCGCCAGGAGCTGGTCAGCATCCGCGGCATCGTTGCCGGGGAGTATACCGTCAACGTCTATCACTTCTCGGCGCGCACGGGGCTTCCCGTTCCCGTCACTGTAACAGTCGAGAAGCTCAATCCGCACGTCACCGTCATCGCCAGGGAGACGCTCGATGTGGACAAGGAGCGCTTCGAAAAGACGGCGGTACGCTTCACCCTCGATGCCAAAGGCAATGTGGTGTCCACGAGCCGCGTCGATCGATCAATCCTGCAATCATTTTTCGACCATACGGCCAATGGCGCCACGATCTCAAAGTACGGCTACAAGCAATGAGCATACAGATGCAGGTTCTCAGCCTCACGCTGGCTTATGCGGCGCTTGGCACGTTGCTGCTGATCGTCCTCGTCCACCTTGCGATCCCGCGCACCGCGAAGATGCTGCTTGTTGCATCGATGACCGCATGTTACGCCGCTGTATTCTTCTTTTCGCAGAGCCTTCTCGGCTGGGCAGCAGCCACCGAGGTCCCGGAGCGGTTCCAAGTGCTGTGGACACGCGTCGTCGAGCCCAATCCCTCGCAGCAATCGCCGGGCGCCATCTACCTCTGGGTGGAGGAGCTAGACGAGCGCAACATCCCGAGCGGGGAGCCACGCGCATTCATCGTGCCCTACTCGGCGACACTCGCCGACAAGGCGTCGACGGCGCAGGCCGAGATAAAGAAGGGCAACCCTCAGGCAGGCACGCGTCAGGCGTTCGTCCCGACGTATGGAGTTGGAGACGGCGCGATCGCCGGCGTCAACGTCAGGAACGTGTCGCAAGGTGCGATGCCGGGGGGCGATCCATCCGGCGGCGGCATGTTCGACCCATCGGCACTCGGCGGACAATCGAAGGCTCTCGACCTCATCCCGCTGCCGCCGCCCTTGCTGCCCCCTAAGGACGATCTCTGGTAGGAGGCACGGCCGGCCTCAGAACGTAACGACAATAACAAGCATGCGTAAGGGGAATGCCCATTGGCCTTGCCGTCAATCTGACGATCTACATCGGCGCTGCCTATCTCATCCCGCAGACACACGCCCCTCACTGCATAGGGGACCAATACCGGCCCGGGCCGCGCCCGGCCTATAAGCCCTCGCGCCACCTGCGCCCTTCCATTTTCCTGCCTCGGCGGGCTAGAATGGATGCATTGAGTAACGATGTGATTTCAGGAGCCCGGGTGTGTTGTTGAACAGTTGGAAGAGCGTGACCGCGCGGTTGTCTGCGGTGGTGATGGTGGTGGCGGCAGCTACAACGCCCGTTATCGCCCAGGAGGTCGCCGGCACGCTGGCGGATGCGATCGTCGGCACATGGGTTGGCGAGGGCACGCAAGGCGAAAGCAAATTCGAGACGCGCCTGACCTTTGTCTCGCCCAAAGGCGGCGTCAGCCGCTATCCCGGATACCCATGCGGCGGCATGCTGACCGGCGATCGAAAAGGGGATGGTTACGAGTTCAACGAGGTCGTCACCTGGGGCGGCATCGATGAGAATCCCGCCGGCTGCATCGGCGGCGTGATACGCATTTCGCTCGACGGCAACAAGATGCACTACGAGTGGTCGACCAACTACAATGGACAGGACTTCAACGCTACCGGCGAACTCTATCGCGTGGAGAAGGCGCGCTAGCCGGTGGGCAATCGCGCGGACCCCGGCTATTGCTGCGGCTGCTGCTCGACAAATTTCGCACGCATGCACGGCGCCAACATGTTCATCGCGCCATTGAGTGAGAACGTCTCGTCCAGCGCCACTTTCGGCTCCTCGAAGGTGACGACGCTGCCGACACTGAACTTGCCAACGAGCTCTTTCAGCCATCCGCGTGTATCCGGCATCTCGACGTGAGCTACGCCTGCACTGAGGTTGGCGTCCCGCTCGGTAAAGTCGAGCCGCAGTGGCTCGGAGAGGGAATCTACCGTCATCCGAACGGTACGTGTGCCGGTCCAGCGATCCTTGTTGCCGGATTCCGAGGTCAACATTACACCGCCGCTGCCGGGTTTCGGCCCGGCTATGTCGCAGCGGACCAGCAGCGTGGCGCGCTTGCCATTGGTAACCGTCGCCAGCCAGATGCCCGGCTCAACCTCGGCGCCGCGCCAAACACCGGGGGCGGAGGCAGCTCTGCAATCGGCGGTCGCCTTGCTGCGTGCCCTGTCGATAAGAACGCGGCGAGCTTTCATGCTATCGGCACTCAGCGCCTCCTCCAGCTTCGGGCTGCAAATCTTTTCGAACTCGCATGGCTGTTGGAAATTGCAGCGCTGGAACTCGCCAACAGCCTCGGCTTCCTTCTGCTCCTGGCAGTTGGGCGCCGCCATCGTCATACGCACGTCAATATCGCCCTGGCGCGCGCCGGCCAATTCGGTCGAGACGCGGTTCAGGTAGCGCGTCTTGCACACGTCGCGATCGCACGGGCGCGCCTTAAGGCAAGCCGCGAAGCGATCGAACATAATGGCCTCGGCCTCCCTTGTTGCCGCCGCAGGAAGGTCGCCTTTCGTATCCATCCCGGGCGTGCACGGCTTGTCGGCCTTGGTCGCCGTAACGACATTGTCCTCGAGCAGGTTATGAAGCTCACGGATGTCGACAGCGAAGAAGATGCCCTGGGCATAATCTGACTCCTGCGGCACCGTGCGCAGTGTGTTGATGCCGACCACGCGACCACACGCATCGAATAGCGGTCCGCCACTGTTGCCAGGGTTGATCGGTGCCGTATGTTGGATCAGCCGTTCGCCGCCAAGCGCCTTGGTATTCGATAGCGTGCGAGCAACGGTTCCGACCGTGAACGACGGCTCGAAGTTGATCGCCGGCACGTATGTGTTCGCGGCGACAAAATCTGCCGCCACGGGATAGCCGATAGCCGTCACCTGCGCCGGCGGAAAGATTCCATAGTCGCCGAGTACGACCGGCTCGCCATAGACATCGGTCATGGTCTCGATGAGCGCCATATCGCCTATCGGATCGGTGGCGATCAGACGAGCTGGAATAGCCGTCGGCTTACCATTGGCCAGAAACGTCACAAAGATGCTCTTCGCGCCGTCGATGACATGGTTGTTGGTGGCGATGGTGCGCTTGTCATTGATGATGAAGCCGGTGCCCTGCCGCGTACCTTGCGCGTGCTCCACCTCGATGCGGACAACGCTCTCGCGCATCTCGTCGCGATCAAAAAGCGACGCTGCGAATGCTTGGCCGACGAACGCAGATGCGAATGCAAGGAGAACCGCTACGCGGGCGGCCGGTCCACATGTGCGTGGACCGTTGAACGGACAAAACGGCATTATTTCCTCAAAGAATCTCAGTGGAAGGTCGGTCAATATTCTCACCAGATTGCCAAACCTGTCGTCACCCAACAAGCTTAACTTGCCGCCGAACCGGCGCCGTGTACTCCATTCCGCGCTTGCCGCGGAGCGCACACCCCGGCTGCCTCGAGAACACTTAGTTTCGCACCAAAGTTTCGGGTATCGGCACCCAGGTGGGGTGCGCGCTGGCACGAATCAGAGCTGGCGGGGATCCGGTATTATGGCGCAAACGCCACTGGCTCACTCGATCGTTGTCAGATAGTCGGTTTTGGTTCCGGCTCTCTTCGGAGCGGGGCGGTCAGGGGCGTAGCGGCAGCCCTTGTCTATGCAGTTAGAGGGCCGTATTGGCTGAGGATCAGAACGCCTTGGCCGGCGTCTCGACTCACCTCGGCGCGCCAACAGAACTCGGTTCTATGCCTCTTGGTGCCGGCAAGTCTGTCGTCGTATTTGATCCAACCATAGAGAAACACGTAAGCGTCCCCGCGCCGAACGTGCTCAAGGTAGTCGGCGCGGACCTTGAAGGGCAAAATCTCGAGTTCTTGCCCGGAAGCCAGAATGGCCGTGTGGGCGGTTGGGCGCCCTTCAAGGTCGGCATAGTCAAAGTCGGCCGGGAGCAACTGGCGTCTTCCCGTCATGGCGTGCGCCCACTGTTCTTGATGACCGGGCGGCGTTCTACCGCACCTGGGAAATCTCCGGATTTAGGTATCGTCTCAAACACGAAGCGGTCGATAGTGACAACCGGCGCATCGACGCTGTGCGTCTCGACAGCTTGTGGCCCTTCACGAAAGATCGCTTGCCCGACCTGCAGCACGAAGAGAATTACGAAGCAGGCGGCACCAAGTCCAGCAAACCACGCCGCAGCCTTCTGGTTGCCGATGGACAAGGCGTGGCTGAAGCTTCCGAGGAGAAGCCCACCCGAAATCGGCAACCAATAGAGCAAGAGGTCCATCTGTTCTCGCTGCACGAACTCTTGCGCACCAGTCTAACGGGATTCATGGACGGCGTGGCACTGGGCTTGTTTTGCGGGTTCATTCTTGGCAGCCGCGCGAGCATGAGACGTAAGCGAGAGAGTGCCGTGTAGGGTCGCGCGCCGTGTGGGCGCAAGTGGCGCTGGCCGCCCTAATCAAAATCGTTGTGTTGTTCGTCGTAATCCCAGTTGAATTGAAGGCCCTCTTTCCGGTCTTTTCGTCTATCTCACCAGGGCCGCTCAACTGCTTCCAATCGAACGAAGCACAGAGCTTCGTGTAGTGTGGGTGCGTGAAAACATCCACGTATCGAACAAGCGCGAACACGAAGAGTCGTTTTCTGCCAGCCCTAAGATGTTCCAGCATTTAGGTCGACAGAGCTTTCCCAAGTTCTCGTTTGGAGGGGAGTTGAGCGCCGGGCCAAATCCCGTGTGTAGAGGTGACATTACCTGGCGTGCCTGGTCGTATCCTGTGGGCAGCGGGTAGTCTTGGAAGTGCACGGCAATGAAGTGCACAAGATTTCTTGTGGCGTTTGCGCCATAATACCGCGGGGATCGACGATTGGCGCCGCGCTCAAAAGGATCCCGAGCAGAGCGGAACCCATCAGAAGATTAGTCAGGATCGGGCTTGATGTCGCCGGCAAGAAGGGAAAATGAAGTTGCCAGGGAATGTGGAGCACGACGTCTTGCTGCGTCTTCTTGCGCACGACCTTCAGGTTGGATGCAGCGCGGCCTCGGCATCATTGCAGTCTATCCCCTTCGTGAACGAAACTTATAGCCGATCGACTACGAAGTGTAGACGCGTTCGTCATTTCTTTCGATCGAATCTAGCGCTCCTGCCCCTCTTACCGCATTCCTAAGGGGAACCAACGTCTCCAAGGGAACTCGGATCCTGCACTCTAGGCCATTTGGGTCGAGCTTGATGTTCGGCGCTGTCGAGATGCTCCGCCCCATCGCGGAAATGAGCGTGAACCCGAAGCCGTTCCGTCCCAGCGCGGTTACCACGGGTCCCCCGCGCTCCTGCCAGTTGAAATCTAGGAACTTGCGGTCGGCTTCCTCGGACACGCACCAGTTTACCAGGACTTCGCCCTTGTCATTTGACAGCGCTCCGTATTTGGCAGCGTTGGTGAAGAGCTCATGCACGATTAAGGCAAATGTCTGAACGGCAGACGCGCTGAGCTCGATGTCTGGCCCGAATACTTGCGCCCTGTCGCTAAAGCCGGCGAGCTCCGATTCGACGACCTGCTGGAGCGGCGCGCCGGACCAACTCGCATCAATCAGAAGCTCGTGCGCCCGACCAAGCGCATGCAGGCGCCCCGACAAGATCTCGCGCGATTCATCGGCTGTTCGGGTCGGAAGGACCGTCCGTGCGGCAATAGACTGGAGCACCGCAAGAATATTCTTCACTCGGTGACTCAATTCGCGCACAAGGATGGTGAGACGCTCCTCAGCGCGCTTGCGCTCTGTCACTTCCGCCGCCAGCCTGCGGGCTGCATCGGCGAGCTCGGATGTCCGTTCGGCCACGCGCTGCTCGAGAGTGGCGTAGCTCTCTGCGAGCTCGGCGCGCATCTGCTCGAGCTCGACGAACACCTTGACTTTTGCGCGCAAAATTTCGGGGACGATGGGAGAGAGAATGTAGTCGACGGCGCCGAGGCTATAGCCCTCAGCCGTCTGGGCTTCATCGGAGTACGCAGTGACGAAGATGATGGGCGTGTAACGCGAGCGCCGACGTTGGCGGATCAGCTTGGCCGTCTCGTGACCGGACATGCCCGGCATATTCACGTCGAGCAGGACGACGGCAAAGTCGCGGTCGAGGAGCTTCAGAAGCGCTTCTTCGCCCGACATCGCCGAGACGATATTCTGATCGAGCTGTTCGAGGCTCGCTCGGTAGACGAGATGCTTTTCGGGCAGATCGTCGACAACGAGGATATCCGTTCGCCGATTGGTGCGCATGAATGACGGCCCGGTTTGAACTCAACGATACAGCCAGGCGCGCAGCACAGACAGGAGCTGCTGCGCATCGACAGGCTTCGACAAATAGTCCCAGGCGCCCGCTTCGATGCAGCGCTCGCGGTCGCCCTTCATGGCTTTGGCGGTGACGGCGATGATCGGCAGGCCCCGGCAAGAGGGCAGCTGGCGGGCCTCGCGTATGACGCTAATCCCGTCCATCTCCGGCATCATGATATCCATGAGCACGATGTCGATCTCGCTATCGCCCAATATCTTCAGCGCCTCGCGGCCGGAATTGGCGGAGACGACCTTAATGCCGTAGTCCTCGAGCACGGTCGCCAAGGCGTAGACGTTGCGCACGTCGTCATCTACGACCAGCGCCTTCTTGCCGGACAGGACATCATCGGAGCGGTGGAGGCGGTCGACTATGTCGTGCTGCGCGCTCGGCAGACGGGTCACGCGCTGGTGTAAGAAGAGGGCCGTCAAGTCTATCAGGCGATCCCGCGAGGCGACGCGGCGAATGGTCAGCGCGTGGAAATTCGGCACCGGCGTCCCGTTGAGCTCTCCATCGGTTGTGTAGAGCAGCACAGGCAGTCGGCTATGGGGGCGCTGACGCTCGATCTCGGCGCTGGCATCAGAGAGGTCAGCGGTAAAGCCGCCGGCGATGATGGCGCAATCGACGTCGCCTGCGGTGATGAGCTCAGCAAACCGGTCAGGCTCGCCGGTGATCTCGATGTGCACGTCCTCCGAGTGGATCGCTGCCGCGATGTCGCGGGCAAGCGCTTCCTCAGGAGTACCGATCAGCACCCGCTTGGCGCGGCGCTGGATGGTCTTGAGCAGCGCCCTTAGGCCGGCATCCAGTACATCGCGGGATTGGACGGGTTTGGAGATGAAGCTCAGCGCGCCCTCGGCGAAGGCGCGGGTGCGCGATTCCTCCGTGGAGATCACGCATACCGGAATGTGACGGGTGGACACGTCGGCCTTGAGGCGGGCGATGACGCGCCAGCCATCCATGTCCGGAAGGTTGATATCCAGGGTGATGAGATCGGCGGTGAAGTCGCGTGCGAGGGCGAGGGCGGCTGCGCCCTGCGAGGTGACGAGGCCCTTGCAGCCTTGCTCCCGGACGCTTTCCAGCAAGACCTTGGCGAAGTGGATGTCGTTCTCGACGATGAGGACGACGCTGTCGCCGGGCGCGATGGCATCGCGGTCGTCCCCGGCCTCGTTGACGAACAGCTCGGGCCTGCCGTCGTCCTCCCAGCCCGGGGACTCGTCGACGGATGTCCGGGCGTCTGTGGTGGAGAGGTTCGTCGGAGGCTGGTCACGCTCTCCGGCCTGCTCGTTGATGGTCGCGCGTCGGGGGCTGAGCGCGGGGTTGTACGTAAGGGGAAGGAGCAGTGTGAACGTGCTCCCCTTGCGGAGCGTACTGTCGAGCCGGATCTCACCGCCAAGGAGGCGCGACAGCTCGCGGCTGATGGCTAGGCCGAGGCCGGTGCCACCATACTTGCGGCTGGTCGAGCCATCCGCCTGCTGGAAGGCTTCGAAGATGATCTGCTGCTTGTCAGGGAGGATGCCTATGCCGGTGTCGGCGACCTCGAACGCCACCATCTCGGCGCCATCGCGGTTGCGCGTCAGCTCGACGTTGAGGGACACCTGTCCGCGGCTGGTGAACTTGAAGGCGTTGGACAAAAGGTTCTTCAGAATCTGCTGCAGGCGCTTTGAATCGGTGACGATCGACTTCGGCAGACGCGGGTCGAGACGCAGGAGGAAGTCGAGACCCTTGGATTCAGCGACATGGAGGAATCCGCGCTTGCAGTAGTGGATGAGGTCGTCGAGCCGCAGCTCGCTGACATCGACGACGACGGTGCCGGATTCGATCTTAGACAGATCGAGAATGTCGTTGATGAGAGAGAGAAGATCATTGCCGGAGGAGTGGATCGTCTTGGCAAATTCGACCTGCTTGGCCGTCAAGTTGCCGTCCTTGTTCTGGCAGAGCTGGTCGGAAAGGATGAGCAGGCTGTTGAGTGGCGTGCGCAGTTCGTGGCTCATGTTGGCGAGGAATTCGGACTTGTAGCGCGAGGTGCGGGCGAGCTGCTTGGCTTTGTCTTCGAGGGCCTGGCGCGCCTGCTCAACCTCGATGTTCTTCGATTCGACCTGCTGGTTCTGCTCGACGAGAAGCTGGGCTTTCTCTTGCAGCTCCTTGTTGGTCGTCTGCAGCTCCTGCTGGCGGTACTGCAACTCGTTGGCCAGTGACTGCGACTGCTCAAGCAGGGCCTCGGTACGCATATTGGCGTCGATGGTGTTTATGACGATGCCGATGCTTTCGGTGAGCTGGTCGAGGAAGGCCTGGTGTGTGGGGCTCAGGTGGTCGAGCGTCGCCAACTCGATGACGCCGCGGGCGGTGCCCTCGAAGATGATGGGGAGCACGAGAATGTTGGCGGGCGACATCTCGCTGAGCCCGGTGACGATGCGCATCGCTGTCGGCGCGACGTCTTTAAGCAGCAGCTTGCGCCGGTCGAGCGCGCACTGGCCGATGAGGCCCTCGCCGAGGGCGACGATCTTGCCGTGCGAGCTTTCCCCGCCCGAGGCGTAGCTGGCGAGCAGCTTTAGGCGCGGCTGCGAGGCGCTCGAATCGAGGACGTAGAACTCGGCGCGATGGGCGCCGACGACGGGGGCGAGCTCGGAGAGGATGGTCTGGCCGACAGTGACGAGATCCTTTTGCCCCTGCAGGAGGCGGCTGAACTTCGCGAGGTTGGTCTTGAGCCAGTCCTGTTCCTTGTTCTTGAGCGTAGTGTCGCGCAGGTTGCGGATCATCTCGTTGATGGTGTCCTTCAGCGCGGCGACCTCGCCCAGGGCATCGACCGCGATCGAGCGCGTGAGGTTGCCCTGCGTCACGGCGGTGGCGACGTCGGCGATGGCGCGCACCTGGGTCGTCAGATTGGCGGCGAGCTGGTTGACGTTCTCGGTGAGACCCTTCCAGGTACCGGAGGCACCGGGCACCTTGGCCTGGCCGCCGAGCTTTCCTTCGACGCCCACTTCGCGCGCCACGCTCGTGACCTGATCGGCGAAGGTCGCGAGGGTGTCGATCATCGAGTTCATGGTGTCCGCGAGAGCCGCGATCTCGCCTTTGGCCTCCACGGTCAGCTTCTGCTCGAGGTCGCCGTTGGCGACGGCGGTCACGACCTTGGCGATGCCGCGCACTTGGGCGGTGAGGTTGCCGGCCATGGAGTTCACCGAGTCGGTCAAGTCCTTCCAGGTGCCAGCGACGCCGGGCACGTCGGCCTGACCGCCGAGCTTGCCGTCGGTGCCAACCTCGCGCGCAACGCGCGTCACCTCGGCCGCGAAGGAGCGGAGCTGATCCACCATGGTGTTGATGGTGTTCTTGAGCTCGAGGATCTCGCCTTTGACGTCGACCGCGATTTTTTTGGAGAGGTCGCCGGCGGCGACCGCCTTCGTAACGTCGGCGATGTTGCGCATCTGGGCGGTGAGGTTGCCGGCCATGGAGTTGACGCTCTCGGTCAAGTCCTTCCACGTACCCGCAACACCCTGCACGTCGGCCTGACCACCGAGCGCGCCCTCGGTGCCGACCTCGCGGGCAACGCGCGTCACCTCGGCAGCGAAGGAGCGGAGCTGGTCCACCATGGTGTTGATGGTGTTCTTCAGCTCGAGGATCTCGCCCTTCACATCGACGGTGATCTTCTTCGAGAGGTCGCCCATGGCGACGGCGGTGGTGACGTCGGCGATGTTGCGCACCTGGGCGGTGAGGTTGCCAGCCATGGAGTTGACGGAGTCCGTCAACAGCTTCCAGGTTCCCCCGACGCCGGGCACGTCGGCCTGGCCGCCGAGCTTGCCTTCGGAGCCAACCTCGCGCGCGACGCGCGTCACCTCCGAGGCGAAGGCGCCGAGCTGGTCCACCATGGTGTTGATGGTATTCTTCAGCTCGAGGATCTCGCCCTTGACATCGACGGTGATCTTCTTCGACAGGTCGCCGCGGGCGACGGCGGTGGTCACCTCGGCGATGTTGCGCACCTGGGCGGTGAGGTTGCCGGCCATGGAATTCACCGAGTCGGTCAAGTCCTTCCACGTACCGGCGACGCCCTGCACGTCGGCCTGGCCGCCGAGCTTACCTTCGGTGCCGACTACGCCGGCAACGCGCGTCACCTCGGCGGCGAAGGAGCGGAGCTGGTCCACCATGGTGTTGATGGTGTTCTTGAGCTCGAGGATCTCGCCCTTCACATCGACGGTGATCTTGCGCGAGAGGTCACCGGTGGCGACGGCGGTGGTGACGTCCGCGATGTTGCGTACCTGGGCGGTGAGGTTGCCAGCCATGGAGTTCACCGAGTCGGTCAAGTCCTTCCAGGTGCCGGCGACGCCCGGCACGTCGGCCTGACCGCCAAGCTTGCCTTCGGAGCCAACCTCGCGAGCGACGCGCGTCACCTCCGAGGCGAAGGCGCCGAGCTGGTCCACCATGGTGTTGATGGTATTCTTCAGCTCGAGGATCTCGCCCTTGACGTCGACGGTGATCTTCTTCGACAGGTCGCCGCGGGCGACGGCGGTGGTCACCTCGGCGATGTTGCGCACCTGGGCGGTGAGGTTGCCGGCCATGGAGTTGACGCTCTCGGTCAAGTCCTTCCACGTACCGGCGACGCCCTGCACGTCGGCCTGACCACCTAGGGCGCCCTCGGTGCCGACCTCGCGCGCGACGCGCGTCACCTCGGCGGCGAAGGAGCGGAGCTGGTCCACCATGGTGTTGATGGTGTTCTTCAGCTCGAGCAGCTCGCCCTTGACGTCGACGGTGATCTTCTTCGAGAGGTCGCCCATGGCCACGGCGGTGGTGACGTCGGCGATGTTGCGCACCTGGCCGGTCAGGTTCATGGCCATGGAGTTGACGCTGTCAGTGAGGTCTTTCCAGATGCCGGCGACGCCTTGAACCTGGGCTTGTCCCCCGAGCTTGCCTTCGGAGCCCACCTCGCGCACCACGCGCGTCACCTCGGCGGCGAAGGTTCCAAGCTGCTCGACCATCGTGTTGATCGTCTTGGCGGTGCGCAGGAACTCACCTTCCAGGGGGCGCCCCTCGACTTCCAGCGCCATCCCTTTGCTGAGGTCGCCTTGTGCAACGGCGCCAATGACGCGGGCCACCTCGCTCGATGGGTGGACCAGGTCCTCCATAAGCGAGTTCAGAGCCTCGACGTTGTCGTGCCAGAAGCCGAGCACATCGCCTAGATTGGCGCGCTGCTTGAGCTTGCCCTCCTTGCCGACGACGCGTGAGAGCCGGGCCAGCTCGGCTGTTGTACGATTGTTGAGCGCAACGACGGCATTGAACGCCTCGGCAATCTTGCCTGGAAGGCCGTTCCAAGTAACGGGAAGCTTTACAGTCGCATCGCCCGACTTGAGGGCTAGAAGGCCGTTCAGCAGCTCGGCGGCGTGATCATCCCAATGTGTGCGGCCGTTTGCACGGACTCGCGGTGAGCGGCCAGGGGTCTGGCGCCTCTGTACGAGAACCTTGTTGAAGGCGCGCGCAACCTCGCCATGAATGCCTGGCAGATCCTCGGAAAGGGGGGTTGCGTCCTCGCCGCGTTGGAGTGCCTGAAGGGCCCCCAACAGCTCCGACAGCGGCTCGCGCTCAAAGGCCGCGACGCTCATTACTCACCCTCCCGCGGAAACCCACGTATCCGCAAATCACAACCCGCGCAGTGACGGGATGGTTCCGCGTGGTCTAAAGAATTTGCTCGTCGAAGGGTGGCCAAGTCGCCAAATCGCGTCCATAGACGCTTTATTCGCTCGCAACCAGCTGCAGGACCTATTCGAGGAGGGGATGGCTGAGGATCCGATCCCGGCTGATGTTCACGAGTTCATCGTCACGAACATCGATTCAATCGCCTATCTAGAGGCACTGTTGCTGCTTCGCGCGGACCGCGCCATGGCATGGACCGCAGCAGCGGTGGCGGCTCGGCTGTATATCCCGGAGGCTGAAGCCGGCAGCATTCTTTCACGCCTGGCCGATAATCGCTTTGCGGCAAGCGAGAGAGGTGCCTTTCGCTATGACTGCGATGCCGACGGCGACCTGATGGTCGGGCGCCTTTCAGAGATATACTCGAGGCACCTCATACCTGTGACCAACCTCATTCACAGCCGACCCGGCCGCATCCGGGCCTTTGCCTCGGCGTTCAAGCTGCGGAAGGATTCTTGATGGCCGCTCTCACCTATTCCTTGTGTGCGTTTACTGCGTTGCTGTGCACCGTGCTGCTTTTGGCGGGCTACGGGCGCTCGAAATACCGGTTGCTGTTATGGAGCGGGCTATGCTTCGCCGGGTTGACGCTCAACAACCTCTTCCTCGTCTTCGATAAGGTGCTCTTTCCGAACATTGATTTCAGTCTATGGCGCTCCTTGGCGGCGTTGTTCGCCATGATCATTCTTCTGTATGGGCTGATCTGGGAAACGGAGTGACTGTCATGAATGGCGCGGCTGCCGTGAACAATGTCATCGTCGGCGCGGTGGCCATGGCATCACTCGTTGCGGCGCTGTTCTTCCTGAGGTTCTGGCGTACGACCGGAGACCGGTTCTTTCTGCTTTTCGCGCTCGCATTTGCGATCGATGCCGCGACGCGGTTTGCGCTCAGCATCAGCGGCGTCAGTGCGGAGTATGAGCCGTTTTTCTACGGCTCACGCCTCATTACGTTCGGGCTGATCATCGCTGCAATCATAGATAAGAACCGGGCGAGCGGCCGCGGGTCCTGACCAACAGCCCTGCGCGGCACCGGAGCCCGCGGGCATGCGATCCCGACGTCGAATGCCGCCGGTGGTACAAGCGATGGCCGCGCAGGTGCATGGCGATATCATAAAGGCACCATGCAATATCTCACGCTTGTCGGCGATATGGGCGCGACGCTTTCGGGCGTTCAGCGGAAGCGCGTGCTTCTGGTGCGGGCGCTCTACCGGAACCCGAAGATACTGGTCCTCAATGAGACCACGGCCCAAATTGGATGAACAGATCCCGAGGAGGCGGAGGTCGAGGAGTCGCGTGCTGTCGTCTGATCGCTCCAGCGCGCAGAGGATCTCGTCCGGCTTGTGTTGCCACCGTGTTGCGCCTCCCACCGGCTGCGACTGGCCACATGCGGTACGCAGCTTTGAGCGAGAGAGCTACGTCGCGACCGCCCCCACACGACGAGATTACGGTGTTGGCGGCTGAGTCCTGGGGGTGGGCGTGGGGACTGCCGGCGACGTCGATGGTACAGGTGTGGGCTCAACGGTCCGAACGGATGGCCCCGCGTTCGTCCGGTCGGCAACGCGCGGAGTCGTCGGCATGAACACCGCAGCCAAAAGGACGGCGATAGCGGCAGCTAGAATTATTGGGACCAAAGTACTGCCTAGCAAATACGACGATGCAGCAACGTTTGGGTTAGTGGGGTCGGGCCCCTCTCGAGGTTCGTCGTAAAGAGCCATGGTTTCCTCACGTTTCTAGTATTCTGCTCGGCGCAACTGCGCGCTCTTTGCGGAGAGCCGGAGGAACCAGCAGCGGGCTCGCACGTTGCTCCCGCGAAGCCGTCCCCCCGGCTTTGCCGTGGCCCCTGGCGTTGCGTCCGTCAACGTCGGGGGCTCTTTACGGCTTCGCCCCGGGCGCATCTGCGCCAAGGCATTCCGACCCGCTAAGAGGAGGACGCGCATGAGCACGTTGCTTCTAATCATACTGGTTTTGCTGGTGCTCGCCGCGCTGCCCACTTGGCCCTACAGCGCCAGTTGGGGATATTACCCATCAGGGGGCCTCGGCCTCGCACTTCTGATCGTGCTCATCTTGGTCTTGAGTGGGCGCGTTTGAGAGCTTGCGGGGGTGCAGGCGGCGGGCAGCCCCGCCGGAGCGCTCGCCTGCTCGCCTGACCAACTACATTCAGTCTTGTTGCCGTTCACGCGTTCGAGCGCCGGCCGGAGGCACCGCTAGCGACTTGACCACCGCGCTATGGCTTACTGCGACGTGCCGAAGGTAACGTGCGGTCACCGTGCCAAGCGAAGTAGCCTATGCTTCGCAAACCTCGCAGGACAGGTTCGGGATCGAGGGGAATAGGCAAAGGCAGATCTACGTTCAGGGGAAAAGTATTCCGGTGTTCCCATCCGCCCCCTTCGGGCATCGTGGGAAGATTGGCGGCCGAACGGTCTTGCGTGATGGCGAAAAGACCAGACGCGTCCCATTGGAAAAGATGAACCTCAACGGTCTCTTGATGTAGAGGTTCGTTGTCGGACGTCATGCACGCTTCCACTTCCGTCTATGTGGCGTTTAAAAACGAATGCCCCAGTTGCGGGAATGTTCCGCGAATCGCGACGAAGCGGGAACACCGAGGGATAACCATACGTTATTGCCATTCACTTAGGCGTTGTGGGTAAGACATGGGCCAAGTAGTTCCACTTGCGGCGTTTCGCGGCCAACGCGCGGTCCATACCCGCCAGGAACGCGTCAGAGCGCTCGGAGTCCTGCCGCTCGTGCCCACCTCGAAACTGAAGTGATCCGGTTACAGAATGAAATCTGCCTGCTTGAGACGGGACAATTTGCGGAACGACACCCGATATCTCAGCCCATAGACGGCGAAAGCATTCGCGACGGAGGGAAGCAATGACGCTTTCGACAACCCGCGATCGGGTGCGTCAACCGGAAGAACCCAGCCGATCTGGAGGCAAGGCTACGCGCGCTGCGGTACATCCCGCGTCGAGGAAGAGCGGCAAGCGCTCAAGGCGCTTCGCGGCGACTACGCGTCTGCCAAAGCTAGTCACGATCCTGCCGCAGCGGAACTGTCCGCTGCACCATGACGGCTTCTCATGAGTGGGCCGCCTTAGCCCTCAGGCGGTGGCAGCGGCTCCGTTTCCCGACGCCAAATGTGGACTAGCATGAGCTTGATCTTGAGCGGGAGTTCACGCCACGCTTGGCTTGCTGCAAAGTTCTCCAGGACCGTCCGTCGCTGGTTCGGATTAATTGGCATTTGAGCAGTCTCCGCCCGCTATGACCTGATAACCACTGTAGGCTCATTTTGTTTCGGGTGAGACGCTTATGCCTTCGCTCAAAGGATTGGCGTAGATCGGTGCCCCTTCGCGGTAAACGTTCTTGTCACCATGGGAGGTGCTGTTGGGCAATCAATTGCAGGGGCACTCGGTCCTTCTTGTAGAGGACGAACCCTTCATCCTGATTGACATCCAGAGCGGACTCGAAGCGGAAGGTGCTCGAGTATGTCCCGCGGTATCTGTGCGTGAAGCGATTGATGTCCTGGACAAGGAAGTCGTAACCGCGTCGGTGCTGGATTTCATGTTGGGCGGAAACACGGCGGACGACCTCTGTCACTTACTGGTCGAACGGAAGATCCCGTTCGTCATCTACAGCGGCTATACCGACGTAGAGGGGGAATGCCGCCGGTGGGAAATTGTCGAGAAGCCTGCCGACCCGGCCGAGCTAGTGTCCAAGGTGCTTTCAGTGCTCACGGCAAGCCAGCTAGAGGGGAAGTGCTGAAAGTCTTGGCTTAAACCAAGCACTCCACGCTCGCGCCGCCTCATCCGCCCGGAGAATCTGCGGCACCGTCCTGTGTTTCCGAAACAGCCATCCGCAAAGCTTCAGGTGCTCGAGTATCTTCCTGGCGATCTTGCGATCGAGGCATTATCCGCCGCAATGCCACTGCGTGGTCGCAGCGATGTCAGAGTCAGTGCATAGGCGAAGTCGAGCTCTATGTGCTCCGTGTCTTCTTCCATTTCTGCACGCTATGTCATTGTGCAGTCCGTTGGCGTTGATCGCCGCAACTGGCTCCCACACCAGTCCAGCCGGCAAGTTGCTTCCATCCTCCACACAGTGTTTGCAGCTTCGCGTCCGCGTCTGAACTCGTATGCACATGCCGATACCCAGGATCATTTTTCCTAGACTGGTTCCACCTTTGTTCTCACCAAGCGCTCTTGTATAGTAGTCCCGTCGAACTAGATTTTTCACGGGCCTCAACTGCACTTCAGATAGTCGGCCCGCGAGCCCCGGGCCGTCGCTTTTCGAGACTGCAGCGATGCTGCTCTCGGTTAGGACCCGAGGTACAGCCATGCATGGAAACCTACGCGCAAAGAACGTCCTCATCGTTGAAGGTTCTCTGCTCGCCACTGCAGAGTTGCAGGAGGCGCTTCATCAAGAAGCCGCGCGCCCGTTCGTTGCTCACAACGTCTCTGCAGCCTTCGAACTCGTACGCCGGCTGCGCATCGACGGTGCTGTGATCGATCATTCACTGCACAAAGAGGCGTTTGATCTCTGCTCCGAGTTGTGGGACAGGGACATCCCTTATGTCTCATGCAGGGCACCCCATCGCTTACAGGGCTGGACGGCCCGGAAGGCAGACGCAGAGCATGCCATCTGGAAGCTGTCGCACGTCCTATCGCGTGTAGACGAGGTCACCGCGAGACTCATGGGGCGTCGCGGCAACGCACCTGAAATTCACAGCCACTAAGTGTTTGCCCAGCACTATGCTGCGTGCTGGGCAGGCTTCCTCGTTCAACCTCTAATCGGAACGATGTGCCATGCGTGCACGCCGTCTGATCGAAGGGAGCACCCTGACTGCCGAAACGCTGGGTGTGGCCTTCGCGGCATTCGAATCAGCATGGGCAGAGATTGCCAGCCAATACGTAACGGACCCCGATGATGCGCGCGCCAAGCTGGCGCACGCAATTCTGCTGGTCACGCAGGAAGGAGCGCGCGACGCAAAGCGTCTGAAGGACGAGGCCCTACAAATTTTCCGTCTGAACGGGCGCGTGTGATTGGACCGTCGATGCGGTCCAGATTGATGGCCTGCCGGGATTTGGCCGCGGTGTCCACTCGGACCGTGGTTGGGAAACCCTGGCGCACTGGCTTGCGGAGCCGCCCTGTCGACGGCCCCCTCGTCGGGGACCACGGCCGTTAACGATTGTCCCCGAAGATCGGCCTTCGGCTATGCGCGGCGACCGCCGAGGTATATCCTTTCTGCCGGGATGGAACGATGCGATGCCGCTGTCGCGCTCATTTGGCGAGCTGCACCGGGTCTACGACCGCTGGCGGCACATAAGCGAGAACGTCGCCCTGAAGTACGCGATAGCGGTCGCAGCCGTTGGGGTAGCTACGGTCCTTCGGCTCTCGGTCTCAGGCCAGCTAGTGGCCGGGGTGCCGTTCATCACCTTCTATCCCGCCGTCATTCTCGTCGCGCTTCTCTGCGGCCTCTGGCCGGGCTTGTTGGCGACCGGTCTCTCGGCGCTCGCTGCATGGTACCTTTTCTTCCCCGCGACGGACACGCTCAGCGCCAGCGAGATCTTCTCGCTCTTCTTCTTCGTGATCATTTGCCTGATCAACGTTGGTCTCGTCATGCTTTTGAGCAAAGCGATCGAAGCGGTGATGGCTCAGGAAGCGAACGTTCGCACGCTCGTCGAGTCGGCGCCGAACGGGATTGTCGTGGTCGACACCCAAGGTCGCATCAAGCTCGTCAACGCCAGCGCCGAACGCTTGTTCGGCTACCAGCACGGTGAGCTGATCGATAAGGCAGTCGAGCTCCTGGTTCCCGAGCGCGAAAACGCAACTCATGAGGTACAGCGCCAAGCATTTCAGCGGCGCCCAACGACACGTGCCATGGGCGCGGGCCTGGACCTTACCGGCCGTCGCAAAGACGGCAGCGAATTCCCGGTCGAGGTGGGCCTCAATCCCGTGGCGCGCAACGGCAAACGCGCCGTCCTAGCCACGGTGATCGACATCACCGATCGAAAACGTGCCGAGGAAGGTCAGAAGCTAATCATTCGAGAACTGCAGCATCGCACGAAGAACCTCATCGCAGTGATCCAGTCCGTGGTGAACCGCAGCTTGAACGAGGGAAGTTCCGTCGAGGAGGCGAAGCAGATATTGGCCGGGCGGCTGGCAGCACTCGCCCATTCTTATGAGTTGCTATCGGATGCAGCCTGGTCCGGAGCTTCGCTCGCCGACATCGCACAGCGGCAACTCGCGAGCTTCTCTGACCGAGTACAGATCAGAGGGTGCGACATCACGGTTGGTCCGTCGGCTGCGCAGCAGTTTGCGCTCATTATCCATGAGCTCGCCACTAACGCCACAAAGTACGGGGCCCTTTCGGAGGCGACGGGGAGCGTTTCGATTGATGGCGAGAATAACGGAGGGCTGTTTTGGTTCCGCTGGAAGGAGACCGGCGGCCCGCCCGTGTCGATCCCCACGCGCCGCGGTTTTGGTAGCGTCATTCTCGTCGATGCCGTTCGCCCGCTCGGCGAAAGCGTCAACCTCAATTTCGCCCCCGAAGGCCTCGACTACGAGCTTGCCGTGTCGCTTGAAACGATACGACCGGGGAGACGCGCTGGAGCGTGAAGAACGGTGTGTGCCGAACCGTCAATGCGGATCTGACCCACGCGTCTGCCACGGCCTCGGCGACGTCGTATCGAGCGTGGCGCACTGGCGCCTGGCGTCGACTGCCTGCCTCCGCTTGCTTCCCCTGTGGTCCCTTTCAGTGGTGCGTAACGTCGCGAAGCCCATGACCAAAGACATTGGCTTCCCAATCGGTGAGGATGCGATCACGCTCCTCAGCCTGTTCAATTCGAAATAGAATTACGTTCCACATGGAGGGAATTTCGCTTACCTCAAACATGGTCATCCTCCTATTCAAAAAACGGCGGGAAGACTGGAATGTTCCGAACCATTTTGCTCGGACCTCTAATCGCGAGAAGCATGGATTAGGCGGCGAAACGCTAGCAACGCTTGTCCGTCATGAATTTCCTGGCTGCCCGGAGCTGCGCGAAGGCGGCGGCGCGGCGTTCCGCGTCGTCTTCGAGGAGATGTTCGCTTCGGTCGGCCACGACACGGACGAGGCGCTGTGCTTCCTTCGTCAGTTCCCCGCAGCTGAGCCTTGCGTACTGCCCATACCCTAGGCCTTGGGGCTGAGTCGTAACCGAGCAGCCCGCGAGCCCGAGAAGAATGGCGTCGATCGTGAATCGACCTCTATTCATGTTGGTATAGAGCGACCTTGCTCGCTCCGATCATATCGTATCCCATGATGTCACCAGGCAGCATCGCGGGGCACGAACAGGTGAAGGATTTCCTCCTCGCATCGAACCCTCCGCCCAGAGCTTATTAGCCAGCGCAATGAACCGGGCGGCGGAATCGTTCCTTGTGCGTGCAGGGAACCCTTGATCGTCTGCGAGCATTTGAACTCGGCGGTCGCACCCACCGAATTGGTTTGATATGCCGTCCATCGATTGGCACAGCGTCTTCATTCCCAGCCTCGGGATCGCGGAGGTGGTCGTTCGCGGCAGCATCATGTACGTGGCGCTCTTCGCGATCCTGCGCTTCATCGCCCGGCGCCAGACCGGCCACTTCGGCCCCGCCGACCTTCTGGTTATTGTGCTGATTGCCGACGCAGCCCAGAATGGACTCGGCAACGACTACCAGTCGATAACGGAAGGTATCGTCATCGTTCTGACGATTGTCGGGTGGGAGTATCTGCTCGACTGGCTAGCTTGGCGATTTTCCACACTACGACCGTGGCTCAAGGCGCCGTCGCTTGTATTGGTGCGCGACGGCCGTGTGATAGACGCGGCGCTTCATAAAGAGATGCTCAGCGAGGAAGAGCTCACGGGCCAGCTGCGTGAGCACGGCGTCGATGACATAGGACGGGTCAAAATCGCTCGCCTTGAGGGCGACGGCCGCTTGAGCGTCCTAACCGACAAGTCGTAATCGGTCCCAAGGGGTCACTTATCCGGATCGAACCGGGCGTGCTTTGGATCGTACTGGCTCTGGACGCGCCGGAGATCCTTTTCCGTCTGGGTCCTGCAACGTCCCTTGTCGATGTCGGGGCCGGCACCCGCCTTGGAAGGAGGCGGTTGGTCATCACTCCGCCGCGACCGATTCTGCTCAGACTTTTCGCTCATTGCCACCTCCTCGAAGTTCACGGGCGTCATTGCGTGTATTTCGTGTCCAGCTCTTTCACCATTGCGAGGTGGTGCTCGAGCTTGGGCAGCGTCTTGGTGGCAAAGTCCTTGATCGCCGGCGTAGGGTCGTTGGCGGCGTGATCCTTGAAGAGCTTCACGGCCTCTTGGTGCGCCGACAGCTGCTCAGCGATGTACGAGCCGTCGAATCCGCTTTCCGTCGTGAACAGGCGCAGCTTCGCGTACTTGGCTCGATGTATGACATCGAGGCCTTCTTTGGGTGGAGTGATGTTGGTAGACTGAAGTGTGGCCCTGAGCTCCTCGCCGATCTTCGTGTGGTCGTCGATCATCTCTTGCGCAAACTTCTTTACGTCTTCCCCTTTGCCGTATTCGAGCGCAAGTTTGCTCGTGTCGATTTCAAACTGATTGGCGACCGCAGCCTTGTCGATGAAGTCCTGGGTGGCCTTGGGAGGCAAGTCAGCGGCCAACGCAGGTATGCTGAACGCGAATGCCGCGATGGCGACAGCTAGCGCTTTCATGATCGATGTCCTTTCACTTGCTCTACAAGGCAACGAAGGGTGACCGCCGAGGGTTCCTGGGCGGTATGGATAGAAAGCACGCAAGCGATAAGCGGCTCGCACGTTAACTCTGCGTCAGACCTTGCTCTGCTAGGCGGATGCCCAACAACGTGACCCGCCAACAGCGCACCCAGAGAACAGCGCTATTCCCTAAAGGTGTGGCGCGGTGAGTGTGCGGCGACAGGTGTCGCGCCACGTCTCCTTTGACATGTGTGTGTCCGCGTCCCAGGCGGCCTCGCATTCCGCCATTGTCCTTCCGACGGCGCCATGCCGAGCTCGGCCACCACCCGCGAGCTCGTTGGGTTCGGAGCGCTCCGTCCCGGGCCCGCGACCGACATCCGAAGTTCGGCCGCGATCGTCACCAGGCCCGACCGGGACAGGCAAAGGCACAGCGGAATCTCGCAGCTCCATGGCGCGCCGACGCGTACTCTCTTGTGCCGGGGTCGTGAGCCCCGGCGTGGCCGACGGCGCTGCTTGGCTCCTTAGACCACCAGGATTCTTTGCTAGCTCACCGCCTTGTGTCCGTGGGCCAACGTCCGACGGCCCTGCCCGGCCTGGTCCTGAATTGCCGCCGACCGAACCACCGGCGCTGCCACCCGCGGATGATCCCCCGCCCGATCCGCCCGACGATTGTGACAGCGCCGCTTCCGGCGCTAGGGCAATGGCCGCACCGAACACAATGAGGGCCACGCATTTCGCAATGGCGGCTGGCATCCGTAACCTCGCGCACCTAAGCCGATTCCCCAACAATGCGCAGATCCGCGGAGGGTTCCTAACGGCCTTGGCGGCGGGTGGTCCGCACATGCAGCAGGAGGAGTGTCGCTGCCTCCTCGGCCGGCAGCGCAGAACACACTCGTTTGAGCGTCGCGCCCGGCACGCGGGCCAGAATCTTCGAGAGTTCTCCGTCCAGGTACGCTGCAATCACCTCCGGATGCACGTAGCATTTTCGACAGATCGCGGGCGTATTTCCAAGCCGGGCGGCGACAACCTCGAGCGCTTTGCGAATGTTCCGCTTGGCGGCGGCCTCGCTGTCAAACGGCTCGCGGGTCGACAAAGCCGTGGTGGTGAGAACCGTACCGGCCCAGGTGCGAAAGTCCTTCGCCGATACCTCAGGTCCGGCGACGCTGCGGATGTACTCGTTCACATCGGATGAAGAAATCTCATGGACAGCGCCATCGTCGTCCTCATATTGAAATAGATGCTGGCCAGGCAACTCCTGGCAGGACCGAACAATGCGCGCGACGCGGCGATCCTGCAGCTTCAATCTCCAGTCCTTCCTCGTCTTGCCACGGAACTTGAAGCGAAGCTCGCTGCCAGAAATTGAAACATGGTGATCACGAAGGGTGGTCAGGCCGTAGCTCTTGTTCTGGCGCGCGTACTCTCTATTCCCAATCCGAACTAGCGTCCTGTCGAGTAGATAGGCAACCGTCGCCAATACCTTCCGCCGGCCCAGCCCTTTTTCGCGCATATGGCGCGTGATTGTGCGCCGGACCTTCGGGAGTGCCTTTCCAAATGCCACGAGGCGATCGAACTTCGCCTCGTCGCGGGCACGTGTGAAATCTGGATGGTATCGATACTGCTTTCGCCCGCGGGCATCGCGCCCTGTAGCCTGGATGTGTCCATCTGCGCGAGGGCAAATCCAAACATCGGTCCAAGCGGGCGGGATGGCGAGGGCCCGAATCCTATCCAGAATCCGCTCGCCCTGAACCGGCCTTCCATCAGGCAGATAGTAAGTAAACAGCCGACCACCATGGGAACGGCGCGTGATCCCGTCTGTCAGGTCGGATACAAACCGTAGGCCCGCATCCTCCGCGCACTCTGCTGAAGCCGCTACCGCCGAATTCTGGTTTACTTCTTTCAGCATCCGTTGTGCCGAAGACATCAAGCCTTGAAACGCAGCAGAGCCTGCAATGGCAAAGAACTTTTCGCCTGCGCAGACTAATGGGTTTCCTCCGAAGGGAAGCGGACGTTCGCAAACGCCGTGCCGAAGGCGAAGTTCCTGATCGAACGCTGCGTCGCGCCCGCCGGCTACGAGCCGGTGCTCACGACTCGGCCTGCCGGAACCATGCGTAAATCGACGCGTTCGCGTAGCATGTAGGTCTAGGTGCGCATCGCTGTGGAAGTACTCACCGTCCTATTAGCGGCCGTGACGATGAGCCTTGCGCTGGCACACGCGCTGGAGCTCCCAGGCAAGTTGAGGCTCAGCAAGGACCAATACCTCGCGGTGCAGGCGATTTACTATCCCGGCTTCACACTCGGCGGCATCGCGGAGCTTGCCAGCATCATTGCCGCCTTGGCCCTACTAACGCTGACCCCCTGGGGGTCGGTCCAATCATGGCTGATCGCCGGCGCCCTCGCTGCCCTCGCGGCCGTGCAGGTCATCTTCTGGCTCATGACACAGCCGGCGAACAATATTGGTTGCAGACTACGGAACTCTCGCACGTGGCCACTCGCTTCTTCGGGGCCGGCGGCACGGCGCCAGCAGGGAATTGGACTGAGATGCGCGACAGATGGGAGCGCTCGCACGTCCTTCGCGCCATTGCCTCCGTCCACGCTCTCGTCCTTCTGACCACGGCGGTCGCACTATGATGGAGTAGGTGCTTTGCATCACACCATGTACCCGCGTCTTGGGGCTATGATCGTCCTTTCGTTTGTATCTATGTACGTTCTCATGTACGCGATGGTCGATAGCTTCGGCAATGTGTTCAATAACGTCAACCAAGTGTACATGGCGGCCTTGATGACGGCACCGATGGCGCTCATCGAAATCTCGCTCATGCGCTCGGCTTATCCTGACGCCCGGCTTAATGCGCTTATTGGCTTTGCAAGCGTCGCCCTCTTGATTGGGTCCTTCCTGTTGGTCCGAGGGCAGGTGGCTGTAGCAGACCATCAGTTCCTGCGATCCATGATTCCGCACCATGCCGGCGCGGTGCTTATGTGCCGGGAGGCGCCTCTTGAACGTCAGGACGTCAAGGACTTGTGCAAGTCGATTATTGCGAGCCAGGAGGCTGAGATCAGGCAGATGAAGGCGATGATCGCCGGATCTTAGTTCTGGCTACTGGCCCGTCGCGCAGGAGTGGCAGGCCGATCGGCTTCGTATTCGTCTAGCGCGCGGTCTTTGGGCCCCATTCGAAGCGCGAAGCCTCTCTAGGCACCGCATCGAGCCCCATTACGGCCGGGCCGTTCAAGACCTGACCCCGGCAATCAAAGCGCGATCCGTGGCAGGGACAGTCCCAACTCTTCTCGCCCGGGTTCCAGCGCACAATACACCCGAGATGGCGGCAGACCGCGGAACGAACGTGCAGTTCGCCAACTGAATCGCGATAGACGGCAACTTTTGTTGCTCCATCCCGCATGATTGCCCCCTCGCCTGGAGGAATGTCTGCCGCATCCACGATGTCGCCCGAGGTCAGCCAGTCGGCGTATTGGCCCGCCATGTTCAGCGTTTCACCAGCGAACTCTCGCGCAGCCCTGATGCTCTTGCGCGCGGGGTCGTAGAGAGCCGCCCATGAATTGTCCCGGCCGAGGATGAGATCTTTGATCAGCACTCCTGCGATAGTGCCATGCGTAAGTCCGTTTCCGGAGTCCCCGCTCGCAATGTAGACGTTACGCTCGCCAGGGTTACGGCCGATGAACGCGAGCGCATCGACAGGCTCAATGATGTGTCCGGACCACGCATACTCGATGGTCTCGATCGGAAAGCGCTCCCGCGCCCACTGTATGAGGCACTCATAGCGCTGCGCCACGTTGCTCGCTTGACCGCTCTTATGATCCGCACCACCAATGATCAGAATATCCTGGTTCGCAGTGCCGTTATGCGGACGGTAGATTCTCACGTAATGATAGGGGTCGGCGGTGTCCCAGTAGAGCGCCTTGCCTACCACGTTGCGTGCAACGCGTGCGGCGATCACGTAGGTCCTGTAGGCGGCTTGCTTGGTGTGCATCATCACGCGATCGTTGATCGGCGTGTTGGTGGCAACAACGAGGGATTGCGCCTGAACGGCGTGCCCATCCTTTGTGGTCGCTCGGCAAGGAGAGCCGCTCTCTGTACTGACGACGTGCGCGCCACCGAAAATGCGAACAGCCCGGCGTTTAGCCGCCGATGCCAGACCCGTCAGATACCGCAATGGATGGAACTGGCCCTGGCGCGCAAATCGCAGGCACGGCCCGGTATCAAATCCAGCCGGTGCGCGGTCGATGAGCTCGACATCTAAACCGGCGCGTTGGGCTGCGGCCAGCTCATCGTTGAGGATGTCGACAGACTGTTCTGGGGGCACAAACAGGAAACCATCGACACGCTCGAACTCGCACTCGATCGACTCGGCGCCCACGGTCCATTCAATGCGCGCAATCGCAGCACCATGGCTCTCCGCTGCTGAGCGTGCCCCCGACGCGCCAAAAAGGCGTTCAAGCTCGAAATAGCGATCATCGAGTGCGGTACAAAGATGGGCGCTTGTGCGACCCGTCTCGCCTGACCCAACAGACTGGCCATCGAGCACAACAACATCCAGTCCTTCAAGGCAAAGCTCATAGGCAACGCTCAGGCCGGCGATTCCGGCCCCGACAACACAGAAATCCGCTTTCAAGTCGCTATCGATCGGGCCGCGGATCGTCGCGACTTCCGGTTGCATCCATATCGGCCGGGTTAGACCTGTGCTCTGCATGGGAGCTCTGCCATAGCTGTCGTCGTCGGAAACGGACCCAGACGTCACCGCACTGCATCAATGTCGGCGTCTCGACTACGACCAACGCTGTGGAGAGCTCCCGAGTTGCGATGTGCAGTGATTTCGGTCTAACGCTCGGCAAGAACGGAGCTTGGCGCGCTCGCCATCCAACTTCCATTTCTTGGCCGATGCCCCAGCCGCTGTAGCCCTAGAGAAGTGGCTATTGGCAGCATCATCGCAATGCCAAGGAGGCCGCGCACTGAGTGCAGCGGTTGCTAAGGCTGCAGCCGTGGTCGTTTACCGCCCCAACGCGGGCGCTAAGGAACAGATGTCTTATGGGCCGCGTTTTTTCTCGCAATGAAGTGTCAAAGGAGGAAAACCACCATGAGACATACGTTGTACGCAGCTCTTTTCGCGCTTGCGGCCGGAACAGTCGCGTATGCGCAAGACCCTGCACCAAAGCCGGAACCTGGGGCGGCCCACCCGCCGACGGGGCGCATGGAACAGTCGACGCCGACCATGAAGGCACCGGATGGCCAGCCGATGCATCCCCCAACTGGTCGCGTTGGTGAAGCCGTTCCACCGGAGAAGTCTACCGATCAGCCCAGCAAGACGGCTGGCGCGGCGCTCACTCCCAGCCAGGAATGGGTCGACCGCGCGGTCTTCAGCAGCGACGGCAAGGAGCTCGGCAAAGTCACTGCATTCGAGCAGGATGGCATCTTTGTCGACTTGGGCGGCTTCCTCGGGTTGGGCGAGAGGCGCACCCGCATCGGCGCTGACAAGATCCAGTCGGTGACCAACGACCGGATCCAGCTAAGCCTCTCCGAATCCGACGCGAAGAATCTTCCCGCCGCCGAGGAACAAAGCCCGGTGGAGAAATAGCGGCTATCGGTGAGTGCTGGGAGATTTGGGCCTCGGCGGCAATCCGCCGGGGCTTAACTGACTCGAAGCGTCGTCAGGGCACTCGAGCTGGCGGCGGGTGCAACGTCCGTCGACGGAACAACAGTTGTTTTCCGACGTTCTGCTGACATGAGCAGAACTGCCAATTGGAGGCGACAAATGGCAAGAGCTACCGCACATCCCAACCACGAGCTGATCTCGAGCGAAGACGTGCAAGGCACGGAAGTCTATGGCACGGGCGATGAGAAGATCGGCGAGATCGACCACTTGATGATCGACAAGCTTTCCGGCCGCGTGGTCTATGCGGTCATGAGCTTCGGCGGCTTCCTCGGGCTTGGCCACAGCCATTACCCGATCCCTTGGGACGCCCTGAAGTACGATACCGACCTAGGCGGTTTCCGAACTGGAGTCACAGAGCAGCAACTCAGGGATGCCCCCGAATTTAGCGACGACTCTTTCGTGGACCGCGACTGGGGAGCTGCTACCTATCGGCACTATGGCGTCGACCCCTATTGGGAGACACGCGCTACGCGATAGAGATTGGCCCGGCACGACAACGTGCCGGGCCTTTCATTGGTCTCCGCTGTGCGATCGGTAAGGATGGTGACACCGATCGGCACTCCGTTCAGCCAAGAGATCAGGCTGCACATCTCCTCCGGAAGAACTCGTCTTACAGGTAGGCTGTAGATCGTAGTGCTAGGATTCCGGATGCAAGTCCTCGTCACAGGCGCGACAGGCCTGATAGGATCGGCCTTGGTCGCGCGCCTCTATCAAGAGGGTCATCAACCGGTTGCCTGTGTCCGCACGGCCGCGCGCGTGCCAGCCGCCGCGAAAGTCGTCGTCGTCGATTTCATGACGGCAACCTTCGAGGACTGGATAGAACATCTGAGTGATATCGATGCTGTCGTGAATTGCGTTGGGGTGCTTCAGGACAGCGCCCACGATTCTGTCTCTGCGGCGCACGTCGAGGGACCGTCGCGTCTCTTCGCAGCCTGCGAAAAAGCAGGCGTACGCCGCGTCATCCATTTCTCTGCCATGGGCGTGGATAGGCAAACGCCGTCTTCCTTCTCACGGACGAAGCGGGCTGGCGACGACGATCTTGCCACCCGCGAACTTGACTGGGTAATCCTCCGGCCATCTGTGGTGGTCGGCCGGGCGGCTTACGGCGGCAGTGCTCTGTTCCGCGGACTTGCGGCCTTGCCGATCCTACCGGCAATGCCGTCAACCGGCAGTCTCCAAATCGTCCAACTCGACCAAGTGATCGACAGCGTGCTCCTTTTTCTGAGACCGGAGGCGCCGGCTAGACTAGCGGTCGAGATTGCGGGGCCCGACCGGCTCAGTCTTATCGAAACCGTCAGAGCCTTCCGGGACTGGTTAGGTGGTGCGCCGCAGAGAATAGTCGCATTGCCGAACTGGCTCAGCACGCTCACCTACCGTGCTGGGGATTTTGCGGGATGGCTTGGCTGGCGACCGCCTGTTCGCAGCACGGCACAGGCAGAAATTACAAGGGGCGCCACCGGCGATAGTCGCCCTTGGGGCAAGCTTACAGGCATCACGCCCACATCGCTTGTGGATGCTCTCAAGGCCAACCCAGCATCAGTCCAAGAGCGTTGGTTCGCGAATCTCTACCTTTTGAAGCCGCTCGTGTTCGGCGTGCTCTCCGTGTTCTGGATCGGCACCGGCCTCATTGCGCTTGGACCGGGATGGGAGGTCGGCATGGGCTATTTGCGGGCGGGTGGCGCCGGCGATATCGGTCCTGCGGCAATCGTTGCCGGCTCGCTCGCGGATATTGCCATCGGAGTCGGCATTGCATTTCGCCGAACGGCGCGCCTTGCCCTCTATGCTGCAATCGCCATCTCGCTGACTTACGCATTGATCGGCACGGTCCTCGTGCCCCAGCTGTGGGCCGACCCGCTTGGGCCCATGCTCAAGATCTGGCCGATCATCGTCCTGATCATGGTCGCGCTGGCAATACGCGGGGATCGGTGATGCTAACGTATCTTATCCTCAAGTTCCTGCACCTGGTCGGGGCAGCAGTGCTGTTGGGAACTGGCGCAGGGATAGCGTTCTTCATGCTGCTTGCGCACAGGACGGGCCGCGCGCAGACCATTGCCGACGTTGCGCGTATCGTCGTCGTTGCCGATTTCGTCTTTACGGCAACTGCGGTCGTGTTTCAGCCTCTTACAGGGATCCTATTGGCGTATGAAGCGGGCTACGCCCTGTCGGAAGGATGGATTGTCCTTTCGATAGTGCTCTATCTCGTCACGGGCGCATTTTGGTTGCCGGTAGTGTGGATACAGCTGCGCATGCGTGACCTTGCAACCGCGGCGGCCCTAGCCGGTGAACCGTTGCCACCGGTATATCGCAGGCTCTTCCATACTTGGTTCGCCTTCGGTTTCCCGGCGTTCGGCGCTGTTCTCGGGATCTTCTGGCTGATGATCTCTCGCCCGCAGCTATATTAGTGGCGCTCTACTGACGGTGCGCAAACTCTGTCGCCGACGCCGTTGCCCTTTATGAGTAGCCTCCACCTCCAGGCTTCCGCGAGCGATCGCGAAGTGCAAACGCCAGCCGGCAGCAAAGTGCGAAAGAACCCGGCCCGCGTCACCGCGACGACAACGCGGTGATCGGGCCGGACAGCCCAGCTTCCGCTGGGCGCGATTCGAGGTGGGACGGGGGCCACCACCTCTTTCGTGAAACGCGGTCCGGATCGACGGAGTTCCGGCTTACTGGTCGGGCAAGCGGGCACCTTCGCCGAGTGATGAGCGCAGAGTTTTGACTCGCGGCTAGCACGGATTACCTGAGAGGGTTGCAACAAACACGACCTCGGCCGCGTTAGTCGGCGGTATCAGACCAACAGGATGAGAAGACTGTGCTTGCTTCGAAACTGCAGCTGGTCGCAGCCTGGCTTTGTTGCTCGCCGTCGTCGCTGAAACCCGTGAGGTGTCCACGCCCACTTGGGATAAGATCGCCGGGAATCGCCAAGCCGAGAAGCCGGTCGTTGCTGTCATTGGCCTTCGCCGACAGAAGATCACTGCCTACGACTCTGCTGGGGCGATCCTAAAGGCTCCCGTTTCGACCGGCAGCAGGGCCCATGAAACACCTGCGGGCATCTTCACTGTCTTGCAGAAGAACAAGGATCACGTCTCCAACATCTATGAGGATGCGGAGATGCCGTTCATGCAGCGCCTCACTTGGTCAGGAATAGCGCTCCATGCTGGCCCGCTTCCAGGCTATCGCGCCTCGCATGGATGCGTGCGCCTCCCATACCGCTTCGCAGAACGGCTGTTCGATTTGACAAGCGTAGGCACGAGGGTTGTCATCAGCCCTGACCAGGTGGACGCTATCAAATTCTCTCATCCACTCTTAGAGCGGTTGCGACGAGATAGTGCTGGCGCTACGGCGGCGGGGGATATCGGGGGATATTGAACAAGCGCGCGAGCGGCGACAACCGCCATCAAACAGGCGCAGGCCTCTGCAAAGGCGGCAGAACAGGCAGTCTCCAAAGCGCGGCGTGCGGGCCGTTCGAAATCGAGCACTGAAGCGGCTCGACGCCGCATTAGAGCGGGCAGAGTCTCTGAAATCCGGCGCGCTCAAAGATCGCGCGAGGGCCCAAGTGGAGGGACTTCGGGCCGAGGCAGCGAACTCAGCGTTCAACGCCGAGTTTGCGACCAAGCTGGCGCAATCGGCGACAGTTGAGCATTCGGAGCTGCAACGACAGGCGCGCGATGCGCGCTTACGCGCTTTGCCGCTATCGATCTTCGTTAGCCTCAAAACGCAGCGCGTCTATGTCCGCCAGGGCTTCGAGCCAGTGCTTGAGTTTCCCTTGATCATCCAACAACCAGAAAAGCCGATAGGCACGCATGCCTTCTATGCGACAGAGACTGAGGACGGCGCACGAGGATGGCTGGGCGTCACCATAGACGGAACGGTGGTTGATGCCGCTCACGCGGCCCTCGATCGCTTTGATCTGCCACCCGAAGTCACCACCAAACTGGGCCATGGTACTTGGCTAGGGTCGGCTCTGATCCTCTCGGACGAGGCGCCTTCCAAAAAGACCGCTGCTGGCACAGATTTCATCGTCATCCTTAGCGATCAACCCCGGGGCGCCTTGAAGATTCGGAGTCCCGCACAGCAAGGGCCGGTGGCACAAGACCGACCTCTGCGGCAGCAACCAATCAGCGCGTTTCGGTCCACCGCGCAAGACGAGCATTTCCGACACCCCTTGGGCTTCTTTCCTTGAGGGCCGTCGACCACTGCCTCGGGGCCGCGTTTACCAAAACAAGTTCAGGAGTCGGCGAAGATCTTTGCAGGCCGGCATGTCGCCTTTTGAATGTAGTAGTTGGGGTGCTGTTGTAGCCATTTGGCGCCTTCAATCTGGCTCGCCATCAAGCATGCGGTCATGCTCGTGTTCGTCTGCAACATCACCGGTTCCGAGCGACAGCTTGCGCCTTGGACAATCGTGCAGACCGTGAGGATGAGCTCGAGCATGACCTGTCCTTTCCAATAAAGCTTAGGCCAATGCAGAATTACGGAAGGAAGTTCCCCTCAACAGCACCGGTTCCCGGAACCGCCTCACCCCGGCGACGTTGAGAGCTTCAATCCACCTTCGGAAAGGTGGTTGCTTGGAGGCGGGCGTCCCGCCTGCCCGGATCCGTTCGTCTATGCTAGGAAGGAAGTGCCATGAAAGTCCTCGCTTCTCTCCTCGTGTTGGTGTCCGCAGCTGGATTTGCCATGCCGGCGTTTGCCGGCGGCGACAAGCCGAAGACACAGGCTGAGTGCGCCACGATGCAGGATATGATCTGGGACGACGCGACCAAAACCTGCAACCCAATCAAGAAGTGAAGACCTGATATGGCGGCGGGTCTTTGCGCCCGCCGCCTTGTGCAGACCTTAGCAGCGCTAACCAGCACCGCCGCGTTCCCATGGTTTGTCGATTTGCTATGCCTTGCTGATGACGCACCGGAGAGGAGGTTCAGCGACGAGCTGCTTTGCGCCCTTCCGGCTCGCCCACCTGCGCCTCCGCTCTTTGCGCTCAGGCCAGTCGACTTCTCGGCCTCGACTTTCAGTCGAAACACGTCGACTCCCTTGCTCTTACCATCGGTTTTGCGGTGTTCAAATGTTCCGATTGGCTGGTCGCCAACCTGACCCGTAACCCCACCTTCCTCGCGCTTCGCGAGCGGCTGCATCCTTATCGGATACTTTCCGAGAGCGGCCCGCCTTTTGGTACGATCCAGCGCTTCTTCTCGCTGCGAGTGCTGACGAGCGGCACCTCCTGTTCGCCACCGCGGCCGCACCGCACCAGCAAGGCCGCGACCTGCTTTTTCTTCCCCATCTCAGAGTAACGCCAGGGCTAACTCAGCGTTCCGCTCTCGACTGTATTTCCCCGCGTCGCAGCGAGACCGGAACTCATGACCAAAGATGCCGTTTTCCTATTCGCTTTTTTGGAGTGCGAGTCGTGGCAGGCGCAGGTTTAGACGTCTTTGATAAGACACTGCAGGCGACCAACGGCTGGCTGAAAGAAAATCGCCGAGGATCTCGGACCCGACCAGAAGCGGCGCTATCACGCGCTCCGCGCCGTTCATGCAGCTTTGCGCGACCGGCTGGCCGTAGAGGAGGTGGCCGAACTCGCGGCACAACTGCCGATCTTGGTACGCGCGTCTACTATGATGGTTACGTTCCAACCGGCAAGCCTGATCGCGTGCGGTCGCCCGATGAATTTCTCGGCGCCATCGACCGTCACGTCGCCGGACTTCGAGCAATGGGTGCTGATGACGCGGCACGCGCTGTATTCAAGGTTCTCGGACGGTACGTCACAAAAGGCGAGCTGGATGAGGTGAAGCAATCCTTACCCGAACACATTCGCGAGCTGTTTCCCGTTGCTCGACTGGGTTACGCGAGGTAGAAGACATGGTCGGAAGAGCGAAGCGACGCCAGACGCTGGTCGACAAAGCGGCCAAGAGCGAAACACTCAATCGTCGGAGCGCCGACGAATTTGGGAGCGGAGCTAATACGGCGTCAACTGGAAGACGCGGAAGACGCAAAGCGGGATCGCGTACTCAAAAAAGAGTCACTCGATAAGATCGTCCGTTAAGCGTAGCTTGGTGTCTCGACCCGCCTAATCGCCTTCACGCGCTAGGGTGCGTGCCCGCTCGATATCTTCCGGCTCCTCCTCGTCGATCTGCGTAAGTGCGTTGCTCGCCGCCCGCTCTGCATGCAGGAGCTCGTCTAATTTGGCGTGTATGGCCTGCGTATCACGATGCTCGGCGCGTTGAATGAGCAATGTCATGGTGAGTGTGGCGAGGGTAGCCACCGCATGCCATTCTAATGTTGCGCGTGAATATATAACCCACGCAGCGACGTAGACGCCGACCGCGAGGAAGGCCACGGGATTTGATGTTTGGACTCCTAGGCGCGTGAGACAATGGCGAATGCTTTCGATCATTTGCGACTCCGTTGCCATACTAGTGGGATCGACCGATCATGCTCCATCACGTTTCCCTAGGGACCAACGATCTCGATCGCGCCAGAAGATTTTACGATCCGGGTGATGAGCGAGCTAGGCCTGCATTGTCTAAAGCGATCGGACCGCATCGTTGCGTACGGCCTTACGGAAGTCGTGTTCAGCCTGGAGCACCCTGTGGACGGGCGGGTCGCTTGCCCCCGGCAATGGCGTACACGTCGCCTTCCACGCTGGTCATCGGACGAACGTGGAGGTCTGCTACAAGGTGGGCTTGGCTGCCGGCAGAAAAAGCGAGGGCCCGCCCGGCATCCGCGAGGAATACGATCCACACTACTATGCGGCATTCCTGCGCGACCCAGACGGCAACAAAATCGAGTTCGTGACCTTTTCCGGGGAATGACGACGAAGACGCCGGGAAGAATCCTCGCGCTATTCTCGCGTTGAGCTTCGAGCTCGGTAACGTCAGGAGTGCCTTCAGGCATCACTCGTTATCCTGCTCGAGAGGGCCCCCGGAAAACTCGGCTGTGCACCCGTGGAGCAATTATGCGCGCGCGGCCAGACAAGCGCTCGGGCCAGGGCACTTCCGAGCCAATCGGATGATGGAGCCGGTGTTGAGGGATGCCGGCTCCGTTAATTGCCGCCCTAACGCGTCGGCCTTGCATTCAGTCTAACGTGACCCAGACGCCACCGCGCCAATAACCGTGTCCGCGTCCCGCCTCGCGCCAGCGATATTTATCGCCGTCCTTCCACTTCCAATCATCGTCATAGACGCGCAAGCGCAACTCGGGCTCGTAGTGGGCTCGTCCTTTGACGCGCCAACAATCACCCTCATCATTGCAGACGACAGCGGCTGAGGCAGCCATCGACCCGAGAAAGAGTGCAGCGACGGCAACGAGGCTAGTGTTGATCAGGGATCTCATGGTTCTCTCCTACTGAGCTCAGGTGAGCGTTGCTCGGCACGTGGATTTCCGACATCGGGCAACACGAGAGAGAGCGAGATGCTCACTCTGCGAGTCAATCAGCTCTCGTCGATGACGAGGACAATCTTGTCCTCCTCGGGATCTACGATCGCGATCTGATCACCAGCGCTGAAATACTGGCAGCCCTTGAGCGCCTTGGCTTCGGCAATCACGTTATCCGGGAAGCGCTGAAGCTCGACGCTGCTGGGCACGTCGCGGCCCACGCTGATATCACCGATGTCAGCCGCACGGCCGCCCCGAACATTGTCGAGGACGAGTTCGCGCTCTTTGCTGCTGAGCGAGAGCTGCGCTGAGCATTGGCCGCTGCCGGAAGCCTGACCGTCCGATGAAGTGCCTGCCGTGCTCCGCTCTGCCGGAAGGACCGCGACGACCTCATAGGTGTCCGGCTCGACGATGACGTACTCGTCTTCGATGTAGGCAAAGTAATAGCCGCTGTACTCAGGGACAATCGCGATAACGGCACTCGGCACTGGAACGAAATCCCAATCGCGGGGAAGGCGCCGACCGACCGTTATATCGATATCGACATTCGTACGCTGTTTGACATCGCCCGCATCGCGGAAGGCGGTTTGCACCTTCGTGCGCTTGTCACCGGTCAGATCGACCCGCTTAGCCTTGTCACCCGATGTGTTGCCTTCGGCAGTGCGATCGGTCGTCGTTCCTTTGCTCGTGTCTGTCGCGCTGCGATCGGTTTTGTCTGAGGCATTACTGTCAGAGCTTCCACCGTCTTTTGACCGAGCTGACTTTTCGGTGGCTTCTGAAGCCTCCCGGCTCATACGCTTCGAGCCTGTGCCTTCGTCAGAGTCAGACGTGGCAGTCGACTTAGACTTCTTGCCGCTCGACTCATCACTGGCGCTCTTAGACGAGCCCTTTTCGTCCGACCGATCAGATTTTTCTGCCGAGGCACCTTTTGGACTGTCATTGCCCTTGGCGCCGGCCCCAGAACCTTGGTCTGGGGCCCCGGAACGGTTGCTTACTCCGGCGTCAGGGCCTGAGTCGCGCTCCTGCGCTGCCGACGACCCGCGTTCTGACGCGCCAGTAGATCCTTCCGATGGACCTCCCTGAGCGTTTGCAAAGCTGACACCGCCGAGCACCAGCAGCGCCGCCAGAAGTGGAGTAGATCTCATGACAACAACTCCTTTGAACTTTAGCGTCCCGGCTATGGAACTGGCTCGACCGGGAAGATGTTCCCGCTATCAGCTGGGATAACTTCCCGGTTTATCGGAGTGAAAATTGATGCAGCCGGTCGCCAGTCTGCTTTCCGGGAGTGTGGGGATTTGGGTCCCGCCAGCATTGCCCCCCAAGCCGCATTGGAACGGCACGCGCCGGCGTGGACGACAGCCCGAAGGTTGCTGAGTCGCAAACAGGAGCCCGACTTCCAGATGGTGCACCGCGCACTGGAGGCCAGCGTGTTTAGTAGGGTTGTACTATCTGTCGGAGCTCATTGCGCAGGGCTTCTCGCGCTTTGGGCCTTCGGTGGGACTCTGTAACGCTCGGATATCACGTCATGGCGGACAGACCCCGGCGGGCGCGCTATGCCTGAGCGATAGATCGAAGGATCGGGCATAAGCGCGAGGGACTAGGAACTTGAGCGCCGAAGCACGAATAGCGCAAGCGCAGCCCATGATTCGTTCATCTGTACGCAAACCGCTCGTAGACTGAGCACGCCGCAACGACAGGCCATGATGGAGTGGCGCCAGTGACCCCGGCGGACCGAAGCCCACCGAGATCACCGGGCCGAGAAGCCCTATTCGACGCGCGGGTTCTAGCCGGGTGAGCGGCGTGGGTCTTCCGATCGAGGAAACGTGCGTTCCTCCTCGAAGGTGCCGTCCTCTTTATGGATGCGCACGGTACCCTCCCCACCGATCGCCTTTTCCAGCCGGCCACCGGTTACGGCGTCCGCTTTATTGCTGAATGTGGTGATGATGGCGCCCTCTTGATCCCTGAGGGCCCAGCCCCCGTCTTTGCCGTGTTTGAGGGTAAAACGGTTGAGCATTTCAGTCTCCTTACGACCGGGGAGCCAATGACAATCCCGGCGCTGGGCCGGCGCAAATACCTGCACCTCCGCGGGGCCAGGCCGGGAGAGTGCGCCACAAGATATCGCAGAACGCGGCCAGCTGGCCGTGGTTCCAGGTTCACCAAGGGCAGTGAAAAGCGCAATGGATGGCTTACGCCTATCGGCCAGAAGCGCATACTGGCAGCTGTCCTAGTTTGCCGCCCCTCTGCAAACCTCTCTCGCTTACGTGCGCTAGCGACCTTGCGACTTCAGACATTCGATGCTGATCGCCCAGAGGACCGGGGCCAAACTGGTTACGCCGCCCAGCAAGAAAATTAGCGTCGTTCCCGTGTGCGAGGAGTTCGCTACTAGCGTTCCTACGCCGAATGTGTCGAGTAGCAGGAGAATCCACGCAAAAAGAATACTAACGATCACGCACAGGAGGGCTTCGAAGACCAGAAAGCGAGTCAGTGGTGGTTGCGGCTTGACATCCATGACGGCGAACGCCACCCGAAACGTAGTGGTTCCGTCATCAATCGTGAAAATCACGGAGCTCGGGCCGGAATTGGCTCCCCATGACATACAGGGCCGATTTGGCGACGCCGCTGTCGAGGCAATCCACGCTAGAAGGCGTTCGTATAACTAGCCGTCGACCGCCTCCGGCAGAAGCGCCGCCCAGGTCCGATCCGCTGCCCCGATGAACCGTCTATTCGATCTTGCCGTCTTGGTCGCGATAATTATTGCATGCTTTCGGCCATGAGCGGATCTCACATGGGCCCTTTGCGTTCCAGACCCGTCGCATCAACCTACCGTCGCTAAGTTCCAGAGCGATTGGGCATGGCGACATAGTTCGTTACTCAACACGTGTACCTCAGGCTGTCGATATGATGCCTGTGGTCGAATGCTGCCTGAGCTGCGGCTGAAGCCCGCCCGCTGGCGTGTCGAGATACGCCGGCTACAGGAAGGGCTCGCCGCCGGTAACAGCGATCGTCGCGCCGGAGACGTAGCTCGACAAAGGATCAGCGAGCATGACGAATGCAGTGGCGAGTTCCGCTGGTTGGCCCGGCCGCCGCATCGGTACTTGCTGGCCGAAATTCGTCACGGCGGCCTCTGGCAGCGTCGATGGGATGAGCGGCGTCCATATGGGTCCTGGGGCCACAGCATTGGCGCGGATACCCCTTTTGGCCAGCAACTGAGCTAGACCGGCCGTGAAATTGTGGATCGCGCCTTTGGTCGTCGCGTAGGCTAGCAACGTCGGGTTGGGCGCGTCTGAGTTGATGGAGGCCGTGTTGATGATCGAGCTTCCCCTCCGCATGTGCGGTACCGCGGCCTTAGTCAAATAGAACATGGCGTGAATGTTGACCTTAAACGTCAGCTCCCATTCCTCGTCGCTGATGTCCTCAATTTCCTTGAAGCTCGCCTGATGCGCCGCGTTGTTAATGAGAATGTCGACGCGCCCGAACTCCTTCACCGCTTTGTCGATGACCACCTGGCAGTGCTCGGCATGCCCGATATCTCCGGGTACAAGCAACGCTTTACGCCCGGCTGCTTCGACTAGCGCCTTGGTCTCTTCGGCGTCCTCGTGCTCTTCCAAATAGGCAATGACGACGTCCGCCCCTTCGCGCGCGTAGGCGATGGCGACCGCCCGTCCGATGCCGCTATCGCCGCCGGTGATAACCGCTTTCTTGTCCAGCAGGCGGTTGGCGCCGTTGTAGCTCTCTTCCCCGTGGTCCGGGCGCGGCTGCATGCGTCCGGTGAGGCCCGGCATCTTCTGCTTCTGCTTTGGGAACGGGGGCTTCGGTCGGGTCAGCATATCTACCTCGGAGTGTTTACGCCCCCCACCCCGGGTAAACCGCGCCACGCACAGGAGGGTTCCCATGGGAGGACTTCGATCCACCATGCGCGTTTGTTTTGCAGGCTCTCCGCGAGCGCCGGTCCGTCGTTCTCGACGCCGACAGGCAGCCGGGCTTCTCCCATAGCACCGCGCCAAGTCACCTGCGCGGGCCAGACTCGAGCCTGACACGCGGGAAGCCGCTTTCGTTGCGGGTCGCGCAGCCGCTGTCGGAAGGAGGAAATATTCTCGTCTCTCGGCCGCAAAGTCCGCGGTTTCCCTTGTCGCGGACCTAACTGGAACTCGGTGCCAAACGGAGTGAGTGTCGTGGCAGCCGCTGGTCTAGAGCGTGCGACGGGCCGCTGGCGTGCGGGGAGCTCGCTCCCAAAGGTCAGTCCTCCGCCACGTCGTGTAGGCCGGCCCGAACCTCGCGGCCAAGTCACGTTCCTCAAGCATCCTGCCGACGGCGATGTACGTGGTAAGGCCGAGAGCTAACAGCATATGGCCGAGCGTCATGTGCGGCGCGCACCATACGCCGAGTAGCACACCAACGTACATTGGATGCGCAAGCCAGTGGTAGATGGCGCCAGTCTTGAGAGCGGGGGACGGGATCGAGCGTCGCATGTAGTAGGCCCAGCACTGTTTCAGTCCGAGAAGCTCGGGCATATCGATTGACAGTGCGGCAACGAGAAGTATCGCCCAACCGGCGGTGAATGCGCCCCACATGAGCGTTCGCAATGCGCCGTCCTCGATGCGCCACACCACGATTGGAATTGGACACCACAGGGCGATCAGCAGAAAGCCGATCACGCACGCGGCGTACACGTAGACTGTGCGCTCGAAGGCCGCGGGCACAAACCGTGTCAGCCAAGTTTTGAAGGAGGGACGGGCCATACCGGAGTGCTGCAATCCAAAAAGCGCTATCAGGACCAGATTGTTCAGCACCGCGAGCCACATCGAAGGGGTCCAGTCCGTGGCAAATCCGGTGTCAATGGATGGTTCGATCCACGGCTCTGCGCGATGTGGCAGGTTGCCGAGGAAGATGATGAAACTGGCAAAGAATGCCCAGGTTGCGATGACGGCCCCGACACCAACTAGAATCACGAAGAGGCGTGCCGCGGCTCCGGGCGGACACAGCTGCGGGCGTGGTCTTGGGGTCTCCCGACCATTGCCATTGACGTTGAGCGGGCACCGAGACATTTGCCGGTTTGCTCCTAAATCGGCGTGCCCTGCTCCATATCTGCTTCGTTGAAATTCTTGGAATGCGCGTAGGTTCCAGGCACTTGGAACGCGCTCTGTTGTTTGGGTCTCGGTTTAGCGGACTGGCGCCTCACCCGCGCCACAGGATGCCGCCTTATTTGTCGCGGCCCACCTGCGAGCAGGGAACACATCAGGAAAGAGCGGGTTGAATCTCTCGAAGCAGAGGAGGTCAACCATGTCTTTGAAAATCTTGATCACGTCGCTCGCGAGCTTGTTCTTGGTAACGGCCGCCAACGCGCAGGATGTCATCGTCGAAGATGATGTAGCGATAGTAGAACAGGCCCCCGCTGACGATGCCGTAATTGTTCGGGGGAGCGGCCTTGCCCCGCGCGTGTATGGCTGGACCTTGCGCCCGGCTGATTGCGGCACGTTCCGCTATTGGAATGGCGAGCGTTGCGCAGACGCACGGGACGAGCCGCCCGTGCCGAACTGAAGTCTCGTCCAGTTATAAGGTCCCAATCTCGGAACGCGATCGAGATTGCGGAAAAGATCGACATCCGAGGGCCGGTTCACCCTCCACGAGCGGACCTGGTCGGCGATCCTCTTGAGGTCGCCCACCACAGTGGTCGACTTCCGCTTTTGAACTTGCCCTACCGTCAGCGAACCGGTCCCGGCGCCCTATGACGAAAGGTCACGCAGTTCGAAAGCGACACGTGGGCAATGCCGCAAAGAATAACTTGGCCCGGTATCTGCAGAAGGTGATCGTGGGCGCAATGGATCCATTCGAGAGCAGTTGTCTCGAGGCGCATCTGCCGGTGTGCGCCGCATGCCAGCTAGAGCCTGGCAAAACCTTTTGGGGAAGCGTTCGTTGGCCTGCTTGAGGTGCATCATCTCGATCCGATGGCGGCGGTTCAGGACGCGGACGAGGCGGACCACGCAATCGCATTGTCGAAACGATCGACATCCAACGGCCGGTTCACATATTTGGTCGGCGATCGCAGAACGGAAGCTGGCCAAGGCGAGCCGAAGTCGGCCTCTGAGTTAGATCGACCAAGGACTCCATGCAGCCCGAGTGTCTGCTCGTGGCCCGGACGAGCCTCACGCGGTAGGCGCCTTGGCCCTTCTATGCCCAAGCACGGCAAATTGGGAAGGTTGGGAAGCCTGCGTCTGCTGCCAACGCCGATCGCTCCAAAGGAGACATGCGAGGTGCCAAGGCAGCAACACCTAGCCCAGTCATGACAGCGGCAGCCACAGCAGGATTGAGGTTTTTGCCCATCATCGGTGAATGATTGCGCACTTCTCGGACCCGCGCGATGCCAGTTAGCCTTTCCCGGAGGTGTACGCCGGCCTTGGGTCCCTCGCCTCGAAAAACGCTTTGATGCATCATCGAAGGCTGCGACAAACCTGGAGCGTAGCAACACGCTCGCCTGCACATGCCTGCCGGCGACGGATTGCAGCGCGGCGCGGCTTGTTCGATCATTCAGACTCTCAGCCTCGGATGCGGGCTGGTGTCTCTGCATCGCAGACGGCAGCGACAGCACGCGCACTATTGCTGGGTACGTGCGGGACTACGTTCGATAGTTCGCCACCATCTCAAGCCGCCAATCGGCTACGCAAGTAGCGGAACAGCCCATTGACTGCGATATGGCTCACATCATAGCCGTGCGCAGCGAAGTAACCAGCCGCGAGACGACTGCTGTAACCTTTGGCCAGCAAATCGCGCGCAGCCGCGTGTATAGCCTCGTTCGGCACTAGGCGCTGACGCGCCTTCCCGAGTCGGGTCATCCCGCCTGCCTCATCGACTGCCTTATCGAATCCGAACGGGGTATCACCGCCCGCATAGATACCCCTCGCCTTAAGGCTGCGGCGGGCATCCCGAACCCGCTCGCCGATACGCCGACGCTCAAATTGCGCGACACCCGCCAACACCGTCAGCCGCAATTCGCCTTCAGCGTCTCCTGCGATGTAGCCCCTCATGTCATGCAGATAGAACTTCACGCGCCTGCTCTTTAGGGCTGCTACAGTATTGAGCGCGTCTGCCGTGTCGCGGAACACTCGATCAAGCTTCACGCCGATGATCACGTCACCCCGCCGCTTAGCTGCAGCCAGCAAGCGCGCTCCTTCAGGACGCGCGGCAAGCGGGATCGATCCGGAAACGCCTTCCTCAATAAAGATCTCGGCCAGCGCCAGCCCTTCGAGCGTGCATATGGCCTCGATCTGCCTCCGTTGGGCTTCGAGGCTTTCACCGCGCACCTGATCGTCAGTTGAAACTCGGCAATAACCGAAGGTGCGAGGCGCGTTTGGAGACTTCGGACTCTGGATCATCAAAAAAAGCATACACCGCGCTGTATAGACTTTGAAAGCAGGGCCTACAAAGTTGGTGAAGAAATGAATACTTCTGCAGCCATCATAAAGAGCAGTCCGACCAATGGCATTTTGCGAAAACCCCGGCTGGTAACGGGCGCCACTGAATTAACCATAAAAATATACGAACAGTTAGGTTTAACACCCCGTGTGAGGCGTGCGCGGGAAGGCTGCAATTTGGTTCAGGACCATGCGCGCTGCATGCTGCCGGGCAATCGAGGTGATACGCGACGTTGGCGACATGACGTTTCGTGAGCTGGACGCGGCGTAGAGAGCGATAATTTAGGATTACAGCGGAAGCCATCTAGGACCTGTCGCCAGCAACCTCCCAACAGGATTACCATGCCATATGAGCCACTTATACCGCCATCTAGGACCTTTAGGAGTTTAGGGCCTCGAGAGAGGGAAATCCTGAGAGAAAAGGTGGCGCGGTGGCAGACGCGTGTGCTGAGGAGATTTTGCAGCGAAAACCGCAAACGCCTATCTCTCTTTAATCAACTCCTAAAATCCTAAACTCTTAAATGGCACGAAAAACCCTATGACTACGGGGCTTTTGATTTAGGACTTATTTAGGAGTTAGGACCTAAGGCCTAAATCAGTCAGTGACGCAGCGTCGTCTCCGTCAGCCGATCAAGCGCCGTCAAATCGGCGACGCCGCTGTCCGGCTCGTACTCGACTTTCAAACGATAGTGCCGGACACCGGACCCCACACCCGGCACGTATTGCCACGCTAGGTTATTGCCCTGCTTCAATAGCACTCCTTCGTTCGCCAGCCATGACTTGAAAGCGCCGCCTGTCGTGATGTTGCCAACGATACGCTCGAAGGCGTCCGAGCGGATGCAGACCGTAATCATGTCCGCATCCTTCTCATGCGGTAGTGTCCAACCATCAAAACCGCTGTGCCCGCTTCGCGTAGCATCGGCAGAGCCGACAACAGGAAACTTCGCGGGATTGGCACGGATGTGGACCATCAACGCATCACGCGCCGATGACATCGGGTCCATGTTGCCTATGTCGTCGCTATCCGCGAACGTCCCATATGCCCACTTCACGGCGGCTTCAATATTCCACGACATCGGCAGCAAACCTTCAGTCTGCAACAGCTCGCCCACAGTCCATAGCAACGCGAACAATGCTGTTGCGCGGTAGTCCGCCGCATGTATAGAACCATTCAATAAAGCGGTGTGTTTTGCGTCATAAAGCTTGCGCAACGTCGATGGATCGTCGTGCCACTTCGTCTTCAGAATGAGGCGCACGACATCGGGTCCGAGCCAACCGAAGTTACCTTTGGCGGTCAGTCCGATCTGCTCAGCAAAACGCGGATCATCAAGAGGCGCGATAACGCCAACATCGATCGACGGCATACGCACCACCTCGCCGGCAATGCGCCCCTTCTCTCCTCCGAACAATTGGGCGGGGGACTGTTCGCCGCTGATGGTGATGACCTGGTGCCAAGTCCATGACTTACGCACCTCGAGCTCGCGATTCATGCGCGTCTTCGATTGCCCGGTCGCCAGATTAAAGATCAGATCGCGACGGGCGCGTTCCTCCATCTGGCGCAACTCGTCCAAGGCAGTTGTTTGCCCATGACCACGCGCCAGCAGCCCTTCGAGCCCGTTCGCTGTCGCTTTGCAGGGGAACAACAGCCCTTTGCCTTTCTCCGGCGATCCCCACACAGCGGCTTGCAGCGTCTGCGCCGTCGTCTTGCCACGCCCAGATGCACCGCCGATGTAGAGTTGCAGTGAGTCCAGCCCAAGCGGCCCCAGGAACGGACCGGCACAGCCGACGATCACGCCAAGCTGCCAATGATAGAGGCGCGCGTCTGATAGTTGCTCCAGAAGCGCGTTGAAGGTGTCGCGATCACCACCCGGATCGCGAACCGGTGCGGTACGCCCCGGATCAAGGCGACCATTGCCGCCGATCACCTCACCCATGAGCGTCACGAAAGCTCGATCGTGCCAGCCAGGACGCGAGTAGAGAGTCACTGTTTCGGACGGACTGAGCTTGTTCAACAGATCGATGAAGCAGGAACGCAATCCCGAGCGGGCCTCTATCTGCAAGCCTGCGTCGGCAAGGTTCGCACAAATCTCCCCTACGTCTTTCTGTAGGTCACGAGCCCGCACGACTGCCGTGACCTTGGCGCCGTCCGCGTTCACGAACGCTATTTCCGTGCCCCAGCCGTTACTAGTCTCGTCACGAACACGGGCGCCGACTTCGAAGTCTGCGCAGATTGGAGTCCAGCCCTTTGCATCCGTGTCCGCTTCGATCATCCCGCCGCGACGGCGGAATCCGCGCGGTAGATCGGCGTTGCGTTCGAACGCAACGCGAACATCGTCCGGCACGTATTCCAACAGTGTCTCAATACCGACGCCGTAGTGTTGGCCGATCTTGTCGATAAATTCCCAGGTTGACAGTACTTCCGTGCAAGTCGTGTGGTTGCAGCCGACAAGAGGCGACTCATGGATACCACCTTTCCCATCAGGATCACCCGCGTTGAAAGCGAACATCGTCGCGCGACCGTCGGCGCCTCCGGTGTGGTGATCCTCGTTCGGACAGACCGCGTTGACCGCCCCAGTCGCGGTTTCGATTGCATCGTCGCAGATGTCACGGATGAATGCTTTGACGTCGAAGTGCGCCCCGCAGTGCTGGCGGAAGCGATCTAGACCGGGCGTCTCGAAGGTGGCGTGCTTTTCCTTCTTCGCTTTCTTCTTCACTTCGCGTTCGGCCTTCTTCGCCGCTGCGGCTTCGCGTTCGGCCACTATCGATGCACGCGCGACCGACAGGAAGGGAGCAAAGTCGAAGGGCGTGCCGGCGTGATAGGCAGAGTGATCAACGAACACGTGACGCGCCGAGTCCGCAGAACCGTCATGGGCAGGCAGATAGAAGAGACGCGCGGCGTTGGCACATGAGGGATCGACACTCCATCCAAACTTGGCGACGAACGCACCATAGGCGCGTTTATAACTATCGTGACGAATGGCGCGATCCTCCCCATCCTCAGCGAACAGAATGCAGGGCTCGGTGAGGAAGACCATCACGCGGAATTTCGGGACCGACGGCGCATCGCCTTTGATGCGCATGTGACTATAGCTACTGTAGCCGATGAAGGCGATGCCTGCATCTCGAAGCGGCTGCGTTACCTCCTCATACGACTGCTTACCATCGTCAAAGTCGAAGGCGAGCAAAGGCCATGCCTTGGCGTTGGCGCTCGTCAGATTCTTGCCCTTCACACCGGCCGGTGTGTCGTCGGCAAGCTCACATGAAAATCCGTCAGAGTCTTTGTTGCTACGGATTTTGTGCGAGGTAAGGTGACGATCCACAAAGCGTGCAATCGTCATTTTGTCATTGCTGGCGTTTCGCATCTTTCCAAGAGCGAACGATAGCGTGATGGGGGAGTCGCGCCAATCCATCACGCCTCCCCACGCAGTACGTCTTCACACAGGCACTCGAAGCTTGTGCGCACCAGTGCCCGGGAGCGACCACTGAGACGAGATTGCTCCAGGAGACGGCGCGCTAGTTGCTCATGAGGGCTGCGGTCATGAACGTGATCACGGGCTAGGCGGCAAAGCTCCGCCTGCAATTCGAATGCTGAAATGGACCGATCCTCCGGGTTGATACCGGCGCCGACTGCGGCTTTGTCTTTCGGATCGGATTGTCAATTTCTGTGCTTTTGATTTTTCTAGGGTCAGCGCCCGTGAATGGGGCGTAGCGTTCATTAAGTAGTGCGCTAGCGCTGTTAGTCAAGCCTTCCAGACGCTCTGGCTCGCCAAGAGAAGGAGTTAGAGACCCGAACCGCGAAGGCTTTTTGCGCGCCTCAAATCGTCCCTGCATGAGAAGGTGGACGCAGCGCGTGGTGGTGGCAAGGATAAGAGCGCAGCAGTACGCGACGCCTTGGTATTCACCGCAAATATCGGCCTTTGGAGCCCTCCGCTGGAACAGCTCCGCAGCACCGCCGACATCATCCGCACCGCCATCGCGGCTACGGCGACGTTCGGCGCCAGCCGCCCTTTTTAGCGCGAATCGGCAATGCGCCTAGCTCACCTTCAACGGATCAACTCTCGCGATCCACTTCGCCAGATCACGAACCGCGACTCCCTTGCCATAACCGCCGCCCGAGCCCTTCGAGCGTCTGCGGCCCTCAAGCTGATTGATGATGTACTCGGGAATGGCAGCCGTCTCGCAGGCGTCACGGAACGTGTGGCGAGCACTGTGAAGGGTAATCTCCTCATCGGTGATCCCAATCTTTCGCAGCCACGCACCCGCTCGCTGCTGAAACTTGCCCGCATAGTTGCCCATGCTCGCCCAGAACGGATAGTCGAAAAGGAACGCATCCGCGCCTTTGGCAGCGGCTATATGGGCCGCGAGCTTCACGACATCGGCCTTGATCGCCCGGTGTAGAGGCACCGTTCGACGACTGTACTTGTTTTTCAGGCTTGCCCGCGGAGCGTCGGCGCAGATCCGCATGGCGTCGACGCCATCGGCCTTGAGAATATCGCAGGCGCGTAGCTGGCAGACTTCACCGGAGCGCGCACCATTGAATATCATGATCCGCAGGACGATGGCGTCATTGGCTTCAAGATCGCCTAGACGCGATAGAATCAGCTTCAGCTGCTCGCGACTGAACGGGCGCCCGTCATCCTCCCGGTCATACAAGTTCGGAGGCGTGGCGACCTTAGGCAGCTTGACCTTGTAAAACGGATTGGAATCCGCGAGGCCTTCACGCATGGCGACACTGAATAACGTCGTCATCCGGGCGATATGGTTTGCAGGCGCCGTCTTCAGCTTCCCCCCGTCTTTGTCGACCAGATTCGCTACGTGGTTGCGGAACTTGATCGCGTGGGAACGGATAACAGCACGGGGAGCTAGATCCCCGTTGACGTCGACGAACAACGCAATCGAGTTGCGCATTTTGCCGTGCTCTTTGGTTGACCGAACACCGGGCACCCAAGAGTCATAGACGGCCTGAAGCTTCAGAACCTTCTCGGCATCGGCATCAGGCCCGAGGACGACCGTGCGGGCAATCTTACGCGCACCTTTCGCCTTATGCCGCAGCTTGGCGGCCCGCTCGCGAGCGCGGAAGGCGGTCAGAGCATCAGCGGCTTGCTCGGTGTCGGATTTATCGGGATCGGGAAGGGTCAACGCGGTAGCTTCTGCCACCAGCAGATCGGCGCGGTCACCGACGTTCACGGCTGTCCATTTGTCGAGACCACCTGCCGCGATGATCTGCTGACGCTCGGCGTCGCCCAGCGCCAATAGCGACGTGATCAGCTTGTCATGTTCGAAGGCCAGTGCCCGGGCCAACGGGATCGCATCAGATCGCGTGATATTGCCCAGCCACTTCGCCCAAGCCACCTTGCCGAGCACCGGCTGTAACGCCATTGGGACGCCTCGGTGATACTGCGCACCGTCACGCCGCATCTTGAGATAGGACTTGCTATAACGACCGCGCTTAGGACGCTCTGACATGCCTGCCGTTCTGAATTTTTGACAGAAATTTTGACAGAACAACCTAGCCCAGCAGCGTCAGAAAATCCATATTTGCTGGCCACTTCCGTTAATTGCGCCGCCTGGCTC
>JAEXXM010000034.1 GCA_023405815.1 Pseudomonadota bacterium | reverse complement strand
ATCTTGTAGGACAGGCCGGAGATGATATCGAAGTTGTAGGACGGCACGCGCTTGTCGATCAGCGGCTGCTCCGCCGCCGCCGTTGGATCGATGGTGTTGAAGACTCGCGCGGCGAACTCCAGCCATTCCAGGATCTGCGCCCCGGTCAGCTTCACGACGACGACAGTATTGCTCGAGTACTGGTAGAGGCCGGCCGCCTGGCGGAGGGCAACGGGACCTTTTGCGATGTCGATGAAGCTGTCCGGTGTGTAGCCGGCACGGTAGGGTGCCATTGCGGACAGCAACGGCAGCGCGCCGGCTCCGGCCGTTTCCAGCAACGGACGCGCATATGCGATCTGTGCGGCGTTTACGACCGCGGTGGCCGGATCGTGCCCTGCCCACACGAAGTAGCTATGGATTGGCTTGTCGATGGCGCCAACAGGTTGCTCGACCCACTGGAGCGTTCGCTGATGGACGTCTGCAACGCGCGCCGCGACAGCAGCATCGGCTTCGGCAAGAGGTTCGACCTTGGCACCGTCGCGGCGATAGATCGGCTGCACCCTGACATCGGCCTCTTCGATCGTCCATCTGTCGTTCTCGCGCTTGAGCGTGAGATCGATGATCCCGAGATGGCTGCCCCAGAACCCGGGCATGACGGCGGGGACACCATTGAGCCGCCCTGCAACGGCGTCGACACCTTTGACGCCCGCGTAGTCCTTACCTGGAAGCAAGCGATGGGCGTGCCCCGTCATGATCACGTCGATGCCCGGCACGGCGGCAAGATGCAGAGCGGCGTGCTCCTCGCCTTCGACCCAGTCATTGGCGCTTATGCCGGAGTGGCAAAGCGCAACGACAATGTCGCATCGTGCGCGAAGCTCCGGCACGAGCCGCTTGGCGGCAAGAACGATGTCGCCCGATTGCAGCTTGCCGGTGAGCCGGGCCTTGTCCCAGACCATGATCTGCGGGGTGACGAAGCCGATCACGCCGATACGCAGCGTCTGCTGGGCGCCGGCATCGTCGACAAACGATCGCTCCAGCACGGTGTGCGGCGGAAGGAAAGGCGCCCCCCCGGCGCGCTCGACGTTGGCGCAGACGAAGGGAAACGATGCCCCTTCAAGCGAGGCCTCGAGGAAATCCAGGCCGTAGTTGAACTCGTGATTGCCGAGCGTGGCCGCATCGTATCCGAGTTCGCGCATGGCAGCGATCATCGGGTGCGCCGACGCCGGTGTCGAGCGCGCCCGCTCGAAGACGTAGTCGGCCAGCGGGTTTCCTTGCAGGAAGTCGCCATTGTCGAACAGCAGGGTATTCGCCGCCTCTTTCCTGTTCTGCCGAATGAGCGAGGCGACCCTGTTCAATCCGACCGTATGATCCGGCTTGGCCGAGTAGTAGTCCCAATCCAGCACGAACATGTGCAGATCGCTCGTCTCCATGAGACGCAAACGTACCCGGGGCGCCTCATCGGCGGCATGCGCGGCGCCGCGGTCGAGGGAGGCGCCTGCGACGGACCCGATCCCCGTGAGAAGCGCGCGCCGCGTCAGCTTGATGCTCATGCTCAGGCCACGCGTGCGGTTGCTTCGATGCCGACGTGCGCAGGGTCTGCGGCCACTTCGGTGGCCTCCGCCTTCTTCGCGAGCTCTGCGGCGAGGCCGTCGCTGGCGAGGATCAGCCCCTTGAACTCCTCGGTGATGTGATCGGCCATGCGATGCAAAAGGTTGTGCCCGAGCAGCCCATAGAGCGCCGTTCCGATGCCAATGGCAGTCGCCAGTAGCGCGGCGGCAATACCGCGGCTGACCGCGGCGGGATCGGAGATGCCGCCGGCCGACAGGGCGTTAAAGGTGTCCATGATGCCGAGGATGGTTCCCAGGAGCCCCAGCAGCGGCGCCGCGGTGACGATGGTGTCGAGGACCCACAGCCGCGCACCGACACGGCCGTTGACGTCGATAAAGAGCGCCGACGAGAGATCCTCGAGCCGGGCGCGCGTGGCACCCGGCTCGTTGATGACGTCGATGTATTCTCGAAGACTGCGCGTGAGAAGGTCGCGGCGCTTCAGCGTCTTCTCGACCTTCTTCTTGCGCCGGCCGTGGACGATGGACTTGAGCCGCGCTGCGCGGCGGTTCAGCAACCAGTAGTACACGAAGCGCTCGACGATCACGAACGTGAGCACCGCCATGGAGGCGTAGAGCACGGCGATGCACACATGGTGAAAGTACGCAGTATCGATATTCATCGTCAGAAGCCCGACCGGAAGGTTACGAGAGCCGAGAAGTCCTGACCCAGGTAGTAGGTCGGGGTTCCGGAGGCCTTAATCGCATTGCCGTTGACGCCGGTCGTGGCCTGAGCGTTGTTCTGCTCGCCGTAGACGCCCGTCAACTGGCGAGAGTCGAGGACGTTGAACAGGCTGAGCTTAATCTCCGGCGCCTTCATGTAGCCGACGTCACTGAAGCGATAGCCGATCGAGGCGTTGAGGCGGCCGAAGCCGTCGATCTGCTCGTCGTTCATCATCGTCGAGTACTGAGCGGCAAGGTACTTGTAGGCGAGATTGCCGAAGAAATGCCCGTCGTCATAATCGAGACCGAGGCCGAACTGAAACTCGGGTGCACCAGGCAGCGTATTCCCTGCTGTCGGCAGGTAGTCCATGACGCCGTTGTCGGCTCTGGTCCTGATGTTGTCGCGGAGCTCGGCGCGCAGATACTCGAACGAGGCATAGGGCCGGAAGTTATAGATCGGAGCCGTGCCGATCTCGGCGTCGATGCCATAGTTTCTCACCCGTCCAATGTTCTGGGTGACCGATTTGGAGCTGCCGCCATCGTCAATGTTGGTCCGCTGCTGGTAGTCCTCGAAGTTGGCGAGGAATGCGGTGACGGACGTGGCGAACATGTTGCCCTGATAGCGATGGCCAAGCTCCCAGGAAAGGCTGCTCTCGGCCTCAACCCCGCCTGCCGGCGTGTACCCGGATGAGGAGTACATATTGTAGTCGGCATAGGCGGTGTAGTTCGGCGCCGAACGGAACGACGTGGCGACGTTGGCGAAGGCGTGGCTGTCGCGGTCGAGCTGAACCCGAACGCCGGCGGTTGGCAATGTCACCTCGTCCTCGATCGTGGAGTAAGGCGGCTTGGCATCCGGCATGTAGTTCTCGATATCACGGCTGATAATCACGTGCTTGACGCCGTAGTCGAATGTCAGCCAACTGTTGAACTTCCACGTATCGCCGACGAAGAACATATTGGTCGTCGTTTCCGTGAGAACGTTGCGCTTGTTCAGCTCGCCCTCTGGGCAGGGAACGACAGTACCACCAGTCGAGCCGCTGCCACTCGCACCGGTCTTATTGATGACGCACGTGGCACCTGCAGGCATGTTCACGTGTGCATCGTTCGCGAACTCGTCAACGATGTTGCCGTTCGCGTCGAGGCTGGAGAGCGTGCCCGTCTGCCGATGATGCGCGTACTCGAACCAGTGGCCGGCCACGACCTTGTGATCGCCCAGGGTATAGGTCAGCTTGTTGATGACGCCGGGACGATGCGTCTCCGTGATGGATGGATTGTAGAACCAGACATCAGATGCATCGATAACGCCGTTGCCGTTCAAATCGCCCGAAACTTTGAGATTGCCATAGTAAAAGGCGCTCTCTTTCAAGTTGGTAGCGCCGCCACCGCTGCCGTAGCCGTACCAGTAGTAGGGAACGGTGTCGAAGCGCAGATTATCCGAGAGCTTGAAGTTCGACGGCGCGCTGAGGATCAGATTCTTGAACGGATTGATCCTGTACCCGTAGTAGTTGAGATCATAAGGGCTGGTCGTGTAAGTGAGGTTCGAATTTGAGTTGAAGTCCTTCAGGCTCGGAGTCTTGTAGAAGGTGTTCACGGCCTCATTGTAGATCGCCGAAACGCGGATGGTGTTGTCCTTGTCGATGTCGTAGACCGCTTTGAAGTCCGCGTGGTGTCGCTCATCGTCACCTTCGCCGATCCAGTGGTCCTTGGTGAGATGCGAATAACTCATGTAGGCGCGCACGTTGCCGACCTGGCCTGATTCCGCACGCACGTATTCGCGCATCATGTTATCTGAGCCGAACGTCAGCTCGGCAAGACCGCCGGCAGTTTTTGAGGGATCGCGCATATAGAGGTTGATCACGCCGCCGACGGAGCCGATGTGCGGCGAGTCGAGATCGGGAGAGCCCTGGGCGATCGACACCTGCTGCATGTTTGCAGCGTCGACGTACTCCTGCGGATAGAGCGCGTAGTTGCCGGAGTCGTTGACCGGCATGCCTTCAATGGTCATGCCGACGTGATCGGAGTTGAAGCCGCGCAGCCTGATGTTACCGCCGTTGAGGCCCGTGTCGTCGACGCTCGACTGCACGACGCCCGGCAGCAGGTTGATCATCTGATACGGGTTGGCGGTAGGCGACTGCTTGTCGATGGCGTCACGCGTGACGGTCGAGCGGCTCTTCTTGGCTTCTTCGTTGATCATGTAGCCGCCGCCAAGATCCATGCCGGTCACGCCACCGGTTGACACCGGACGCGGCGTAGAGCCGATGCCGTTCATCTTCTTGGAGCCGTCGGTCGGCTTCTTGTCGGCGTCCGCCTTGTTCTGAACCTCGGCGAAGTCGGTCGGCGATGCCGTCATACCCGTCTGCGAGAACGAGCGCGGCTTCGGAGCCTCCTTGGCCTGGATCTCGCCGATGTTGGTCGTCGGTGCAGCGGCGGCACTTGAAGGCTTTGCTGCCGGCTTTGCGGGCTTGTTCGCCGGCGCAGATGTGGCAGGCGCCGGCGTCGTCGCCGGCTTCGCCTCGGCTGGCGTGGCACTCGGATCGGGAACCGGTGCAGTAGCTGTCTGCGCGTGGCCGACAGCCGTCAGTGACGCGCTCGCCAATAAGGCGAGCGTGATGGTACGCAAGTACATAGACCCCCCAACGCATTACAAACGCAACTCGACGTCTGCGTAGCGACCGTCATCCGCCCAGGAACTGCTGGCCTAGTAGCGGATGGCGGTCACTACGATGCCGGACACTTGCCCCTTGGACGCACATCCGGAATTCAACACACTCGATCGCGCGGCTTGATCGAGAATCGGCGAGCCTGACGACTGCGTGATTTCGATGCCCGCGACCTTCGCGTCGATGATGAGAATCTTCAGTCCCACGACGCCATGCGGCTTGAGCTTTCGCGCTTCGCGCGTCGAGGGGTAGTAGGTTCGGTTGAGGAGGCACTTCTTGAATGCGGAAGCCTGCTCCTCGTTCGCCTCCACCATGGCCTGCGGCGGCGGCGTGATGGGTGCGCCATCCTCGTCCAGCATTTGCTCGGCCGGCTGCGCCTCTTCTTCCTTCTCCGGCGGCGGCTCTGGCTCGGGTGGAGGCGGTGGCGGCTCGGGTACCGGCGGTGGCACAGGTTCTGGCACGGGCTCCGGCGGCGGCGGCTCTTCCGCAACCTTCTCGGGCTCGGCCGCAGGCGCAGGAGCCGGAGGCTCGGGAACCGGCTCGGCTTCGAGCGCCACCGTCATCTCGCCGGCTGCCTCGCCCCCGCCCGCCGGCTCCGATGCCGAGGGCATCATGGCCCAAAGCGTCAGCAGCGCGCCGGTTATGAGCAGCGCGATGAAATTGCTGATGCTGCCGGTTGTCACATGCATCCACTTATTTTGCCCTCGTGACGATCGACGCATTCGAAACGCCGGCCAGCTTCAGGGCGTCGAGAACCTCAACGAGGCTTTGCAGCTGTGCTCCCTCGTCACCGGCGATGGTGACGACGAGCTTCTTGTTAGGATCGCTTGAAGCGGTGATGCGAGCGGCGAGGTCGGTGAACGCCACCGGCTGGCCGTCGATGAATGCCTTGCCCTCGCGATCGAGGCCGATGGTGACGCGCTGCCGCTCGACGAGCTGATCGGGCGCAGCAGAGGTCGGCGGCTTGATCTTCAAGCCGAGCGCAGGCAGCACGTTGATGCTGATCAGCACGAAGAAGACGAGCAGGAACATCATCACGTCGATCATCGGAATGATCTCGATGCGCGCGTGACGCTCCTTCTTTTCAGGCCAAGTTCTCATTGCACGCCGGAACGATCCGGCTCCCCCACTGCACCGAGCGGGAGGGAGAAACACTGAACACATGTCAGAGAGGTAATGAATTTGCGAAACATCGATGACGTTGCGCAAAAGGAACGCTGCAAAGGATCGGCACGCTGTGCCGCGGCAATGGTTCTACAGAACCGCAAATGGGCGCCGAGTGCAGACGTTTACATCGTCATGCGCATGCGGCCGGAGTATCGACTCCACTGATGCGCGTCATCACCTCCGCGACAAGTTATCCGCATCCACTCTCAACGCATGTACTCGCAATCGCGTGTCACGTTGCGATGCGACCATCAACTGATCGCGATGCCGATGGAGACTGCGATGAAGCGCACCCGCTCACACGAGACCCCGGTATCGGCGATGGCGCGTCGCACCTTCCTGCGGCAATCACTCGCCTTGGCCGGAACGGGAACGCTGGCATCGTGCTTTCATTCGTTGCTGACACAGGCGAGCACCGGTCAGCCAATCAGCACTCCCGGATATGGCCCGCTGCGTCCGGTGAAGGACGAAGCGACCGGGCTCGAGCTGCTTCAGCTCCCCGAGGGGTTCCGCTACGTCTCCTATAATTGGACCGGCGACCCGGTCGAGGGCGGCTTCACCGCGCCGAGCACGCATGACGGAATGGGTGTCATCGCCTCGGACGCGACCAGCGTCACGCTGTGCCGGAACCATGAGCTGGTGACCTGGGACAAGCCATTCGGCGAAGCATCCATCTGCTTTGACCCGAAGGCGGGCGGTGGCTGCACGAACCTTCAGTTCGACACTGCCGCCGGCAAGTGGTTGCGCGCTTGGCCCGGATTGTCGGGCACCGTTCGCAACTGCGCGGGCGGCCCGACACCCTGGGGCACATGGCTCTCCTGCGAGGAGACTGTTCTCGGCCCCGGCGACCTCAGTGACGGGCAAGATCCAAAGCTCGAGAAGGACCACGGCTGGGTCTTCGAGGTCGGTCCGCAGGGTGGTAGTCCGGTTCCGCTCAAAGAGATGGGCCGTTTCTGGCACGAGGCGGTGGCAATCGATCCAGCAAGCGGCGTCGTCTATGAGACCGAGGACCGTAAGACGGCCGGCTTTTATCGGTTCATACCCGCGGTGCCGGGCAACCTCGGCGCCGGCGGCAAGCTGCAGATGCTCAAGGCTGCCGGAGCGCCCGATCTGCGCGGCGGCTGTCCGATCGGACAGACATACGACGTCACGTGGGTCGACGTCGACGATCCTGAGCGGGCGCACGCGCCAGGAACCGGAGACACCCTGGGGGTTTTCTCACAGGGCAAAGCCCTGGGCGGCACGACCTTCGCGCGCCTCGAAGGCTGCTGGTACGGCAACGGGCACGTCTACATCAACGCCACGAGCGGCGGCGCTGCGGAGTTGGGGCAGGTTTGGCAGTACGATCCTCGCAGCGAGACGATCAAATTGATCTTCGAGTCTCCCTCAGTGTTCGTCCTAGACAGCCCCGATAACCTTGTGGTGAGTCCGCGCGGCGGTCTCATCCTATGCGAAGACGGAAAATCCAAACCGCAGCACCTGCGCGGTTTGACGCCGGACGGGCGCATCTTCACCTTTGCAGCGAACAACATCGTCCTCAACGGCGAGCGCAATGGTCTTGTCGGCGACTTCCGCAACGAGGAATGGTGTGGAGCGACCTTCAGCCCCGACGGCCGCTGGCTGTTCGTCAACATCCAGACGCCCGGCATCACGTTCGCGATCACGGGGCCCTGGGGCGAAGGCCTCGCGTAGCGGCGCCAGCAGACAAGAGACAGCCCCACCCGACATCGCTTGTTGACTGCTGGCACCTCAGGCGGTCAGCTCGAAGCGTACCGGACGCCCCGTCTTCTTCTGGCGGATGGTTGCCCGGTCCATCGAGTAACCGCTTGGGGCAACGTCATCGATGCGGTACCGTGACCACGTCGCAGCCTCGAAGTTCGCTGTCGATGGCCAAGTTGAAGAGAGCAAGATCGCGCCTTTTGCCCTCGATCTGGAGCTTGGTTCTGATCGACCAGACGTGGCTCGGCCTCAGCGGCGGCTTTGCGCCGACAAGCTTCCCTTTGTTCCACGGCACGCGAACTGGCTTGACGAAGGAATTGGCATGTTCCTGTTCCATGGTCTGTCTCCTTTCTAGAGAGACGAACGACCATGCGCTCGTGACGGCCACACGGACCGATGTGGCGGACGCTAATGGGCCAATTCGTCCGAGGCGCATCGCCAAGCGGTCAACCGTCTCTTACCGACTAAAAAGACGTCCTGCTCGATCATGCAGAACCGCCGACAATCAGAACGCCCGGCCGGCTTCTTCTTGTCCTGTCCGGGCCTCTCATCAAAGAAATATCCAATGCGCACCAGCCCCACTGTGCTCATGTAGAAGCAGCTGAAGGCCGGATCACCTTCTCCGAGGTCTTCCACCTCGCCTTGCCAGACCAAGATGCCTACACGCGTCAGATGAAGGACGGACAGTCCTATCAGCAAAAGCGCAACGCCCATCGCGAGCTTCATGAGGCCTAAGAACCGGAGCGTGAGCGTGTGCCGATTGGTGTGCTCAGCAATGAATGGAGACCTGTAGAGAGAGACAGAGGCTGAAGGCTAGCGTCAAGCCCCACCGAACCTTGCCGCCGCAACATTCACCTTGCGAGCAATTACGTCGAGCATTCCAACAATCGGCTGAACGAAGGCCCGGCGGTGCGCGCCTGCCAGGACCGCTCACGGCCCAAAGCAGACATTCAGGCTTCGCCAACCCTCCGACCATATATGGCCTTGGGATAACCGACCGAAGTTCGCCCACACCATACAGTGGGTTTGAGCTGCTAAGCCGCAACGGTCTTTCGGCGCGGATCTGTCCTGTTAATAATCTGACTGATGCCGGTTTTGTTGAAGCCCTTGTAGCCATCGTTGCGCTCGAGGATCTCCATGTGCGAACCGAGTGCCCCATTCTCGGAAAATCTTTCGGCTTGCACATCGGTGATGAAGCCCGCCTCCCGCGCCGCTGCCAGGCGTCTTGGATCAAGCGGCCAAATTTCGCCCAGTGTGAAGGCCTGCCGCAGAAATGTAAGGTCAGTGAAGGGCTCCATTGTCGGCACACCCTCGCGTTCTAGCTGGGCCCGAGCCGCATCGAAATCGAACTGCGCTTCAAGGTGATGCATCCCCGCCTGCAACAGCGCTTCCCCGTGCAGCTTGCACCACAGTCCGATGGTGCCAAGTGTACGGCGCGGCGGAAGTTCCGAATGAGCGAAGTCGCCGCTCACTTCGTCGGGCGGTAAATCCACGTCAGCAAATACGACGATGCGAGATGCTGGGTGCTCCAACAACTGCGCGCCCCAGCCCGCCTCGATTCCAGCGTAAAATCGCTCGCGGCATGCAAGTCCGAGCGCCTCGAGCACTCGGATCAATCCAGCAAAATGCTCTCGACTGCTGCGGTACGTGTGGTGATCGTGGTTGCCCCAACCGAGCCCAAGCCGATCCTGCCGTGCTTTTTGAAGCCTACCCGCGCGGTTGCGACTCTGCCAATATTCCCGCTCCGCCGCGAAGAACAAGTCGCTTGCTCGGCCGGTCCCCAAATCGGCGACCGCAGCGCCGATCAACTTAAGCGCATGGTCGAATCCATCTTCATCGCGCTCAAAGCGTCGTCTCCGACAACGAAACGCCTCTGCGTGGCGCAAGACTGCGCTCGCTTCCGCCATCGATACGGCATGCGGCGTAAATCCCACTTGGCCATGCCGCTCGACAACCCACAATTCGGCGTCTGCTTCCCGGGCTACACGGGCCATGCGCAGCGCTGCGTACGGCGCGCCTTCCACCTTCGCGTCGCCAATTCCATTGCTATGGAGAAAATCGGCAACCGACTCGACTTTGACCCCCAAGCTCCAGCCCCGTCCATCAAGTTGGATGGTCGGAAAGGCGCCGCCAGGATGTTCAGCCACCTGCCTGCCATCCTGGACGCTGAACGCAAATCCGGCCTCCACGAGCCCCTTTCGTTCCAGGGTATCGCGTGGCGGCGCCAAGAAATCGACCCAATCATAAAACCGCGTCCCGGTCTCGCGCAGCATCCGCCCGCGAAGCTGCCGCGCGGCGGTTGATCGAGCGCAAAATTCACGCACAAGCCTATGCGCAATCGTTGCCGCCGTGGGCTGTATTTGCCATTCGAACGCACCCTCTGTTGTCGGTTCTATTTCGACACGCATTGTGCTTCCTCCGGCTTGGAACGTACCGATTGACCCAAAGGTGGGGACGTGAGAACCGCAGCGATGCGTTCGATCGCCCAGTCCACTTCCTCACGCTTGATGACGAGCGGTGGGGAGATGCGGATGATGTGATCGTGCGTGTCGGTTGCCAGGATGCCATGTCTTGACAACGCCTCGCAGTAGCGGCGAGCGCTCCCGGATTCGGGGTCAAGGTCGATGGCGATCATCAGGCCGCGGCCGCGAACCTCCCTGACCGTCCCGGCGCGTATGCTCTCCAGAGCTGTCTTCATGTATGCGCCCTGCTCTGCGGCATTCTCGATCATCCCTTCGTCGATGAGAACGCGCAGCGCTGCACGGGCAACCGCACAGGCGAGCGGATTGCCACCAAAGGTCGATCCGTGGTCACCTGGCTTCAGGGGATCCATGATCTCGTTGTTGGAGAGCACGGCTGATACCGGGTAGAATCCGCCCGACAGCGCCTTGCCGAGGAGCGTCACGTCAGCCTCGATGCCCTCGTGCTCCTCGCCCAAGAGTTTCCCCGTGCGGCCGAGGCCCGTCTGCACCTCGTCGAGGATGAGCGAAATCTGCTTCTTCGAGCAGAGCGAGCGCACTTTGGCGAAATAGCCCGGAGGCGGGATGAGGACACCTCCCTCGCCCTGGATCGGTTCGACAAGGAATGCCACGGTGTTTGGCGTGATCGCCTTCGCCAGCGCATCGAAGTCGCCGAATGGAACGATACGGAAGCCCGGCGCAAACGGACCAAAGCCCTTGCGCCGCTGCGGATCGGTCGAAAAACCGACGATGGCGATGGTGCGGCCGTGGAAGTTGTTTGCGCACACGATGATCTCGGCCTTGTCCTCCGCGATGCCGCGAACTTCGTAGCCCCACTTGCGCACGGTCTTGATGGCGGTCTCCACGGCCTCCGCGCCGCTGTTCATCGGCAGGATCTTGTGCGCGCCTGTGAGCTTCGCGAGTTCCTCATAGAAGAGGCCCAACTGGTCGTTGCGGAAGACTCGTGACGTGATCGTCAGCTTCTTCGCTTGCTCGACCATCGCCTTCTGAATTTTGGGGTGGCAGTGTCCTTGGTTGACCGCTGAGTAAGCGGCGAGGCAGTCGAGATACCGGTTGCCGTCGACATCCCAGACCCACACGCCCTTGCCGCGACAGAGGATGGGGCCGAGTGGCTTGTAGTTGTGCGCTCCGAGCCGATCTTCGGTCTCGATGAGCCTATGCTGTATGCTGCCCATGTCGATCCTCCGTTCTTGAATGGTCATGGCGCCCCCTGGTCTTCTGATCGAACAGGCAGGAAGCGAGCCCGACAACGGCGCGCGTGCTTCTGCCGTCAACGTCGATCAAAGGGTTGAGCTCCGTGATGTCGGCCGAGACGATGAGGTCGTACTCGTTCAGCAGCTCCATGATCACATGCGCCTCGGCGTAGGTTAGGCCTCCGCGCTCGGGTACATTGACACCGGGGACAAAGGAGGGGTCTAAGACGTCGGCGTCCAGGCTGAGATGCAGCACCCCGTCTCGTTTCGCCACAGTCTCGAGGATTGGCCGCATCGCGGCTCTAATCCCGCGCTGCCGAACCATGCGCATGTCGATCATGTTGACGCCGCGCCGACGAAGGAGCTCGCCCTCATCAGGATCGATCGAGCGAGTCCCGAACAAATAAACATTGCGCGGATCGATGGTCCTCGGCGCCTTGCCGCCGAGCACTGTCTCGAATCCCGCCTCGCCGCACAAATAGGCTAGTGCCATGCCGTGGAAATTGCCCGTCGGTGAGATTGCAGGTGTGTTGAAATCGGGATGAGCATCGAGCCACAAGACAAACAGCTCGCGCCCCCGCTCAGCACAAGCCCGCGCGATGCCATCAACGGTTCCCATCGACAAGCTGTGGTCTCCACCCAGAAAGACCGGGACGTGACCGGCGCGCGCGAGCTCGTAAGCAGCTTCCGAAAGAGAAGAAATCCACCGAGCCGCCTCCGAGGCCTTGTGCGCGCCACCCTCTTCAGGGCCGGCGTCGGGCTGGCGAACGACAACGGGTGCTAGGTCACCACGGTCGACGACGTCGCAGCCCAATCGCCCGAGCATTCGCGAAAGTCCGATCCTCCGCAGGGCCGACGGCCCAAGGCGCGACCCGGCAACGTTGGCACCGACTTCGACCGGAACGCCAACCAGCACCAGCTTTACCGTCCGGCGCCTGAGGGATTCGCTGCCAACCATGGCATCACCCCTTGAAGCGATGCACATCGACCCAAAAATACATAACGACGGCTCGTGGCAGAGAAAAGTTAGAAAGTTCATCGATCTGCACGGCCACTATTGGCATAGTGATATCCATTATTGACCATATTGGCATAGGCTCGCGATGGACGACCTCGATCACAAGCTCATCTCGCTATTGCGCAGCGACGCGCGCCGGCCGGTCGCCTCGTTGGCCGCAGAACTGCGTGTGTCTCGGGCAACGATCCGGTCGCGGATCGATCGGCTCATCGCAAAGGGCGTTATCCACGGCTTCACGATTGCAGTCGACGATCACGCCACGCGGAACCTCGTTCGGGCCGTGATGATGATCGAGGTCGAAGGCGAGACGTCAGGCAAGGTCGTGAAGCGGTTGCATGGATACCCCGAGGTGCGAAAGCTTCATTCGACCAATGGTCACTGGGATCTTATTGCAGAGCTTGTCGCCGGCTCACTCGGGGAGTTTGACGAGCTTCTCAATCGCATCAGGTCGGTCGACGGCATCAAATCGACAGAGACGAGCATCTTGCTTTCCTCTCCGAAGGACGCCGCTTAGACACTCGAACGCCAGCATCCGGCGCGACCAGTCGTGAGGTTCCGCGATGCCGATGACAAAGGATGAGAGCTCGCCGCGCGAGGAGGCCCTCGCAATCGGCGCACGGCTCGGAATTCCTCGCTCGCTGTTTGCTCTTGAGGGCCTCCAGGTTCGCACCCCTATCACGGGCGAGGTCGTCACGCACATTCGCGAGACCACGGAAGTGGATGCGAGAGCTGCCATAGGCCTCGCCCAAGATGCCTTTCGGGCCTGGCGACACGTTCCAGCTCCAAAACGCGGTGAACTCGTCCGGCTGTTCGGTGAGGAGTTAAGAGCTGCGAAAGGCGATCTTGGTCGCCTCGTTACGCTCGAGACCGGCAAGGTGCTGTCCGAGGGGTTGGGTGAGGTGCAGGAGATGATTGACATCTCCGACTTTGCCGTCGGCCTCTCCAGGCAGCTCTATGGCCTTACCATAGCAAGCGAACGCTTAAGCCACCGGATGATGGAGACGTGGCATCCGCTCGGCCCCACCGGCATCATTACCTCTTTCAATTTCCCGGTTGCGGTGTGGTCGTGGAATGCCGCGCTGGCTCTTGTATGCGGGAACTCCTGCATCTGGAAGCCTTCCGAGAAGACACCGTTGACCGCGATTGCCACCCAATCCCTCTTCGAGAAAGCCGCTGCAAGATTTGGCGATGCGCCTAAGGGGCTTTCCGTGCTGCTGATCGGTGGGCGGGAATTGGGCGCGCTGCTCGCCAACGACGCACGGGTGCCCCTCGTGTCTGCCACGGGCTCGACTACTATGGGTCGTGCCGTCGGCGAGAGGCTGGCCAGCCGATTTGCTCGGGCGATCCTCGAGCTATCGGGGAACAACGCCGCCATTGTCGCGCCCTCGGCCGACCTCGACCTCGCAATACGCGCAATTGCATTTGCTGCCATCGGGACAACGGGGCAACGCTGCACGACGCTGAGGCGACTCTTCGTCCACGACGATGTGTACGAGAAGCTGGTTCCCCGGCTGCGCAAGGTTTACCGTTCTGCATCGATCGGCGACCCGAGATGTGCGAGCACCCTCACGGGACCGTTGATCGATGGTGTCGCCTACGAGGCCATGCAAGAGGCGCTGGCGTGTGCCAGAGCTGCAAATGCCTCGGTGACCGGCGGCTCGCGCGTGCTGCAGGAGAAGTACCCTGCGGCGTTCTACGTATCGCCGGCGCTTGTCGAACTCGACAGACAGACAGACTTTGTCAAACGGGAAACGTTCGCGCCAATTCTATATTGTTTGCGCTACAGAGAGCTCGACGCGGCCATTGCCGAGCATAACGACGTTCCGCAAGGCCTCGCCTCCTCCATTTTCACGCAAGATCTACGCGAGGCAGAGACGTTCCTGTCCTCGGTTGGCTCGGACTGCGGCATTGCCAATGTGAATGTCGGCCCGTCTGGTGCAGAGATCGGCGGCGCTTTCGGCGGCGAAAAGGATACGGGCGGCGGCCGGGAGGCCGGCTCTGATGCCTGGAAGAACTACATGCGCCGGGCAACCAATACGATCAATTACGGCGCCGAATTGCCGCTCGCACAAGGCATTCGCTTTGTCGTCGAGGATTGAGCGGATGGACAATTTCTAGTGGAAAGAGGGCACGGATTCCGATCGGCGACGGCCGTCAGAGCTAGTCTGGCCCGCATTCGTCTACAGGTCTGCTTTTGGTCCAATCAGACGGGATTCCCCGCATGACAGCGAGCAAGCAATCATCCTCACTCTCTTACACCTCGTGCGCAGCGGAGAGTCCGTGGGGTACCTACCTTTCGCAAGTCGATCGCGTTACGCCGTACCTCGGTAAGCTTGCCCGCTGGGCCGAGACGCTCAAGCGCCCCAAGCGAGCGCTCATTGTCGATATCCCCATCGAGATGGATGACGGCAGCGTACGCCACTTCGAGGGTTTCCGCGTGCAGCACAACCTCTCGCGTGGACCCGGAAAGGGAGGGATTAGGTATCACCCCGACGTTTGCCTGGAGGAGGTGATGGCTCTGGCCGCATGGATGACCGTCAAGACCGCCGCGCTGAATCTGCCCTACGGCGGCGCCAAGGGCGGTATTCGCGTTGACCCTGCGCAGCTGTCCATGAAGGAACTGGAAAAAATCACGCGCCGCTACACAAGCGAGATCGGCATCATCATCGGCCCGCAGCGGGATATCCCCGCGCCGGACGTCAACACCAACGTCCAGATCATGGCCTGGATGATGGACACCTACTCGATGAACGTTGGTGCCACGAGCACCGGTGTCGTGACGGGCAAGCCCGTTGAACTCGGCGGGTCCTTGGGCCGCGTAACGGCAACCGGCCGCGGGGTGTTCGTTACCGGTCGGGAAGCGGCTGGCCGCATCGGCCTAAAACTCGACGGCGCGCGCGTCGCCGTGCAAGGCTTTGGCAACGTCGGGGAGACTGCGGCACAATTGTTTGCAGCTGCAGGCGCACAGATCGTTGCCATACAGGATAGCAAAGGCACGATATCCAACGAGCGGGGCCTCGACGTCGCCATGGTAAAGGCGGCACATGACAGCGGTGGCGTCAGCACCTTCGCGGCCGCCGAGCACATCGGGCAGGAGGATTTCTGGGACGTCGACTGTGACATCCTTATTCCGGCAGCGCTCGAAGGTCAGATCACTCCGGAGCGTGCGAAACGGACACGGGCCAAGCTAGTGCTTGAAGGCGCCAACGGCCCGACGCTCGCCGCTGCTGACGATGTTCTCTCCGATCGCGGCGTTCTGGTCGTCCCTGACGTCATCTGTAATGCCGGCGGCGTCACGGTAAGCTACTTCGAGTGGGTGCAGGATTTCTCGAGCTACTTCTGGAGCGACGTGGAGATAGACGCGCGCCTCGACACGATCCTCACCGATGCGCTGCGGAAGATATGGAATGAAGCGGACCATCGCGCGATCTCGTTGCGCACCGCAACGTTTGCGGTCGCGTGCGAGCGGATTTTGAAGGCGCGACAGGAACGCGGTCTCTATCCCTAGCCACAGGGAGGGCGAAATATCGGGCCGCGTGCGTCCAGAAAAGAAAGCCCCGGCGTACGGGGGGAACGCCGAGGCCGGCCCTCCGACGCGGCCAGAAGGTCCGCTTACCCCCCTGTATGTCCGTTACTGGGACGCACCCGACGTCCTCCCGCGCGCCGGTCATGGGCCGGTAGTCAGCGTCGTTGTCTGCTCGTGCTTAAGAGCCGCAGTGCCCCTCACGCAGCAGCTGCGAGGGCGCCAGACGCTTCTGCCCCGGAGCCCCGAGAGTCTCCCTAGCTACATTAGTAGCGGTGCAGTTTCTCGAGCCGCTCGGAAATATCTTCCCGTGTCAGGACGACCCATTCGGAAGCCGCAGCCAAGCTCCAGCGCGACACGCAAACCCGGACGACTCCGTTCGGGCCGGTGCCTCATCGCCGAACGTGTAACCGCGGTGTAACCGAAGACGCCTTCAGTGCGTCCAGCGGCCGATGCGGCCGAACTTGAAATTGTCGGCGTAGGACTTGCGGATCATTCGCCGCGGCTGCGGCTCGATCACCTGGAAGGGGATGCCCTCGCGCGTCGCATACGCGATTGCCTCGTCCTTGCTGTCGAACGAAAGCTGCACCTCGGCCTTCATGTCGCGCGTGCCCGTCCAGCCCATCAGCGGCTCGATCTCGCGTGGTGAGGCCGGCGCGAACTCCAGCACCCACTCCTTGGTGCGCGCTTCGCCCGACTGCATGGCCGTCTTGGCCGGCTTGAAGATGCGCGCCACCATGGTGCCCTCGAATACCTCAATTAGCGACGTCGTTGGTCGGGGCGGCGGGATTCGAACTCGCGACCCCTTGCTCCCAAAGCAAGTGCTCTACCAGGCTGAGCTACGCCCCGGACGACGTTCGACGGGTTCTACGCGATGACGCCGGACGAGTAAACGCGTCCAATCCGGCACACCTCGATATCCCGCGGATTTACCGTTTGCCCCCTGCGAACAGCGGATGCTGCACGCGGTCACCCTCCTTGATGCCGAGGCGCTTGGCAGCGCCGCCGGCAAGCTCGAGCACCGCCGATACCGGACCACCGGAATTGATCACGCGGTCCGAAAGCGGCTCCGCCTGCGCCTCGATACGGTGGATGACGCCGTCGGGCCGGATGAACAGCATGTCGAGAGGGATGTACGTGTTGTGCATCCACATGCTGAGCTCACGCGGCTCCTCGTAGGGGAACAGCATGCCTTGGTTGTCCGCGAGCTCGGTGCGGAACATCAGCCCCAGCGCCTTCTCCTGGGGGGCCTGGGCGACCTCGACGTCGATCGGCACTTTGCGACCGTCGGCGGCCACAACCGCCAACTGATCGACGCGCATCTTCGCATCGACGGGGAGCGCCGATTGGATCAGCAGGGCCCCGACAAGAAGCAGGGCCGCCTGTTGGGCAGCCCCGCTCGGAATTCTCAAGTGTGCCATCGCCCTCATCAGTGCGTTGGCGGCAGTCCCGGCTGTCCGTCCGGTCTCAGCTCCGCGGCCATGCAGCCCTTGGAGCCGTGGCCCCAGCGGACCATGACCAACTGACCCGGACGCAACTCCGTGAACCCGAAGCGCCGCAGCGTTTCCATATGCACGAAGATGTCAGGCGTTCCCTCACCCCGCGTCAAGAAGCCGAAGCCGCGCACCCGGTTGAACCACTTCACCATGGCTCGCTCCCAGTCGCTCTCCGGCGTCACGATGACGTGCGTACGCTGCGGAAGCTGGGAGGGATGGATGGCCGTGCTCTCGTCCATGCTGAGAATGCGGAACGCCTGCATCCCCTTGGGGCGGCGCAGCACCTCGGCGTGTACCCGGGCTCCCTCGTAGGCCGTCTGATAGCCCCCGGCCCTGAGGCATGTGACGTGCAAAAGGATGTCGGCCAGTCCGTTGTCCGGAACGATGAAGCCATAACCCTTTGAAGCATCAAACCATTTAATAGATCCGACGACCTCGAAAACCTCGATCCCGGCTTCCTCGGCCCCTTCCCGCGTCATGCTGATCGGTGGGTCGAACTGCGGAAAATCCGGGCGCTTAGAGGAATCCCCCATTGTGGTACCCCGCTACTTGCTCAACGTTTGCTTTTGTTGCTCCGGGAGACGCCGGACGATGCAAGAGCCCTCTCCAAAGTCCGGCTCCGTCTCGAAGCGGTCGCGAGAATACCATCTGTTAACCAACCTACCAGTGGCATTGTTCGCCGAAGGCCAACGAGGCGGGAATGTCACGCAGATGTCCACATGAAAACGCAATTCATAAGACACTGAAATCGCATAGAAAAATGTAGTTACATTTCATCCCCACATTTTCGCCCGGAACCATGCGGGCACGGCTGGTGCGATAAATCTGTGACGCGCAATTTGCCCCTCGCCGATTCGACTTGCCGACACACTGATTCGGCTCCGAAGCTAGAAAAGCTGTGCCGGCGATCCTTCCTTGCGCCACTGCAGCGCCTCGTCGCCTGTCGGCCTGCTTGGCAATCTGCTACCTCCGGCTGCAGCGCGGGCCATCACCCCCGCACGATGACCGCCAAGCCGTTCCAACAAGCGCCGAGCAAGGAAAAATTTCCTCCACGCCGCCCCGCTAGGAATGCGATCCTATTTTTATTTGGCTGGTATGCTTTAAGTAGAATTCGGTTTCGCTTATTTTCTGGCCTCCACCGAAGGGAAGAGCATGTCGACGAAAAACCCATCTCGGCGCGGCGCCCAGTCCGCGACGGGCGCCCGAGGCTCCCGGCGTGCCCCTGCCTCGCCCGTGCAGAGGAGGGCCCCTGCCGACCCTGCGGCCGAGGCCCTGGCCCTCGACCGGCGCTTGGCTGCCATCGCCAGCCTGGAGGATCGCCTGCTGGAGATCGCCCGCACCGTACCGGGCCGCGTTACCTTCTCCACCAGCCTCGGCATCGAGGACCAGGCCGTGCTCAACGGCATTGCCGCAAGCCGAGCCGCGATCGACGTCTTCACCCTGGATACCGGTCGCCACTTCCCCGAAACGCTGGAGACGCTGGAAGCCAGCGAGAGCCGCTACGGCATCAAGATCCGCGTTATGTTCCCCGACGCGCGCGAGGTCGAGGAACTCGTCGCCCGCGACGGAATCTTCGGCTTCCGCCTCGATGTCGAGAACCGCAAGGCTTGCTGTGATGTCCGCAAGGTGCGACCGCTGAAGCGCGCCCTCGCCGGAGCGGCCGGTTGGGTGACGGGTCTGCGCCGCGAGCAGTCGGCAGGTCGCGCTCACGTTCCCTTCGCCGCCTGGGATGCCGAGAACGGGCTCGTCAAGCTGAACCCCATCGCCGACTGGAGCCTCGAGCAGCTCGAGGCCTACGTCGCCGCGAACAACGTTCCAGTCAATCCGCTCCACGCTCGCGGGTTTCCCTCCATCGGTTGCCAGCCGTGCACCCGCACGATCAAGCCGGGCGAGGATATCCGCGCCGGCCGCTGGTGGTGGGAGAACGAAGACGGTAAGGAATGCGGCCTACACAACAGGCCCCGCCAGAAGGAAGCCGCTGCATGACAGCTCCGTTCTCGCACCTCGATCTGCTCGAGGCAGAGGCGATCCATATTTTCCGGGAAGCCGCCGCTCAGTTCCGCCGGCCGGTGCTGATGTATTCCATCGGCAAGGACTCGACCGTCCTGCTGCATCTGGCGCGCAAGGCCTTCTGGCCACAGAAGCCGCCGTTCCCGCTGCTGCACATCGATACGACGTGGAAGTTCCGCGACATGATCGCGTTCCGCGACAAGACGGTGCGCGACTTCGGCCTCGAGCTCATCATCCACACCAACGATGACGGTCTCCGTCGCGGCATCAATCCGTATGACTACGCCCCGTCGGTCTATACGGACGTGATGAAGACCCAGCCGCTGAAGCAGGCGCTCGACAAATACGGATTCGATGCGGCCTTCGGCGGTGCCCGCCGCGACGAGGAGTCTTCGCGCGCCAAGGAGCGCGTGTTTTCATTCCGCTCCCCCGGCCACCGCTGGGACCCGCGCCGCCAGCGCCCCGAGATGTGGAACCTGCTTAATGGCCGCCTCGGCCCCGGGGAGACGGTGCGCGTCTTCCCGCTGTCGAATTGGACCGAGCGCGACGTCTGGCGCTACATCCTGCGCGAGAAGCTTGATGTCGTGCCGCTCTACCTTGCCGCCAAGCGGCCGACCATTGTGCGTAACGGGCAGCTTCTCGTCCTCGATGACGAGCGCTTGCCGCTGCAGACGGGCGAGGTCCCGCAGATGAAGAGCGTGCGCTTCCGCACCCTTGGCTGCTGGCCGCTCACCGCCGCAGTGCCTTCGACCGCCGCAGATATCGAAAGCGTCGTCGAGGAAACGCTTGGCGCGCGCACCTCCGAGCGCCAGGGGCGTCTCATCGATCACGATCAGGCTGGCGCCATGGAGCGCAAGAAGCAGGAAGGCTACTTCTGATGACGGCGCTCACGGCTATTCGGCGCGAGGATCTCGCACCCGCATTCCACCAGGAGCTCAACGGCATCCTGCACCTTCTGACGTGCGGCTCCGTCGACGACGGCAAGTCGACGCTGATCGGCCGCCTGCTCTGGGATGCCTCCGACCTTTACGATGACCAGCGCGAGACGATCAACAAGTCCTCGAACGCGGCAACCGGCGGCGCCCATCCGGATTTCTCGCTCCTTCTCGACGGCCTCGTCGCCGAGCGTGAGCAGGGCATCACCATCGACATCGCCTGGCGCTACTTCGATACCGCGACGCGCCGCTTCGTCATCATCGACAGCCCAGGCCACGAGCAGTACACGCGCAATATGGCGTCCGGCGCCTCTCATGCCGACGTCGCCATCATGCTCGTCGACGCGCGTGCCGGCATCAAGCGCCAGACACGCCGCCACGCCGCCATCCTCGATCTCGTCGGCGTGAAGCGCGTCGTCCTTGCCGTCAATAAGATGGATCTCGTCGACTGGTCGCAGGAGAAGTTCCGCGCCATCGAGCACGATTTCCGCGAGCTAACCCTGCGCTTCGGCTTCCGCGAGGCGATCGCCATTCCGGTCTCCGCCGTCGGAGGCGACAACGTCGCCCGCTTGTCCGAGCACATGCCCTGGTACACCGGCCCGCACCTCCTCGAGCATCTCGAGCGCATCCCCTCGCGCGACGTTACCGTGCGCGGCGCATTCCGCTTCCCGGTGCAGACCGTCTTGCGCGATGGCGTCGACTTCCGCGGCCTCGCCGGCACGGTGGCTTCCGGCTGCATCAGCGTCGGCGATCGCATCACCGATGCCCTCAGCGGCCAGAGCGCACACGTTCTGCGCATCGCCACCATGGATCGCGACCTTGAGATCGCGAAGCAGGGCCAAGCCGTCGCGCTGCAGCTCGACACCGACATCGACGTGGCGCGCGGAGCGGTCCTCTCCGCCCCCGACAAGCTGCCCACCATCGCCGCACACCTCGACGCGCGCATCGTCTGGCTGTGGGAGACACCCTTCGATCCCGGCAGCGGCTACTTCCTGCGCACCGCGACAGACCTTGCTCCGATCTCCTCGATCGCCATCAAGTCGCTGCTCGATCTCGAGACGCTGGCGGTTCAGCCCTCCGAGAAGTGCGGCGTCAACGACATCGCCAACGCCACTATCACACTTGGCCGGTCCGTGGCCGTCGATGCGTTTGCCGACAACCAGCCGACCGGCATCTTCCTCATCGTCGATGCGCTCACAGGTGCGTCCGTCGCCGGCGGCGTGATTACCGCTGCATCGAGCGGCGAGGCTGACGATGCCTCGGCATTCCGTCTCACCCGCGAGTTGCTCGAGCGTGGCCTCTGCCGCGATCTGGGCGACAGCGACGACGACCGGCGCGAGTTCCAGCGCCGGGCCAACGAGACGGCATTGCTGCTGCATGCTGCCGGCATTCCCGTGAAGATCGAGATCTAACCGACCAGAAGCGACTTCGGAGGCGAGAACGACGTCACCCCCGAAGCTTGTCCTCAATATCCGCAATGGCGGAGCACACCGCGGAGCGAGTGAACCGAGCCGATGTGGGAAGATCTGCTGCTATACGTCGCCGTCGGCTTCACCGCGCAGATGGTCGACGGTGCCATCGGCATGGCCTATGGCGTGACATCGTCGTCAGTGCTGCTGAGCGTCGGCATTCCTCCCGCCACGACCAGCGCCTGCGTACATGCTGCCGAGACATTCACCACCTTCGTTTCGGGCGCCTCGCACTGGAAGCTCGGTAACGTCGATCGCAAGCTGCTCTTCCGCCTTGCCGTGCCCGGTATGATCGGGGGTGCATTGGGAGCCTACCTGCTCACCAACCTCGACGGCGAGATGATCAAGCCCTTCATCAGCGGCTACCTGCTGCTTATGGGCGGCTATATCGTCTGGTGCGCCGTGAGCAGCCGCAAGCCGGACGGCGCCGAGCCCACGCGCGCTGCGCCTCTCGGGTTCTTTGGCGGACTTCTGGATTCAATTGGCGGCGGCGGATGGGGCCCGATCGTCACTTCCACGCTCATCGGTCAGGGCACGACGCCCCGTTACGCCATCGGCTCGGTCAACCTCGCCGAGTTCTTCGTCACCTTCACCATCTCGGCGACCTTCGTCGCAACCATCGGCCTGGAGCTGTGGCCGATCATCTCCGGGCTCATCATCGGCGGCGTCATCGCCGCTCCCTTTGCGGCCTACGCCACGAAGATGCTCCCTGACAAAGTGCTGATGATCCTCGTTGGCTGCGTGGTGGTGATCCTGAGCCTCAGGACCATCGTCGCCACCCTGACCTGACACCCCAGCTTCCTTGTTGATCCATCCAAGATAACGGATAAGGTCGCCCTTCGAGGCGCCGACGAACGTTACGAGCGTGACTTACATGGACTTTCTTCACTCCGGCGCCTGGCCGCTTGTTATCTCCGGCGGGTTTCTCGTCGGCTTTCTGGTGGGCCTCACCGGGGTGGGCGCCGGCTCGCTGATGACACCCTTTCTCATCTCCGGCATCGGCATCTCGCCGGTGCTCGCCGTCGGCACCGATCTTCTCTTCGCCTCCATCACCAAGGCCAGCGCCGCTTGGCGTCATCACGCACTCGGAAACGTCGACTGGCCGGTGGTCCGCTGGATGGCCACGGGCAGCCTCCCAGGTGCCGCCGTCATCCTCTCGTGGATCTACTTCGCCGAGCCCGACATTCACGTGCTGGCGGTGATCATCCGCAAGGTGCTGGCGTCTGCGCTCGTCGTCAGCGCGCTTTGCGTCGCCGCCTATCCGGCACTGAAGCGCTACGCCATGCACGCCCCTGACGCCCATGCACCCGCGCGCGTGCACAAGGGGCCGACGCTGCTGCTCGGGTTCGCTCTTGGAGTTCTCGTGGCGCTCACTTCGGTCGGCGCTGGCGCCATCGGCGTCGTTGCTTTGACCGCCCTCTATCACTCGCTGTCGGCGCGACGCCTGATCGGTACCGACATCGTGCACGCCATCCCGCTGACGTTCCTCGCCGGCGCCAGCCACTTCGGCATGGGCAACGTTGACCTTCCGATCCTTGGCCTGCTGCTCGTCGGCTCCGTGCCCGGCATTGCGCTCGGCTCGCGCATCACCGGCATGGTTCCGGACTGGGTGCTGCGCGTGACGCTCGCCCTGGTGCTGTTCTGGGCCGCCTACGCGCTAATCAACCCGCTCCGCCACTAGCAATTCTGTCATCCTGCAAGCGGCGAGCATCGCGAGCCGCTATCCGGGACCCAGCGCACAAAGCGTCGAAGACCCTTTCGAGCCTGCGGCACTTCTTATGCTGGGTCCCGGGTCTCGCTCGCCTTCGCTCGCTTCGCCCGGGATGACAGTGTTCGCTAACTGACCGTCTTCACGAGGTCGAGCTCGGCGTGGAAGCGGTTGCCGGCCGTCGTCGCCTTCACGTAGCCAGCGCGAATGGCGAAGTCGCCGAAATGCTCACCCTCCTCGCGCTCCTTGGCGTAGCGGGAGAAGATCGGCTCCAGAAGGCGCACGATGCCGGCCTTGTCGACGTCCTCGGCATAGAGCTTGTTCAGGCGCTCGCCGTTGAACGCAGCCCCAAGATAGAGGTTGTAGAGTCCGGGGTTGCGGCCAACGAGACCGATCTCGGCGAGGTAGGGACGTGCGCATCCGTTCGGGCACCCCGTCATGCGGATGACGATGTCGTCGTTCTTGAGGCCAGCCTTGTCGAGCGAGTCTTCGAGCGCGGTCAGCAGCTCCGGCAGGAACCGCTCGCTCTCGGCCAGCGCCAGCCCGCACGTCGGCAGCGCGACGCACGCCATGCTGTTGCGGCGCAGGCCCGATAGCTTGTCGCCTATAGCGATGCCGTGCTCTTCGAGAATTGCCTCGACCTTCGGCTTCATCTTGGCGGTGACGTTGGCAATGATGACGTTCTGATTGGCCGTGACCAGAAACCCGCCAGGATGAATCTCGGCGATCTCGCGCAGCGCCGTGCGCAACCTCCACCCGGGCTTGTCCTTGATGCGCCCGTTCTCGATGAACAGCGTCAGGTGCCACTTCTTGTCGGTGCCCTGCTCCCACCCGATCACGTCGCCTGTCGACGTGAATTCGAACGGGCGCGGCTCTCCGAGTTTGTAGCCGAGGCGCTTCTCGACCTCGGCGCGGAAATTGTCGAGCCCGTGATCCTCGATCGTGTACTTGAGGCGGGCGCGCTTGCGGTTCTCGCGGTTGCCCCAGTCGCGCTGCACGGTGACAATCTTCTCGGCGACATCGACCGCCTGCTCTGTGGTGCAGAAGCCGAGCAGGTCCGCCGTGCGCGGGAAGGTATCCGTGTCGCCATGCGTCATGCCCATGCCGCCGCCGATGCTGACATTCCACCCGACCAGCTTGCCCTTCTCGGTGATGGCGATGTACCCGAGATCATGTGCATAGATGTCGACGTCGTTCGACGGCGGCACCGCGATCACCGTCTTGAACTTGCGCGGCAGATAGTGCTTGCCGTAGATCGGCTCCTCCTCCTGCTTGGCTGGACGCGTCGCGTCGCTCACCTGCTCGCCGTCGAGCCAGATCTCGTGATAGGCGCCGGTCCTCGGCAGCAGATGCTCGCTGATGTCGACGGCCAACTTGTGCGCGGCGGCATGCACCTTCGACAGGTACGGATTGCCGGTGGCGAGCACGTTGCGGTTGACGTCGCCGCAAGCCGCCAGCGTGTCGAGCACGGCGGCGTTGATCGCCTGCATCGTGCGCTTCATGTTCGACTTGATGACGCCGTGGAACTGGAACGTCTGCCGCGTCGTAAGCCGTAGCGTATGGTTGGCGTACGTTCCCGCGATTGCATCGAGCTGCAGCCACTGCTTCGACGTCGTGTAGCCGCCGGGCAGGCGCACGCGGATCATGAAGCTGTAGGCCTTCTCCAGCTTCTTCTTCGCACGCTCCCCGCGCACGTCGCGGTCGTCCTGGAGATACGTGCCGTGGAACTTGGTGAGCTGGCTGTCGTCCTCGGAGATGGCACCCGTGGAGACATCCGCCAGCCCCTCTGCGATGGTCCCGCGCAAAAGGTGGCTGTTCTCCTTGATGATCTCGTTCTTGGCGCGCTTGTCTTCGCTCATGTCGTGTCCTGTCGGCGCTCGCGGCGCCACCTCGATATTTAGTAAACGTCGCGCTGGTAGCGGCCGGCCTTGGCGAGCTCTTTCAGCTTTGCGCGGCCAGCTTCGTCATCGCCGCGCGCCGCCTCCGCGAGGATACGCGCCAGCGCGACATCGACATCGCGCGCCATACCCTTCTCGTCGCCGCACACGTAGATGTGCGCGCCTTCCTCGACCCACTTGATGATGTCGGCACGCGCCTCCCAGAGACGGTGCTGCACGTAGATCTTCTCCGGCTGGTCGCGCGAGAACGCGACGTCGATGCGCGACAGCGCACCTGAGGCGAGGTGATCTTGCCATTCGAGCTGATAGAGGAAGTCGTTGGTGTAGTTGCGCTCGCCGAAGACGAGCCAGCTCCTGCCGGCAGCACCGAGCTCCACGCGCTCCTCGATGAAGGCGCGGTAGGGAGCAACCCCGGTGCCCGCGCCGATCATGATGATCGGCCGGTTGCCATCCTCGGGAATGCGGAAGTGGCGGTTCGGCTTGACGTAGACGCGCACCGGATCGCCGACCTTGCGCCGATCGGCGAAGTAGGTCGACGAGACACCGCCGCGCTTGCGGCCATGCGATTCCCAGCGCACGGCGCCGATCAGGAGATGCGCCTCGCCCGGATGCGCCTTAGGGCTCGAGGCAACTGAATAGAGCCTGCCCGGCAACGGCCGCAGTACCGAGAAGAGCTGATCCGGCGTCAGCTTCTCCGGATAGGTCTCGATGAGATCGATGAGCTGCCGATCGGCGGCAAAATCTGAAAACGCCTTCTGCTCCGCGAGCGCGGCAACGTCCGTGCGCCCGGTAAGCCTAGCATAGGCCTCAACGAACGCACGCGAAAGCGTCGTGATATCATAGCGCTCGCGCAGCTTTTGCACGACTCCCCCATCGGCACCGAGACCAACCGCCTCGGCCACCTCCAGAGCAAGCTGCGGATCGTTCTCCGGAAGAACGCCGATCGCATCGCCGGGAAGATACGAGAAGCCCGATGCATCGGTCGCAACCTCGATGTGCCAGGTCTCGCGCGTCGAGCCCGTTCCATTGAGATTGATGAGCGTCGAAATCTCGCCCGTCAGCGGATTCTCGGCCGTAAACTGCGGCTCGTCGTCTTCGGCGATCAGGCCGGCACCCTTGAAATCAACGTGCACCACCGTCGCCGTGCCGGTCTCGTCAGCCGGCGCCAGCTCGGTCAATGCCTTCTCGGTCCAGTCTGCCGCCTGTTTTGCATAGTCGAGGTCGAGGTCGACACGGGTGAACGCGCGGGTGCCGCCCAGCGCCTCGAGGCGCGCATCGATTGCCTTGCCCGTGGCGCAGAACTGAGCGTACGCGGTGTCGCCGAGCGCCAGGACGGCAAAGCGCACGCCCTCGATGCGCGGAGCCTTGTCGCCCATCAGCGCTGTGTAGAAATCGACGGCGCGGCTCGGAGGATCACCCTCGCCCCAGGTCGCCGCGAACACGAGAAGGTTCTTCGCCTTGCTGAGAAGGGTGAAGTCGGCGTCCGCAAAGTCGAAGACCTTTGCATCGAGCCCGTGCTTTTGCGCGCTCTTCTTGGCGCGCATGGCGAGGGCCTCGGCATTGCCGCTCTCGCTGGCATAGAGGATCGTCAGCGGCTGACGCGGCTTCGCGGCGGCAACGGGCTGCGGTTGGGCGCCCGATTGCGCCGCTTCGAAGCCGGCGAAGAATCCGGCCAGCCAAGCGCGCTGCTGCGGCGTCGTCCGCGCGACCACGCTGTTCAACACATCGATATCTTCCGGCGTGAACGGTGCGTTCTTCGGAAGCAAAGGTTGGGCGGTCACGAACGCCTCCTCAAAGTTTCTCGTCTCTCGCCTAGCACCGGGATGATGGGTGCGCCGCCAGGCTTATCCTGCATGCCCGCTTACCTCGGCATCGACCTTGGCGCTCCTGTCCGAGCGAACCCGCTCCGCCCCGTAAACCTCGACGCGCTCCGGCGGCGTCAGCCCAGCACTGGCCCAATCGAGCCCGACGAAAATCACCGCCGGACCGCGGATACCCATATCTGAGATGGCGCGGGCGAGCAGCGTTAGTTCGGTTGCGATGACGCGCTCGCTTCCGAGCGTCCCGTTCTCGACAATGACCACTGGCGTTTGCGGCGACGCGCCGGCTGCGAGCAGCCTGTCGCGGAAGTGCTCGGCCGTGCGCACGCCCATGTAAATGGCGAAAGCCTGCCCAGGATGCGCCAATGACGCCCAATCCATCTCGACGGGGCCGTCGGCCGACGCCCCGGTCACCACGGCAAATTGCCGAACTCTGCCTCGCACCGTGACCGGCAGTCCGACGCTCGCAGCACAACCATGCGCCGCCGTGATCCCAGGCACCACGGTAACCGGGATGCCCGCAGCACGAACTGCCACCATCTCCTCGGCCGCGCGCCCGAACACGAACGCATCTCCCCCTTTGAGGCGCACCACCCGCTGCCCCTTCATGGCCTCGCGGACGAGGATCTGGTTGATCTCGTCCTGCAGGGCCGCATCACCTTCCGGCGCCTTGCCGACGTCGATGCGGATCGCGTCGCGACGCGCATATTCGAGGATGGCCGGGTTGACCAGCCGGTCGACCACCAGGACGTCCGCTGATTGCAGAAGCTGCTGCGCCTTGAGCGTGATGAGATCCGGGTCACCCGGTCCGCAGCCGACCAGCGCCACACTGCCTGCGGTCTGCGCGGGAGAGTGGGCAGCCTCGAGCTGCCGGCCGAACTCCTGGTCGGCGGCTCCTGTATCGTCGGCGAGCACCAGCTCGCGCCACTTCCCCTGCAGCAACGCCTCCCACGTGCGCCGGCGGATGGTCGGGTCGGAGATCGCCTCGTGGATCCGATCGCGAAGCGCCTGAGCTGTCCGCGCCACGCGGCCGAACTGCGCCGGCAGCCACGCCTCGACCTTCGCCTTGATCTCCCGCGCCAGAATGGGAGCTGCCCCCTCCGTGCCGATCGCCACCACGACGGGATCTCTGTCGACGATGGCGGGCATGATGAAGCTGCTGTGGTCCGGTGCGTCGACGACGTTCACAGGCAAGCCTCGTTCCCGAGCCGCCGCGGACACTGCCTCGTCCAATCCCGGATCATCGCTGGCAGCAAAGACGAGCGCCACGCCGTCAAGGTCTGACTCGACGAAGCTGCGGCGCACAATCGTCAACGCGTGCTCGCGTTCGAGCGGGAGGATGTCGCTGCTCACCTCGTCGGCGACGAGCTTTAGGCGCGCCGTCGTCTTCGCCAGCAAGCGCAATTTCTGCAATGCCTTCTCGCCGCCGCCCACGAGCAGCACGTCGCGATTGTCGACATCGAGAAATATTGGGAAGTACCGCAACGCCGTGCCTTTCGCTGCCTGCGCCTCAAATGTCTGAGGCGCTTGTCGAACCTATAGGATGGGCCGGCGTCCCATGGCGGCTTTCGCGCCCGTTCTTGGCCGGCCGCTCCTTATAGTTTATCGAAGTAGAATTTTCTATTGCCAGGGCCACTCCGCCCAAAGATAAGAATGATTTTTCCGCTTTTCGCGTCAATCGAGTATTCTGTTGCGGAGCCACAGCCCGTCGAACCACGCCATCCTTGGCACCAGCCATATGTTGCACCAGCTTCGCTACCCATTGCTGGGCGGCGAGGCCGAGCGCCTCATCGCGGACCGCTTATTTCGCCTGTGCGACGCCTCCCGATCAACGACGTCGCCGCTGGTCGCGCGTGGTAAGTAGATGACGGATAGCACACGCGTTTGTGAGAGCGTTTGACTTCCGTTCGCATGAGCCGTGTGGTTTATAGCCGCCATGGCGGTCTGGACTTGCGTGATCCGGATCCGCGGACTGAGGCGACCCTCAGAAAAGGTCATCGCTTCAGTGGGTGGGCCCTCGGCGGGGCCATCCAATTTTGGACGGCATCTTGCCGAATAGGAGGAAGTCATGAAGGTTTGGTCGAAGCCCGCAGTTCGTGAGCAGGAAGTTGGCCTCGAGGTCACCTCGTACATGCCGGCTGAGATCGACATCATCTAACGACTGTCGATCCACTCACTGACGATGTGAGTTTCCGACAACGGCGGTCGAACCTTCGGCCGCCGTTGTTTTATCGGGCGTCGGCGCGCCCGCAGCCAGACGGCATCCGATGTACATCAAGATCTTGGGCTCCGCTGCGGGCGGTGGGTTCCCGCAGTGGAACTGTAACTGCCGCAATTGCGTGTCCGTGCGCGCGGGCACTCCCGGCTTCAAATCCCGCACACAGTCCTCCCTGGCGGTCAGCCGCGACGGGGTGAACTGGGCTCTGCTCAACGCCTCGCCGGACCTGCGCAAGCAGATCAGCGACACGCCAGCCCTGCACGCCAACCCGCGCTTGGGCTTGCGCCACAGTCCGATCAAGGCGGCGGTGCTGACCAACGGCGACGTCGACCACATCATCGGGCTGATCAACCTGCGCGAGGCGCAGCCGTTGTCGATTTACGCCACCGACCGGGTGCTGGCGACTGTCCAGGCCAACTCCGTGTTCCAGGTCCTCGCCGAGCAGTTCGTTCCGCGCAACGAGATCGCGCTCGACAAGCCGTTCGAGCTCAGGGGCGCCGATACGGACCTCGGCCTAACGGTCGAAGCCTTCGCCGTTCCGGGCAAGATCGCGCTCTATCTGGAGGATGCCTCCTCGAGCAATTTCGGCAGCCGCGACGGCGACACCATCGGCCTCAAAGTTACTGATCCGGTCGAGAAGAAGTCCTTCTTTTACATTCCCGGCTGCGCTGAGATAGATGAGACGCTCGCCGAGCGCCTGAAGGGCGCGTCCATCGTCTTCTTCGATGGGACGCTGTTCACCGACGACGAGATGATCGAGCAGGGGCTGCTCAACAAAACCGGAGCCCGAATGGGCCACATCAGCATGTCCGGACCCGCGGGGTCGATCGCCGCCTTCTCGAAACTGGGTGTGGGCAGGCTCATATATGTTCATATAAACAACTCGAACCCGGCGCTGGACGAGAACTCGCCCGCCCGTAAGGCCATAGATGGCGCGGGATGGGAAGTCGGGTACGACGGCATGGAGGTACGCCTATGAGCGCCGTCAGCTTCGAGCGCAAAAGCAGCGAGCTGAAAGATCTCGAGCCGATGCCCGTCGGCGAGTTCGAGGCCGCGATCCGCGCCGTCGGCGCCGAGCGCTACCACGACAAGCATCCATTCCATCACATGCTTCACGGCGGCAAGCTGAAGAAGCCGCAGGTGCAGGCCTGGGCCCTCAACCGCTACTGCTATCAGTCTGCGGTGCCGCGCAAGGATGCCGCCCTCGTCAGCCGCCTGCATGATCGCGAGCTGCGCCGCGAATGGGTGCACCGCATCCTCGATCACGACGGCTTCGGCGATGAGGAAGGCGGAATCGAGCGCTGGCTGGTGCTGACCGACGGCCTCGGCCTCGATCGCGACTACGTCGTTTCCATGAAGGGCGCGCTGCCCGCGACGCGCTTTGCCGTCGAATCCTACGTCACCTTCGTCCGCGAGCAGCCAATCACCGTCGCTATCGCCTCTTCGCTCACCGAGCTCTTCGCACCCAAGATCCACAAGGAGCGGATCGCGGGCATGTTGGAGAACTACCCCGACTTCATCGACGACAAGGTGATGGCCTACTTCAAGCGTCGCCTCACGCAGGCGCCGCGCGACGCCGACTTTGCCCTCGGCTACGTCTTGAAGAATGCGAAGACGCGCGAGGAGCAGGAAGCCTGCGTTGACGCCGTCCGCTTCAAGTGCAACGTGCTCTGGGTTCAGCTCGACGCCCTGCAGCATGCCTACGTCGAAGGGCACGTTCCGCCCGGCGCATTCCGCCCGGAGGGGCTCTAAATGGGTGAAACGGCGCCACGCCAGCGAACGGTTATCACAGCCGCCAGCAAGCCAGCCATGCCGCCCTATATCAAGATGCGCCATGATGCCGGCCGTGGCCGCTGGCTGATCCTCGCGCCCGAACGCCTGTTTGACCCAGACCCGATCGCTGTCGAGGTTTTGAAGCTTTGTGATGGGGCGCGCACTGTTGGCGATATCGCCGAGATACTAGCTAAGGAATACAACGCGCCTAAGGAGGATATCGAGGCCGACATCATCGCGATGCTGCAGGACCTCGCGGACAAGGGAGTAGTGAAGGCATGAACGAAACTGCCCCCTCTGACAAACATGTGACGGAAGAGACTGTCACCATGGATGCTGGCGAGATGCGTTGTGACGCATCGTCCGCGCCCTCACCCGATCCTTCCTGCGCTATTCGCGCGCCGATCGGCCTCCTCGCGGAGCTGACGCACCGCTGCCCTCTGCAGTGCCCATACTGCTCGAACCCTCTCGAGCTCGAGAAGGTCAACACCGAGCTTTCGACCGAGGAATGGCAGAAGGTGATGCGCCAAGCGGCCCAGCTCGGCATCCTGCAGGTTCACCTGTCGGGGGGCGAGCCGACGGCGCGCCGCGACCTCGAAGAGATCATCAAGACGGCATCCGAGGCAGGTCTCTACACCAACCTCATCACCGCCGCCGTGCTTCTGAAACGTGACCGGCTCGAGAAGCTGAAGGAGTGCGGCCTCGATCACGTCCAGATTTCCATCCAGGACGTCGACACCGCGGCAGAGAACGCCGACCGCATCGCCGGCTACAAGGGCGGCAGCGCCAAGAAGAAAGAGGTAGCCGCCTGGGTTCGCGAGCTCGGCATGCCACTGACCGTCAACGCACCGATACACCGCCACAACATCCACAACGTCGAAGCGATCATCAACTACGCGGTCGAGCTGGGCGCCGGTCGCGTCGAGATCGCTCACGTTCAGTACTATGCGTGGGCGCTCAAGAACCGCGCCTCGCTGATGCCGACGCGCGAAGCCTTCATGGACGCGGCCCGCATCGTCGAGCGCGAGCGCGAGCGCCTCAAGGGCGTCATCGTCATCGACGCCGTCGTTCCGGACTATTACGCCAAGTACCCCAAGCCCTGCATGGGCGGTTGGGGCCGCGGCATCATCAACATCACCCCTTCGGGGCGCGTGCTCCCCTGCCACGCAGCGGAATCGATCACGCATCTCGAGTTCGACAATGTGAAGGATCGTCCCCTCGCCGACATCTGGCTCAACGGCTCGGCGTTCAACATGTATCGCGGCACGAGCTGGATGAAGGAGCCGTGCCGCAGCTGTCCGCGCAAGGAGATCGACTACGGCGGCTGCCGCTGCCAGGCGTTCGCCCTGACCGGAGACGCCGCCAATACCGATCCGGCGTGCTCGCTGTCGTCGATGCATTTGGACTGGGCGAAAGTGGCAGATGTTGAATCACACCAGCCTTCACCGTCGTTCATCTATCGTCGGCCGGGAGGAGCCAGCCCCAAGCCTTCGGTCGAGAAAACACCGGAACCCAGCGACGCTTAGCTCTTGTTTTGCTGCGACACGGAATTCCTGACTCCAGCCCTCAAGAAAAGCCAAGTATTGGGGGGTGCGTCATCGTGTTCAGTCCAAGTTCACAAAAGACTTGGCACATTCACGATGACTATTGGATGATGCGCGCGCCATCAACGACGCGAGCACGTCGAAAAGGGAGAAACGGGATGCTGAAGTGGGTTGTCGCAGCGGGTCTGGCACTCGCAATGCCGACGGTTGCGTTGGCGCAGGACAAGGAAGCCGGCAAGAAGGTGTTCACCAAGTGCGCGCCTTGCCATGCAATCGGTCCGGGCGCCAAGAACAAGGTCGGTCCTGAGCTGAATGGCATTCTCGGCCGCGCCGCTGCGTCGGTCGAGGGCTTCAACTACTCCCCGGCCCTCAAGGCCTCCGGCATCACCTGGGATGATGCGGCACTGCATGAGTGGGTTGCCGACCCGAAAAAGAAGGTACCGGGCAATAAGATGTTGTTCGCCGGCGTCAAGGATGAAACCGAGCGTGACGACCTCATCGCCTACATCGAATCCTTCAATGCTGACGGCAGCTCCAAGTAAGCTGCGCCATCTTTGAATTCTGCAACGCCGTGGATCGCAACGATCCGCGGCGTTGTACTTTTCAGACGATGGCCCAACATTGTCCCCTCAAACTCCACGCAAGGCGTGCCATGCCGATAGAGTTCGCCGGCGAGCCTCAGCTCGCCGCTGAGGAGTTCCAGGCGATCCTCGTCGCTTCGACGCTCGCTGCGCGGCGCCCGGCGCAGGATCTGGCCCGGCTCGACAGGATGCTGCGTCAGGCCGATGTCATCGTAACGGCTCGCGACGGCGACCGGCTTGTCGGCATATCGCGCGCCATCACCGATTTCGCTTACTGCTGCTATCTCTCCGACCTCGCCGTCGATGCCGCCTATCAAGGCAAGGGCATCGGCAAGCGCCTCATTGCCGAAACGCATCGCCTAGCCGGAGACGACACGACGTTGATCCTGCTCGCCGCGCCCGCAGCCGAAGGCTACTACCCCAAGATCGGCATGAAACATCTGCCGAGCTGCTGGGCGATTCCGAGAAAGCAATAGGCCAGGGTTTACGAGGCGGCGCTCCGCCCTCATTCGAGAACGCGCACACTCGAATGGTCTATGGCCTCGTACATCTCGCGCACGCTCTTGCCGCAGATCGGAAGATCGGGATCGAGGTCCATCAGCGGCGCCAGCACGAAGGAACGCGCTCCGATATGCGGATGCGGCAGCACGAGATCCGGCTCATCGATGGTGACGCCGCGATAGACGAGGAGATCGAGGTCGATGATGCGCGGCCCCCAGCGCTCCACCTCCACACGTCCCATACGCCGCTCGATGTCCTTGCAGCGCGCCAGCAGTAACCGCGGCGACAGCGACGTCGCGACGGCGATCGCTGCGTTGACGAACCAGTCCTGGTCCGTCTTGCCCCATGGCTCCGTCGCATAATTGCGCGACCGCGCCAGCAGTCGCACATCCCCCATCTCGGTCAAGAGCTCTATGGCCCGGTCGATGTTGGCAGCCTTGTCGCCGAGATTTGAGCCCAGCGCCACGATGCAATCGAATCTCGAAACGTCGCGAACGGTCGAAGTGGCGGGCATCTTGGCTCATGAAGGTGTCGGCAGGCGGTGCTCGTTAACGCGCAAGCCGCGCCAACGCAAGCTGTCAAGCTCGCTCAAGCGTGTCGTGGCGGGACCACCCCGGCGGGCCACCCCGCGGATGTGACGTTGAGAGGCGGTGGCCTGCTTGGCCGCGAAGCAGCAAAGGCCCAAGGGGCCTCGGCGCGTGCGCCGGACATCCACTTGCTCAATGCGAGCCGCACGACAAGCCTCTCGCTTCTCGCATCAGCAAAAATCAATCGTATTTTATGTAAGCGAAGCGCTGGTCGGAGACTGGGGTCCCCTCCAACGCCCCTCCTTCCTTTCCCGGCTGCCAATGGATGACCTCTTCGATCTTCTTGGCCAGCTCCAGGTCCTTAGGGGTGATGCCTTTCGCAGTATGCGTCATTAGGCGCACCTCGACCCAGGCGTAGGACGCTGTGATATCAGGATGGTGCCATGCGGCCTCGGCCAGATGGCCGACGGTCGTGATCACCATCAGAGTTCCCTTCCACCCGCTTGTCTTGTATGTCCGCCGGATCCAGCCATCCTCAAGACGCCATTTTGGCAGGTTTTTTTGCAGCCACTCGTTGACTTCGGCATCCGGCATGGGCTTTTCGCGCTCAGCCGCCATAATGTCCTCTCCTCCGGCTATGGGGACGCTCCGCATCAGCAGGTTGAACCGTAATGCCACTGGCCGACGCAACGCAATCTGAGGCACCCACAAAGCGCGCGCGCTCCCACGCCGGCGCCGTGCGCGTGGTCGCCCCTGCGCGCCTGCATCTCGGCTTTCTCGATCTCAACGGCAATCTCGGCCGCATGTTCGGCAGCATCGGGCTGGCCGTCGATGCTCCGCGCACGGAAGTAATCCTCAAGCGCAGCAAAGCCTTCAAGGGCGAGGGCCCCGACCACGCCCGCGCGCTCTCAACGCTACGCCGCCTTGCCGACGCTCACGCGCTTCCCGGCGCCTATGAGGTAAAGGTTGCCTCTGCCATACCGCCCCATGCGGGCCTCGGGTCCGGCACGCAACTGGCGCTCGCGGCAGGTGCCGCGCTGATGACCCTCGAAGGCATCGACCACGTCCCTTCCCAGCTCGGAGAATTGGTCAACCGCGGCGCCCGTTCGGCCATCGGAATGGCTGCCTTCGAGCAGGGCGGCTTCATAGTCGATGGCGGCCGCGGTTCCATTGACCGCGCCCCGCCCATCCTTGTGCGCACCGACTTTCCTGCTGCCTGGCGCGCGCTGCTCGTCATGGACAAGAGCACCGCCGGCGTACACGGCGAGGCCGAATCCAACGCCTTCGCGGCCTTGCCGCCGATGCCCGCAGAGGTGGCAGCTGAGATATGCCGCCTCGTCCTGATGCAGCTTGTGCCCGGGCTGATGGAAGCCGACATCGAGGTGTTCGGCAATGCTCTGACCGCGATTCAGCGAGCCGTAGGCGATCACTTCGCAAGTGCACAAGGCGGCAGCCCGTGGACCAGCCCGGCCGTTGGCCGCGTCATCGAGTCATTGCGCGCGGCCGGCGCCTACGGAATTGGACAGAGCTCGTGGGGGCCGACAGGGTTCGCCTTCGCGCCGTCGCAGGAAATTGCGCGCCGCCTCTATGATTCCTCGATCGAAATCGCTAGACGCGAGGGTCTTGAGATCCTTATTGCCGAAGGGCGCAACAGGGGCGCCACCGTAGAGAAGATCGCAAGCACATAAATCAGACGAGCCAGGGAAGACCAATCATGAGCGAAGCCACTCCGATCCTGCACATGCTCTCACCGCAGAAGCATATGTCCCCCTTCGACGTGAACATGGCGGCGGATGCCGGCTGGAAGGTCATTGTCCCCTACATCAACGTGACGCTGGAGGAGGTCACCGCCCTTACCCAGGACGCCATCTTCTCACGCCCGCCGAACTACGGTGTGCGGACGGGCTTCTTCATCGGCGGCAAGGACGCCATCCTCGCCCTCGACATGCTGGAAGCCGTGCAGAAGGCGCTCGTGCCTCCGTTCGGTCTCTCGGCTCTGGCTGACCCGGCCGGCTCGTTCACCACCGCCGCTGCCATGGTCGCGTGCGCTGAGCGCGTGCTGCGCACCAAGTTCAACCGCGGCTGGAAGGGCACCAAGGTCGCCGTATTCGGCGCCACCGGCGTCGTCGGTTTCGCCTCCTCGATCATCTCCGCCCTCGAGGGGGCCGAGGTGACGCTCGTTGCCCACCGTGGCGTCGACCGCGTGATCAAGTCGGCCGAGGTGTCGAAGCAGCGCTTCGGCGTCGATCTCATCGCCAAATCCGGCGAGACGCTCGAACAGAAGCAGGCGATCATCGCCGACACCGAGGTGGTGTTTGCCGCCGCTGCAGCCGGCGTCCGGGTTCTGACATCCGACGACCTCGCCAAGGCCAAGAACCTGCTCGTCGCAGCCGACGTCAACGCGGTTCCGCCCCCGGGCATCGACGGCATGGAGCTGTTCATGGACGGCGCGCCGCTCCCCGGGTCCAACGCGCTCGGCGTCGGCCCGCTCGCCATCGGCGACATCAAGTACAAGACGGAATCTGGCCTGTTCAAGCGCATGATCGATTCCGACAAGCCGGTGCACTACGACTTCCGCGCCGCCTTCGATCTGGCGCGCACGCTCACCGCTTGACGCGCGAGACGATCCTCATTGCAGCACTTGCCGGGCGGGGGCTCGCAGCCTCCGCCCGGCGTGCAGGATACTTGCCGCTTGTCGCCGATGCGTTCGCCGACACGGACACCGCCGAGCACGCCGCCGCTGCCGTTTGCGTCAAGGACGCGGCCCGTATTGGATTTCGTACCAAACAGACGCTCGCAGCTCTCGCTGACCTTACGGCCCGGGCAGAGACGCCGCCCGTTGGCCTCGTCCTCGGGTCCGGCTTCGAGGATCGCCCCAAGCTCATCTCCGTTCTTGAGCGCCGCTATCCGCTGCTAGGCAACGACGCCGCGACGATTGCCCGTTGCAAGCATCCTTCCGCCCTCGTCGCACTGCTCGACACCCACGCCATCGCGCATCCGCAAACGCGCACGACCCCTCCGGACGATCCGTCCGGCTGGATATCGAAGCGCATCGGTGGCAGCGGCGGAACGCACATCGTGCCCGCGGCGGACGATCGCGAGCTCGGCGCCAGACGCTACTACCAGCGCCGCCTCGACGGTGTTCCCCACTCGGTGCTTGCACTCGCAACGCGCGATGGATTGCGCGTGATCGGCATCAGCCGTCAGTGGTCCGTCGGCAGCGGGCCGCGGCCGTTTCGCTATGGCGGCGCCGTGGGCCCGGTGGAGCTCGCCCCTCCCCTCGCGGCAGCGATGCGTGCCACGGCCGAGACCCTTTCAGCCGCGCTGAAACTCGTCGGATTGGTCTCATTTGACTTCATGATCGTCGACGGCACGGCCTACCTCCTCGAGGTTAACCCTCGGCCCGGCGCCACCCTCGACGTCTTCGATGATGAGGAAGGTACGTTGTTCAAGGCGCACGTCGCGGCCTGCACCGGCCATCCCCTGCTGCTACCGAGCCGGTCGGGCTGCCGTGCCGCAGCAATCCTTTACGCCGACCGCGGCCCGCTCGTCATAGGCGAGGCCCCCTGGCCCGATTGGACCGCCGACCGGCCTGCCCCCGGCACCCGCATCCCGCGCTACCGCCCGATAGCCACCGTGTTCGCATCTGCACCAACGCCGGATGCGGCGTTAGGCAGTAGCCGTCAGCGCTTGGCCGACCTGGGTGACATGCTGTATGCACAGGCGCGAAACAGGGAGCGCAACGACAATGCAGAAGTACAACGGCCCGGCCCCGAGCGTCTCGGCGCGCGCAGCCAAGCTCGTTGAAGGCATAGTGGCCGACGCCGACGCGTTGCGCTGCGCGGTGACGATCGGCGGCGCCGGCGAGCGCTGCATCGACATGGGCGCTCACGTGCCGGGCGGTCTCGAGGCCGGCCGCCGTCTCGCAGAAGTCTGTCTCGGCGGCCTCGGCACCGTGACGATCCACAACGACTCGGGCCTCAAGCGCTGGCCGCTCGGCATCACCGTGCATGCCGCCAACCCGGTTGTCGCGTGCCTCGGCAGCCAGTACGCCGGCTGGCAGATCACCGAGCAGGAGAGCGGCTTCTTCGCGCTCGGCTCCGGACCCGCACGCGCGCTTTCTCGCGTCGAGGCGCTGTTCAAGGATCTCAGCTACGTCGACCACTACAGCAAGGCTTCGCTCGTCATCGAGGGCGACAAAGCCCCGCCCGCCTCGGTCGCACGCTCGGTTGCTGCCGCTTGCGGCGTCCAGCCCGCCAACCTGACGGTCCTCTATGCCCCGACCGGCTGCATTGCCGGCAGCGTGCAGATCGCCGCCCGCGTGCTCGAGGTCGCCCTTCACAAGGCGCACGAGCTGCACTTCCCGTTGGATCACATCGAGGACGGCATCGGCACCGCACCCATCGCGCCGCCAGTCCCTGACTTCGTCAAGGCCATGGGCCGCACCAACGACGCCGTGATCTACGGCGGCCGCGTGCAACTTTTCGTCCGCGGCACGAACGAGGCGGCGGAGCAACTCGCAAAGCAGCTCCCCTCCAGCACCTGTGCTGCTTACGGCGAACCCTTCGCCGAAATCTTTGCTGCCGCCGGCGGCGACTTCTACAAGATCGATCCGATGCTGTTCAGCCCGGCCGAGGTAATCGTCTCCAACCTCGACACCGGCACCTCATTCCACGCGGGCCAACTTGCTCCAGACGTCGTCGATAAAAGCTTCCGCTGAGCCCAGCGCCAGCGGACTGAAGATCGCTCTTTTCCTCGAGGAGGAGAGCGGCAACTGGCACGTGCGCCGTCTCGCCGACGCGCTGCGTGAGCGCGGAGCTTATGTCGTCGTCAGCTCGCTTCCGCGCTGCGCCTTCGATACTGGGCTCGAGAGCGGAATAGATATCCCGGGCTTCAACGGCGAGTTGCCGGATGCGGTCTTCGTCCGCTCGATCTCGGCGGGAACGCTCGAGCAGATCACCTTCCGTCTCGGCCTGCTGCATGCCTTGCGCGAAAGCGGCGTGCGCGTGTGGAACGATGCGCGCGCCATCGAGCGCTGCGTCGACAAGTCGGCGACGACATTTCTTCTGCACAAGGCAGGCATCCCGACCCCGCGCACGCGAACGGTCGAGACCCTGCCTCCCGCCGATGCCTATGTTGGCGCAGCCGGACGACCGCTGATTTACAAGCCGCTCTTCGGCTCGCAGGGTAAGGGGCTCTTGCGCGTGGACGACGTCAGTGAGTTGCCGGCACCCGAGGCTGCCGACAACATCTACTACCTGCAGGATTTCGTGCCGTCCTCGGGCGCGACATTCGAGGACTGGCGCGTCATCGTCACGCGTCGCCGCGTCATCGCCGCCATGGCCCGCCGCGCCGGAAATTGGATTACCAACGTCCATCAAGGCGGCTCGCCCATCGCGCATGTGCCGAGCGACGAGATGGCAGAGCTGGCTCTGGGCGCACTCGCCGCGGTGGGTGGCGACTACGCCGGCGTCGATCTCATCCGCGCACCCGATGGCCAGCTCCTCGTCCTCGAGGTGAACAGCAATCCCTCCTGGCGCGGCCTGCAGAGCGTCGCCGATGTGAACATCGCCGAGATGATCGTCGAGGACTTCCTCCACGCGGTCGCCGAGCACCGGCGGCCCATGCCCGCTCCCGCGCAATGCCCCGTCTGAGCGAGAAGGAGGTCGGCGAGCTCTTCCTTGCCGCCTGCCGCGCCGAGCTCACGGCCCTCAAACCCGGCAACGTTCACATCCATGCGGCCGGCCACGGCATGGACGTCACCCAGTTCGAAGCCAGCGCCGAAGCCGCCGCACCATGGGTCGCTGCCGGCGGCATGAAGGTCGGCACCCGCATCCTGCGCGCCGTCGAAGCCTCGTTCGCCGCAGCGGGCTGCAATACCAATCTCGGCATCCTGCTCCTGTGTGCCCCGCTCGCAGCAGCAGCACAGATGAAGCTCGAGACGAGCCTGCGCGACCGTCTCCGCGCGGTGCTCTCCTCCCTCGATTCCGGCGATGCGGCATCCGTCTACGCCGCCATCCGGCGAGCCCAGCCTGGGGGTCTTGGAGAAGCCCCCGAGCAGGACGTTGCCATGCCGCCGACCATCGGCCTCCTCGAGGCCATGGCACTCGCCGCCGGGCGGGACCGCATCGCCTTCAACTACACGACGGACTTCTCAGACATTTTCGAGTTTGGGCTGCCGCAGCTTACCCGGGCGCGAGCACTGACGAGCGATCCGCAACTGGCCATCACCACGCTGCACATGGCCTACCTTGCCCAATTTGCAGACAGCCACATCATCCGCAAACATGGTGAAGCGGTGGCCAATGACGTCCGTCAGAGGGCTCTCGCCCTGGCACCCCTTTGGCAGCCCGTTGCGCAGCGCAGCACAGAGAAAGAACTGCTCGATTTCGATGCAGAGCTGAAGGCGCGGAACGTTAATCCGGGGACGACTGCCGACCTCGTTGTAGCGACCCTTTTTGTATCCTTTGTGTGCGACGCATTGAGCCTTGCGCAGGCTCCTTAGCCCCTTGTCTCGGACATATGCCTCAGGCTATCTAGGGGCGGCGTTTATGGCGCGCCGCTATCCGGCCAACCGGTTCGTCGACTTCGTCGCCGGACGCAGAAACGAAGGATGGCATTTCGAATTGGGCAGATACCGGTGCTCCCGGCCTCGGCGGGGTGGCGTTGGTGCTCGTGGTGCTTATAGCTTGGGAGAAACCCCGAAATGGCCAAGATCAACAAGGTGCTCGTCGGCGAGTCGCTCGTCGGTGACGGTAACGAAGTCGCTCACATCGACCTTCTCATGGGTCCGCGCGGCTCGGCCGCTGAAGTTGCATTCTGCAACGCGCTGACGAACAACAAGGACGGTTTCACCACCCTCCTCGCCGTCATTGCTCCGAACCTGCCCTGCAAGCCGAACACGATCCTCTACAACAAGGTCACCATCAAGGACGCCCGCCAGGCCGTTCAGATGTTCGGACCTGCCCAGTACGGCGTCGCCAAGGCCGTTCAGGACTCGGTCGCCGAGGGCGTGATCCCCGCTTCCGAGGCTGACGACATCTTCATCTGCGTCGGCGTGTTCATCCACTGGGAAGCCGCTGACGACGCCAAGATCCAGGACTTCAACTACCGCGCGGTGAAGGAGTCGATCGCTCGCGCCGTCGCCGGCAAGCCGACCGCTGCCGAGGTGACCGCTCAGCGTAACTCCGCCTCTCACCCCTTCGGTGCGAAGTCTTGAAGCGGACACCGTCCACAGCAGGATGATGCCCCGCCTTTGAAGAGGGGCCTGCTGCAGCGATTGGGTAGACTGCTTTCTGGCCGTTGGAACGGGTAGAACACCCCCGGCGCGAGTTCTGCTCTCCCCTTCGTGCTACGACATCAAAGGCCGGCGATCTCTCTGAGGTCGCCGGCTTTTACTTTTCCGGCATGCAGTGCGCTAGCGACGAGAACACCCGCTGCACCTGCCTGGTGCAGCGCCTCGACATCGGCTCGGTCGCGGACACCACCAGCCGCATAGACTCGTCGCCCTTGCGCACGCGCGACGATGTCCTTGACCCGTTCGAGATCAGGCCCCTCGCCGGCCCCCACTCGGGCAAGCGTCATGACGATGATGTCCCGCGGCCAATACAGAGGCTCGTGCAGAACCACGGGCGGCCCGATGAAGCCCTCGCGCCTGAAGTCGAGCGAGAGCACGTAGCCGTCGCGCGGCAGACTGCGCAGCGCATCTATATCGGTCTCCCCTTCCATGCTCTCTGTACCCACGACCGGCAGCCACGCGCTCTGCGCCGCGATCCGCCGACCGGCCTCGACCGGGCGCGCGCCGTCGTCGACCCAAAGGCGGACGCCGGGAAGAGCCGCAGCAAGCGCGCCGATGAGACCGGCATTCCGTCCGCGCCCCTCGATCCCGTCGAGATCGGCGATGTAGAGGATCGGAAAGGTAAACAGGCGCGCATAGCCGCGCGCTACTGCAACGGGGTCGCTGCCCTCGGCCAGCGGCGTCGCCAATGGCCTGTACGACGCACGGTCCCCGCGAATGGCGGCGACCGCCGCGCCATGTCGCACGTCGATGACCGGGACCACGTCCATGCTGCTTGCCTCCACGTTCCCCTCGTGTAACACGGCGCGGCGGACGGAAAAACGCGAGCGTAAAACCGATGGCCATCACGGCCGGATACGACGTAGGTGGTGCGCACCTCAAGGTGGCACTTGCCGAGGACGGACGCACCATTGCCGTGCGCCAGATCGCCTGCCCGCTCTGGCGGGGGATCGACCGCCTCGACGCGGCCTTCGCCGAAGCCGCCGACCTCATTTCGCGGGCCGACACGCACGCCGCTACAATGACCGGGGAGCTGTGCGAGATCTTCCCCGACCGCGCCACGGGCGTCCGCGTGATCATCGACCGGTTGAAGTCCCTTCTGCCGACCTTCCAAGTCTGGATGGGCCTGCGCGGTCTCGGCGCGCCGGATGCCGCAGAGAGCGACCCGGTGAGCGTCGCCTCCACGAACTTCCTCGCTTCCGCAGCACTCGTCGCCCGGAGCTGTCCGGACGCCCTCCTCGTCGACATGGGCTCGACCACCACCGACATCATCGCCGTCCGCGACGGCAAGATCGCCGCGCGCGGACTGACCGACGGCGATCGCCTCGCAACCGGCGAACTGGTCTACACCGGCTTGACGCGTACCGATGTCAGCGTCGCTGCGCAAAGAGGCACGCTGCAGGGGCGAACCCAACGCCTCGCCGCCGGCAACTTCGCAAACATGGCCGACGTCCGCCGCGTTCTTGGCACTCTCCCTGACGATGTCGATCAGCACGCAACGCTCGATGCGCGCGGCAAGTCACTTCCCGAGAGCCTCGAACGCTTCGCCCGTTGCTTCGGTCGCGATGCTGCCGACACCTCGCTGGATGATTGGCAGGATGCGGCACGCGATATCGCCGCTCAGCAGATGCACGAGATCGGATCAGCTATCAGCGACGTTCTCGCGACCGCCTCACTCCCGGGGAGCGCACCCATCGTGGCCGCGGGCGTCGGTGCCGAAGAGATCGCCCACCTCGCGCACCTTCTCGGCCGCGGCTGCACGCACTTTGGCGAGCTGGCACGAGCCAGCGACGCTTGCCGCGGATGGGCGACGCGCTGTGCTCCTGCCGTCGCCCTCTCGCTGCTTGCGGACACGTACTAGAGATCGGCAAAGGCTGCAGAATAGACCACGGGGTCCACCGCCACCGGATCTTCCGTCAGCTGCAACGCATGGAAGTACGGACCCGCATATTCGCAATCGAAACGCGCGGCGCATTGCGTCGTGAACCCAAAACGCCCGTAGTATTCCGGCTCCCCCAGAACGAAGATCATGCGCCATCCCTCGGCGCGCGCCAGCTTCAACGCTTCCTTGATCAGCTTGCCACCGACGCCGCGGCGCTGATGGCTCGGCACTACGCCAACCGGCGCCAGCGCCAAGGCGCGCTCAGGTGACTTGAGCGCGGACAGCGCAATGTAGCCAACGATCTGCCCGTCGGCCTCGGCCGCGAGGCCGAGAACCAGCTCCTTGCTCTCGCGCAGCCTGTCCACCAGACTGCTCTCCGCGCTGCCGCCGAATGCCGAATTAAGCAGCGCCCGGATGGCTTCCCCATCCTCCTGGCTTTCGCCGCGGATGACTATTCTTGCTTCGCTCGCCATGCCTCGATCTTCTCCATCAGCCAGCCCCACGCTTCCTCCTCGCGCGGCCCCGCAGTCTTGGAGATGGCGATCTCGAGATACTTGAGCTCGTTGTCGATCTTCTCCGGCGGCAGCATGGAGAGGCGCGTCACCAGCACGGCGCATTCGAGTACAGCGGCCTGGGCGCGATTGAACCCTTCCCAGGGACGATGGCTCTCTACGTTCACCAGTTTGCACGAAAAGCGCGGCCGCTGCGGATCGTCGGTCAGCTTCTCCACCGCGAGCTCCCAATGCGACACCGCATCGGCGAGCCGTACACCCGGCACATGCTCGACCGCCGTGGTCGGCCAACCTTTGCGGCCGGTCACCCCGCCGGCGAAGACGCGCACGTCATCGGTATGGCTCGCCACCGCAAATGGTACCTCGCTCAAGTTGTCCAGCGTGCGCGAGGGCCGGAATGGCGCGATCACCCACTGCTCCCCCTCGGCAATCAGCCCAAGCGGTGCAATATGAACCTCACCCTTCGCGTTGCTCGTCGTCACGATCGTTTCGACGATACGCGGCATCCTTCTTCTCCTTGCGGGCAGCTTTCAGCGTCGCCCCTTCCGGCGCGTGCTGCGTCAGGTCTTCTGACTTCCGATCTGCGGCGACGCCCCAGTTGAGCGCACCGTCCTGCGAATAGCGCTTGCCGAGCGCGCGGGCAATCTCGGCCTTCGCCAGCTCGTAGCCGAGATAGAACGCATGCGCACCGTCCTGCTCGACGCCCAGCTTGTCGAACAGCGCGAACGGGTCTTGCGCCACGTGATGGCCGTCACGGTTGTAGACGTGCAGACCGTCGGTGGCGGCCTCGATACGGTAGTTGGAATCCCGCACCTCTTTCGCATTCTCGGTGATCTGCTCCGGCGTGTCGGGAAAAGCGCGTAGCTCGTGCAGCGATAGAAGCCCGGCATCGTAGCCCTTCGGCAAATTTCCGTCCTCGCGCGCGCGGTACATCAGCCGACGCGCCGCATCGTGCTCCTCCACGGTGCGCCGGGTATGCGGGGAAACCTGCACGATCAGCACATTGTGAATCTGCAGCTCGGCACAAATGCCGATCAGCATCGCCGTCACGCCCTGGCTGTCGGCGTCTGTCAGCTCGGTGAGGTTGCCCGTACCCATCAGGATCTCGACATCGGGCCGCACCCGGCGAAGCTGCGCATAGCGCTCGAGCGACGTCATGAACCCGAAGTTGATGGGATCGAGTACAGGATCGGCAATGTGCGGGATACCCTTGGCCTTGCACAGGTCAATCGCGCGCAGCAAGGAGTCGAGGTCGCCATGCGGCCTCGGCAGCAGCACCGGAACACACGCCGTGCCCGCGATCGCATCGATGTTCGATTCATCGAGGCTGAGCACGAAATCGGCCCCTGCCCGCGCACCGCGGCGCAATTCGTCCACCTCGCCCGAATCGACGCTCACCTTGAGGCCCGCGCACTTCATCGCCGCGACGGTCTCCTCCAGGTGCGGAAACTTCACGTCCGGCTGGCAGCCGATATCGACCACGTCCGCGCCCTTGGCGACGAGTTCGCGCCCCTTGGTCACGAGCGCCTCGGTCGAAAGCCCCGGCGCGTCGACGATCTCGGCAAAGATGCGGATATCATGCTTCGAAAGGTCGGGCGGGCCGCCGTCCTTCCCGAAATACTGCGGCAGGTCGATGATCTCGTCCGGGCCGCGCTCGAAGGGCACGCCGTAGTGGTCGGAGAGATGCGACAGGTCCATACGCGCTCGCCCCGGCACGATGACCCGGTCCGCCTCCAGCGGCTCCTTCAGGCGATTACGCACGATGTTCTCGGTCATCAGCGCGGCCACCTTGATGCCGAGGTTGGCGATGCGCCACGAGCCGTTTGGCAGCCCCATGGCTGCCACCGTATCGGCCAGCCGCTGCTCGGCGAGCCGCCCGGTCAGGAACAATAGCCTTTTGTCAGCCATCAGAAGCCGTGCCTCGACCGCATGTTCCACCGATGACGGCGGTCATCTCCGTCGCGCGATAGCACGCTTGGCCGGCTTGCGTCGACCGGATCGATACGCCGCGCCAAGCCGGTGGGCCAACTCGGCTTCATCCCCGGCACCGAGAACCCGCCACGGCGAGCCCGAACGCTCGACGATCTCGGCGAACGCCGGATCGACGATCCCCTTGTGCGCAAGCTGCGCGGCCGCGTCGGCCGCATTGACCCGGCAGGATTTGACGACCACCAGCGGCACACCGCCGAGCCGCTCGGCGAGACGTGCCGCCAACGCGTCTGACGTCGTGCGCCAGTTGGCGCTGATCTTTTCGTCCGCATCGGCCAGCTTGAGCGGTAGCCATACAGGAATGCGGCTTTCCGACAGCGCCCTGCGAATGCCAGTCAACGTCTCGACCGGGACGAGACGCGTGTGCATTGAGGCGAGCATCATCCCTGATTGATGCATCGCAAGCAGCGCCATCCGGTGCGCCGTCACCTCGGAAAGGCGATGCTTCTTGTAGGCCGCCCGCACGGCATCGGCGAAAATCCCCCCGCCCGGCACGATCACGCACGACTGGCGGGCGCTGCCGACGATCTTCAAGATCGATGGGAGCCTCCGGCTCTCGGCGAGGCTTCCGCCGAGCTTGATGACGGTCGGGCTGTTGCCCCCACTCACGATGCGCGCGGCCGAACGATCTCGACGCCCACGGCATCGGGGCCGCGTTCCAGCTTCTCCACGCGAACGAGTACCGAGACGATCCTTTTGTCCAAAAGGCAAAGGTCGGCGATGCGCGCGGCGAGCGTCTCGACGAGGTTGATGTGCCCCGCGGCGACGATGGATTTCACCGCCCCGACGAGCTCATCGTAGGAGGGCACCTCCTCGATATTATCTCCCTTCGGCGAAACGCTCGTGGCCACCGACGCCTCGATGCTGAAGCGGACCTTTTGCGTGATGCCCTGTTCTTCGTCGTAGACACCAATGGCGACAGGCAGCACGAGGCCGTGCACGAAAATGCGGTCGAGGATGACGCCCTCGTGCCGGCCGGTAATGGGAAATTGTGCGCTCATGCCACGCCTTTCGCTTGTCAGCGCGCCATAGCACCGGGCAGCGGCAGACCGCAAGCACCAGCCGGTGCTGCATCGCAAACAGGGATAACGCGGCGTACCGCTCTCACCGCCTCGGCATCGATCTGAGAGGTCCGCTCGCCCTGCCGGCACAGGCCGCCGCGGAATCCGAGCACATCCGGACCGATCGGAAGAAGTTGTGCGACATGCTCGGCTCTGAGGGAGCCGGCAAGGCCGGCAAACATGCCCGCCGCATGCGTTGCGGCTACGAAGCGCCGCAGTTGCTCCAGTGTCGCGATCTCCGGCAGTGACCCGCGGCGCTTGTCGGCCGTATCCAGCATCAGTCCGGCAAAGCCTGCATCGCGTGCCGCCGCGACGAAGTCCAGCTCTATGCCGTCATCGGCCAGGAGCACCCCGACCAGCCGAGCATCGCCCAGATCGAGCCGGCCGACCGCCGACAGCGCACGCTCGCCCGCTGCACGCTTGCTCAACCCGATCTTGACGATATCCGCTCCCGCGGCCGCCATCTCCAGCACGGCATCGCTCGTCGCCGACACGTCGTCGACAGGGTCTCCGATGGTAGCACTCACCGGAATGCGAGACGGTACTGCCGCACGGATTGCCGTCACGGTTTCCCTCGGCAACGCGCCGAGCGCACCGGCCGAGGGATTCTTGGCATCGATGATGTCGGCGCCGAGCGACGCGACGAGCCGCGCCTCGTCGCTGTCAGTCACGCTGGCAAGCAGCCTCGCGGATCGGCGCACGTGTTCCATTAACTTTGATGAGATCTATGCTTCGCCGAAGATGCGCCGCTGTTCCTCCCGCACCTTCTCGCGGTTGGATCGGTCGGCTACGGACAGCCGCACCGGCACGTCCTGGGCGATAGTCGCAGGTTGGGACGACAGACGCAAGATGCGCGTGCCCAGCATAACGGCCTCGGCCCGGTCATGCGTCACGAACAGGACCGTCGTCGGGCGCCGGGACCACAATTCCACCAGCAGCTCGCGCAGGGCATACGCCGTGGGATCGTCCAGCGAGACGAACGGCTCGTCCATCAGAAGGATGTCCGGCTCCAGCACGAAAGCCCGGGCAAGGGCAACGCGGCGCTGCATGCCGAGCGAGATCATCTCCGGATAGGCGTTCGCCGCTTCCGTCAGCCCCACGCGCTTGAGAAGCTCGGAGATGTTCGCAAGCCGGGGATCCTCCTTCGGCAGCACCAACGCGATGTTCTCGTAGACGGTACGCCAAGGCAGCAACCGAGGAGACTGGAACACGAACGCCAGCTTCGGAGCGCGACCGCCGAACGCGACCTCGCCCTTGTAGTCCTCGTCGAGGCCGGCAACGATATTCAGCATCGTCGACTTGCCGCCGCCCGATGGGCCCGTGATGATCACGAACGACCCCGGCTCCACTTGGAACGCGACGTTCCTCAGAACGTGGTTCGCCGGTCGCTCCCCGACCGGCGGAAACACCTTCTCGTCGATCTTTATGGAAAGTGCAGGGCTCACCGGCGCCATTTATTCGCCCTCGCGATGAGAGGCTGCAGGATGGTCATCTCGATGATCTGCACGACCACGATGAAGGCGAGCGCATACGACAAGATCATCGGCACGTCGAACAGCTGGAACGCGATGTTGAGCTGATGTCCGACACCATCGGATCGCCCGAACGCCTCGACAACCAGGACGATCTTCCACACCAGCGCCAGCCCCGAGCGAGCGGCCGCGGCGAAGAACGGCACAAGCTGCGGCAGCGTCACGTGGCGCAGCGTCTTCCACCAGCCGAAGCGATAGATGTGCGCCATTTCGTTGAGGTCCTTCGAGAGGCTCCGCGCACCCTCTCGCATGGTGACGGCGACGTTGGGGATCTTGTTGATCGCGACGGCCGTGATGGCCGCGACCTCCGTCAGTCCGAACCAGATGTAGCAGAGAACGATGATGACCAACGCCGGCAGGTTGAGGAAGAAGATGAGCCAGGCGTCGAAAAACCGGTCAGCCATCGGATAGCGGCCGAGCGCCAGGCCGATCGCAGAGCCGATGAACATGGCGACGACGAAACTGAACGCGACGCGCGTGAGCGTCGCCCCGATATTGCCCCACAGCTCGCCCGCCCTCGCCTCGCGGATCATCACCTCGACGACCGTCATCGGTCCCGGCAAATAGCGACTTTGGGCGATGACCGCGGCGAGCTCCCACACCGCGACGAGCGCGAGCAGCGAGATCAACGTCCAGCCAAGGCGCCCGACCTTGAAGCCGTGTGCCTGAGCGTTAGGTGCCTGCCGCATGGAACAGCTTGGGATCGAATTGGGTGTCACTGCCGAGGATCTGCGGGCCGCCGATATCGACGAGAATGTGCGTCAGCTTCTCAGCCGAGCGCGTCTCGGCACCGGTCCACGGCCTTGGAATTCCAGCGCGATAGTAGGCTTTGATGGCTGCGAACTCGGCATCGCTCTCGGGCCGCACGAGGTGGCGGATACGCTCCCACGCTTCATCCGATTTGGCGAGAATCGCATTGCCCTGCTCGACCACGGAAAGGAACGCAGCGATTTCCGCGCTCTTCTTGCCTTCCGTCTCCTCGCGCCAGATGAAGCCGACGAGCGAGGGCACCGGATCGATGCCCAGCGCCTTCAGAACGTCCTCCATCTCGATGACGGTGCGATAGTTGTCGCCCTGCAGCCGCGCAGCATACGTCCAGAAGTTCAACACGGCATCGAGCCGTCCCGAGCGTGTCTCCTCGGTCAGCAGCGGCGCCGCACCGTAAGATGGACGCACGAGCGTGGCGATATCAGTGCCGAGTTCTTTCTTTGAGTACGCGCGCAGCAACAGCCAGCTCTTGTCGATAGCGCCGCCGGCGACCCCGAGCTTCTTGTCCCTCAAGTCGCCAAGCTTTTGGATCGGTGAATCGGGCGCGACCATCACCGCCCCAAGCGCCGAGGAGTAAGGCGCGAATTTTACATGCTCGCCCATGGCCCGCTGGCGCAGCGCCCACGGCCAGTCGCTCACGATCACCTCGGCCTCGCCCGAAAGCAGCGCGACCGGCCCCGCCTGATTGGTCGCGACATCGACAATGATGATCTGCAAGCCGAGCTTGTCGGCGAGCCCCTCGGCGCGGATGGTCTCCAATAGCCAGCTGAACGAGCCGAACTTCAGCGAGGCGACGCGCAGCGAGCCTGCCGCGCTCGCACGCGACAGCGGCATCGCGAGGCCTGCCAATGCGGCAGACCCGCCCGCAATCAGCAATTGGCGCCGATCGATCATTGCGCCGTTCCCTTCTGGGCGAACAACCGTCTGTCGACGATGTAGTTCACTGCTCGCAGCCACATCTTGTCGGTGTTCCCGTAGATCTCGCTCGAACCCTGGTGAATCACCTTCTGTTTGGCGACGTCACGGATGTAGATGCTGACCGTGAACAAAACGTCCGAGGCCTTGCGTACGGTTCCGATGAAGGCAATCTCCGCTCCGACCTTCTTCGCTAGGTCATCCTCGCAGCCATTACACTTGTACATCGGAGATTTGTCTTCGATGTCCTTGGCGATCGGGGCCGTGTCCACGACCTCGTATTGGCTGCCACCCTTGATTAGGCGGACGAGTTCCGCGGTGATGATCTCGAGCCGCCGCTTGTCTTCGGGATCGAGCCCCTTGGGCATCACGCCGATCTCGAATTGCTGCTGCTGATCGATGAGATCGAAAGGAAAAATGACTGCCTTTTGCGCCGCCGAGGCAACTACTGGTAGCAGCATCCAGGCGAGCGCAAAGAAGACAATACGTTTAGCAATCAAGGCATTTCCCCTGCTCTAAGCCGCGCCGACGGCTGCTTAGACTGTTATAGTGTTAGGGGTTAGGTGTGCCGAACAGGGGGGCAATTGCAAGGGGGTTGTTGCCACGTGCTGGCATTGGAAAGGTCACAAGTACGCGAGTGAAATCGGGAGACCTTGACAAGGGTGGCACCCAGTACCCTTTTACTGCAACATAGTAACAGAAGTGACGCCCGATACCGACAACAAGCTCTCGCAGCAAAGCGAGACGGGCAGTAAAGGAGGAAAAGGCTTGATGGCGACAGGCAAAGCCGAGCGCTCGCGCGGCAGCGCACCCATCTCGATCATTCGCCATGGCGCAATGCTCGCCTCCCTGGCGGGACTACTTGCATCGAGCGGGCTGTCGGCTGTTGCCCAAGATCAGCCCGCATCACCCCCGCCGGCCGCCGCGGCACCGGCCGCTGGGCCCACTGACGCCAAGGTTGCGGTGATCCCGATCGTGCTCGCCCGCGAGCTGCGCGATGATCCGCTGCCGCTCTCCCTGCTCGACCTGCCACCAAAGGATCTCGGCCTTGCCGGCGCCAAGCTGGCGATCACTGACAACAACACCACCGGCCGCTTCATGAACCAGGAGTTCAAGCTCGAGCCGGTCGAGGCATCCGATCCCGCAAAGCTGATCCAGGACGTCGTCCAAAAGGTCGATGCCGGCGCCCATTTCGTCTTGATCGACGCGACGCCCGGTACGCTGCTCAAGCTCGCCGATGCGCTCAAAGGCAAGGAAGCGCTGATCATCAACTACGCTGCACCCGACGACAGCCTGCGCGAGGAGAGCTGCCGCCCGCAGGTGCTGCACACTGCGCCGACGCGCACGATGCTGGCCGACGCCCTCGCCCAGTATCTCGTCTGGAAGAAGTGGAACCGGTGGCTGCTGGTCCTGGGGCCGGGGGAGAAGGACCAGCTCTACGCCGCTGCGTTGCGCCGCGCAGCCAAGCGCTTCGGCGCCAAGATCGTCGAGGAACGCACGTTCACCTATGATTCCGGCAGCCGCCGCTCCGACGGCGGATTCGAGCAGGTACAGCAGCAGATCCCGACCTTCACTCAAAACGCTCCCGATTACGATGTCCTGGTCGTCGCCGACGAAGGCAGCCTGTTCGGCGATTATCTGCCCTACCGCACCTGGGATGCGCGCCCTGTTGCCGGCACCGCCGGGCTCGTCGCGGAAAGCTGGCATCCCGCCATCGAGCTCTGGGGCGGCACGCAGTTTCAGAACCGCTTCAAGCGCTTGGCCGACCGCCCCATGCTCCCGATCGACTACAATGCCTGGTTGGGGGTGCGCGTAGTCGGCGAGGCGGCCTCTCGCACCAAGTCGGCCGACTACAAAGAGCTTATCTCTTACATCAAGAGCCCGAAATTCGATGTCGCCGGCTTCAAGGGCGTCGGACTGTCCATCCGCAACTGGAACGGACAGATCCGCGAGCCGATCCTTGTCACGACGCCGAAGATGCTGGTGACGGTGTCACCTCAGCAGGGCTTCCTGCACCAGGTGAGCGAGCTCGACACGCTCGGCATCGACAAGCCGGAAACCAAATGCCAAGCCTATACGCAATGAGCCCTGCACCCTTGCAGCCGGCCAAAAGAAAATCTTCAGGAGGAAGTATCCGAATGCGCTTCAAGGTCGGCATCGCCGCGCTGCTCGGCAGCCTCGCCGTACTCAGCCTGCCAGTGCCCGCGGCCATGGCCTACACGGCCTTTGTCACCAACGAGAAGGACAATTCCGTCACGGTGATCGACACCGAGAAGCTCGAGGTCATCAAGACTTTCCCCGTCGGGCAGCGCCCGCGCGGCATCATTCTGTCCAACGATGGGAAGTGGCTCATCGTCTGCACCAGCGACGACAACATCATGCAGGTCTACGACACAAAGACATACGAGCTGATCAAGACGCTGCCGTCCGGCCCCGACCCGGAGCTGCTCATCCTGCACCCGTCGGGCAATCCGCTCTACGTCGCCAACGAGGACGACAACCTCGTCACCGTCGTCGACATCCAGAGCAGCAAGATCCTCGGCGACATCCCTGTCGGCGTCGAGCCAGAAGGCATGGGCATGAGCCCGGACGGCAAGGTGTTGGTCAACACCTCCGAGACGACGAACATGGCTCATTTCATCGACACGGCGACGCACAAGACATTCGACAACGTGCTCGTCGACAGCCGGCCGCGCGTCGCCATCTTCAATCCCGCCGGAACGCAGCTCTGGGTGAGCTCGGAGATCGGCGGCACCGTGACGGTGATCAACCCGGCCGACCGCAAGATCATCTCAAAGATTCGCTTCGAGATTCCTGGCGTCACCAAGGAGGCAATCCAGCCGGTCGGCGTGCGCATCACGCCCGACGGAAAGACGGCATTCGTCGCCCTCGGACCGGCAAACCGCGTCGCGGTCATCGACACCGCGACCTTCGAGGTCAAGAAGTACCTCCTTGTCGGACAGCGCGTGTGGCAGCTCGCCTTGACGCCGGATGGCAAGAAGCTTCTCACCACCAACGGTGCCTCGAACGACGTTTCGGTGATAGACGTTGACGCCCTCAAGGTCATCAAGTCGATCCGCACGGGACGCTACCCCTGGGGCGTGGTCGTCGCTCCATTCTGATTATTCGCCGTTCCATCGGGGCTCGGCGGCTTCGCGGAACAAAGGACTGCAGGATACGAAAACGAGAAAGACGCATGGCCGCTCGCTCTCCGCGTGGCCAAGTCGGAAGAGAAACAGTCAATGTTTCCAACGACTTGAAATAAGAGACTAGCGGTGCAATCGTCACATGGTCATGGCAGCAGAAACAAATCCGCCCGATGCCGGCTCCCCCGCACTCGTCGTCAAGAACGTCAGTCACAGTTTTGGTGACAATCAGGCGCTCAAGGACGTGTCGCTGGAGATTCCACGCGGCCGCTTCGTCGTCCTGCTCGGCCTCAACGGTGCCGGCAAGTCGACGCTGTTCGCGCTCATCACCCGCCTCTACGACAACGTCACCGGCGAGATCCGCATCTTCGGCCACGATATCCGCCGCCGAGCCATGGCGGCGCTGCAGCGCCTCGGCGTCGTATTCCAGAGCCGCACGCTCGACCTCGACCTCACTCTGAAGCAGAACCTTCTCTACCACTGCGCACTGCACGGCATTCGCGGCACCGAGGCGCGCAAGCGCACCGCGCGCGCGCTGCAAATCGTCGGCCTCGCCGACCGCGCGCGCGAAAAGGTCCGAAATCTCTCCGGCGGTCAGGCGCGGCGCGTCGAGATCGCCCGCTCGCTGCTGCATCAGCCCTTGCTGCTGCTGCTCGACGAGCCGACCGTCGGTCTCGACATCGGCTCACGCGAGAGTGTCGTCAACATCGTACGCCAGCTCGTCGAGAAGGAGGGCCTTAGCGTCCTCTGGGCGACTCACCTCTTCGACGAGGTGCGCCCGACCGATCTCGTGGTGCTACTGCACAAGGGCAAGGTCCTCTTCACCGGATCGGTGCCGGAGCTGCTGACCAAGACCGCAACCCAGTCCGTGAGCGAAGCGTTCCGCAAGTTGACGGGCACGGGCAGCGAGGAGCTCGCCGCCGCATGACCTCATTGAGCCCAACCATCGGCCAGAGCGTCGACCCCTCGACGGCGATCAGCGAGCACGCCTGGGGCAGCCAGCCGCCGCGCCTCGGCTTCCGCGCCTATATCACGTGCCTGAAGGGCATCGTCTGGCGCGAGGTGCTGCGCTACCTGCACCAGCGCGAGCGCTTCATGTCGGCTCTCGTCCGCCCGCTGATCTGGCTGTTCATTTTCGCCGCCGGCTTCCGGCAGACGCTCGGCGTATCCATCATCCCCCCCTACGAGACCTACGTGCTCTACGAGGTTTACGTCGTGCCGGGACTCTTGGGCATGATCCTGCTGTTCAATGCCATGCAGTCGTCGCTGTCGATGGTCTACGACCGCGAGACAGGCGCCATGCGCACGCTGCTCGTCAGCCCCTTCCCGCGCTCGTTCCTCCTCGTCTCCAAGCTCATTGGCGGTGTAGCGGTTGCAGCCATCCAGGCCTACGTCTTCCTCGCAATCTTCTATTTCTGGGAGGCCGAGCTGACGGGATGGGGCTATCCCCTGCTGCTGGCGGCACCCGCGGCGCTCTTCGCCTTCAACATCTTCAACTCCGCCACCGGCAAGTTCTCCGAGCGGTTCATGCAGAACGCGCTGCTCTTGGCGACGGTCGTCGAGATCGGCGTCATCGTCGCCGTGATCTACCTCTGGAAGCTCACCGCGCCGTCGATGAATTTCATCACCGTGGCTCCCGCACTCGTCGTGTCGGGGCTGATGCTCGGCTCGCTGGCGCTTTTCATGTCGTCCGTGATCAAGCAGCTCGAGAACTTCGCCGGCGTCATGAACTTCGTGATCTTCCCGATGTTCTTCGCGTCCTCGGCGCTCTACCCGCTGTGGCGTGTGAAAGAGTCGAGTGTGCTCCTATATGAGCTGTGCCTCTTCAACCCCTTCACGCATGCCGTCGAGCTGATCCGCTTCGCCCTCTACGGACAGGTGGATTGGCCTTCGCTCGGCATCGTTCTCGCTTGCACCGCCGTGTTCCTCGGTGCCGCAATCTTCGCCTATAACCCATCGAAAGGCCTGATCGCGCGCCGCGGCGGTCCTGGATCAGGAGCGTAAGTGATGCAGATGAAGATCAAAAAGAACATGACCCCCGCTTCCCTGCGCGCGAGCGCTGTCTCCGCCGCAGCATTGGCTGCAGCCCTCACGCTGCTGATGTCACCGCCGGCCCTCAAGGCACAGGATGCCCCCGCCAAGGTCGAGGCCGCACCCGAGCTCGCGCCCGGCATCGCCCCCGGCGTCGTGCCCGGCGCCCGTGCCGGCGGCATCGAGCCCCAGCCCGGTATTGCGCCAGGCGTCGTCCCCGGCGCACGCCCGGGCGGCGCCGAGGCAGGCCCACCGATCGGCGCCGCCGAGCATCCGGCCTTCGCCCCCTCGCCCGTGACACCCGACACCAACGCCGCCGTCGACTTTTCCCCTTCTGCAATCTTGAGCAGCCCCGACTGGCCCTGCATTCAGCGCAAGGTGCCGACGATCTCCGCCGGCCAGATCTGGGACGGCCCGCCGATCGACGACATCAAGGATTTCGATCCCGCCATCCGCAATCTGACTGAGATACTCGAGAGCCGCCGCGTCTCCGTCGACGACGCAGACAAGGCAATCAAGGAGTATGCAGCCTCCATCCCGGAGGCCGAGCGCGACAAGAAGCTGACGCAGCTCTTCGCCGCCTTCCTCAACGAGATCAACACCGACCGCCAGTTTGTGATGAGCCGGGTGGAGGAATTCCAGAAGCGTCAGAAGGGGCGCGCCGCCGAGCTCGAGCGCGAAGGGCAGAAGCTCGCCGAGAAAGGCATGGCCGCCACTGACGAGCTGCTGCCGACCGAGACGAAGCTCTCGCCCGAGCAGCAGGAGTACAACTGGAACGCCCGCATCTTCCAGGAGCGGCAGCAGAACTTGACGATGGCGTGTGAGATCCCGGTGCTCATCGAGCAGCGCGCCTACGAGATCTCGCGGCTGATCCGCTCACACATGAAGAGCTAGTTCGGCCTCTCAGGGCCTCTTCTTGACCTCGACGAGAGGATAGCCCAGTTCCTGCCATCCGTCGGTGCCGTCGCGGAACCACATGACGTTGCTGTAGCCGTATTCCAGTGCGCGCTTGGCGGCATTCCACGACATCCAGCAGTCCTTGAGGCAGAAGAAGACGAGAGGCGCGTCCTGCTTGCCTTTTGACAGCGCCTCGAGCCCACCGCGAAAGTACGTCTCCATTTCCGGCGAAAGCGCGCCGTAGCCGACATTCGGCAGCCAGTGCGCACCTTCGATGCTACGGTGCACCGGATCCCGCCAGAACGTGCCCGCCGGCAAATTGGGCGGCTTCGGCGCCTGCGGATAGACGTCGATGAACGTGCCGCCGTTCTTGTTCCACAGGTCCGCAGCCTCGTCGTTGGTTAAGACGCGAGCACCTTTGAGCGTTGCCGGCACCGGCGAGCGGAAGTCCTCCATCCGGTAGCCCTGGGGCTCGGGCGCCGGCTGCGACGCTGCGCTGTCGGGGAGCTTCGGTACATCGGGGTGCGGCGCGTGACCTGGCTCGGAACCAGCCCCCGACGACGCCGTGGGGGCGCCGCTTTCATCCGCCCCACGTGTCGCCGGCGAGGTTCCGAGAACGGCGAGGCAGGCGACAAGCGCGCCGGCCAGAACCCGCCCCCCGCGCCCTGTTGCCGCCCGTGCCGACGGAAAGCCGCGACGCGCACCAAGTTGGCGTGTGGAGCTTCGATCACACGACGGCGATGCCATGCTCAGCTGCGAGGCGTGGTGATGGGTTTGTTGTCCTCATCGATCATCGGCACGCCGTACTCGAGCAGCACCTTGTCGATGTCCGCCTGGCGTTTGCGGATGACGTCGTTGAGCTGACGCTTCCATAGATCGTCGCCCTGGCGAACGCCCATGGTGATGCGGAAGTCGAGGCGACCGGCTTTGCCCGCGTCCTTGATAAGCGGCACAACGGCGAGCTTGTCGCCGCCGTGCGTCGCATAGTAACCCGCGATCGGGCCCCACATGACACCGGCATCGATCTCGCCGGATCGGATGTCCCGCACCATCTCGGCCGAGGGATCGTCATAGCGGCGATCGACCATCAGCCTGTATGGCCGCGCCTTATCCATCAGCCCGGCCTTGGCAATGAGCGTCGCCGAAGGCGTCCCCTGCACGGCACCGACCTTCTTGCCCTTGAGGCGCTCATCAAAAATGCTGTCGACACCATCGAGCCCCGAGCCGGTCTTATAGACGAGTGCGTAGGCCGACCGATAAAGCGCGTTGGTGTTGAGCACCAGTTCATCGCCCTGCCCGGTGCCGATGATCACGTCGCAACGCTTGGCGAGCAGCGTATTGCGCGTGAAACCCGTAGCCTGCGGGAACCAGGTGTACTCGACCGGGACCCCCAGCTCGTTGCCGATGATGTCCGCGATCTTGTTTTCGAACCCTTCCTTCTTCTCGTTGGAGAAGGGCATGTTCGCCGGGTCGGCACACACGCGCAGGACCTTGCGGTTCACGAGATCGGAGCGATGACCTTCGACGGCCACGGCCGATCCACAGATCGCTGAAAACAGGACGAGGCCGCCCAGGGCGGCCCCGACCAGTGATGCAACTTTGTTTCTTTCGTTAGCTACCAAGGCAAGCCTTCTCTTCATCTTTGGCCTGTTGCGGCTTCTCATCGCGATTGCGGCCGCCGAGCTGACCGGCAGGCAGCGAACCGAATGAACGGGCCTTGAGATATACGTAGAGGTCGTTGATGAAGCACATCACGTTTTTGTTGTCGCCGAACGCCGGCATGACGAACTTCGTTCCAGCTTCATCGCGCACGCGGCCGCTGGCCACCGTGCCGAGGAACGTGCCGTAGTCCATCGTCTTCAGCGAGTCGGAAAGCGCCGGTGCGTAGGTCGAGCCGAGGCCGTTCGGGCCGTGGCAGACATGGCACTCACCGTGATAGCGGCGATAGCCGTTGTACGTCGCCCAGTCGACGACAATGGTGTTGTCCTTCTTGCACACGCGGAAGGTCGGCGTACCGTCCGGGAGCACCCACTTGCCGTCCTTGAACTCGGCGCCTTCTTGAGTGACGCAGCCATCGGGAAGCGTCACTTCCTTCTGCAAGCCGGGCTGCACATCCTGAGCCATGGCCGATCCAAACACGCCCCCAAGCGCAATGGCGGCAACAATGGCAAAACTGATCCTTCTCACGCGTTTCCCCTATCTGCTCGACTACGGGTAGATATCTTGAGACTTGGGTTGCCAATTGAATTAGCGCAACAGGCAAAATGTCATACCATTTCGCAATGTTGCGCTGCGAATTGACCACCTTCGTGCATGAACGGCTAAACGGCGTTACCGAGTTCCATTCATACGGAAGACCGGCGCGGGAAATCCCGCGCCGGTCCTTTAGTGACGTGATGTCGACTTATGGCAGCGACCAGACCGTCAGCGAGCCACCCAGAGCGGTGTAGCTGTTGAGGCCAGCGTAGCCACCCACGGCGCCCAGACCATCGGTCGGGTTCGTCAGGCCAGCTGCGAGGCCGATGCCGGCCCAGCCACCAACGCCCGAGAAGACGCCGATGTACTGCTTGCCCTTGTGTCCGTAGGTGAACACGTTGCCGATGATGCCGGACGGAGTGCGGTTCTTATACAGCTCCTTGCCGTCCTTCTGATCGACGCACTTGAAGTAGCCCTCGAGGGTGCCGACGCAGGCGATGCCGCCAGCGGTCGTGAGAACACCCGACCAAACCGAGAACTGCTCCTTGTTCGACCAGACGATCTTACCCTTGGAGGCATCCCACGCGATGAAGTTGCCCATGTGGCTCTCGCCCTTCGGCGGATACATGGAGAGCGTGGCACCAACGTAGGGCTGACCGGCGGTGTACTCGACCTTGAAGGGCTCGTAGTCCATGCAGACGTGGTTCGTCGGCACGTAGAAGAGGCCCGTCAGAGGCGAGTAAGCAGCAGGCTGCTGGTCCTTCGTTCCGAGAGCGGCCGGGCAGACGTCGGTGGTGTTGACATCCTGGCCGTTGAGGAACGTCGACTTGGAGGCGACGACAGCCGGGCGGCCATACGTAGCGCTCTTGGGGTCGAGGTCGACGCCAGTCGTCCAGTTGACGACGGGGTCATACTTCTCGGCAACGAGCGGGATGCCCGTCTCACGGTCAACCGTGTAGCCGAGGCCGTTGCGGTCGAAGTGCACGAGCACGTTGTGCTTCTTGCCCTTCACGTCCATGTTGTCGACGAGGATCATCTCGTTGACGCCGTCATAGTCCCACTCGTCGAACGGGGTCATCTGGTAAGCCCAGGCGGCCTCGCCGGTCTGCGGATTGCGAGCGATGATCGACATAGACCACTTCTGGTCGATCTGCTTGCCGTCCGGTCCCGCGCGCTGAGCCGGGTTCCAGGTCGACGGGTTGCCCGTGCCGTAGTAGACGAGGTTCAGCTTCGGATCCCAGGCATACCAGCCCCAGATCGAGCCGCCGCCCAGCTTCCACTGGTCGCCGGTCCACGTCTTGAGCGAGCTGTCCTTGCCAACCGGCTTGCCGAGAGACATCGTCTTCTCGGGGTTGAACAGGATCTCGTCATCCGGACCCATCGAGTAGCCGCGCCACAGACGCTTGCCGGTGTTGATGTCGTAGCCGGTCATGAAGCAGCGGACGCCGAACTCGGCACCCGACACACCGATCATCACGACGTCGCCGACGACGAGCGCAGCGCCCGTGCCGGTCTCACCGCGCTTCGGATCGGCGTTGACCGCCTTCCAAACCTCTTTGCCGGTCTTGGCATCGAGAGCGACGAGGGTCGTGTCGGCCTGGTGCAGGAAGACCTTGCCATCAGCGTACTGCAGACCGCGGTTGACGGTATCGCAGCACATCACGGGGATGACGGACGGATCCTGCTTGGGCTCGTACTTCCAGATGATCTTGTTCTCGTCATCGAGGTTCAGCGCGTACACGATGTTCGGGAACGGGGTGTGGAGGTACATCGTGTTGCCGATGACGAGGGGAGAACCCTCGTGACCGCGCAGCACGCCGGTCGAGAACGTCCACGCAACCTTCAGGCTGCCGACGTTCTTGGTGTTGATCTGGTCGAGGCTCGAATAACGGGTGGCAGAGTAGTCATGCTGCTGCATGCACCAGTTATTCTCGTCGGCGATACACTTAACAACGCTATCATTGGCCATCGCCGGTGCCGCTAGGGCAGCCGTCGCGACCAATGCACCTGCGAATACGCTTTTGCGCATTGCGCTTCCTCCATTTTAAGGTTCTTGCCACGCAAGTCGGTGGTGAACAGCAGCGCCTCACACCCTTGTTATTGGGATCGGGGTTTTCCCCTTCTTAGTCCCTTATTGGCGATCGACGGAGAACACTGGTTGATGCCAGCGAGCCCTGGATGCCGTGTCACACCGCGGCACATCTACGCACTTTTTTTTCCCGGCCGCAAGACGATCAGGTAACGAAAATTCACGCGTCCGTGAAAAGGACAAGATGGTTGACGTAATTTCCGCCGCGTCCCATCGCGGTTTGCTGCGCCGCACATTCGAATTGTGCACCGCACGACAACCTTCTGAACTCGGGCCGGAAATACTGGATAAGTTAAATACCGTGACTGATCGCGAGGTCTCGATGCGCGCCATCCTATGCACGACCGTAGACCGCGGCCGAGTCGTTCAGGCGACGCGTTACCTCACGTGGTGCTCTCGCCCGCGTGATCGCGCATCGCCAATTTTCGTGATCGGCAATGAGGGCAAAAGCATGCCTCGAACGCTACCGTTCGGAAACCGAATCCGGGAAGTTTTCCCGAACGTTACAGCGTTACTTGCAGCTGCCTCACTGCTCCTGTGCGCGACCCTCGCGAGCGCTCAAGAGGCCGCGCCGACGCCCCACCCTCGGGCGGCAGCATCTTCTGACGACGCGTTCTCCGTGAACGAGGTCGCTCCCGGGGTGTTCGTCCACCAGGGGCGCTATGAGCTCTTCACTCCGCGCAACTCCGGCGACACATCCAACGCGGGCTTCATCATCGGCAAGGACGCGGTGGCCGTTGTCGACACCGGCGGTAGCGCCCATGTCGGGGCGCAGCTTCTTGCCGCCATCCGCGCCCGAACCAAGCTGCCGATCCGGTACGTGATCAACACGCACATGCACCCCGACCACCTCTTCGGTAACGTGGCGTTCAAGGGGGAAAGCCCCATTTTCATCGGCCACGCCAAGCTTCCGCGCGCGCTCGCGTCTCGCGGCGATCGCTATCTCGCGATCAACAAGGAGCTGCTCGGGGACGCCTTCGCCGGCACCGAGATCGTTCCCCCGACCGAGTTCGTAGAGGACCGCCGCGAACTCGATTTGGGCGACCGCAAGCTGCTTCTCGAGGCGCATCCCACGGCCCACACCGACAACGACCTGACGGTGTTGGACGAGAAGACCGGAACCATGTTCCTCGGGGACCTCCTCTTCTCGCGCCATATTCCGGCCCTCGACGGCTCGATCCGCGGATGGCTGGCCCTGATCGACAGGCTGTCTGCGCGAACGGACGTGAAGCTGGCGGTTCCAGGCCACGGCCCCGCGTCCATGCCATGGCCCGCGGCCATCGACGCCGAGAAGCGCTACCTGAGCACCGTAGCCGCCGACGTCCGCACCATGATCAAGGAGGGGAAGACGCTCGCCGAGGCCGCGGAAAAAGCAGGATTGTCGGAAAAAGATGCCTGGCTCCTGTTCAAAGAGTATCATGCACGCAACGTTTCTGCCGCTTTCGCCGAACTGGAGTGGGAATAACCAGCAACGCGGCGGCACGGAGGAAGCAAGAATGTTGGCGAGAAACCTGAAGTTCGGGGCGCTAGCGCTCGCAATGGCGCTAACCGCAGGCGCGGCCTTACCGGCTGCAGCGGGTGATGACCCTTGGCACGACATCCGTCGCGATGTGTTCGACAACCGCGACGTGGCCGAGGACGATGGGACCGTTTCGCTCGAAGCCCCCTACAGGGCCGAGGACGCAGCCATCGTGCCGCTGACCGTCCGCATCCCTGCGGCAGCGGGCGAGGTGAAGAGCCTGACGCTCGTAATCGACAAGAACCCAGCCCCGGTGGCCGCAACCTTCCATTTCGGCGAGGCTGCCGGCAAGGGCGACCGCATGCTGTCTACTCGCGTTCGCATCGACATGTACTCCAACGTGCGCGCCGTGGTTGAGACCGCCGACGGCAGGCTGCACATGGCGACGAAGTTCGTGAAGGCATCCGGCGGCTGCTCGGCAGCGGCATCCAAGGACGCCGACGAAGCGCTCGCCAGCCTCGGCAAGATGCAGATCCGCACCTTCGACGCTGCCGAGGCGAAGGATAAGACCCCGCCGGTCCGCGAGGCCCAGGTGATGATCCGCCATCCCAATTTCACCGGCATGCAGATGGATCAGGTGACGCGTCAGTACACGCCCATGCGCATCGTCAGCGAAATGGACGTGACGCGCGACGGCGCCCGCGTCTTCAAGATGGAGGGCGGCATCTCCATCTCGGAGAACCCCAACTTCCGCTTCAGCTTCGTGCCTGGCGGCGAGAACGTCATCGAGGTGACGGCGAAGGATACCGAGGGCCAGGTCTTCACCGCCACGTCGGCCAAGAAGGCCTCGTGACGAAGCTGGTCCGCCAGCAACAGCATTCGAACAACGAAACGAGAAAGGGCGCCGTTTAGCGGCGCCCTTTCTTCACTCGCACCGAGCTTTCCTCTGCCCTCAGAAGCAGCGCAGCTCGGCCTCGACCTGTGCCCGCTTCAAGTTCTTCACCTTCTCCAGGAACGGCGCAAAGCTGTTGAACATCGCGACGCTCTCGCCCCCCTTCTGGCGCACCGACATGATCGTCTCCGCCGCCTCGTACTCGGAATAGGGCAGCAAGGAAGCGATTGTATCGATGGAGCAGGCGCACTTCTCCAGCACGATGCGGTTCTGTCCGTTCGTCTGCATGCAGGCGAAGACGTAATCGGCACGCGCCGCCGTCGGATAGTCGTTCTGCGGCAGCTCCACCGCAAGGCTCGCGGTTGCCGTCAATCCGGCCCCGAGCAACGCGAAGCAGGCTGCTGTCATGCCTTGCTTCGTCATTGTGGGTTCTCCAGTCCGGTGACGCCGGCCAGCGTGATGCGCTCGATCAGCTTCAGCTTCGCCGGCGGATAGCGGTTGTGATAGGTGGCGAGCAGATCGACGATCTCGCCGGGCACGTCCTTGCTGACGATCACGTCGTACTTCGCACCTTCCCAGCCCTGCATCTTCGATTCGTACTTGTCTCCGACGTAGGGCGTCATCGAGATGTGGTACGCGTCGATCTGCTTTCCGTCATAGGTGACCTTCGTCGGCTCGACCTTGGCCTTGAGCCAGCCATTGGAGAAGCCGCTCTGCAGGTAGTTCACCTGCCCGCCTGCAAGCTGGTTGAACGTGCTGACGGCTTGCGAGAAGAACACGGCGAACACCGGGTTGATCGAGAACTTCTCCAGTTTCTGCAGGTCGCGGGCACGGGCGCCCGTATAGATCTGCAGCTCGATGTCCTTCTTGCCGTCCTCCTTTTCGGCAGCGACCTTCAGCGTGATATCGTCGCTGAAAGGCTGACCGAGAATCAGTGGGTCGGTCACCGTACGGTTGAACTTGTAGTCGATCGTCTTGCCTGTCTCGACGTTGGCGAGATGCTTCTGCTCGAAGATCAGGTCTGTTGCCTTGGGCTCGTCGGCAGCGGCTGCGACCACGACTTGAGACCCCAATGCGAGGGCGGCGGCAAACAGCGCGCCGACCAAACCATAGAACCGCATGCGAACATTTCCTTCCTGGTGACTTGCCACGCTATGACGGCTTGAGTTGCCGCATTTTCCGGGCCGTTTTACCAACGGGATGGCACGGCCGTAAACAGCCACGACCTTAACGTTTGGTCATGCGGTTTACGTCTGCGTGATCGCTGCAATGCAAGAAGGCGCCGGACGGCGGCTAGCGCAGAAAGGCGCCGAAGGCCCGCGGGCCATCCCCGACAGCCGCTTCGCCGGTGACGGCAAGCGCCTCAGGGTCGATGCGCATCAGGACGTTGTCGAACCAACAGGCGACATAGACATTCGCCTCCCCCGGATCGGCCGCGATGCCCTCGGGGTGGTCCCCCACGTCGATGGTTTTCACCGTCTTGAGGGTCGCCACGTCGAAGACGCTCACGCTGCTCGCATACTGGTTGGTCACGAAGGCGCGACCGCGAGCGAGCGCCACGGCGTATGGCCGGTGCCCGACAGAAACCGTCCCGACGACGATACCGCGCTCGATGTCGATGACCGTCACATCGTCGCTGGCGACGTTGGCGGTATAGGCGCGCTCACCCGCGGCATCGATCGTGATCCCGAATGGCCTCTTGCCTACCGGAATGCTCTTCAGCCGCACGTTGGCCTGTGCATCGATGATCGACACGGAGTCGCTGTCCCGGTCCGCGCTGAGCAAGAGCTGCCCGTCCGGCGTCACGGCCAGGCCCGAGGGAGACTCGCCCACAGCTATCTCGGCCACGACCTTGCCCGCTTCCGGGTCGACCACCGACACCTTGTGCGTGTACCAGTCTGCAACGTAGACGCGTCCGCTCGTCGGATGCGCTGCGACGCCGAGTGGAGCTTCGCCGACTTGGAGCCGATTCGCCACGCGACGCGCTCCGGTGTCGAAGACGACGAGTTCCTTGCTCTCCGGCGAGGTGATGTAGGCACGCGTGCTGTCCGGCGACACGGCGATGCCGGCGGGCTTGCCGCCTATGGCGACCTCGGCCGCCGACGTCATGTCGGCGAGCGAGACGATCGAGAGGGAATCACCGGTCTGATTCGTGACCAGCGCCTCGGTCACTTTCGCCGCGGTCGCTTTCTGTTGTGCGCCGACGACCGAGCCAAAGAGAGCGGCGGCGCCGAGCGCCGCCGCCAGAACAAATGCCCTGCGATGAGCGTTTTTGCCCATCACGCCGAACGTCAGCCGCCCGTTTCCAGCTTCTTCTTCAGAGCATCGAGCCCGGCGCGGTACACGCCCTTCACGGCCTTGACGGCGGCCTCGTCATTGAGCTCCGGCGGCGGATCATTGTTCATATAGCCGCGATAGAAGGCCCCCTTCCACTCGACGGTGGACTTGGCCCCATCGCCCTTCACGCTAAGGTTGGACGAATAGTTGTTCACCGGCAGCACCTTCGGATCGACCTTGGTGATCTCGTATTTGTAGATCATCTTCGCCGGATCGCTCGACAGCAGCTTCTCATCGATGGTCCCGCCCGATGTCAGCGTCAGCGTCCGGGTTGCATTGGCGTCGTTGCCGCCACTGCCCTCGACCTTGCCGACGGCCGGGTGCCAGCTCATGTCCTGGAAGTTGCCGATGGTGGCCCAAACCTTGTCGGCGGGCGCATTGATCTCGACCGTCTCCGTCACCTTCTGACGCGACGGACCGTGTGCGAGTGCAGCAGTCGGCAACACGGCCAGCGCAGCGAGCGCCAGCGCAGTAGCTCTCAACATGGGTAGTTTTCCTCCGAGTACCGGTTCTTTAACGCGCCTCTGGCGCGAACATAGAGGCGGCCCAACAGCTCCGCAATCGGCGTTTCCCCCGGCAAACGGCCGCATTCGCACCACTGTTGTTTTGCTGTGGCGTCCGTGCTTACTTGCGCCCCGCGCGAAGGAGACTGCACTGCATGACAGCACACGCCGAGGGTGACGCTACCCATACCTACCACAACGTCACCTGTCCCTTCTGCGGGCTCCTATGCGATGACCTCACGGTCACCCGCACCGGATCGACGCTGAAGGTGAATACGGGTTGCCCGCGCGCGACCGCCGGGTTCCAGCGGCCACTGCCGCCCGCGAAGCCAACGGTGCGCGAGGCCGAGGTGAGCCTAGACGAGGCGATCAAGGCCGCTGCCGGTCTGATCCGCCAGGCCAAGCTGCCGCTCTACGGCGGTATGGCAACTGACGTTTCCGGCCAGCGCGCCATCATGTCGATCGCCGACCGCACCTGCGGCGTCGTCGACCACGCCCTGAGCGAGGGGCAGTATCGCAACCTCAAGGTCGTGCAGACGAGCGGCTGGATCATGTCCACGCTCACCGAGACGCGCAATCGCGCCGACCTCATCATCATCGTCGGCTCCGACGTGCATAAGCTGCACGGTCGCTTCTTCGACCGCATTGTCACGCCCGAGCACACGATGTTCGACGGCATCGGCCAGAAGCGCACCGTCATCTTCATCGGCGAGGGATTGGATACCTCCGCGGCCACCGGCCCGCGAATCGAGGAGGTGATCTCCATCCCCGTCGCCAAGGACCGCATTCCCGAGGTCCTCGCCGCCATCTCGGCGCGCGTACGCGGCTTCCCCGTCGCCGGCACCGATACACCGGCAACACCTCCGCCCGCCAAGAAGGGCGGTCTCTTCTCTTCGCTCATTCCCGGCTCCAAGAGCAGCGCGCTGGCCGCTCCTGCAAGCGGCATCGCCGGCGTGTCACTCGACGACATCGAAACGGTCGCGGAGAAGTGCAAGAAGGCGCAATACGGCGTCGTCGTCTGGGCACCTCCCGCATTGAGCATGCCCCAGGCCGATCTCACCGTGCACCTGATGACCGAGATCGTGCGCGAGCTCAATCTGACGACGCGCTTTGCCGGCCTCTCGCTCGGCGGCAACGAGGGCGCGCCCAGCGCCGCCTCGACCTGTACCTGGCAGACGGGCTTCCCGCTGCGCGTCAGCTTCGCCAACGGCAAGCCGGAATATGATTCCTACCGCTACAACATCGGCCGCATGCTGACGGATGGCGAAGGCGACCTCCTCGTCTGGGTCGCCTCCATCGGCACCGACATCGGCCTGCCGCAGACCAAGGTTCCGACCATCGTCCTCGGCACCCCTGGCGTGCGCCTAGCCCAGCCGCCCACGGTCTTCATCCCGGTGGGCACACCCGGCATCGATCACGCCGGCCAGATGGTGCGGTGCGACAACGTCGTGTCCCTCCCGCTGCAGAACCTCGGACGCTCGCAATTACCGCGCGCCGCCGATGTCCTCGCCGCCATTCAAGCTGCACTTTGAAGTGAGCACCGCGCAATGTTGATCAAGCTGACCGGTGGCAAGGTCTACGACCCCGCCAACAACATCAATGGCGAGGTGCGCGACATCTACGTCGCCGACGGCCGCATCATCTCCCCGCCAGCCGACACCCGCGTCGACAAGGAATATGATGTCCGCGGCCGCGTGGTCATGGCCGGCGCCATCGATCCCCACACGCACATCGGCGGCGGCAAGGTCACCATCGCCCGCACGCTGCTGCCCGAGGACCACTATAAGGACGAGGTCGCCCACACGGCGCTGACGCGCGCCGGCACCGGCCACGCCACGCCCTCCACGATGGTCACCGGCTACCGCTACGCCGAGATGGGCTACACGGCTGCGTTCGAGCCGGCCATGCTGCCGGCCAACGCCCGCCAGGCGCACATGGAGATGGGCGACACGCCGCTGCTCGACAAGGGCGCGTTCGTCATGCTCGGCAGCGACGATTTCCTCCTGCGCCTCATGGCCGGCAACGCCAGCTTCGAGCAGATCAAGGACTACATCGCCTGGACCATGCACGCTGCGCAGGCCATCGCCGTGAAGGTGGTGAACCCCGGCGGCATCAGCGCCTTCAAGTTCAACCAGCGCAAGCTCGATCTCGACGAGAAGCACGTCTATTACGGTGTGACGCCGCGCGACATCATCCAGACGCTGGCACGCGGTCTCGTCGAGCTGGGCGTTACACACCCCCTCCACATCCATGGCTGCAATCTGGGCATTCCCGGCAACGTCGAGACGACGCTCGCCACCATCCGCGCGTCGGAAGGCCTGCCGCTGCACCTGACACACATCCAGTTCCACAGCTACGCGACGGAGGGAGACCGCCACTTCTCCTCCGGCGCCGTGCAGATCGCCGATCTCCTCAAGAAGTATCCCCACATCTCCATCGACGTCGGTCAAGTGATGTTCGGGGCGACGTGCACCGCGTCGGGCGACAGCATGCGCCAGTACAACGGCGCCAAGAACGCCGATCCGAAGCGTTGGGTGGTGATGGATATCGAGTGCGATGCCGGCTGCGGTGTCGTGCCGTTCCGCTACCGCGACAAGAGCTTCGTGCACGCCCTGCAGTGGGCGATCGGCCTAGAGACGTTCCTCCTCTGCGATGACCCCTGGCGCATCTTCCTGACCACGGACCACCCGAACGGTGCGCCGTTCTACACCTATCCGCATCTGATCCGCTTGCTCATGGATCGCGACTTCCGCCGCGAGGCGATGCAGCGAGTCAACCCGGACGCCCTCAAGTATTCGACACTGCCGGTGCTTGAGCGCGAATACTCCATGTACGAGGTGGCGATCATGACGCGCGCGGGCCCCGCCCGCAGCCTCGGCCTCAAGGACCTCGGCCACGTCGGTCCCGGCGCGCGAGCCGACATCACCGTCTACAAGGACGACGCCAACCGCGAGCGCATGTTCACGACGCCCGAGTTGGTGTTCAAGAACGGCGAGCTCATCGTGCGCGACGGCAAGGTGATCAAGGTCGTCAACGGCGCAACGCACGTCGCCCGCCCCGAGTACGATCGCTCCATCGAGAAGCCGCTGAAGGACTACTTCGACCGCTACCATACGGTGCGCATGGAGAACTTCCGCTTGAGCGATAACGAGATCATCGACGGCGGTCGCGGAGAGATCATCGTGCAACCGACGAGGGCCAGGACGTCGTCATGAAGATCAACGGAATAGCGATCGACGACACGTTCGCCGAAGCCTTCGGCATGGCCGGCACGGGCGTCATCATCACTGCCGACACCATGAAATGGGCGCGCGTCGCCGCCGTCACCATGAGCGGCTTCGGCACCTCCGTCATCGGCTGCGGTGCCGAGGTCGGCATCGACCGCGAGCTGAAGCCGGAGGAGACGCCCGACGGCCGTCCCGGCGTGCGCGTGCTGCTGTTCGGTTTCTCGCCGGATGCCGCCGCCGCGCAGCTCAAGAATCGCGTCGGCCAGTGCGTGCTGACGAGCCCCGGATCGGCCTGCTTCGCGGGCGTCAAGTCCGACAAGCGCATCGGTCTCGGCCAGGGCCCCCGCTACTTTGGTGATGGCTTCCAGACAGCGAAGAAACTAGGCGACAAGCGCTTCTGGCGTGTGCCGGTGATGGACGGCGAGTTCGTCATCGAGGAGACGACTGGCGTCGTCACCGATGCCGTCGGCGGCGGCAATCTTCTTATCCTCGGTAATGACCGTGCCGGGCTGCTGGAGACGACTGAAGCCGCCGTCGATGCCATCGGCAAGGTGCCCGATGTCATTACGCCCTTCCCGGGAGGCATCGTCCGCTCCGGCTCCAAGGTCGGCTCGAAGTACAAGGGCGCTATCGCCTCGACCAACGACGCCTTCTGCCCGACGCTGCGCGGCCGCGTAAAATCAGAGGTCGCGCCCGACACCATCGCCGTGCTCGAGATCGTCATCGACGGCCTGTCGTCGAAGGCGGTCGCCGACGCCATGCGCGCCGGCCTCAAGACGGTTCTCGATATCGGCGCCGCCAAGGGCGTCACCCGCGTTACCGCCGGCAACTACGGCGGCAAGCTCGGTCAACACCATTATAAGCTCCGGGAGCTGCTGCCATGAGCGGTCTCACCTTCCGCCTGACCTCTGCCCCGGCTGAGCGGCTCGATCTTTCGCAGTTGACGCCCAAGCACGTCGCCACGACACCGCTGGCCGAGGTGCTGAAGCTCAACATCGGCACGACCAAGAGCGGTCTCAAGGTCGGCGACGTATTCGCCGTCTCCGGCAAACCGGGCGAAACCATCACCTTCGAGGGCGCGACCGACAAGCTCGACTTCGTCGGCACCGACCTCGAGCACGGCAGTGTCGTCGTTGAAGGCGACGTCGGCGTCGGAGCCGGCCGCAACATGCGCGGCGGGCGCCTCGACATTCGCGGCGACGCTGGCGCTCTCCTTGGCTCCGGCATCAGCGGCGGACAGATCTCCGTCAAGGGCTCTGCCGGCTCGCAGGTCGGCGGCCTAACCCCGGGCGACAAGTTCGGCATGACCGGCGGCCTCATCGTCATCGACGGCCATGCCGGCGACCGCGCCGGCGACCGCATGCGCCGCGGCACTATCTTCGTCCGTGGCAAATGCGGCAGCTTTGCCGGCTCGCGCATGGTCGGCGGCACCATATGGACCGAGCTCGGCTTCGGGGCCGACCCCGGACTATTGCTGCGTCGCGGCACCCTCATCGGCCCCTCGGTAGACCAGTTCCTGCCTACCTTCGCCGATGCAGGCCGACACGACCTCGTCATCCTGCGCATCCTCTCCCGCTACATGCGCGAGAAGCTCGGGTCGTTGGCGCCGAAACCGCTGCCGGATATCGTCCGCAAGTACGCCGGCGACTTGTCCACCGTCGGCAAGGGCGAGATCCTCGTCACGGCCGGATAGTCCGCCGGGCCGCCGGTAATTTCCCTGCTGTAACCAAATCCCCCCGCCACCCGTATAGGTCTGGCGGGGTGCAGAGTATTGCCCCGCCCATGTCAGGTTCGGAGAGCCGCCTTGCGGCCAAACCGGGTCGGGAGCCCTCCATGATCGCTATCGTCATTTCCGCTTGCCTCATCAGCAATCCCGGCGTCTGCAAGGATTACCGCGTGCCCTTGGCATATGACGTCGACGTCAAGCGTTGTCTGTTCGAGGCCCAACCGCACCTGCCGCGATGGGCGGAGCGGCATCCGAACTGGCAGATCAGGAGCTGGCGCTGCGCCGCTGGCGACTACCAGGACCTTTAACCCAGGAGAGCATCATGCGAGTTCCCACGCTCGTGACGGGTATCGCACTCCTGGCGACGGTGGCGATCGCGACGCCGCAGCCGGGCCACGCCGACATGGTGGACCACCTCGATCTCGGTTCCGAGGAGTTCACCCGCGCCGACGTCACGCGTTCCCAGATCATGGCCGCGATCGCCAAGGCCGGAGATGAGGGCACCGCCGACTTCTCTGGCCGTCGCCTGAACCGCCTCGATCTCTCGGGGCTCGACCTGCGCCGCATCAAGCTGCAAGCCGCGCGCATCAATGGCACGAGCTTCGCCGGCTCCAACCTCGAAGGCGTCGTGCTCGATCAGGCATGGGGCCTCAAATCCAATTTCACCGGTGCCAACCTCAAGGGCGCGAGCCTGTTCGCCACCCAGCTCATGGACGCCAAGCTGCCCGGCGCCGACTTTTCCGGCGCGCGCGTCGCGGCCGATTTCTCCCGCGCCGACCTGAGTGGTGCCAACTTCGCCGGCGCCGATCTCTCCGCCGACATGAAGAACCAGTCGATGGGCCTGATGCGCGGCGTGTTCAAGTCGAGCAAGCTCGACGGCGCCTCGTTCAAGGATGCGAACCTTTCGCGCGTGATGATGGAATATGCCGTGCTGCGCGATGTCGACTTCTCCGGAGCAAATCTCTCCGGCAGCGAGCTCGCAGGCGCAGATTTGACCGGCGCCAATGTCGCCGGCGCAAACTTTGATGGAGCCGACGTCAACTCCTCGCGCCTGAAGTCGCTGCGCGGCAAGGAGCAGGCGCTCCACTTCGACAACGTGAAGAACCTCGATCGCGCCTACGTCGATTGATCTCTACGGCGTGAAGAAGCGCGGCCACTCGGCGGCGAACTGGCGGCGCACGCGGCTCCCGCCTTCGCTCACCTCCAGCACAAACTTCTGCCGGATAGCACGGCCGAAATCGGCATAGCCGTTGGCAGGCAGCACGAATGAGCCGGGTCCGCCCTTCACATGCTCTTGGAACCAAGTCTCGAGCGGATGGGTGCTCTGCTTGCCAGGCAGGTACGACTGTGTTGATGCCGCACCCGGCGTCACCACCTCGGGACCTTCGGGCGTAAGGATGGGTAGCCCGTTCACCGTAACGCCATATCGCACTAGCTCGTCGCGCACCTGCTCGATCGGTTCCACGCTATTGCAGTTGTCCCTCCCATCCCCGGAGATATCGAGCACCACCTTGGCGGCCTTCGACGGTATTTGCGGCACGATCTTGTCGGAGACGACCCGCATCATGCGCGCCATGCAGGTGAACTCTCCGCTCTGACGCGGCAGCAGCCTGACCTTTCGCGCCGCCGCCTTGGCGTCCGCCTCGCTGGCGATGTGCGTCCAAGGTAGGTTCACCGTCGGCTGGTCCGACCAGGTGACGAGCGAGAACAGAATCCCCCCCTTGGCCCCGCCGACGATGGCCTGGATGACCCCCGGGTCTTCGAGCGCCTGCGCAATGCCCTCCATTTGCAGCCTGTAGCGCTGCTCGTCGACCGAGTTCGAAACATCTATGGCGACGATCAGCGCCGTATCGACCTCCTCGCTGCTGACGGCCAGCGCCAAACTCGCGGCAAGCGATCCAAAGAGCGCCGTCAGCACCAGAAGAAATGCCCAAGGTGCGCGCTGCCCGATGGACGCCCGTCTGCAACTCACGCTGTGCCGCATTGCGCTCATGACCCCTTGTTGTTTGCCACAAGTTGTGAGGCCTCAGCCGGGATTGGGCAAGGGCAAGCTGCCCGACGTCAGCGCCGACCGTTTCCCCCTGCCATGGCCAAGTCGAAGCTTGCGACAACAGCGGCATGGTAGGAGGCGGCCGAGTGCAGCGCCTTCCCGTAGCCCAGCGCCTCGTCGCCCAACCCCTCGTTGTGCACCTCGACGCCACGAAAATGCCCGTAGAGCGCGCGGCTCGCCAGGATATGGTCGAGCATTTGCGGGCGGCTGTGATGCAGCACGCTCCAGCGCCGATCCGCCGGGAGCGCCCTGTCGAGCACGAGGAGCGAGTTGGGCGCGAGCTCCGTCGCCCCGAGGTCCTCCTCGGCCGCCACGACAAGGCGCAGCGTGGCGCCAAAGTCCTCGGCGTTGAAGTCTCCTGCCACGGCAATGAGCGCGCCGGCATCGCGCGCCAGCAGCTCCTCGATGAGCAAACGCAGCTCCAGCGCCTGCGCCTCGCGCTTCACGGTGGAAAGATAGAACCCTTCCGCCCAGCCGGCGACCGAGCGCCAGGCAAAGGGCCCGCGCTTTTGCCCCGCGACGGGGCTGGCAAGCGGCGCGCGCAGATGCACATTGACCACCGAAAGCGTTGCCCCATCCGGCATCTGCAGTTGCGTCAGCAGCAGCGGACGCTCGAACGTGACAGGCGCTGGCTCTCGACCAGCCTCACGGCCTGGCCCCGTATGCAGCGGCGGAGCAAGGAAGTCGTGGTGCACCTCGCGCTTTGCCAGGATCGGATACCGCGACAGCGTCACGATGTTGTGGACATCTGCAAACAATCGCCCGCCCGGACCGCTGCTCGCCGCACGCTCGTAGCCGGCATAGCGCGTGCCTTCCAGCAGCCGTTCGAGCGCGCGAAGCTGCCGCTCATGCTGTCCCGGAACGTGCTGCGCGTTCACCTCCTGCAGGCAGAGGACGTCGGCGTCGAGGCGCTCCAGCGCTGGCCGGAGCACTGAAAGGCGCACGTCGAAGTCGACCTGCGCTCTCCCGCTGTCGTCGAGGCTCTCGATGTTGAATGTCGCCAGGCGCATAGTGCGCCATATCACGCGCATATCGGCGCTGTCATTTGACAGGTGTCAAAGCCGCGCCCAGCGGGAATGGGACCATGCGCGAAGGATCGCAATCGGTTAAGAGATTGTGTCCATCATCGCTGCGCGCAGGGCGCAATGGAGTGACGACATGTATAAGCACATCCTGATCGCCACCGACGGATCGGAGCTTGGCCAGCGAGCCGTCGAGCAGGGTCTGCAGATCGCCAAGCTGATGCAGTCGAAGGTGACCGTCGTCACCGTGACCGAGCCTTGGACCGCCGCCGTCTCCGGCGAATGGGCCGTCGCCTTCCCGGTCGAGGAGTACGAGAAAGCCTCTGCGGCCAATGCGGCGACGATCCTTGAAGCGGTGCAGAAGATCGCCGCCGGCCTCGGCATCACCTGCGAGGCGGTCCACGTCAAGGATCAGTACCCCGCCGAAGGCATCGTCGAGGAGGCGAAGGCACGCGACTGCGACCTGATCGTCATGTCCTCGCACGGTCGTCGCGGCCTGGCGAAGTTCGTGCTCGGCAGTCAGGCGACCCGCGTCCTGACGCACACGACGGTTCCGCTGCTCATCGCCCGCTGACGCCGCGGCGCATTTCCGCCGCAGACGTCGAGCGTCGGGTCATGTCTAGTGCTGGTGGTGCATGTGCTCGTGGCCGCCGTCAGCCGCGGGCGCCGCAGTCTTCGCGGTAAACTCGACATCGACGGCACCAGCCTTCTTGAAGTTGAGCTTCGCCTTCACGCTGCCGCCCTCTTTGATGGCCTCCTTGAGCCCGATCAGCATCAAGTGCAGCCCGCCCGGCTTCAGCTCGATGCTTTTTCCCGGTGCGACCTCGACAGACGAGACAGGCTTCATGCTGGCGACCCCGTCGTCGCTGATCGTTGTCTCGTGCAGCTCGACGCGCTCGGCAACATCGGAGGAGGCGCCCAGAAGAGTATCCGGCTCGGAGCCATCATTGGTGATCTTCACGTAGCCGACACCCATTCCGCCCGCGCTCGCCGGCCGCGTCCATGGCGCCGACAAGCCTATGCTCGGAGTACCGCCGCTCGTCTGGCTGTGATGATGGTGATGCTCACCCGCATCGCCGGCCACCAGAAGCAGCTGCGGCGCCGGATAGTCGAGACTGTGCGCATCGACACCGGGGCCGGCAACCTCACGCCATTGCAGTTCGCCCTTCGAGCACTTCTGTGTCACCGGGAATACCAGCCTGCCGGCCGGCAGCTCGCCCGCGATATATGTCGAGAGCACGAACTGGTCGAAGTACTCGTCCGGCAGCTCTCCGCCGCTCCACGTCACTCTCTTGATGCCCTCGCTCTTCTTCGCGCCGTGATAGAAGTCGTAGGAGCGCGCATAGGCTCCCTTCTGCAGAGACAGCTTCCAACCCGGCTTCGGCATCGGCTTCACGGCGATCACCCCTTCGGGGATTTCGACGCTCACCTCTGTCGTCGGCGATCCCTCGCACCCGTGCGGCACGTTGAACACCGCCTTGTAGCTGGCGCCCAGCTTCGCTTCCTTGATCTCCAGCGAGACGTGCGCCGCGGCTGCGGAAGAAAGCGCGGCAATGAGCACCGCTGCGATCGCTCCCACGCTGATGCGTTTCATTCTTTCCTCCAATTTGCCCTGCCCCAGGCAGACTCGGCTTACGCCCGACACCGCCTCACTATCTGAAGTCGCCGCACTGCGCTGCGCTGATTTCCTTGTCATGATTAAATCCCGGTTGGTCACCACTTGTATTGCACCCCTGCATAGAACGCGCGGCCGTTACCCGGCTCGAACACGGTTGCGTCTTTGCCGCCAAGGTCGGCCGAGGTGCTGGCGCTGGCGATGTAGCTCTTGTCTGACAGGTTCCGACCTTCGACGTACGCGCTGATCGGGCCACCGTTGTCGAAGCCGATCTTGGCGCCCCAGATCGCATACGAGGAGGTCTTGAAGGTGTTCGCGCTGTCGACGTAATAGGCTTCTGGCACCCACTCGACGTGCGGCCCTGCATAGACGCCCGAAGGATGCTTGTAGAGCAGCTCCGAGCGCAGGAAGTGACGCGGCGCGCCGGGGAGGTCGTTGTTCCCCCACTCTGCGTCGTTGTCGTAGCGGAAGTCGTTGTAGGTGTAGGCCGAGTTGAGCCACAGCTCGTCGGTCTTGCGCCCCTTGGCGAAGAGAGCGCGGGCGATAGCGAAGCCGAAGCCCAACTCCACGCCCTGGTGGATCGTCTTGTCCGCGTTCGCCACCTGGCACGCACTACTTCCCGTGCTGACCGAAGTGAAGCAAAGCAGCTCGTCGTCGATATTTGCCCGGTAGAGCGCAAGGTCCCAGGCATAGTCGGCCGTTCGACCGCGCGTACCGATTTCATAGGTCGTCGCTCTCTGCGCCTTGATGTCGGAGAACGTGATCTGCTGAGCGGCAGCGGAGCTCTCGCCGAAGCTCGGCGCCTCCGCAGAGCGCGAGACGTTTGCAAACACCTGTGCGTTGCGCGTCACGTCCCACAATAGGCCGACCTTCGGGCTCCACAGGTTGAACTTCGTGCGCCCGGAGTCATCGGGCTTTGCATCGGCCTCGGTGAGGAAACGGTCGCGTCGATCTCTCGTAGCATGCAGATATTGAATGCCTCCGACGAGCGCAGCATCCCGCAGGATGTACAGCGAGTTCTCCGCATAAGCCGACATGTTCTCGGAGTCGTCTTCGGAGCTGGACAAGAGCGGTCCTTTCCGAGCGCCGGCTAGGTTCTGGTACTGCTTGTTGTCGATGGTGCCGTTGTGGAGGTTGATGCCTCCGACGAAGCGATTGCGCATGCCTCCGATACGGCTCTCGTCCTCGATGCGCGCGAAAGCACCATAGTCCCTATACTGATAGTCGAGCCACTGGAAGATCGGATGCATCAGGTGCCGGTCGACGCCAAAGGCGCCGAACTCGACCAGCGTGCCGGGTGCAATACGCAATGTCGTCTTGTTGGCAATCCGCACCGTATCGATGTTGCGCTGCTGGTCGAACGTGATGTTTCCCGTTGCCGCCGTCTCCGGCGAGGAGAGCGCGCTTTGCTTCGTCACCGCACCCGGAATGCGTTGGCGCACCCAGTTGGCGTTGATGTAGAAGCGCGTCTCCGCATCCTCGGACAGCCGATAGCCGACATTCATGCTGCCGCGCACGCTCTCGCCCCACGAATGGTCGCGAAAGCCATCGCTCTCCTGCCACGTCCCGGTGATGAAATAGTCCGCCGGCCCAGAGACGCCGCCGGAGCTCACCGCCAGCTTGTGGAACCCGAAGCTGCCGGCATCGACACGCATGCCGAATGCATCCGCGTCATAGCCGGTCGGCATCACGAAGTTGATCGCGCCTCCGAGCGAGTTGGCACCGAACCGCAGCGCGTTGGCACCCTTATAGACCTCGACATAGCGGTAGGCCGTGGGGTCGATCTCCTGGAAGTCGCCGTACCCATCCGCCGTGTTGATCGGGATGCCGTCCATGAACAGCTGGATGCTGCGCAGGTGGAAGTTGCGCGACAGCCCCGAGCCGCGGATGGACAATCGCGTGTCATCGCCCCACTTCGGCTGCACGAAAACGCCCGGCACATAGTCGAGCACGTCCTTGATCGTGCTCGCCGGCGTAGAAGCCTTGTAGGCCGTGTCCGGAACCAGCTCGACTCCGCCCGGGATTTGGTTCATCTCCAAGCGCGCCTCGGCCGTGTTCGGCACCGACAGGCTGCCCGAGCGGACAGTCGTCCCCACGCCTTGCGAGGTCGCCGAATTGGCCGGCGCGGATGACCCCGCGACAGAAGGTTGGCTCGACTTGACTTTCGCGCTTTTCTTCGCGGTCTTCGGCTTCGTCGGAAGCGCACTCTGCTCCACCACGACGGGCGGCAGCGGCGTCGTCGCAGGCTTTGACTCCTGAGCCAACGCACCAATCGGCGCCACGAGCTCGACAATGATAACGGTAGCCGCGCAAAGCAGCGGCGCCTCCATACTCAGGTACACGGTACTCAACTCCAACAAACGCTACGCGGGCACACCGACGCACGCGAGCGCGCACGACGATGTTGTTACGCAAATACACGGCGCCCTAGCCGCGCCTGCCAAACATCGGGCAGGCCTGGCTCTGGCGAGTTGCCGTCAGACGTTGAGGAGAGGTGGGCCGCGACTGTTCGGGCGTGGCAGGACGAGTTCGGCAACATCGTCCCGCAGAGACGCGCGCGCTGCCACCGCATGCGGCAGGACGGGCAGCACGGCGATTTCCGGTGGCGTGAGCGCCAACTGGAATGAGGCAAGACCCTTGCAGATCGGACAGCTCGATGCCGGCATCGCCGGCGAGGATCCATCGCTCGAGCACATCGCGCCCGCGATGATGTCGGCGCGATTGAGCTGGCTGCTGAACTGCGAGGTGAGGTGCCCAGGGAGGAGAAGAGCGTAAAGCACCACGCCGAGCAGCGCCAACGCCGCCCCGACAACGCGATACTTATGCACTCCCCGTCCCATGCTGCAGACCGTAACGGCCTTGGGGCCAACGCTCAAGCACCATTTGGCTCGGGTCAGCGAGACCCCGAGGCGCCCCGCTGACCGGTCGCAAAAAGCGGCCTCAGATCCTAGACAGCGAGAACCGCCCCGAGGTGCTCGGGCAGCTCCACTGTCGGCGTCTTGACGAGGTCCTTGTCGAGCTCGGCGTAGACATGCGCCTTCACTTGCGCCGTCAGCGCGGCTCTGAGATCGCCCAGCGCCGTGGGCGGCGCCACGATGACAAGCCGGTCGAAAGCCTTCTCGGCATAGCCACGGTCGAGCACCTCGGCGAGATGCTTGGCAAAGTCGCGCTTCAGCTCGCGATGCGGATCGGTCTTCGGAGCGATCGCATGGCGCGTGTCACCGACGGATTCGAACGTCCGTCCGGCACTGTCTCTCACCAGCTCGCTGTCGGGGCGGTGGTCTCCGTTTATGACCCCGCCCTCGACCGCCTCGATGCCCTTTCCCGGCCCGCGATTGGCGAAAATGCGGGCGTGCGCGCCATCGGCGATCAGGATCCACGTGGTCGTTGGCTTCATAGTCGGAGTTCTCCCGTATTTGTGCTTTGGCGGCCGGGCCGCTTGCGGGCGCCGCGTCGCTGCACTGTCGACGCTAAACCCTCACCAGGACATTGACGCACATCAACGAGAAGCGTTCCGCGGCGTCGCTACCGCAAGCGGCGCCCGAATATCAGGATTGCCGCGATGGGAATCATGAACCCGGCGACGAGGGCGATGCCAACAATATAGGGCAGCGCCTCGTAGTGGCCGCGGCTGACGACAAAAATTTCGTTCAAATATTTGGTTTGCAGCGCCCCGGCGACGAGCGCCATGTTCATCAGCGATGCCATCAGCGCGAACCAGGTGGCGCGGTGTCCCGCAGGCGCGTAGATGGCGATCAGCGTCAACAGCGGGATCATGCTCAGCTGCGCGAACGGAGAGGTGGTCGCCGTATCGATGATGGCGATCGTGCGTGCACCGAAGCCGAACACCCGCTCGGTCCAGTCGGCGAGGCCGAGCGTCAGCCCGAACGCCGGCAGCGACAGAATGCTCGTGATCACCGTCAGCCAGAGGAGAACCTGCGCGACCGGTCGCCGCGTGATGGCGTCGGAGAAGAGCCACATGCCGAGCAGCGCGAGAGCGGCGCCGATCTGATTGAGCGTACCCTGGAACGCCTCGTCGAAGCCGAGCACGTCGATGACGAACCACGTGTAGCCCTGCCCCGCAAGCGGCATCGCCCGATAGATGAAGATGATCAGCGCGGCATAGAAGATCGCCCGCTGCGTCTCTGGCTCGAGCTGGCTGACGACGCGCCAGAGCATGCCGCAGATGACCGCCATCGAGACGACAAAGACGATCTCTTGGTTGAATGGAACGTCTCCGCCGGCGAGCGTCAGCACGAACAGCCCGAAGATCGCGCCACCGCCCAGGATACGCCAGTCGATGGCGCGCCTCTCCACCGGCCGCAGGCTGATGAGGAGCGCGCCGCTGATGGAGATGAGTGGAATGATGAGGCCCGCCAGGAACACTGTCTCGTAGCTGTAGACGCTCGCGATCCAACCGGAGAGCCCGGCAACGCAGAATATGCCGAACGAGAGCGCCAGCCTCCCCAGCACCTGCACCATGCCGAGCTCGCGGTCGACCACTTCCTTGTCTCGCGGCGTGCCGTCGGGATTCTCGCGATCGACGACCTCGGTGCTCATCGCATCGGCGACGACATCCTGGATGACGACGCCGAGCACGCTGATGAATGCCCCCAGCCGGTAGAGGTTCTCGGGGCTCGCGAATGTGAGCCATCCGCCGGCGGCGCCGGCAAGCAGCAGCATTCCCGCCGCAATGAGCCCGGCTCCGAGGAAGACGTATATGCGGCGTTGCGACCCGAGGATCGGCACGCTGTCGACAAGCTCGCCGAAGACCATCTTCACGGTCCACGGCAGCGTGATCCAGACATTGAGCGCCGCCAGCTCTGCCGGGCTGAGTGTCAGTGCCTTCTTGACCCAGAAGCTCTCCGCGACGGCGATGAGACCCAGCGCGCCGTAGGCGAAATAGACCATCAGCAGCGGCAGGTAGCGGAGACGGAAGGCGCGGATCGGGTTGAGCAGCGCCGCCTCGATCCGGCGCCACACGTAGCCGTCACCCTTGGCCTCGCTCGCTACCGCCATATGGTTGCATCTCCCGCTCTTCCCGGAGGCTCTATACTCCCCGAGCCGGATGAACAAACAAGCGCCGTCAATTGCGACGGCCGGAGCGACAATCCCGGAAAAGACGAAGGCCCCGGTCGACGACCGAGGCCAGCATCAAGCCTGTCGAGTGAGAAGACGTCAGTCGCGGCCGGCGGGGCGGCGCGGAGCCACCCACGGGCTCTCGTCATAGCCCATGGTGCTGGTATTCACCGCGGCGCCGCTGAAAACGCCGCCGCCGAAGGACAGTCCCGATTTCGGCGTCAGTGAGGACTTCGTCTTCTCCTCAGGCAGGCCGAGCTGCGCCCTGAGATCCATGTCGAGGCTCACGCCAGGAGCCGAAGCATCGGGCGCCAGATTGGCCGATCCGCTCGCCGGGGCGCCGCCCCCGTTCTGCACGTCGAACGCCAGCACGGGTGATGCAAGCGTCGTTACTGCCAGCAGCACGGCGGCGTAGGTCGATGCAGTTCGCATAATGGGGCCTCCATCAAATCAGCCTCGGATTTTGCAGGCAATATTGGGCGGGTACATGGCTCCGGTAAGGGGCAAGCCCATTTACCTGTGCCGTGTGTCGCGAAAGCCACGCTAATGCCCATGATCTATGATTGGGCTCTGGAAAATTGCCACGCCATTCCAGGGGGAAGTTGCATGACGTATTTCCGCAACCTCGCGGCCAGCCTCTTGGTCGCATTCCTTTATGCGGGTCCGGCCATCGCCGCCCCGTACGTATTCGACACCCGGCGGGCCGAGGTGCGCTTTGCCTACAGTCTGCCCCTCTCAACCGGTCAAGGGCGCTTCACTGGAGTGACCGGCACGGCCGACGTCAACGACGCCATGCCCGAGAAGGGCAGCGTCGACGTCGTGATCGACACCCGCACGCTGAGGGCAAGTGATTCTCTGTCGGAAGGCGAGCTGCGCGGCAGCGACTTCTTCTCAGTCTCCAAGTACCCGCAGATGCACTTCAAGAGCCGGAGCATCCGTGGCAAGTCGTCCTCGAGCTACGAGCTCATCGGCGATATGACCGTCAAGGGCATCACGCGCCCCATCGTCCTGCACGTCGACCTGCAGCCGCCGGACGCCACCGGCGCACGGCAGATGCGCGCGACGACCCGCATCCGCCGCAGCGA
>JAEXXM010000066.1 GCA_023405815.1 Pseudomonadota bacterium | reverse complement strand
CTACAGCCTCTACCTCGTCGACGGCGCCGACCACTGCTGGCGCCTGACCGACGATCCAGCGCGAGCGACCGGCCTCGTCGTCGCCGTCCGCAAGGCGTTGTCATGAAGCCGACGTGGATCCCGCTCTCCGACCCGGATATCACGCAGGACGAGCTCGATGCGGTGAGCGGGGTGCTGCAGTCGCCCCAGCTCTCCGCCGGTCCCGTCGTGCAGCGCTTCGAGGCGGCCTTTGCCGCCTATCTCGGGCGCAAGCATGCCGTGGCGGTGTCCAGCGGGACCATGGGGCTGCTTCTAGCCCTGCACGCGGCTGGCATCTCGCCGCGCGACGAGGTGGTCGCCTCGCCCTACTCCTGGCGCGAGACCGCGCACGCGATCACCCTCCTGGGTGCAAGACCCATATTCTCCGACATTGACTACTGGGCCGGCACGCTCGTTCCGGAGAAGGCAGAGGCCTGCATCGGCGGCCGCACAACGGCGATCGTCGCCGCCAACACCAACGGCCATCCCGCCCCATGGGACAAGTTGCGCCAAGTGGCCGAGCGCCACGGCGTCGTGCTGATCGAGGATTCCACCGAGGCGATCGGCTCGATCTACCAGGGTAGGCTCGTCGGTACCTTCGGCGACATGTCGGTATTTGATTTCTCCCAGCCGAGCCCGATCGCCTCTGGCGAGGGCGGCATGGTCGTCACCGACGACGACAACTATGCACTGACGCTGCGCAGCCTGCGCGGGCGCCGCCCCGACGAGCGCGCATCCGTAGTGTTCGGACACACGGCTCCATACCAGTGCGCGATGAGCGAGCTGTCCGCGGCGCTTGGCCTGGTCCAGCTGCAACGGCTCGAGTTGATCCTCGAGAAGCGCAAGCGCGCCGAGCGCTGGTTTTTCGACTACGTGCAGTCCTTCGAGGGCATCAAGGATCCCTATATCGGCCCCGATGTCGATTTGGTCCACTGGTTCCTCTACGTCGTGCATCTCGGCACGCGCTTCACGCGCTCGAGCCGCGACGCCATCATCGAGGATCTCCGCACCGAAAGCATCGAGGCGGCGGCCTACAGCAACCCGCTGCACTTGCAGCGCCGCTACATGGAGTTCGGCTATCGCCGGGGCAGCCTCTTCGTCACTGAGAAGGTTGCCGACCGCGCCGTCGCCCTGCCGTTCCACACCCACCTCACCGAGGAGCAGATTGCCTTCATCATCGGGACGATGAAGGACGCCTCGATAAACGTGGGCGCGGGCACCGCCATCTACCTCTAAGACGCGTGCCGAAGAGTTGCAGAAATTCAGAAACTCTATGGAGAGAAGCTGATGCCGACAATGACGATCATGCCAACCGGCAAGACTGTGGACGTCGTCGAGGGGGCCCGCGTGCTCGACGCCCTGCTCGCGGCCGAGGAGAAGATCGCCCACAAGTGCGATGGCAAAGCCCAGTGCGGCGCGTGCCACATCTTCGTGCACGACGGGCGCCGCAGCCTTTCCAAGATCCAGCGCGAGGAGAACGAGAAGCTCGACACCATCGTCGGCGTCGGGTCGAAGTCGCGCCTCGCATGCCAGGCGCGCTTCGGCGTCGACAACGTTACGGTGGAGCTCCTGGGCTTTGCCTCGGGCTTCTAGACACCAAAGGAGAGTGCAATGGGTGAGGCAATTGTCATGGTGCACGTCCGCTTCGCGCCGGATGGCACCGTCACCGAGATCGGCGAACGGCCGACCGGCAAGACCCCGCAGCAATGGTTCAACCTGCTGAGCGAGGAGATCAAGTCGCACTATCAGCCGCTGTCCGGCGGCCGTGGCGTGTTCCGCGTAACGCGCGCCAAGATCGAATCGCTCAAGGGCAACGCGAGCACCGGAGCGCCGAGCCCATGAGCTTGCGCAGCCTCGAGGCGATCGAATCGGCACTCGGCGCCGGCATGCTCATCCCTTATCTGGGTCCGGGCGTGCTGGCCCTCACCGGCGACGATTGCCCGCTGCCAATGTCGGCCGACCAGCTCGTCGGCCGGCTGACGTCCAAGGCGAGCGTGCCGCACAAGATCCGCAACAACCTTTCCGCAGCCGCGCAGTTCATTGAGAACTTCAAGCATCGCAAGACTGTCGCGAAGGCGATGAGCGAGGCGTTTGCGCCGCTCGTTCCACCCACCCGGCTGCACCAGTTCTTCGCCGTCCAGCCCAAGCTGCCGTTGCTCGTGCATGTCTGGTACGATGATCTGCCTCAGCAGGCGCTCGCCGTGCGTCCGTCGTGGGGCATCGTGCAGGGTGTCAGCCAGTCCGAGCACTTCGGCCATTGGGTGCACTACCTGCGGCCCGATGGCACGCGCGTCGACGTCGCCGCCGCGGCCACCAGCGTCGCCGATGGCATGCCCCCGCCGGCGGTCGCGCCGGTCGAGGCGGCGCGTTGGGCGACGCTGCTCTACCAGCCGCTCGGCTCGGTTCGCCCGGCCGCGAACTTCCTCGTCTCAGACACCGACTACGTCGAGGTTCTGACGGAGATCGACATCCAGACCCCGATCCCCGAGCCGGTGCGGGACATGCGCCGCGGCCGCCACTTCCTGTTCCTCGGCTGCCGCTTTGCCAACCAGCTCGAGCGCACGTTCGCGCGCCAGATCATGAAGCGCTCGTCCGACAAGCATTGGGCCGTGCTCCCCGAGACCCCGACGCGCAACGAGGCACGCTTCCTCGCCGAGCAGCGCATCGAGCGCATCGACATGCCGCTCGATGAGTTCGCCAGCCGGCTGATCAAGCCGCGCGCCGCGACCAACGGCGAGTGGATGGCTGCACAGCACTGAACACACTATCGACTGACGGAGAGAAGCACATGGACGTCGCCGCCGCCTTTGCCGGCAAGAACCTGGACGACCTCAAGGCCGAGCTCGCGGGCGGCAAGCTCGTATTCTACTCCGTGGCGCGGCCGGAAAATGCCGATTCGCCCGTCGAGCGCAGCGAGATCCTTGCGACCTTCACCTTTTCGTCGCCGGCATTCGCCGACGCGGACAAGCCCGCATTCGAGAGCAATCCCGTGAAGGCGACATCTGTCGGCACGCCGGGTTTCGCCCGTGCCTTCAAGGCGGACGGAACGACGGTCGTCGCCGATTTCTCCGTCGGTCCCGGCAAGACGGAGATCAAGCTGAGCGAGGTTTCGACCGTCGCCGACTTTCCCATCGCCGTCCGCGCTTTCGCCCTCCCGGCCTGACCTCTATTCCACTGCGTTCGCGAGATCGGCCACCACCGGCCACCCGACCGATCCGGTCGGGTCGAGCCGCGCCAGATGTTCGAGAGCGTCGCGCGCTTCGTCGGGCTCATGGCGGCGCAGCCGGATGAAGGCGAGCGCCTTCAACGTATAGAGCGCGAAGCGTGCCGGCCCGTCGACACGCGCACCGGCAGGCGTCCATCTTCTGTAGTCGTCGTCCCACCCGGCCTGCCGTGACGCCTCCTGCAGCCCCGCCTCTGCCGCCTCGAGCGCGCAGTCGAGACTCCCCTGATAGGTGTGAATCTTGTAGAGGCAGAAGTAGAGCGGCAGGTGCTCGGGCCCCTGATCGAGCGCGGCGCGGAACAAGCGATCGGCCTCGGCGCGATCCGTGCGATAGGCTGCAACGCCGCGCTGCACGAGATTGTCGATGTCCTCGGGCAGCGCGCCGAAATCGACCAGCTTCTCGATCGCGAGAACATTGCTCATGCGCCGTCGCCCGAGGGGATTGCGATAGGAAGGTCCCCCGCCTCGCGCCAGTGCTCGAAGCCCCCGTCGAGACTGAAGACCTCTTCGAAGCCGAAGTCGACGAACGTCTGCGCATAGGTCTGGCTGGCATTGCCATGATAGCAGTAGATGAGCACGGGCTGCTGCTTCGGTTGGCTTGTGACCAGCCTGTAGATCTCCGCATCGGAAGCCGATTGCGCCGCAGGAATATGCCCCGCCGCATAGCTCCGCTTATCGCGCACGTCGAGAATGAGCAGCTCGCAATCCCGCCCCTCGATGAGCCGGCGTGCGTCCGCAATGCCGATGCGCTTGAATGCGACGCGTGTCCGCATGGGCGTTCTTACGCGCGCTGGATGGGCTGCAGCATGTCGAGTGACATCATCGGCAGCTTGCGCCGCCCGAGCAGCACGTCGACCTTGTAGCGCACGCTCTCTATCGTCAGCGGCTTGGCCAGGATGTCGTGCGCCCCGGACTTGAGGCACGAGAGCGCCACCGTATCGCCGGCAGAATCAGCCACCAGCATGACTTTCGCGCTGGGCAGCCGCTCCGAGACCTCGGCCAGCACGCCGACGCCCTTCTCCTGCACGACGTTGACGCCGAGGAGGAGAAGATCGGGCTTCCACTCGATCCCCTTCTCGTAGGCGTGCTCGAGGCTCGTCAGCTCATGCGTCTCGTTCTCGTCGTGCAGCATGAACTGCAGCGCCGAGCGGATGATCTCGTCGTTGTTGACGACGAAGATGCGCTTGTTCTCGACCGCACGCGAAGATTCGACCCCAATCTGCATGTTGACCTCGCCAGATGTCCCTCCATTGGCGAAGCAAGCCTCGTACCAGCGAACCTCATGCGGGTGTGGCGCCAAAATCGCCAAGCAAGCCGCAGTTTCTCTCGTGCAGGTGCGCTGGAGCGGTTGTGTCCTTTCATACAGAGCGGGTCCGCGATGTCGCCCGCCATCACCCCAATGTCGGGTTTAGAACAAGTCGCAACACACCGGCACCGGCAGCCTAACATCATGTAAAGACGCACAGTTTTCGCCTCCGAAACTGCTGGCACAGTCGTTGCAAAACTCATTTTTGCGAGACGAGCGGCTGCTGGATCGATGGGCGCATGCGGGCGAGCACGACATCCAGAAATCAGCGCAGCGGCCGCGTCGAAGGAAGGACCCGCGCACTACGCGCAAACGCACCTACGGGACGAAGGAGAGCATTATGTCACTGAGGCAGATCGCATTCTACGGCAAGGGCGGCATCGGTAAGTCGACGACGTCGCAAAACACCCTCGCGGCCCTCGCGGAGATGGGCAAGAAGATTCTCATCGTCGGTTGCGACCCGAAGGCGGATTCGACGCGCCTGATCCTCCACGCCAAGGCGCAGGACACCATTCTCAGCCTCGCGGCCGAAGCCGGCAGCGTCGAGGACCTCGAGATCGATGACGTTATGAAGATCGGCTACCAGGACATCCGCTGCGTCGAGTCGGGTGGTCCCGAGCCGGGCGTCGGCTGCGCTGGCCGCGGCGTCATCACCTCGATCAACTTCCTCGAGGAGAACGGCGCCTACGAAGGCGTGGACTATGTCTCCTACGACGTCTTGGGCGACGTCGTTTGCGGCGGCTTCGCCATGCCGATCCGCGAGAACAAGGCGCAGGTAATCTACATCGTTATGTCCGGCGAGATGATGGCCATGTACGCGGCCAACAACATCTCCAAGGGCATTCTGAAGTACGCCAACTCCGGCGGCGTCCGCCTCGGCGGCCTGATTTGCAACGAGCGTCAGACCGACAAGGAGCTTGAGCTCGCCGAATCCCTCGCCAAGAAACTTGGCACCCAGCTCATCTACTTCGTGCCGCGCGACAACATCGTGCAGCACGCCGAGCTGCGCCGCATGACCGTCGTTGAGTATGCGCCGGATTCCAAGCAGGCCGACCACTATCGCACCCTGGCGAAGAAGATCGATGCCAACGTCGGCAAGGGCATCATCCCGACGCCGATCACCATGGACGAGCTCGAGGACCTGCTCATGGAGCACGGCATCATGAAGGTCGTCGACGAGTCGCAGGTCGGCAAGACTGCGGCCGAGCTCTCCGTCGCCTGATCGCAACGTCAAGCAACAGCGCCGGTCCCTCGCTGAGGGACCGGCAATGAACTCCAACGAGGTAGCACCATGAGCCTGGCGACAGCCGAAAAGCTTGAAGACATCAAGGCACGCAACAAAGAACTCATCGGCGAGGTCCTCGAGGCCTACCCCGAGAAATTTGGCAAGCGGCGCGCCAAGCACCTGGGCACCTTCGAGGAAGGCAAGCCCGATTGCGGCGTCAAATCCAACATCAAGTCGATCCCCGGCGTGATGACCATTCGCGGCTGCGCCTATGCCGGCTCGAAGGGCGTGGTCTGGGGCCCCATCAAGGACATGATCCACATCAGCCACGGCCCTGTGGGCTGCGGCCAGTACTCGTGGGCCGCGCGCCGCAACTACTACATCGGCACCACCGGCATCGACACTTTCGTCACCATGCAGTTCACGTCCGACTTCCAGGAGAAGGACATCGTCTTCGGCGGCGACAAGAAGCTCGCCAAGATCATGGACGAGATCCAGGAGCTGTTCCCGCTCAACAAGGGCATCACCGTCCAGTCGGAATGCCCAATCGGCCTCATTGGCGACGACATCGAGGCCGTATCCAAGACCAAATCCAAGGAATACGGCGGCAAGACCATCGTGCCCGTGCGCTGCGAGGGCTTCCGCGGCGTGTCTCAGTCGCTCGGCCACCACATCGCCAACGACGCTGTGCGCGACTGGGTGTTCGACAAGGTCGGCGACAAGCCGGCGACGTTCGAGCAGTCGCCCTACGACGTCGCCATCATCGGTGACTACAACATCGGCGGCGACGCCTGGTCCTCGCGCATCCTGTTGGAAGAGATGGGACTTCGCGTCATTGCCCAGTGGTCGGGCGACGGCACCATCGCCGAGCTCGAGGCGACGCCGAAGGCCAAGCTCAACGTCCTCCACTGCTACCGCTCGATGAACTACATCTCGCGGCACATGGAGGAGAAGTACGGTATCCCGTGGGTCGAGTACAACTTCTTCGGCCCCTCGAAGATCGCCGAATCCCTGCGCCGCATCGCTTCTCACTTCGACGACAAGATCAAGGAAGGTGCTGAGCGCGTCATCGCCAAGTCCCAGGCGCTGATAGACGCGACGATCGCCAAGTATCGCCCGCGCCTCGAAGGCAAGAAGGTGATGCTGTTCGTCGGCGGTCTGCGCCCGCGCCACGTCATCGGCGCCTACGAGGACCTCGGCATGGAGGTCGTCGGCACCGGCTATGAGTTCGGCCACAACGACGATTATCAGCGCACCACCCACTACGTGAAGGACGGCACGCTGATCTACGACGACGTGACCGGCTACGAGTTCGAGAAGTTCGTCGAGAAGATCCAGCCGGATCTCGTCGGCTCGGGCATCAAGGAGAAGTACGTTTTCCAGAAGATGGGCGTGCCGTTCCGCCAGATGCATTCGTGGGACTACTCGGGCCCCTATCACGGCTACGACGGCTTTGCGATCTTCGCCCGCGACATGGACATGGCGATCAACGCGCCGGTCTGGAAACTCGCCAAGACCCCCTGGAACTGAGATCTGAGCGCCGCGTCGGCTGTAGCGCGGCGCTCCCCAACGCAATTCGTTTGGAAGGATGCCATCATGGCGCAGAACGCCGAAAACGTCCTCGACCACTTCGACCTATTCCGTGGTCCGGAATACAAGGAGATGCTCGAGAACAAGAAGAAGAACTTCGAGAACCCTGTGCCGGCGGACGATGTCGAGCGCGTCCGCGAGTGGACCAAGACGGAAGAGTACCGCGACAAGAACTTCGCTCGCGAGGCGCTCACCGTGAACCCCGCCAAGGCTTGCCAGCCGTTGGGCGCGGTCTTCGCCGCCGTCGGTTTCGAATCGACGCTACCGTTCGTGCATGGCTCACAGGGCTGCGTCGCCTACTACCGCAGCCATTTCTCGCGCCACTTCAAGGAGCCATCTTCCTGCGTCTCCTCCTCGATGACCGAGGACGCGGCTGTGTTCGGCGGGCTCAACAACATGATCGACGGCCTCGCCAATAGCTATTCGCTCTATAAGCCGAAGATGATCTCGGTGTCGACCACCTGCATGGCCGAGGTCATCGGCGACGACCTCAATGCATTCATAAAGAACGCCAAGGAGAAGGGCTCCGTCCCGCAGGAGTTCGACGTTCCCTTCGCCCACACGCCTGCGTTCGTCGGCAGCCACATCACCGGCTACGACAACGTCATGAAAGGCATCTTCGAGCACTTCTGGGACGGCAAGGCCGGAACGGCGCCAAAGCTCGAGCGCCAGCCCAACGAGAAGATCAACTTCATCGGCGGCTTCGACGGCTACACCGTCGGTAACCTGCGCGAAGTGAAGCGCATATTTGATCTCATGGACGTGGACTACACGATCCTAGGCGACAACAGCGACGTCTGGGATACGCCCAGCGATGGCGAGTTCCGCATGTATGATGGCGGCACCACGCTGGAAGAAGCGGCCAACGCTGTCCATGCAAAGGCAACCATCTCGATGCAGGAGTTCTGCACCGAGAAGACGCTCTCCTACATCGAAGGCAAGGGCCACGAGGTCAAAGCCTTCAACCATCCGATCGGCGTCGCCGCCACCGACAAGTTCCTGATGGAGGTGTCGCGCATCACCGGCAAGCCGATCCCGGAGGCGCTCGCCAAGGAGCGCGGCCGCCTCGTCGACGCCATCGCCGACTCGAGCGCGCACATCCATGGCAAGAAGTTCGCCATCTACGGTGATCCGGACCTGACGCTGGGCCTCGCCGGCTTCCTCATGGAGCTCGGTGCCGAGCCTGTGCATGTTCTCGCCACCAACGGCGGCAAGGCGTGGGAGCAGCGCTGCAACGAGCTGTTCGCGTCTTCGCCGTTCGGCGCCAACTGCCACGCCTATCCGGGGCGCGACCTTTGGCACATGCGCTCGCTGCTCTTCACCGAGCCGGTCGACTTCCTCATCGGCAATACCTACGGCAAGTACCTCGACCGCGACACGGGCACGCCGCTCATCCGCATCGGCTTCCCGATCTTCGATCGCCACCACCACCACCGCTATCCGGTGTGGGGCTATCAGGGCGGTCTCAACGTTTTGGTGTGGATCCTCGACAAGATCTTCGACGAGATAGACAACAACACCAACGTGCCATCGAAGACCGACTACTCGTTCGACATCATCCGCTAGAGGGTTGCGCCGTCCGTCCTCGTGGCGGGCGGCGCGCCAGCACCTGGGAGATCCCGATGAGCACGCTCGCCAACAAGATCCAGGAGGTCTTCAACGAGCCCGGCTGCGGGAAGAACCAGGGCAAATCCGAGAAGGAGCGTAAGAAGGGCTGCACCAAGCAGCTCACGCCCGGCGGCGCTGCCGGCGGCTGCGCTTTCGACGGCGCCAAGATCGCACTCCAACCCATCACCGACGTGGCGCACCTCGTGCATGGTCCCATCGCTTGCGAAGGCAACTCCTGGGACAACCGCGGCGCCAAGTCGTCAGCTTCGCAGCTCTATCGCACCAGCTTTACCACCGACATCAACGAGACCGACGTCGTCTTCGGCGGCGAGAAGCGGCTCTACAAGTCCATCAAGGAGATCATCGACAAGTACGATCCGCCCGCCGTCTTCGTCTATCAGACGTGCATTCCGGCGATGATCGGCGACGATATCGGCGCCGTGTGCAAGTCGGCGACCGAGAAGCTCGGCAAGCCGGTGATCCCAATTTACTCGCCCGGCTTCGTCGGCGCCAAGAATCTCGGCAACAAACTTGCCGGTGAAGCTATCCTCGACCACGTCATCGGCACCGAGGAGCCGGAGTACACTACCCCTTACGACATCAACATCATCGGCGAGTACAACCTCGCCGGCGAGCTCTGGCAGGTGAAGCCGCTGCTGGATGAGCTCGGCATTCGCATCCTCGCCTGCATCTCCGGCGACGCCAAGTACCACGAGGTCGCCGCCTCCCACCGCGCCCGCGCGGCGATGATGGTGTGTTCCAAGGCGATGATCAACATCGCCCGCAAGATGCACGAGCGCTACGACATCCCCTTCTTCGAGGGATCGTTCTACGGCATCGGCGACATGAGCGAATCTCTGCGTGAGCTCGCCAAGCTCTTGGTCGAGCGCGGCGCGCCCGTCGATCTCATCGACCGAACCGAGGCCGTCATCGTCCGCGAGGAAGCGCGCGCCTGGGAAGCGATCGCCGTCTACAAGCAGCGCCTCTCCGGCAAGCGCGTTCTCCTCATCACCGGTGGCGTGAAGTCGTGGTCGGTCGTCGCCGCGCTGCAGGAAGCCGGCATGGAGGTCGTCGGTACTAGCGTCAAGAAGTCCACCAAGGAGGACAAGGAGAAGATCAAGGAGCTGATGGGCCAGGACGCGCACATGATCGAGGACATGACCCCGCGCGAGACCTACAAGATGCTCAAAGAGGCTAAGGCCGACATCATGCTCTCGGGCGGGCGCTCCCAGTTCATCGCCTTGAAGGCCAAGATGCCCTGGCTCGACATCAACCAGGAGCGCCACCACGCCTATGCCGGCTACGTCGGCATGGTCGAATTGGTGCGCGAGATCGACAAGGCGCTCTCCAACCCCATCTGGGAACAGGTGCGCCGCCCGGCCCCGTGGGATGCCGTCACCTGGGAGGAGCGCGCTGACGCCGCCATCGCCGAGGAGGCCGCCGCGCTTGCCGCCAATCCTGAGCTGGCCGAGCAGAAGCGCCGCGCCGAGAAGATCTGCAACTGCAAGTCCGTCGATACCGGCGCCATCGAGGATGCGATCCGCGACCACAAGCTGACGAGCATCGAGCGCGTCACCGCACATACGCACGCCGGCGGCGGCTGCGGAAGCTGCTCTGGCAAGATTGCCTCCATCCTCGCGCGCACCCATGCCGCGGCGACGCAGGCCGCCTGAGGGGACACATGGCGAAGGTCGCGACATCCAGGAAGGCGTGCACGGTCAATCCGCTGAAGATGAGCCAGCCGATCGGCGGCGCGCTCGCCTTCATGGGCGTCGAAGGCTGCATGCCGCTGCTGCATGGCTCGCAGGGATGCACGTCGTTCGGTCTCGTCCTGTTCGTGCGTCACTTCCGCGAAGCTATTCCGCTGCAGACGACGGCGATGAGCGAGGTTGCGACCGTGCTCGGCGGTCTCGAGAACGTCGAGCAGGCCATCGTCAATATCGCCAACCGCGCCAAGCCGAAGATCATCGGCATCTGCTCGACCGGCGTTACCGAGACCAAGGGTGACGATGTCGACGGTTTCATCAGGATCATCCGCGACAAGCATCCCGAGCTCGACCACCTGAAGCTCGTCTACGTCTCGACACCCGATTTCAAGGATGCCTTCCAGGACGGTTGGGGCAAGACCGTCGCGCAGATGGTACGCGACCTCGTAGACGCGCCCGCGGCGGATGCTCCGCGCCGCCCCGGCCACATCAACGTTCTTCCGGGGTGCCATCTCACCCCGGGGGACATCGACGAGCTGCGAGAGATCGTAGAAGCGTTTCACCTTACCCCATCGTTTCTACCCGATCTCTCCGGCTCGCTCGATGGTCACATCCCCGACGACTTCACGCCGACCACGCTCGGCGGCATTTCCCTGGCCGAGATCGCGGCAATGGGCGCGGCGGAATACACCATCGCCATCGGCGAGCAAGTGCGCGACGCAGCGGTCGCGCTGCACGAGATGGCTGGCGTCCCTTACGTCGTCTTCGACCGGCTTACCGGCCTCGCGCCGAACGATGAGCTGATGGCCCTTCTAGCGCGCATCAGCGGTCGCCCGGTGCCGCGGCGCTATCGTCGCCAGCGCGGCCAGCTCGTCGATGCCATGCTCGACGGACACTTCCAGTTCGGCGGCAAGAGGATCGCCATCGGCGCGGAGCCAGACCTTCTTTGGGCGATGGGAAGCTGGCTCACCGAGCTGGGCTGCGACATCGCCGCCGCCGTGACGACTACGGCTTCGCCGGTGCTGGCGCGCATGCCCGCCGAGGAAGTGCTGATCGGTGACCTCGAGGATCTAGAGCGCCGCGCCGCGGGCTGCGACCTCATCATCACCCATTCGCACGGGCGACAGGCCGCCGAGCGGCTCGGCATTCCCCTCTTCCGTCTCGGCATCCCGACCTTCGACCGGCTGGGCGCCGGGCACCAGATCACCGTCGGCTATCGCGGCTCGCGCGATTTGATCTTCGACATCGGCAACATCTTCATCGCCAACGCGCACGAGCCGGAGCCCGACACATGGCGACTTTCAAGCGAGGCAAGGGACGATGCCAGTACGGCGGTTACGGCTCATTAGCCCCCGCCTGGAGCCAGGCGACAGCGAGCACGTTGGAGGTAACATGAAGATAGCTTTCGCGACCCAGGACCTGAAACGCGTCGATGCGCATTTCGGCTGGGCAAAGAATATCGCCATCTACGAGATCTCGCCTGACGGGCATCAGTTCCTTGAGGCCATTCAGTTCGAGGGCGACCTGCAGGAGGATGGCAACGAGGACAAGCTCGCGCCGAAGCTCGAGGCGATCGCCGATTGCGCCATCCTCTACGTCGCTGCCATCGGCGGGTCAGGCGCTGCGCGTGTGGTAGCGAAGAACATCCACCCCGTGAAGGTGAACCAGCCGGAGGAAATCTTGGACATCCTCGACAGGCTCCGCGACGTGCTGAGAGGCACACCGCCGCCGTGGCTGCGCAAGGCCATGATGAAGGGGCAGGAACGCAGCTTCGATTTCGAGGACGAGGTGGAGCATGCCTGAGGCAGCCGCAATCGCAGAACCCGAAGTCGAATCCGTCTTCGTCAAAGAGCTGATCAAGCAATGGCGCGCCCAGGACATGCACGGCGCCTGGGAGGGCAAGACCGACACCGACCTCCTCGAGCCGTACATCCTCGACAAGGAGAAGCGCCGCCAGATTCCCATCATGGGCGATCCCGATCCCGAGACGCTGTGGCGGCTGGAGCTGTTCTACAACGCCGTAGGCCTCTCAATCGAACGCGCCACCGGCATCATGGTCTCGCCCATCATGAAAATGCACCACGAGGGCTTCGGCCGCATGGTGCTCACCGCAGGCCGTCTCGTCGTCGTCAACAAGCACCTGCGCGACGTGCATCGCTTCGGCTTCCCGACCTTCGCCAAGATGGCCGAGGAGGGCGAGAAGCTCGTCTCGTCGGCCGTCGAGATGATCAAGAAATATCCCGAAGTCGCGAACTACTGAGAAGGGGCACGACCGTGGCTGACATCGAGACGCTGAAGGCAGACATCAAGAAGCTGTCCGCCAAGGCCACCAACATGAAGATGAACCTGCACGACCTCTCCGAGGAGTTGCCGATCAACTGGACCACCATCCTCTCGGTGGCCCAGGAGACCTATGATTCCTACAAGGCTCTTGAAGAGGCACGCGCGGCGCTGAAGCAGGCCGAGGCGAACGCCGCCTGACGGTATCGGACACTCGACGGGAAGAGGCAGGGCCCATGTTCACTAGACGCGATGGTAAGCCGTGGGAACCGGAGTATCTCGTCTCAATAAACGCCAAGACCTGCATCGGCTGCGGCCGTTGCTTCAAGGTGTGCGGTCGCGATGTGATGCACCTGCGTGGCATCAACGAGGAGGGCGAGCTCGTCGCTCTCACCGGCGATGACGACGATGACGATGAGTTCGAGCGCAAGATCATGGTGCTCGACAACCCGGGCAACTGCATAGGATGCACCGCCTGTGCGCGCGTATGCCCGAAGAACTGCCAGACACATGCTGCCGCCAGCGCCATTCCGGCATCCGGGGAGGCGGCATGAAAGCAGCCTCGCACGCACTCATGCTCGATGAGCACGATGATGCCTCGCCGGTCGATGTCGCGTGCGACGGTGCCGAGCGTGGCCGCTCGATCTACTTCGAGTTGACCGGTGCGAATGCCGCCGAGGCTCGCGTCGATACCGACCATGACTTTGACAGGCACGTTCTCGCCTCGATCATTGCCGTCTCGGCGATGAATGAGGGCGACATCTGCCAGCGCGTCGGCCTATCGCCGGAAGAGTTCATCCCGCTTCTCGACCATTGGTTCCCACGCGCGCAGGTTCTCCCTGCAGTGCTGGTCGAGCCGACAGTCCCCGAGGACGATGAGCTGGTGATGGTGCGCGATCTTCTGCTCGCCAACCGCTCTACCGACGAGGACATAGCCCGCTGGCTCGCCCACATGGTCGCCCGTCGCGCCATGGAGCCGAGCCATCTGTGGGAGGACCTGGGCCTGCGCAGCCGCGAGGAGCTTTCGCGCATGCTTGAGCGGCACTTCGCGCCGCTCGCGGGCCGCAACACGCGCGGCATGCGTTGGAAGCGCTTCTTCTACCGCATGCTGTGCGAGGACGAAGGCTTCGTCATGTGTACGACCCCGGTCTGCACCGACTGCTGCGATTTCGACAATTGCTTCGGAGCCGAGGACGGCGAGGGGCGGCTCGCGCGTCGGCGCCTCGAGCCTTCGTTGGCTCTGGCTCAGGCGGAGGCGCAACAATGAGTTTTCATCTTTCTGCATCGGGACAACGCCCATCATGAGTCAGTCGAGCGACACATTCCTAGAGGTGCCGGAGAAAGCTATCGACTGGCGCGAGCCATCTCCGGCGCAGGAGGCTAGCGAAGGCTGCCCCTGGGCCGGCTGCAAGAACCTGTTGCGCAACGTCGGCCTGCGGCCGACGCGCCAGCGATTGCTGCTCGGATGGATCCTGTTCGCCAAGGGCGATCGCCACGTCACCGCCGAGATGGTCTACGACGAGGCGGTGCGTGCGAGGCTGCCGGTGTCGCTGGCCACCGTCTACAACACCCTGCACCAGTTCACCGAGGCGGGCCTGCTGCGCGAGATCGGCGTCTCGGGCCCCAAGACGTTCTTCGACACCAATCCGAGTGACCACCACCATTTCCTCATCGAGGGGGACGAGGCGCTGCTCGACATTCCGCAAACCGCCGATGTGGTGCTGGAGAACCCGCCGACGCCTCCGGAAGGCTATGAGATCGCCCGCGTCGACGTGGTCGTCCGGTTACGTCGCACCGCCGCCGCATCCGAGGAATAGGCGAGCCGTCGATGCGCTATTGCAGCAAATCCGACAATTGCGCCTATCCATGCCGCATACGGATTGTTGCCTTGCGCACAACGAGCGGCCCGTCAGCGCTGAAACTGGGCAGAATCGCCACCGGATCGCACTGGCACGGCCGTTGCTATGTAGCTCATCAAGGCGCGAAGGTAGCGGGGTGAGCAAGCGATGATAGTCTGCTCTTGCACGGTCATCACCGATCGCGACATCGAGAGCGCACTCATCGAGGTCTTGAACCGTCCGAACGCGCCTATCCCAACGCCGGGGATCATCTTTCGTCACCTGTCCAAGCGCATGAACTGCTGCGGCTGCGCGCCGGTCGCCGTGGAGACCATCTACGACAAGGTCGGCGAGCTGGAGCGCCGCGGGCTGATCGCCGCCAACGTCGGAGCAGCGGCCCGCAGCAAGCTGCTCGAGTTCCCCGCCTGGCAGGCGCGGCTGCGCGGAAAGGCGCAGATCACGGACAGCCCCGAAGAGCGCAAGATCGCTTGAGCGCATCGGGGCATCGAACGGTCAATCCGAATTCGCGCATTCCGGACGGTTACGCGGGCCCCACCCGCCGCGACCGATTTCGCCCATGATATCTGACAAAGGACGGGGACCATGAAAGGCAACAAGGAAGTCATCGAGGCGCTGAACGTCGCGTTGAAGCTGGAACTTGGCGCGGTCAATCAATACTGGCTGCATTACCGCCGCCTGGACGACTGGGGCTTCACTAAGCTCGCCAAGAAGGAGCGCGCCGAATCGATCGAGGAGATGCAGCACGCCGACAAGCTCATCACCCGTATCATCTTCCTCGAAGGCTTCCCCAAGATGCAGGAGGTCGCCCCGCTGATGATCGGCGAGAGCCTGAAGGAGGTCTTGGAGTGCGACCTGAAGGGCGAGTACATCGCCCAGGACTTCTACTCCAAGGCGCGCGAGATCTGCCGCCAGCATAAAGACTACGTCTCGATGGAGCTGTTTGAGGAGCTGCTCGAGGACGAGGAGGGACACATCGACTTCCTCGAGACCCAGCTCGACCTCTTGAAAAGCATCGGCATCGAGAACTACGGGCAGCTCCAGGCTGACCCGGCCGACAAGGTCGAGGGCCACGCCGATTAGGGCCCGCCGCCCTTTGCAGGAAATCCGACAAAGCGAAGGCCGTGAGCTGCAGATTGTTGCGATCCAAACAAGCACCGGGACGGAAAATAGGCAAATAAAAACAAAGTCTTGATGGGTGGTGGCCGGATGGCACGCTCGTTGCGATGAGCACTTCAACGAACTCACACGAGGGAGTGTTCATCCATGATCGATGTCTCGACCGAAGCCGCCTCCGCCATCAAGGCCGCCATGCAGCGCACCGGCAACGCCGACGCCGGCCTGCGCATCACCGTCCAGAACGGCGGATGCGCCGGCTACAAGTACCTGATCGGCCTCGACGCCGAGCCGCGTTCCGATGACTCGGTCATCGAGTCGGGCGGGATCAAGGTATTCGTCGATCCCGATTCTGCCCCGCTCCTCACCGGCATGCGCCTCGGCTTCGTCGAAAGCCTCGAGGGCTCCGGCTTCACCTTCGACAACCCCAACGCTGCATCCAAGTGCTCGTGCGGCAAGTCGTTTGGCTGATCGCAGGCTTTCGGGAAGGAGAATGCGCGTGGAAGATGTTGCCATGCCTGCAGATGCCCTGGCGGTGCACGAGCCGGCCCCGGTCGGGCGATTGAATCGCCCGGCACCTGTCGCGCCGCGCCCGCCGCAAAGCCTCCGGCCGCAGCCGGCGGCACGCCATCGTGTGCTGGAGGGCGAGTCGCTCGAGAAGATCGCCCTCATCGAAAAGGCGATCGAGGATCTGCGGCCGTTCCTCAAGCGCGATGGCGGCGACTGCGAGCTGGTCGATGTCGACGGCAACACCATCTACGTGAAGCTCACCGGCGCCTGCGTCGGCTGCCACATGGCATCGGTGACCATCGCCGGTGTCCAGGAGCGGCTGATCGCCAAGCTCGGCGTGCCGCTGCGGGTCATCCCGGTCGGCTGAGGCGCCTAAGGCCCAAGTCGCGAGGCCGCACATGTCGTCGATTTACCTCGACAACAATGCCACGACGCGCGTTGATCCGCGCGTCATCGAGGTCATGCTGCCGCTGCTCCGCGAGGACTTCGGCAATTCGTCCTCGATGCACGATTTCGCCGCGGCGCCATCGGGTGCCGTGCGGCGTGCGCGCGGGCAGGTCCGTGATTTCATCGGGGCGGATCACGACGACGAGATCGTCTTCACCTCCGGCGGCACTGAGGGCGCCAACGCCGCCATCCGCTCGGCGCTCGATGTCTCGCCCGGTAGGACGGAGATCATCGTCAGCGCTGTCGAGCATCCGGCAGTGCTGGCGCTGGCAACCGCGCTTGCGGGCCGCGGCACGCGCCTGCACGTCATCCCCGTCGATATGAACGGCAACCTCGACATGGCCGCCTATCAGGCAGCCCTGTCGGACCGCGTCGCCGCTGTCTCGATCATGTGGGCCAACAACGAGACCGGCGTGATCTTCCCCGTCGCCGAGCTGGCGGCGAAAGCCAAGGCGGTAGGCGCGTTGTTTCATACCGACGCCGTGCAGGCGGCAGGCAAGATCCCGCTGCACGTGAATTCGAGCTTGATCGATATGCTGTCGATCTCCGGGCACAAGTTTCACGCGCCCAAGGGCGTTGGCGCTCTCTATATCCGACGCGGTGTCCGCTTCGCGCCGCAGATCATCGGCGGGCGGCAGGAGCGCGGCCGTCGCGGCGGAACGGAGAACACCGCCGGCATCGCCGCGCTCGGAAAGGCGGCGGAGCTTGCCGTCCAGAGCCTCGCCTTCGAGAGCACGGTGGTGGGCCCGCTGCGTGATCGGCTTCAAGAAGGACTTGCGGCGACTATCCCCGGTTGCCTCGTCGCCGGAGGCCAGAGCCAACGCGTCCCCAACACGCTCAACATCGCCTTCGAAGGCGTGGATGGCGAGGACGTGATCCTTCTTCTGGACAAGGCGGGCGTCGCCGCATCCCTCGGCTCGGCATGCGCCGCCGGCTCGTTCGAGCCATCGCATGTGCTGCGCGCCATGCATGTCCCCGATGCGGCGCTCCGCGGCGGCGTGCGCTTTTCCCTCTCGCGCGAGACCACACCCGAGGAGATCGATCGCGTGTTGGAGATCGTTCCGGAGGTCATCGCCAAGCTGCGCGCCATGGCGCCGCCAAAGGAGATCGTGTCGGCCGCGATGGAGGGCGCGCATGCCTGATCACGCCGCGCTGTCCGCCAATATCGTTCTCAACGACACGACGCTGCGCGACGGCGAGCAGGCGCCTGGGGTCGCTTTCACGATCAAGGAGAAGGTGGCGATCGCCGCGGCATTGGCGGAGGCGGGCGTCACCGAGGCCGAGGTTGGCACGCCCGCCATGGGCCGCGAGGAGGTCGCCGCGATCGGCGCCATCGTCGATGCCGATTTGCCGCTGCGCGCCATCGCCTGGTGCCGCATGCGCATCGAAGATGTCGACGCAGCGCTGCGCACCGGCGTGTCCATGGTCAATCTCTCGGTTCCAGTCTCTGACGTGCAGATCGCTGCCAAGCTCCGCGGCGGACGGGCTTCAGTGATCGAGGAGATCGGCCGCGTCGTCGGCTATGCGCGCGCACACGGCTTGGAGGTTGCCGTCGGCGGCGAGGATTCCTCCCGGGCCGACGTCGATTTCCTCATCGAGGTGGCGCGTGCAGCAAAGTCGGCCGGCGCGCGGCGCTTCCGCATCGCCGACACGCTGAGCGTGCTCGACCCCTTTTCGACCTACGCTCTCGTCGAGCGCCTGAGGGCCGCCACCGACCTCGAGCTGGAAATCCACGCCCACGACGACCTCGGCCTCGCCACCGCCAATACCCTTGCCGCCGTACGGGCGGGTGCCACGCATGCCTCCGTCACCGTCATCGGGCTCGGCGAGCGGGCGGGCAACGCCCCGCTCGAGGAGGTAGCCATCGCCCTGACGCAGCTCTACGGACGCGCCACCGGCATCGTGCCGACCGAGCTCGATCGCGTCGCGCGCATCGTCGCCGCCGCGGCAGCGCGCCCTGTCCCGCCGGGCAAGGCAATCGTCGGCGACCACATCTTCACCCATGAATCCGGCATCCACGTCGACGGCCTCTTGAAGGACCGGCGCACGTACGAGGCGCTCGATCCCGCTTTGCTCGGGCGCGCCCACCGCATCGTCATTGGCAAGCATTCCGGCCTCGCCGCCATTTCCGCCCGCCTCGGCGATCTGCGCCTTGAGGCCGATGCAGGTGAGATGGGCGCCATCCTCGCGCGCGTCCGGGCGCACGCCACGGCAACCAAAGGCGCCGTGACCGAGGAAAAGCTCACCGAGATTTGGCGTGAGGTGCGCCGCATACCGGCAATCGCCGCCGGCGAGGAGGCATCATGGCGGAAGTCATAGAACTTGCCGAGCGAACGCAAGCGGCCGTCGCGCCCGTAGCGCCGTGCCTGTTCCGTCTGATCGTCGAGGATGTGCGCTGTGTTTCTTCGCGTGATCCGGCCGCGCGAAGTGCCTTCGAGACGCTTCTCACCTATCCCGGCGTGCACGCCATCATCTGGCATCGACTGGCACACCGCCTTTGGCGCAGCGGTTGGCGCTTTCCCGCGCGGCTTGTGTCCTGGTTCTCGCGCTTGGTCACTGGAATAGATATCCATCCCGGTGCGATCATCGGACGCCGCTTCTTCATCGACCACGGCAGCGGTGTCGTCATCGGCGAGACGGCCGTGATCGGCAACGACGTCACGCTCTATCATGGCGTGACGCTCGGCGGCACGACCTGGTCGAGCGGCAAGCGCCATCCGACCCTAGACGACGGCGTGGTCGTCGGCGCGGGCGCCAAGATCCTCGGCCCCATCGTCATCGGCAGTGGCGCGCGCATCGGCGCCAACTCGGTCGTCGTCAAGGGGGCGCCGCCGGGTGTCACGCTCGTCGGCATCCCCGCACGTATCGTCCGTCCCGAGGGTGCGGGACGCCGCGTCGCCGGACGCATCGACCTCGATCATCATCGAATCCCTGATCCCGTCGGCGAGGCGCTCGCCACCATGCTCGACCGCATCGATTTCCTCGAGACGCGCCTGGCGCACATGCAGCGGCGCGTGCGCGAGACGCATGCCGGGGCAC
>JAEXXM010000058.1 GCA_023405815.1 Pseudomonadota bacterium | reverse complement strand
CGAAGCTGCTCGGAGCGATCTGAGGGTCACAAGCCGACACCCGGTCGTGTCAGTGGGTTGGCCGCTCCTTCGTTCTCACACAGCCTCATATTGGGCCGATGCCGGGCATCCATGGATCTTGCGCGACCAGCCTGGCGCGATGCGTTCGCGGCTGGGGGTGGGATGAGCGAGGATAGTCCGCAATTCGAGGCCGGCAGCGAATGGCGGTCGCGGCTCCTGGAGCTGCCGCGGTTCAGCAAGCGCGTCATCCTCATATCGTTCGACTTCCTGCTGCTCGCCCTGGCGCTGTGGATAGCCCTGTCCATCCGCTACAACACGGCATACGTGCCCCCCAACCCGGCGACCCTGCTGGTGCTGGTCAGCGGTCCGGCGATTACCATCGCGACGTTCACTGCATCGGGGCTCTATCGCTTCGTGACGCGCTATCTCGGCTATCGCGGGCACACGCGGATCATCGGCTGCATCTGGCTGTCGGTGCTGATCTGGTCTCTGCTCGTCTTCCTGTCGGGACAGCTCGGCGTGCCGCGCTCGGTGGTGCTCGGGTATGGCCTGCTGGCGAGCTTGCTCATTGCCGGCAGCCGCGAGGTCGCGGCAATGATCCTGGAAAGCACGGGCATTCGGCTTTCCGAACTGCCGGTCAGCGTCGAGCGCCGGCCGGTCATCATCTTCGGCGCGGGGCAGCTCGGCGTTCTGCTCCTCGATGCTCTCCGTCGCAGCAACAACCGCTCGGTCGTGGCGTTCGTCGATACCGAACCGTCGCTTTGGCGCCAGTATGTGGCCGGCATCAAGGTGCATCGGCCGGACAAGCTCGCGACCCTCATCGAGCGGCAGCAGGTGAAGGAGATCCTCGTTGCGCTTCCCGACGATCGGCGCCGGGAGCGCCGCAGGATACTGAAGGACCTGCAGGCGCTTCCCGTTGAGGTGCTCATCCTGCCGGGGGTGGAGGACGTCACCTCGGGGCGCATCAGGGTTACGGACCTGCGCCCGGTCGACGTGAACGACCTCTTGGGGCGTGACAAGGTTCCCCCGCACGCCGAGCTGCTCAACCGCAAGACGCTAGGCAAATCGATTCTCGTGACCGGCGCCGGCGGCTCCATCGGGTCGGAGCTGGTGCGGCAACTTCTGCGCGGGGGACCGCGCCGCATCGTGCTGTTCGACGTGTCGGAGGCCGCCCTCTACAGGATCGAGGACGAGATTACCGAAACGGCAAAGTCGATGCGCTCCGACTTGCCGCGCCCCGAGGTCGTCAGCGTGCTCGGCTCGGTGCTCGATCAGACGCAACTGCGCGAGGTGATCGTGAACAACGCGGTGGAGGTGATCTATCACGCTGCCGCCTACAAGCACGTTCCGATCGTGGAGCAGAACCCGATCTACGGCCTGCGCAACAACACCATCGGCACGGCGGTGCTGGTCGAGTGCGCGCGTGCCGCGGGCGTGGAGCTGGTTGTGCTCATCTCGACGGATAAGGCGGTGCGCCCGACCAATGTGATGGGGGCGAGCAAGCGCCTCGCCGAGCTCGTGCTCCAGGCCGCAGCGGCGAATGGCGGGCCGACGATCTTCACCATGGTCCGCTTCGGCAACGTGCTGGACAGCTCGGGCTCCGTGGTCAAGAAATTTCGCCGGCAGATTCGCTCAGGTGGGCCGGTGACCGTCACGCATCCAGAGATCATCCGATACTTCATGTCGATCCCAGAGGCGGCCGAGCTCGTGATCCAGGCGGGCGCAATGGCGGAAGGTGGCGACGTGTTCGTGCTCGACATGGGCGAGCCGGTGCGCATCGACGATCTGGCGCGGCTCATGGTGCGGCTGTCAGGGTTCGATGTCCGTAGCGCGGAAAATCCAGACGGGGACATTGCCATCGCGTATACGGGCCTGCGCTCGGGCGAGAAGCTCTACGAGGAACTGCTGATCGGGGCCAACACCAAGTCGACCGAGCACCCGCGCATCTGGCGCTCGGACGAGCCTTTCCTTCCCTCCGAAGAGCTGGAGAAGGAGCTGGAAATGCTGAAGGTAGCGATGAACGCGCGCGACTATGCAGCCATGCATGCGGTGCTGCTGCGCACCGTCGAGGGCTACAGCGCCAAGACGGCGGTCGCGCCGAGCGCCGAGGAGCCGGTCGCCACCTGGACGCCGCCCAGCCGGACGCTGCATTGACATGGCCATGCCTGCGACCATGCCCGCCCCGGCGGTGCAGCGCATCGCTTTCATCTGTCCAGCCGGCTCGCCATTGCGGCAATTGCGCGAGATGCTGTTCGAAGATGTGGTGACGCGCGGTCATCGCGTGCTGGCGATGGCCCCGGAACTCAGCGGCGCGGATGTGCGCCGGCTCGATGAGCTCGGTGCGGAGCACAAGGTCATTGCGCCCGATTCTCCTGGGCCAAAGCTGTTCGCCGAATGGAAGGCGATCGGCGGGCTCAAACACGCGCTCGCGGACTTCGCGCCGCATGTCGTCGTCGCCTGCGGCAGCCAGACGATGGTGCATGGAGCGCTGGCGGCGAAGGGGGCCGGGGGCGGGCGCATCATCTGCATCATCGACGGGCTGCCCGAGAACCGCTTCACAGGCCCTCTATCGGCCGACGAGATGCCGGCGTGGCGCTACGGGCAGGCGCTGCGCGCTGCGCACGAAGTCATTTTTCACAACCGGGACGATCTCGCGCTGCTGAAAAAGCTCGGACTGCTTCCCGCGTCCCTCGCGACGACGATCGTGCCGGGGGTAGGCGTCGACCTCGTGCGCGACGCCTCCTTACCGCTACCACCGCTGGAGCAGGGGCTGGTGTTTCTGATGATCGGCGGCCTCGACCGCCGGCGGGGCATACTTGACTACTGCGCAGCCGCGGCAAAGCTCAGGCAGCGATCGCCGACGTCGCGCTTCCTGCTCGCCGTGCTGGCCGACGAGGGCGCGCAGGCCATAGACCTCGCCGAGCTCGCGCGGTGCCCCGACGTGGAGTTCGTAGGGCTCGCCGAGGACCATTCGGAGCTGCTCCGCGAAGCACACGTCTTTGTCTATCCGGGATACGCCGAGGGGATGCCGCAGCCGTTGTTGCAGGCGCTGGCATCGGGGCGTCCCATACTCACGACCGACTCGGCCGGTTGCCGGGAAGCGGTCGATACGCGCGTCAACGGCTGTCTCGTCGAGCCGCGCGATCCGGAGGCGCTGGCGGAAGCGATGGAGAGCTTCCTGCGGCGCCCCGACCTGATACCGGCGATGGCCCGCGCCAGCCGCGCCAAGGCGGAACGGTTCGACAGTGCGGCGTCGGTCAAGTCGACGCTGCTCAACCTGATGCGCTTGGCGTAAGTCTCACATCCCGGCGTAGAGCCGGTAGCTGAGGCGGGGCTGGCGGAAGGATGCAGCACAGTCGACGAGCATGTCGGAGCGGATCGCCTGTCGGCCGATGAGCATGCGGTACGCCATGTGCTCGCGGTTGGTCAGGGTCAGCTCTATTGGCCATTCGCGGCCGCCGAGGCTCAAGCGCGTCTCGATCACGTAGCGCAATTCGCGCACGCCATTCGAGCTCGTGACCTCGCGCCGATCAATAACGTCGGCCGTAGCCATCACCTCGAGGTCGGCATTGGGGCTCGGTTGCACGGAGAAGCGGACCTTCGGGTGCCGCGCCGATCCGAATGGCTCGATCAGGTGCGTGTGCAATGCCGACGTCTTCGCGCCGGTGTCGATCTTCGCTTTCAGAGCCGGCAAGCCGAGGTCGGGCAGGGCGACCCACTCCTGCCAACCGACAATCAGGCGCGAAGGATCTGGAAGCACGGCGGCTCCTTCCCGGCCAAACTTGCGAGGAGCAATGTTAGCGTCTCCTCCGGGATTACGCATCCGTTCCATTGACGCGGGTGCGCTGGCACGCAAGCTTAGCCTAAAATCTGCTCGTTTCTTGCAGCTCATTGGCCAGCGCTTGCGTTCCGGGGGAGGGGGGTTCCAAGATAATGACCATGATTAGAAAGCTCGTCCTAGCAGCCGTGATGCTCGCCTTGGCGGCTCCGTCAGCGGTGGCGCCGGCGGTTGCGGAGGACCCGCCTCCAGCAGCCAATACGGGTGCGCAGCAGGGGGCGGAACCGGACGATCCGGATGGGCAGCCGTACCCGCCCGATGGTGTCACCGATCCCAACGCCGTTTACCCCACGGACGGCCCGGGCGACACGACCGACCAGGGCGAGGCAGCCGCTGCCGCTCCCGGTGCCTCGCCGCCCGGAAACACCCCGCCGGATTGATGCCTGGTACATTGCGGCGCAGCGGCGCGGTGGAATTGACCGCGTGGCCTTACTTGCCTATTTCAAACTGATGTCCAAGCTTCCGATCGTCACTCTTCCGGACCCGATTCTGCGCAAGATCTCCACCCCCGTCGAGCGTATCGACGAGGACATGCGCAAGCTCGCCGACGACATGCTGGAGACGATGTATGACGCACCCGGCGTCGGGCTCGCGGCCATCCAGGTCGGCGTTCCGCTACGTCTCGTTGTGATCGATGTTGCGGACGAGGAGGACCAGCCGAAGCCATTCGTCCTCTTCAATCCCGAGATCGTGGCCCTCGGCTCGGAAACCCGCCTGCACGAAGAGGGATGCCTGTCGATCCCCGACTTCCGGATCGAGATCGAGCGGCCGTCCACATTGACGCTGCGCTACCTCGACCGGGAGGGAAAGCAGCATGAAATCGACGCCGATGGCCTGCTCGCGACTGCCATCCAGCACGAGGTGAACCACCTCGACGGCAAGCTGATCATTGACTTCCTCTCTCCCCTCAAGCGCGACATGGTCGTGCGCAAGTTCAAGAAGCTGGCGCGCGCGGCCACCTGACGGCGCGGCAATCCAATAGATTTCGGCGGTAACCATGTCGCTACGCATCGTCTTCATGGGTACGCCGGATTTCGCCGTACCGACCTTGGCCGAGATCCTGGGCGCCGGGCACCAGGTCGTCGCGACCTATACCCAGCCGCCGCGCGCGGCAGGGCGCGGCATGGCCGAGCGCAAGTCGCCGGTGCAGACATTCGCGGAGGCGGCCGGCGTTCCGGTTCTCACGCCGGCGAACTTCAAGGGCGAAGCCGAGAGGGCGGCGTTTGCAGCACACGGGGCCGATACCGCGGTCGTCGTCGCCTACGGGCTCCTGCTGCCGGCAGCGGTGCTTTCGGCACCGCGGCTCGGCTGCTTCAATCTGCACGCCTCGGCGCTGCCGCGCTGGCGCGGCGCGGCGCCGATCCAGCGCGCGATCATGGCCGGCGATGCGGCGACGGCGGTGATGGTGATGCGCATGGAGGTCGGGCTCGACACGGGCCCCGTCTGTCTCGGCGAGCAGGTGGAAATCGGGGCCGACCAAACCGCGGGCGAATTGCACGATGTTCTGGCGCAGCGCGGGGCGCAATTGATGGTGCGAGCGCTGTCGGCGCTGGAGCGCGGCACGCTCGACTGCCAGCCGCAGGCGGCGGACGGTGTCACTTACGCGCAGAAGATCGACAAGGCGGAGGCGCGCATCGATTTCAAGGCTGGCGCGCGCGAGGTGCACAATCTCATCCGCGGGCTGTCACCGTTTCCGGGCGCTTGGTTCGAGGTCGGGCCAGAGGGCAAGCGGGAGCGCATCAAGGTGCTGCGCGCCAGCCTTGCGGAAGGGCGCGGCGAGCCGGGCACGGTGCTCGACGAAGAGCTGACGATTGCCTGCGGTAGCGGCGCGGTTCGCCTCGTCGAGCTGCAACGTGCAGGAAAGAAGCCGATGCCCGCGGCCGAGGTTCTGCGCGGATTTCCCATCCCTAAGGGCACGCGGCTCTAAGCTCAGAGCGTGACGAGCTCGTTGTGTCCGAAGCCCTTGGTGTAGTCGAGGACGGATATGACGCTCGGCGTGATGCGGAAGAGGACCATGTCGAAGGGGTCGTTTCCGGCGAAGGTGGCGAGCTGAGGGAACTTGGCGAAGAACAGCGCGCCGGCCTTCTCGAGCTCGGCCGGGTCGGTGACGCGCTCTGCGGTTCCACCGAGGGAGACGCCCTCGATCTCGTTCCAATTGACGTGGTCGACGTCAATGGCGGCCGACACGCGAGGATCGCGAGCGATGTTCTGTGCCTTCTGCGAGTTTGCGCCGCAGCCGAAATAGATGCTCGTTCCGTCGTTGGCGTAGCCGACCGTCGTCGCCTGCGGGTAGCCGTCGGGGCGCAGGGTGGCGAGGGTCATGTTGTTGTGGCGGTTGAGGATGCTGAGGATTTTCTCGCGCTGCTCTGGCGTCACGATCGGGACCTCCGGGTGCTCGAAGAACTCCAGGGTGCGCGATCTGGCGCCATTATCCTTGATGGGGGTCAACGGCGGCGGGCGCGGTTGACGGGGCCGGTCGATCCGTCGTTAACATTCCGTTAGGCATTTCGACGGCGCGGCCAGGGGTTGGTTCATGCGTTTCAAGGCGGGTCTAATCGTTGGGCTGGCGATTGGCGGGGCTAGCGTCGCTTGGGCGCAAGGGGCGCAGACCACGCGCATCGAGACGCGCCCCTATTACGGGGCCGTGGTGACGATCGAGAACGGCGTGCGGGTCTATAGGCCGGTGCCCCCGACGACGCACCTCATCATCAATCCCGACGGTCTTACGCCGCTGACGCTCGGCGTCGGGGCGGCTGCCATAATGCAGGCGCCAATTGACGGTAACGCCGACGGGCGGTGAGCTTTCCCGTCGTGACTGCTTGAGCGCCACGGGCGAGGCAGCTAGGGAAGGGCGGCGCGCACGACGGCGTGCAGCATCAAACGGCGCTCATGCCTCGCTATCGCATCACCATCGAATACGACGGAACGCCATTCCTCGGCTGGCAGCGCCAGGCCGACGGCCCGTCTGTTCAGGGCGCGCTCGAGGAAGCGCTGCAGAAGTTCTCGGGCGAGGCGGCTGGCGTACGCGGTGCGGGGCGCACGGATTCAGGCGTGCATGCGCTCGGTCAGGTCGCGCACTTCGACCTTCAGAAGGCGTGGGAGCCGTTCAAGATTCGCGAGGCGTTGAACTTCCATCTGCGCCCGGCGCCGGTGTCGGTGCTCGAATGCGCGCCGGTCGCGGACGATTTCGACGCGCGCTACAGCGCCAGCGCGAGGCACTACCGTTATCGAATCCTGTCGCGGCGCGCGCCGCCGGCGCTGGATCGCAACCGCGTGTGGTGGCTGCCGATCGAGCTCGATGCCACGGCAATGCACGAAGCGGCACAGGCGCTCGTCGGACGGCACGACTTCACGACGTTCCGCGCCGCGCAATGCCAGGCAGCCTCGCCGCTGAAGACGCTCGACCGGCTGGATGTGTCCCGCTGGGGCGAGGAAATCGTCATCGAGGCGTCGGCGCGATCGTTCCTGCACAACCAGGTGCGGTCGATGGTGGGGAGCCTGAAGCTTGTCGGCGAGGGTAAATGGCGCCCCTCCGATCTCAAGGCGGCGCTCGAAGCGTGCGATCGCTCCGCGTGCGGGCCGGTTTCTCCGGCCAGCGGGCTCTATCTCGTGCGCGTGGACTACGGGAAGCGCGCTGGCAACGGCACCGAGACCGCTGCCGACGACGAGTGATGTGTTCCTCACCGTCATCCTCGGCATAGAGCCCGAGGATGGCCGTCGAAGGCAGATCACTCGATGATCGACAGGAATTCCTGGCGCGTCACTGGGTTGTCGCGGAAGCAGCCGAGCATGCGCGAGGTGACGAGGTCGGTGCCGGGCTTCATGATGCCGCGCGCGGTCATGCAGAAGTGCTCGGCCTTCAGGACGACGCCGACGCCCTGCGGCTGCAGGACCGAGTCGATCGCGTTGGCGATCTGGGCCGTCATCTTCTCCTGGATCTGCAGACGCTTCGCGTAGACCTCGACGACGCGCGCGAGCTTGGAGATGCCGACGACGCGGCCATTGGGGATATAGGCCACCCAGGCGCGGCCGATGATCGGCGCCATGTGGTGCTCGCAGTGGCTCTCGAAACGGATGCCGCGCAGCACGATCATCTCGTCGTAGCCTTCGGTCTCCTCGAAGGTGGTCGAGAGGATCTGCTCGGGGTCCTCGCTATAGCCCCGGAAATACTCCTCGAAGGCCTTCGTCACGCGTTTGGGCGTATCGCGCAGGCCGTCGCGGTCCGGGTTGTCGCCGGTCCAACGGAGGATGGTGTGCACGGCCGCCTCGACTTCGTGGCGGCTGGGGCGGTCGGAGTGATCCACGTGCTGATCTTTGTGCTTCTTCTGCAAGGCGGGCTCTTTGGGTGTTGGGCGGCTCTTATGCGTTTGCCGGGTAGAGGACGCAAGACGAACGGGCGCGGCAGCATAGCGCAACTGTGGCCGCGCGCCGTCCGTATCTTGTCGCGTAGCGCTATATGGGAGCCTTAAGCCGCTGCCCCAAGTTTCCGGGGGTAGGCTCGGGTTATGCAACTCTGGGCAGGATGGGGCGCGTGGGGCTGCCTGCCTGGCAGCCCGGTGCAACCTCCCGCGACCGCGGAGGGGCATCCGCTCGGGAATTGCCAGCAACCGGCTGGTCAATCGCCGGACGGTGTCTTGCCGGCATCGGCACGAATCATCGAGCCTTCTCGCTCAGGGGTTGCGGGGGGCGAACGAGAAATGAGGAAAAGACTGGGCGTGGGGCTGCTGGCGGCTGTCATCCTGTCCGCCATGGGCATCGGGACTGCGCTGGCCGACGGGTATGAACCGGTGAAGACGGCAGCGCCGCTGCCGATCGTAAAGGGGGTAGAGGTGGAGGTCGGGCTCGGCATCATGCAGGGCGAGGCGAACGAATTCGTCTACCGGCCCGACGGCGCCAAGCTCAGCCAGCTCGTCTGGGCGTTCGACAACAACCTCGTTTTCAAGGGTGGCATCGCCGTGCGCCCATGGAGCTGGCTGGCGGTCGGTGCCCGCTTCATCACCAACGTCACCGACGGCTCGACCATGGACGACTACGACTGGTACAGGCCGAGCGACGCTGAATTTGACGACTGCCCGAACGGGTTCTGCCACTCGCATCATCCCGATACGAACCTCGAGACTTATCTTTCGGTCGATGCGTATTTGGCCGCCACGTTCTATCGCAACCAGTGGATCGCGCTGGCAGCACTTGCGGGCTACAAGCGCGACAGCCAGTCCTGGCAGGCGTACGACGGCCCGAGCAACTACACGAGCTTCGTGCCGGGGCGCCTGTCGATCAGCTACGATCAGGTCTGGGAGGCGCCGTATCTCGGCCTGCAGTTCAACGGTGCGTTCCAGCGCTGGACCCTGCAGGGCCGCGTCATCGGGTCATGGTGGGCGAGCGGCCAGGACGAGGACAACCATCACCTGCGCACGCTGCTCTTCACCGAAAACTTCGGCGAGAGCGACATGGTCGGCGCCAACGCGCACGTTGGATATAGGCTGACCGAACACATGATACTCAAGGCCGAGTACGACTTGCAGCAATGGCAGCTCGCGAAAGGTCCGTCGGCGGATATCGACTATACAACCGGCGCGCAGTCCTATCGGGGCTGGAACGCCGCCGGCGGCGAAAGCATCACGCAAACAGTCCTCATGGGCGCGGTGCTCGAATATTGACCGCATGCGGACAGTGCGAATTACAACGAAATCTCTCCGGCATTCGTTTCAATTGTGCGGTCTTAACGAGCGGAACCTTAGTGGTTCACGGCTATGTTTTGTGCATCGGACGGTGGCACGTTCGGGGCGCTTGGAAGACAGGCGTTCGAGTTTACAGGTGGTATCCATTAGGTGGAGTTGAAACGTCATGTCGACCTCTAAGATCATCGCTATCATTGCTGCTTCCAGCATGCTGGGCGCGCTCTCCTTCGCTCCGGCTTTCGCCGAGTCGATCCCGCAGGAAGAGATCGACCAGTACAGCGGCTCTGCGAAGCCGGACGTCGATCCGGGTGCTTCGCGCGGCTCGGACGAGTCGATCGTCAAGCAGGAGCAGAACCAGTTCGGCAACGACCCGGCCGACCTCTCTGAGGAGCGCCAGGAGCGCGGCGGCGAGTCCCTGCCGAAGATGGAGCAGGAAGGCGTTCCCGGCGGCGACCGCTAATCAGCGGATCTCCAGTCGATACGGCGGCCGCGGTGGTGCTGACCCCGCGGCCGTCGTCGTTTCAGGCCGGCCCCCGGCGGTTCCGCGGGGCCAACTGGGCTCGGGTCAGCGCGGCCATTCACCGGGCGCACCATGGGCAATTGGTCTCGCCGGAGGCCATATGGCCGCGGAGGCAGCGTTTTGCGCCTTGCCAGACGGTCCGGCGACCATTACACCGGCAGCGCTCTGTAGGCCCCCGTCCGGGTGGGCCCGGGACATCCAATCGCTGCGGTAGCTCAGTGGTAGAGCACTCCCTTGGTAAGGGAGAGGTCGAGAGTTCAATCCTCTCTCGCAGCACCATCCCAAATTCAGTTTCATCGAGCGTGTCTTTCATCAGGAAGGGCGGTCCCTTCCTGTCCACCGAAGTATTGCCCGTCTATTCAACTGTTCTGCACAGCTAAATCACAGCCCACCGTTGAGCGAGTCAGTGCACCTTCTTAAGGAATCCTGACCGTGAGGGCATATGCAGCCAACAAACAAAATCGCGCGGTCTTCCCGACATCCCGGCATCGTGGCGCTGGTATTGTTTGCCGCCTCCGCTGAAGGGGCTGTCGCGGGCGGCTTCGGCGTCGAGCAGTCGGCCTACTATCAGGGCATGTCATTTGCGGGTGCCGCCGCCGGCGGCCCCAGCCTGACGTCGCTCGCCTGGAATCCTGCGACCGCCAATTTTGCTGACGCGGGGCTCGCCTTCGAGATGAGCGCCACGGTGGTGCTGATGTCGGCGGAGCTCACGGTGACCAATCCGCAAGATCAGCTCGTGACGGGGGGCACGGGGACGGAGCTGGGCCGCAACGCACTGGTCGGGGCAAGCTTTGCCACTTGGCGCCTGGACAGCAAGACGGTGCTGGCACTCAGCTTCACGTCGCCGTTCGGACTCGGGACCAAAGTGCAAAACCCGGACTGGGTGGGCAGCTACCAGGGGCTCACCACGAGCGTCTTCAACCTCAACGCGGCGCCGATCATCTCGTATGAGATCGCTCCGGGCCTCAGCGTCGCCGCGGGCGTGCAGATCGACTATTTCAATCTGCAGCGGCAGACGGCCGCCACGGCGTTCGGCACGGCGGACCTCAGGGCCGACGACTACGGTGTCGGCTACGTTTTGGGCATCAACTACGCGCCATCGGCATCGACGTCGATAGGTCTCGGCTTCCGCTCGGCCATCGATCACACCGTCAAAGGTCATCTCGGAATCTCGGGCGTAGACGAGGCGCCCATCAAGGCTTCGCTGACGCTGCCGGAGATGCTGGCGCTCGGTCTTCGCCAAGCCATCTCGCCGACGACGCGGCTCACGGCCGAGGCCGAATGGGTGAACTGGAGCCGCTTCGGCGTTATCCCGATCGAATTGCAGGGTCCTCTGCTCGGTAGCCCGACCGGCACGACAGCATCCAATCTGGTATTCAACTGGCGCGATGGATGGCTTTTCGCCATCGGCGGCGAATACGACTGGTCGCGGGAGCTGACGCTGCGGACCGGCGTCGCCTACGAGATATCGCCCGTCGACGGGCCGACGACGCGATTGGTGCAGGACCCGGACAGCAACCGCGTGTGGGCGAGCCTCGGGGCCTCGTACATGATCAACGCCAGCACGCGCTGGGACTTTTCCTACAGCCACGTGTTCTTCGAGGACAACGCGCCTTTCGATCGCGTCGGCGCCTCGACACAGTTCGCAACGCCGCATCTGCTAGGCACGGCGGATGTCCGCATGGATCTCTTCTCGTTCGGCTTCAAGACCGTGTGGGGCGGCGCAGAGACGGCACCTGCCGCGCTCAAATAGCGGCGCCGCGCACAGCGTTCTCCGCCTGACAATCGTCAACGTCCGAGGTGCGTTGCTGCGCGCTCGGTCGAGAGATATTGTCGCGCGCGACCAGGGCCTCCTGACGGACATCTCCAGGCTTGGGCAGCTTAGACCGCCATGGGCAGCAACGAGAGACAGAAGGGAAACTCGCGCGCCGCGCGGCTCGAGGCGGAGCTGCGCGCGAACCTCAAGAAGCGTAAGGATCAGGCGCGTGCGCGGGCGCGGGTTGGAGCGTCCGATCCGGACGGACCCGGCGCCCAGAAGAACGACGCAGAGGCGAAAGGCAGCGACTAGGCTGCGCAGCCGCACAGCACCGCGATTGCCATCAGAGATATTCATTATTCAAGCCCTCACATCGCCGTCCGAGAGCGGGGCTGGTATAGTGCCGCGGCCGAGAGGAGGAGCGCTTGAGCGAGGCGTCCAAGAAGACCAAGCGGGCGGCCGGCGCCAAAGCTGCCGCGCCGAAAGCGAAGCGGAAGTCGGAGCGGGCGTTTCCACGCGTGCGCATTCTCATCGGCGACGGCATGGTGCTCGGTCCTGGCAAGGTCGATCTCCTCGAAGCCATCGGCCGCACCGGATCGATCTCCGCGGCGGGACGCGCGCTCGGCATGTCGTACCGGCGTGCGTGGCTGCTGGTCGATGCCCTCAATCACATGTTCCCGGATCCGCTTGTCACGGCGGCGCCCGGCGGCTCGCGCGGGGGCGGGGCCAAGCTCACGGACTATGGCCGTGGCGTCGCGGCCGCCTATCGGCGGGTCGAGGCGCGGACGCGCACCGCCATGAGGGAAGAGCTGGCACCGTTCAACGTGCGTGTCGACCAGGATTAACGCTGTGCTCGTCGATCGCGCGTTCGGAGCCTCCAATTCGCCGCATTAACCGTGCGAACAGTTCGGCGCGCTACTTTCGCTGGCCGGAAACGTGCGGGGGACCACCGGCATTTCCGTCACACTTGCTGGTGACGCCGCGAAGCGCTTAATCATCCTTTGAGGTTGCCGGTACCAGCCGGCGCATGAGGGGCAAACGAATGGATCGCATCAGGATCGTCGGCGGCGAGAAGCTCAAGGGCAGCATTCCCATCTCCGGTGCCAAGAACGCCGCCCTCCCGCTGATGATCGCCAGCCTGCTCACTCCGGACAGGCTGACGTTGAAGAACGTCCCCAACCTCGCCGATGTCAACCTGCTCGCCCGCATCCTGCGCAACCACGGCGTCGATCTCGCGGTCGACGGCAAGCGGCCGGGCCCGGCGCAGCATATCGGCGAGACCTTCCATCTCTCGGCGCGGGACATCGTCGATACGGTCGCCCCGTACGAGATGGTCTCGCGCATGCGTGCCAGCTTCTGGGTGCTAGGGCCGCTGCTCGCGCGGTGCGGGCAGGCCAAGGTCTCGCTGCCCGGCGGCTGCGCCATCGGCACGCGCCCGGTCGATCTGCATCTCATGGGCCTCAAGGAGCTCGGCGCGGAGATCGAGATCGAAGCCGGCTACGTCATCGCCAAGGCGAAGGGCGGCTCTCTGCGCGGGGGCAAGGTCGTGTTCCCCAAGGTGTCGGTCGGTGCGACGCACAATGTTCTGCTCGCCTCGGCTCTCGCCCGCGGCGAGACGGTGATCGAGAACGCGGCGCGCGAGCCGGAAATCGGCGACGTGGCTGAGTGCCTCGTCAAGATGGGCGCCAAAATCGAAGGCATCGGGACCTCGACGCTGCGCATCCAGGGCGCCGACCGGCTCGAAGGTGCGGTGCACTCGGTGCTCGCCGACCGCATCGAGACGGGAACTTTTGCTATGGCGGTTGCGGCAACGGGCGGCGACGTGACGCTTGAGGGCGCGCGGCCGGAGCTGCTCAAGACGGCGCTCGACACGCTGGCGAAGACCGGTGCCGAGGTGCTGACGACGAACAGCGGCATCCGCATCGTGCGCAACGGCCACGGCATCGAGCCGGTGTCGGTGGAAACGCAGCCGTTCCCCGGATTCCCGACTGACCTGCAGGCGCAGTTCATGGCGCTGATGACGATGGCGAAGGGCACGAGCGTCATCCGCGAGACGATCTTCGAGAACCGCTTCATGCACGTGCAGGAGCTGGCGCGCCTCGGTGCCGACATCCAGCTGCACGGCGACACGGCGACGATCAAGGGCGTCAAGGGCCTCACCGGCGCACCGGTGATGGCGACGGACCTGCGCGCCTCGGTGTCACTGGTCATCGCCGCGCTGATGGCCGAGGGCGAGACGATGATCAACCGCGTCTATCACCTCGACCGTGGCTTCGAGCAGCTCGAGCAGAAGCTGTCCCGCTGCGGCGCCCAGATCGAAAGATTGACTGGTTGAAGTTCTGACACGAGTTCAGGCAAGCTTTTTGTGCGGCCGAGGTTGCGCAAGCTGATGTCCGGCGCTCGCGCCGGGCGCCCTTGGCGCCTTGCCGCCTGCGGCGGCGTTTTTCTGCGCTGACACGAGGGGCAAGAAGCTTTTCCTGCGGCCGTTGTTGCGCGAGCTGACGGCCGCGCCTAAGGCGCGGGGCCCCTTGGGCCCTGAGCATGGCCAGCTTCGCGTGCCATGCTGAAGTGAGCGTTTCTCCTAGTGTGCCGCAGGGAACAGCGGCGGGGTGAGGTTTGCCTAATCTTCCATCGACGCAAACGACGTATCGATGGAGGGCTTCATGAAGACCATTCTGACCGCTGCCGCTTTCGGCGCCATTATCGTATGGGCGGTCGCATCCGCTGCCTTCGCCAAGGGTGGCGGCAAGGAATTCTTTTCCCAGGACTACCAGTTCAGCCAGCCGATGAAGGGCTACGAGGGCCAGGCGGGCAACTACTACTGCTCGTACCAGCGGCTGCCGAACCGGGTGTGCACGACGGACGGGAGCGGCAACGAGCACTGCAAGGTCAAGGGCTGGACGCTGCGCCAGTACTGCTACTGAGTGAATTTCGAGGGTAGGTCGTGGGCTCCCGCTCCGTCGCCCCCGGCCATCACCTCGAGCGGCGGGCTCCGATGGAAGTCGGGGCCCGCTTTTTATTGCGTACACCGTTTTGGCCAAATCGCGTGGTTGTCTCCACCGGAACAGCAGGCGCCCCTCCGTTCCAATAGTCCTTAAGGCCGCTACCCCCGGCAAAAGTGATTTGCGAGCCAAGCTCTAATGCAGACCCAGATACTGAAGGCCGCCATGATCGCCGCACTGCTGGCCTGCGCCGTCGGCATCGCGGCATTCGCACGTGGCGCCTACGAGTATTCCTCGCGCGTCTCGCGCGCCGCGATGCTCGATCAAGCGGCAAGTGAGCCCGACGTCCGCTAGCTAGGCGAGATCGATCGCGCCGTCGACCTGATGACGCAAGTCGGTGCCCTCAGCAGTGAGCACCATCCTTACATGCAACTTTCCCTGACCGGCGAGCCCCTGCTCACGCACGAGGCGCTCGACCTCCTGCTGGGAGGAGATGCCAACCTCCTTAAGGAAGCGGCGAAGTGACAGGTTGAAGCGTTCATTCTCCATGGGGGACCTCTCCGGCTCTCGCCCGGCGGCTGATTCCTGAATTCTAGGCGTGCTTTGCCGCCGACAACAAGGGCGGCACCCTCTGCGACGCGTCTGGGCGCCCCGGGGCGAGGTCGGTTGCGCGGTTGCGGCAGCGCCGCTATCAACTCCTTGAAAGTTCGTGGCCAAAAAGGGCCCCCGAGGCCCTCTGGGACGCCGGCATGGAAGATTTGAAGCTGATCGCCCTCGATGCGGAAGATCTGCGGGTGCTTTCCTGCCACCTGCAGGACGCGGTGATACGCGTGGGCGACATGGCCTATTTGAAGTCCGAGATGCGGTTCGCAGCCATTGCCAACCGCTTCGACTGGGAGGCCGCCGCGAAGGAAGCCGACGGGAGCTTTAGGCGGCGGCGAGCAGGGCTGCGCTTCGAGCGCGTCAAGGCTGCTCGTGTCCTCGGCGTCGACCTGCAACAGAAGGATCAGGTGCTGGCGCTGCTGGCCGTGACATTCGAGGCGGGCGATGAGCCGTCGGGTGCCGTGGTGCTGCATTTCGCCGGCGGCGCGGCGGTGCAGCTCGATGTCGAGTGCATCGAGGCGGAGCTGCGGGACCTCGGCGCCGCCTGGGCCACGCGCACCAAGCCGGCGCACGCGATCGACGACTGACGACAATTCCTCGAGGAGACGGCCCATCGGCCGATGATGACATGCCGAAGCGCTTGAATACGCGCGATGCTCAATTCGAAGCCGCCTTCGCTGCCTTCCTGGGCGAGAAGCGCGAGTCTTCGCAGGATGTCGGCGATGCCGTCGCGGCGATCCTCGCCGACGTGCGCGCGCGGGGCGATGAGGCGCTGATCGAGCTGTCGAAGAAGTTCGATCGCGTGGATCTCGGCAAGCTCGGCCTGCGCGTCAGTGCGGCGGAGATGGCGCAGGCGCGTGAAGCTTGCAGCGCCGAGACTTTGGATGCGCTTCAGGTCGCCGCCGATCGCATTGCCGAGCACCACGAGCGCCAGTTGCCCATCAACGAGCGTTACACCGATGCGTTGGGCGTCGAGCTCGGCTGGCGCTGGACGGCGGTCGAGTCGGTCGGACTCTACGTGCCGGGCGGCCTCGCCTCGTATCCAAGCTCAGTGCTGATGAACGCGATACCGGCCAAGGTCGCGGGCGTGCCGCGCATCGTGATGGTCGTGCCGTCGCCGAACGGCGAGCTCAATCCGCTCGTCCTCGCAGCGGCCCAACTCGTCGGCATCGAGGAAGTGTACCGCATCGGCGGCGCGCAGGCGGTTGGTGCGCTTGCGTACGGCACGGAGAGCATCGCCCCCGTGGTGAAGATCGTCGGGCCCGGAAACGCCTACGTCGCCGCCGCCAAGCGGCTGGTGTTCGGCACCGTCGGCATCGACAGCATCGCCGGTCCTTCCGAAGTGCTGGTGATCGCCGACAAGCACAACAATCCGGATTGGATCGCGGCCGACCTTCTCGCCCAGGCCGAGCACGACACCGCCGCGCAGTCCATCTTGATGACGGACGACATCGAGTTCGGCCGGGCCGTCGAAGCCGCGGTGATGCGACAGCTCAAGACGCTGCCGCGCGGCAACATCGCGGGCGAAAGCTGGAACGTGTTCGGCGCGATCATCGAGCTTTCCTCGCTGGAGGAGGCGCCGGCGCTTGCAGACCGCATCGCGGCCGAGCATCTCGAGATTGCGACTGAAAATGCCGAAGCCTTGAGCGAGCGCATCCGCAATGCGGGGGCGATCTTCCTCGGCTCGCAGACGCCGGAGATGATCGGCGACTATATCGCCGGGTCGAACCACGTCCTGCCGACGTCACGCACGGCGCGGTTCTCGTCGGGCCTCGGCGTGCTCGACTTCATGAAGCGCACCTCGCTCCTGAAGCTCGACGGCAAGGCGCTCGCGGCGCTGGCGGCGCCGGCCATGGCGTTGGCGCGCGCGGAGGGTCTGGAAGCGCACCGGCTCTCGGCCGAGATCCGTCTCGACACGCCTTCCGGGCGCGCCTCATGAGCGAAGCCAACGCGCCGGAGAAGCTGCCGAAGTCCAGGCTGGTTGCCATTGCGCTCGACGAGAAGTCGACGGCGACGACGAACTCGAACATCGAGCACGAGCGAGAGGTGGCGATCTTCGACATCCTCGAAGGCAACTCGTTTGCCCTCGATGGTCGCGACGACGGCCCGTACAAGCTGAGTCTTGGATTGGCGGAGGATCGGCTCGTGCTCACGGTGAGCAACGAGGCGGATGCTCCGCTCGTGACACACATGCTGTCGCTCACTCCGCTGAAGCGCATCATGAAGGACTACTTCCTGGTCTGCGAGAGCTACTACGAGGCGATTCGTAGTGCGCCGCCCTCGCGCATCCAGGCGATCGACATGGGGCGCCGTGGGCTGCACGACGAAGGCAGCCGCACGCTGCTCGAGCGGCTCGCCGGGAAGATCACCGTCGATCTCGACACCGCCCGCCGACTATTCACGCTGATCTGCGCGCTGCACTGGAAGGGGTAGCGGCCATGTCTCGCGAGGTCGCGAGCGGCTCCGATGTCGAGGCCAGCGATAAGACAGCCGCTGGCAATGGCGCGTCCGGACGCGAGGCTCCCGGAGCGGTCCTCTTTGCCTGCACGACGAATGCCGTGCGCTCGGTGATGGCAGCGGCGATCCTGCGGCATCTGGCAGGCCGGCGTACCTATGTGGCGTCGGCGGGCGTGCGGGCTGGAGCGCAGGATGGGTTCGTGACCGCGGTCATGGACGAGATCGGCATCGATGTCTCGCAGCACACGCCGAATACGCTGCGGGATTTGCACGATACCTCGTTCGATCTCATCGTGACCCTGTCGCCCGAGGCACACCACCAGGCGCTGGAGCTGACGCGGACAATGGCGGTCGATGTCGAGTACTGGCCGACCATCGATGCAACGGTGATGGTGGACCAAGGTACACGCGAGCAGGTGCTGGCATACTACAGAGGCGTGCGGGACCAGCTCTTCGAGCGCATCAGGAAGCGTTTCGGCTTCGAGGGCGGGCCGACGGTGTGAACTCGTCGGCGGATCCCTTCTCGGCGAGGAGGAACCAAACTTCCTGCGTGCCGATACCCTTGATCTCGATCGGGGTATGCGCCTCGTAGATGAAGCCTTCGCCGAGTTTCGCCCGACATTGCGGACAGATGAGTATGCGTCCGGGGATCGACTGGCCCTCGAGCCGGCTGGCGAGGTTCACGGGGTCGCCCCAGACGTCGTAGCTGAACTTCTTGGTGCCGATGACGCCGGCCATCACCGGGCCCGATGCCATGCCGATGCGCAGGTTGATTTGGATGCCGCTCTCGCTGCGAAGCCGCTCGACGGTCGTGAGCATGTCGAGGCCCATGCGGGCAAGCCGCACCGTATGGTCGGCCACGGGCTCGGGAAGCCCGGCGACGACCATATAGGCATCGCCGATGGTCTTGATCTTCTCCACCCCGTGCCGGACGGCGAGAGCGTCGAACTCCGAGACGATGCGGCTCAGCATGTCGACTGTCGCGTGGGCGCCCATCCGGCGCGCTAAGGCGACGAAGCCGGAGATATCGGCGAACATCACGGAGGCGTCGTCGATGGAGTCGGCAATGAGAGCGCCCGGGTTGGCCTTCAGGCGCTCGACAATCGGATCGGGGAGCACGTTGCGCAGGACTGCATCCGTCTCGGCCTTCGCCTGCTCGGCGAGGCTGAAGGCGTAGTAGACGGACGCGGCAATGAGAGCGAACGTGGTGATTGCGCCCTGGGTATAGAGGGAATCGATCACGGCTTGCTCGTCCGGCGTGATCGGGCCGGTAATCGGGAAGGTGTACCAGACGTAGAGGTGCAGGACGACGGCGAGCAAGATGACGCCGAGGATGAGCCACAGGCGCTCCAGCCCGAAGATGACGAACGCGGCTGCGGCGGCGATGAGGTACTGCAGATGGCCGCCACCCTCGCGGCTGAAGAAGCTCGCAAAGCCGACGAGCGCTGCAAACTCCACCGCGACCAACAGCAATCCGCCGGTAATGTCGCTGATGCGGTGCGCGAACGGGACCAGCAGCACCGTGGCGACCAGCGCCAGGTTGAGATGGACCATGGGCGCGTATTTGTCATAGTCGGTCGCGGCTTGCTGGATCGCGTAGAGCAGGGTCGTGGTCGCGATCAGGTAGCACATCACGTTGAGTATCTTGAGGCGCCGCTTCACGTCGGGCGGATAGCCCTCGGTGCCAGCCGCAGCGAGGCGGTGTCCGAGCGCGCGCAGCCGGCGCATCGGGGCGTTGTCGAGGAGCGGCCGCAGCACCACAGCGAGGCGAGACTGTATTGCCAGAAGGACGTAGACCGCGCGCTTCCATGCGGCACGCAGCCATTGTTGCAGGCGCGGGGCGCCTGATGTCGTCTCAGACCGAGGACGATGCGACGGTTCCAGCATCCTTATTCGGCGCCGGCGATGGCCTGCAGCTCTTCGATGTCGCAGACGATGCGCGAGCCGTTGCGCTCGAGCGCACCGCTCGTCTCCAGCATCGACAGCGCCGTGTTGACCTTCGGCCGGCTGGCGCCGATGAGCAGGGCGAGCTCGCTCTGCGACATCGGCAGCTCGATGGTGACGCGCCCTTCCGCGGCATCCGGAGCCTTAGCGCGGGCGGCGGCGAGGAAGAAGCGGGCGAGGCGTCCCTCGATCGGGTATAGCGCAATGGCCTCCAACTGCTGGTCGGCCTCTCTGATGCGCGAGCACAGGAAGCGCACGGCGGCATCTGCCACGTGCGGCTCGGTTTCCATCAGACGCTTGAAGGCGGGCTTGGATAGACTGAGCGCGCTGACCTTGCCGACGGCGGTGGCATCGGCCGAGCGGGGTCCGCCGTCGAGCATGGCGATCTCGCCGAAGATGGCGCCTGGCTCGGCATGGGCGAAGGAAAGCTCGCGGCCCTCGGCGGTGAGCACCGATATGCGCACCCGGCCGGAGACGACGAGGTAGATCTCGCGGCCGGTGTCGCCGCGGGCAAAAATGACCTGGCCCGGGTCGAAATTCGCTTCGCGCATCTCGTCGGCGATAGCGCGACGTTCTGCTTCATCCAGAGAGCCGAACAGCGCTGTGCGGCCGAGGAGTTCGACAATCGCGGACTTGGCAATCATGATAGAAGCCCTTTCGGCCCCGCAACCGGGCGATTTATCCTGGAAAGCAGCACCACTTGCAACGGTCGTTTGGCCACTTGCTTTTCGAAGTTCCACTCTGCAATGTCAGGGCGCCCGGTAGCAGTGCGTCAGCAACTAAGAATTGCCCATGGTTGGCCGCATCTTGGCGAGCCTGCGCGTTCTCGCCGGTATCCCTCGTAACAACCTAAACCGCCCTGCCTGAAAATCCTCCAAGGTGACGTTTCGATGATCGCCAAGGCCGCTTTCCTTACCGCGCTGAGCCGGACCGACACGCCGCGCCGCGAAACCCTGCGCCGGGAGCTGGCGCGGCAGAACGTCGGCCAGTCGGCGAACGCCGCCCGGCCGACGCTGGTGCTGGCGAGCGCCAGCCCGCGCCGGCTCATGCTGCTGTCACAGGTGGGTATCGAGCCAGACGCCTTGCGCCCGTCGTCGATCGACGAATCGGCGCGGCGGGGCGAGATGCCCCGCGGGTATGCGGCGCGCATAGCGCGCATGAAGGCGGAGGCGGCGCGCGACCAGATCGCCAACGACAAGGACATCGCCTCGGCCTACGTTCTGGCGGCCGATACGGTCGTCGCGGTCGGGCGGCGCATCCTGATGAAGCCGTCGAACATCGAGGAGGCGGCGAACTGCCTCCAGCTTCTTTCCGGGCGCGCGCATCGCGTGCTGACGAGCGTGTGCCTCATCACCCCGGATGACCACGTGCGGCACAAGATCGTCGACACGCGGGTGCGCTTCAAACATCTGACGCGCGAGGAGATCGAGGCCTACATCGCCTCGCGCGAATGGCGCGGCAAGGCGGGCGGCTACGCCATCCAGGGGCTTGCCGGCTGCTTCGTGCAGAAGATCGTCGGCTCGTACACGAGCGTCGTCGGGTTGCCACTCACGGAGGTCGTTTCGATGCTGGTCGGGGAGGGCTTCCCGATCCACTTCGCGTGGGTGCGGGCAGCCGAGCTCGACCCGACCTGACCCTACTGAAGAGTTTTAGCGTGTGATGGCGAGCACGGAAAAGCCAGCCTCGGGCTACGGCCGCTGCCCCATTTGCGGGGAAAAGACGGAGCAGGCGTTCCGTCCGTTCTGCTCCAAGCGATGCCGGGACGTCGACCTCGCGCGTTGGCTGGGGGACGGCTACGCCATTCCCGGCGGGGCGCCGGAGGCCGACGAGGATGGCGAGGAGCCGGGCGCCGGGGAAACGCGCGGCGCACCGCGGCGTGATGACGACGAGCCCGGCTGAGCCGCTGGCTAAGCCTTGAAATTCCATCATGAAAGCCGCGCCCAAGAGAAGCTCGTTAAGCGCTGGACAGGCGGCGGGGCCGTCTCTATAACGGCCGGGCTCTGACGCCCTTGGGGTTCATCGCGCAGAGCAAATGCCCAGGTAGCTCAGTTGGTAGAGCACGTGACTGAAAATCACGGTGTCGGTGGTTCAATTCCGCCCCTGGGCACCACTTCCTCAAAAACTCAATGAGTTAGGGCCTGGGTTTACGGCCGGGTTTACACTTTTGTTCTGATTTTGCTCTCACGCCGATCTGCCCAGGCTCGGAAGAGACTTTTCTCGCCATGCGTGGTCTGCGCACGCTGGCCACACGGCTGCATCAGCATCATCGTTCGGGGCTCGAAATCGCGCGCTGGCTCGAGGCGCGTCCGGAAGTGGCGCGAGTGCTGCATCCAGGCCTACCCAGCCATCCGCAGCATGCGCTCTGGAAGCGCGACTTCCTCGGCGCCAGCGGACTCTTCTCGGTCGTGCTCAAGCCGGCGAGCCAAAGGGCCGTCGCAGCGCTGCTCAATGGGTCGGAGCTGTTCGGCATGGGCTTCTCATGGGGCGGCTATGAAAGCCTCGTCATTCCCTTCGATGCCACGAGCTATCGCACTGCGACCACCTGGGCTCCGGAAGGCCCGACGCTGCGCTTTCACGTCGGCCTCGAGGACGTCGAAGAGCTGCGCGCAGACCTCGAGGCTGGGTTGAAGCGCCTCGTGGGCGCCTCGGGCACCTAGACCGCCAGCCAAGGTGCTGGACCGTGTAAGCAGGGCGACCGCCGATCAGGCGACCGCTGCATGTAGATTTTCCTCCCCCCGGCAAGAGGTTGGCATTGCGGGCTTGATGCCGCCGGCTCGCCCTGCAATGAGATGCCTCAGGGCTGACAAGGGGGGCGAGGTGACCGAATATTTGACGCTTCTCGCGGGCGTGGTGTGCGCCGGCATCGGCGGGGAACTGTTCGTGCGCGGCACGGTCGGCATCGCGAGCGCGCTGCGCATCGCGCCGGGGATCATCGCCGCGACCATAGCCGCCTTTGCTACCTCGAGCCCGGAGCTCACGGTGTCGATCACGGCCGCTCTCGAAGGCACGCCGCAGATCGCGCTGGGCGATGCCTTGGGCAGCAACGTCGTCAATGTCGCGCTCATTCTCGCCGTGGCGGTGCTGATCGTCCCCATCGCGGTCCCGCGCGATGCGATCCGGCGGGACTTTCCGGCGGCGCTGCTGGTGCCGGTGATCGTCGGCGTGCTGCTGATCGACGGCAGCCTGTCGCGCATGGACGGGCTGCTGCTGATCGCGCTGTTCCTCGGCTGGCTGGTGGCGGTGGTGCGCGAGGCGCGACGGCAGCGCAGCGCTGCCGCCGAGGTCCTGGCCGAGCATAATCCGGCACGCGCGGTGATCGAGAGCATCGGCGGGCTGGCGCTGCTGATCGTAGCCGGGCGCCTCATCGTCTCGGGTGCAACCACGATCGCCACGACGTATGGCGTCGAGCCGTTTCTCATCGGTGCGACGATCGTGGCGCTCGGGACGTCGGTGCCGGAACTGGCGACGGCCATCATCTCGGGACTGCGCGGACACGAGGAGGTTGGGCTCGGCACGATCCTCGGTAGCAACATCTTCAACGGTCTGCTCATCGTCGGTACGGCCGCAAGCATTTCCCCCATCAGCATCGGGCTGTCGGAGGTGGCGCCGGCCCTGGTTCTCGGCCTCGCAGCGCTGGCACTGACGTTTCCGCCTTCCTCGGGCGTCGTCGGCCGGTGGCGCGGCATCCTGCTGCTCGGCGTGTACGTCGTCTACCTCGCAGTGATGGCGCAGTGGGGTCACGGCGCTTGACCTCAATCGCAGCGGGCGCCGGCCGCAGATAAAACTTGCCGCGATTTTTCATGCCCGCGTTTCATTCGCGGCATCTGTCCTCGCCGTACACCGCGCTGCGCCTCGCTCGGAGGCGATCCCGGAGCACAGTGAGGAAGCCATGGCTGACAAATCGAGTTTCACGCCGGAGGAATGGAAAGTTGTCCTGAGCAGCCCGATGCTCGCGGGCCTCGCCGTCACGATGGCGGAGCCAAGCGGCATATGGGGGATGCTGAAGGAGAGCATGGCGAGCGCAAATGCCGTGCTGGCCGCCGGCAAGGACGCGAACGCCAGCCCGCTGATGAAGGCGCTGCTCGCCGACATGGAGACGTCGGAAGGGCGCACGACAGCGCGCGATGAGATCACTGCGGGCCTCAAGGGGAAGACGCCGGCCGAGGTGAAAGAGCTGGTGATCGCCAAGCTGAGGCAGGCGGGCAAGATTCTCGATACGCGGGCGCCCAATGAAGCAGCCGCATTCAAGAGCTGGCTCAAGTACGTCGCCGATCAGGTGGCGGAATCAGCGTCGGAGGGTGGCGTGCTCGGCTTCGGGGGCACGCGCGTGACCGACAACGAGCGGGCGACGATTGCCGAAGTCGGCAGAGCGCTGAACGCTGCCTGAGAAAATGTAGGGGCGGCATCGACGCCGGGCGGCGTCGGCGCTGCCTTCGGCCAAAAGTTGTGTCCAGGGCGGGCGTTGTCGGCGCTTTCGCTGCTGGCGCAAGGCACCCTGGCCTTCGTGCCGGCATGCTCGCCGGCCCCTCGTCGCCGGCTGGCGGGGCCGAGATTCTTGTTAAATCCCGAGATGTCGCGCCAACCCGGCGCCCAGTCGGGCTTATGGCCGTGTGTTGAGGTAAAAGAAAAGAATGGGTTAAACATTGCAGGCTCTAATCGCCGCACGAGCGGGCGCGGAGCGTCAGTGTGCTTTCAAGATTTGCGAGTGACTGGCGCGTATTGCTGCGCCCTACAGCGGATAAGGAGAGTCCTGCAGGTGATACGACCCGCATCGACTCGGCGCGAGATCTGCTGGCGGATCGCCTGTCCGGCTATAGGCAGGCCCTCGAAGAGCACTTCTGCATTACCGTCACCGATGACGCTGGGCGTTTGATCGAGGTCAACGATCGCTTCTGCAATGTGATCGGCTACACGGAAGTCGAGCTCTTGGGGCAACACTACGAGCTGCTGAGCCCCGGCTGGACCGACGGCAGCATCGAGAGGATGTGGGCCGCGGTCAACGACGGAAAGACCTGGCGTGGGCAGCTTCGCGATCGAGCGAAGTCCGGCAGGGAAGTCTGGCTCGAGTCGATCGTCATCCCGCGCTTCAATGACAACGGGAAGATCGATCAATTCATCACGATCAGCACGGAGATTACTGCGATCCGCGAGCAAGCGCGGACGTTGCAGGCGATGATCGAGCACTTTCCGGGCGGCATCGCACTGATCGACAGCGAGTTCAAGGTCGCTGCCACGAACAAGCTCTACAAGACGCTGCTCGAGTTGCCGGACGAGCTGTTCGCCAATGGGGCGCCGAAGCTCGAAACGCTGGTGAGGTTTCGTGCTCAGCGGGGCGATTACGGACCGTTGCCTGTCGAGGCGGCGGTGGAAATGCGGATGAGGACTCTTCTCAGTCCGGTTCCGGTCACAACCGAGCGCAATGAGGCCACCGGCAGGGTCCTGGAGATCCGCTGCATGCCCGTGGAAGGGGGCGGCCATCTCAATACGTATATCGACGTCACGGACCGACGGCGGGCGGAGAACGAGCTGAAGCGCGTCAACTCCACTCTGCAGGCATTCGTCAAACACGCGCCAGCAGCAGTGGCAATGTTCGATACCGATATGCGATACATTGCCTATACGGACCGCTGGCTGCACGACTATAGCCTCGACAGCCAATCGCTCATCGGGCGCAGTCATTACGATGTGTTCCCGGAAATTCCCGAGCACTGGCGGGCGAAGCACAAGCGCATTCTCGCAGGAGCGACCGAGAGCTCGCCGGAGGAGGTTTTCCATCGCGCAGACGGGTCGACGAATATCATCCGGTGGGAGGTGCGCCCGTGGCACCTCGCGGACAATAGCATCGGTGGCATGATGATGCTGACCGAGGAGATTTCGGAACGAAAGCGGCTCGAGCTGGAGCTGTGGAAGCTCGCCAAGCAGGACAGCCTCACCGGACTGCCGAACCGCCTGCAGTTCCATGAGCAGCTCGAGGCCATGCTTCAGTCGGCGCGGGAGAATCAGGGCCAGTTCGCCGTCGGCCTCATAGATGTCGATCGGTTCAAGGAGACGAACGACATCCTCGGGCACTCGGCCGGCGATGAGCTCCTGAAGGAAGTGGGCAAGCGCCTGCGGGAAGCGCTGATGCCCTATGGGCAGGTGGCACGTCTCGGCGGCGACGAATTCGCGGTTTTGATCTCGATCTCGGATTCGACCGGGGCGCTGAGCGGAGCGATCGACGCGATCTTCACGGCATTGCGCCCGCCGATCACGGTGGGCGGGGGACAGCATCGATGTACGATCAGCCTCGGCATCAGCCTCTATCCCTTCGACGCGCAGGGCGCGAGCGAGCTGTTGAAGAACGCAGACCTCGCGCTCTATCGCGCCAAAGATCTGGGGCGCGATCGGTTCCAGTTCTTCGTTCCGGAGATGCGCGCATCATTCGAGCGCTCCTATCAGCTACACCGGGATATCCAGCGGGCGCTGAGCAGCGGGGAGCTGGAGCTCTTCTTTCAGCCCATCGTGTCGTTCGACGGTGTGCACCCGGTGAGCTTCGAAGCGCTGCTGCGCTGGAACGAGCCAAAGCGAGGTCTGCTATCGCCGGCCGACTTCGAAGGCATTTTCGACGATGCGAAGGCCGCCGCCGATGTTGGCAGATGGGTCATCGAGCAAGCGCTGCGCCAGGCCGCCGTGTGGCAGCGCAGCGGGCTCGAATTCGGCCGCATCGCGGTCAACGTGACGTCGGCTGACTTCGCGCTCGGGACCTTCGCCGACTACGTGTGTGCGACGCTCAAGCAGGCCGGGGTCGAGCCGCAGAAGCTGTGCATCGAGGTCACGGAGCGCGTGTTTCTCGGTCGCGGAGCAAGCGGCGTCGCGAGCACGCTGCAAACGCTGCACGATCTCGGAGTGGAGATTGCGCTGGATGACTTCGGCACCGGATTTGCCTCGCTCTCGCATCTCAAGAAGCTGCCGATCGACCGGCTGAAGGTCGACAGATCGTTCGTGCGCGACATGGAGACGAACCCGGACAATATGGCGATCGTCCGGACGATCGCGCACCTCGGGCAGAGTCTCGGTATCAAAGTTACCGTCGAGGGGGTTGAGACCGTCTCGCAGATGACGCTGCTGCGCGCCATGGGGTGCGACACCATGCAGGGCTATCTGTTCGCGCGCCCGATGTGCAGCGCGCAGATTCCGGCGTTCGTCGCGAAGGACCGCGCCCTGAGCGCCTAGCGCGGTGATCGACCGTCTTTCCGGTCCCGCTGGGCCTGCTGTGGTCGCCGACTTGACGAACCCCCGGCTTTGCCCATTCTGCCGCCGGTCATAAATCGGAGTGAGCCGAAGTGGGCATGGAAACCGCGTGGGCCCGGACCGCATGCCCGCAACCCTCCGAGCAGTATCGGCTCGCCGCCGAGGCGCGCCAGCAGGCGCTGACGAAGCCGCCGGGCTCGCTCGGCGTTCTCGAGCACCTAGCGATCCGACTCGCCTCCTTGCAGGAGACCGAGAAGCCGCGTGCCGCCGTGGTGCCGATCGTGCTGTTCGCAGGCGACCACGGCATCACGGCGCAAGGCGTGTCCGCGTACCCGTCGGCGGTCACCGTCGAGATGCTGCGCAACTTCGCGCGCGGTGGGGCGGCGATATCGGTGCTGGCACGAGAGCTTGATGCGAGCCTGCAAGTGGTCGATGTCGGTACGCTGTCTGAAGCTCCCGTCGAGGGCGTCGTCAGCGACAAGCCGCGCTGCGGGACACGCGATTTCTCGATCGAGCCGGCGATGACGATGGACGAGCTGGCGTTCGCGCTTGCGGCGGGGCGGCGCGCTGTGGCGCGTGCCGGCGGGCCGGGTGCCGATGTAATGATCCTCGGCGAAATGGGGATCGGGAATACGACCTCGGCTGCGGCGGTCGCCGCGGCGCTGCTTGGTGCCCGGGCCGTAGATATCGTCGGGGCGGGCACGGGGCTCGATGCAGGCGGAGTGAGCCGCAAGGCAGCCGTGATCGAGGCGGCGTTGAGCCAGCATGGGCTCGATGCGGGGCCGGCGCCGGTGCTCGACGTGCTGTCGCGTGTCGGGGGGCTAGAGATCGCCGCGCTCGTTGGGGCCATGATTGCCGCTGCTCAAGCGCGGGTGCCGGTGCTGATCGATGGGTTCATCGTGTCGGCTGCTGCGCTTGCAGCAGTGCGTCTCAATCCGTCGTGCGCTCCCTGGCTGATCTACTCGCACCGCTCGATGGAACGCGGGCACCGCATGGTGCTCGATGCGCTCGGTGCTGACCCCATCCTCGATCTCAAGCTGCGGCTCGGGGAAGGGTCGGGTGCTGCGGCGGCTCTGCCGCTGCTGCGCCTTGCCTGCGCGCTGCACAGCGGCATGGCCACATTCGCCGAGGCGCAGATTTCCGGGCCGGGCGCCTGATGCTGGTCGATCTTCTGCGTCATGGCGAAACGGAGATGCCTGGCAGGCTGCTCGGGCGTACGGATGCGCCGCTGGCGCAAGCCGGGTGGGAGCAGTTCGCGCGCCAGACTGACGGGCGTCAATTCGACGGCATCGTGGCCTCGCCGCGTCAGCGGGCTCGGCTTCCGGCGGAGGCGCTGGCGTCGGCACGGAGACTGCCGATCCGCATCGACGAGGATTGGGCGGAACTGGACTTCGGCGACTGGGACGGCCGCGCGCTTGCCGAGCTGAATGCCGATGCTCATACCGCCGCGGCGCTTCAAGCGCTGTATCAATCCGACGCGTGCGCCGGCGCGCCTGGCGGGGAGGACTGGCGTAGCCTCGGCACGCGTGTCGAACGAGCGATTGACCGCCTGTTCGCATTCGACGCAGACTCACGCGTGCTCGTCAGCACACATGCAGGTCCGATGCGCACGGCGTTGGCAATCGCTTGCGGCCTGCCGTTCTCCAACACGTGGGCGTTCCGCATCGGTCTTGGCACGCGCATTACTCTCAGGCTGGGCCGCGATCCCGATAGCGGCTTGTGGGGCGAGATCATGGAAGTCGTGCAGCCATGAGCATAAATGGTCACATACGCTCCTTTTCGCATGCGGTGCAGTTCCTGACGCGCTTGCCGACACCGCGCATCGACGTATTCGACCCGGCCGAGCTGTCGCGCGCCGCGCTCTGGTTTCCCATCGTCGGGGTGATTGTCGGCGTCGTCGTCGCGTGCTCGGTCTGGCTCGGGGGGCTCGCTTCGCCATGGATCGGTGCGCTGCTCGGTCTCGTGGCATGGGTCTGGGTGACAGGGGGGCTGCATCTCGACGGGCTCGGCGACGTCGCGGACGCGCTGGCGGGCGCCCACCGATCGCAGGAGCGATTCCTGCAAATCCTGCGCGACCCCCACATCGGGGCGTTCGGGACGATGGCGATCGCGCTGCAGCTCATGGCGAAGCTGGTGCTGCTGGCGCAAATCGCCGTGCTTCCAGGGACAGCGTTGCTGGCGCCGCTAGCGCTGGTTGCAGCCTGGTCGCGGCTCGGGCCCCCTGTCTGGAGCCTTGCCGTACCGCCGCTAGCGCCCGGATCGGGCAAGCGCTTCGCGCAGCACCTCGATCGCCGCATCATTGCGGTGGAAGCAGCCATCCTGGGCGTCATCACTGCCTGGGTAGCCCCGCTCCTGCTTGCTGCCATAATCGTCATCCCGGGCATAGCCATATACTGGCGGCATCGGCTGGGGGGTGTGACGGGCGACTGCCTCGGCGCCGGCGTCGAAGTGACCGAGACGATCTTGCTGCTTCTCTTGGCGGCACGAATGGCATAGCTTCCGGCCCAGGCTGGCCGCGTGCCGCGAAAATTCGCTTGGGATTAGGGGAAACGGGACAATGCAGACTTCCACTCATGGCGCCGGGCGCCGCCTCCTGTGGATCGGCCTTCTGACGGCGGCAACAATCCTGATGACGGGCGTCTTCGCCTGCGCCGTGCCGTTCGCGGCGCTGGCAGCAATCGCTGCCTTCGACACCGAGCGCAACGATGGGCTGTGGCTGGTCGGCGCCGTATGGCTCGCCAACCAGATCTATGGCTTCGCCTTCCTTGGCTATCCGCACGAGGCTCAGGCCTATGCCTGGGGCGTGACAATGGGCATCGGGGCCGTCGCCGCCTACTACGCGGCGCGAGCGGTGGTCTCGATGCTGGCGCCCAAAGGTGCGCTGGTTGCCGTCGCGGCGGCTCTGCCGGTTGCCTTTGCCGTCTATGAAGCAGCCATTTACTTCGGCACGCTGGTCATCACTCGCGGCGAGGGCGCGTTCAATGCCGACGTGGTCGCGTACGTCGCGATCGTCGAGGTCGTGGCGTTCCTGGGGCTGCTCATCGCGCACCGTCTCGCTGTCGCGGTCGGTCTCGTGCAGCCGAACGCGGTCGAGGGCGCCGTCTAGTCGATCCTTACTTCAGACTGAGCGGCAGGCCGGCCGCCATGAACAAGACGCGGTCGGCCGCCGCAGCTATCCTCTGATTGAGCCGCCCCTGCGCGTCGCGGAAGGCGCGGCCCAGGGCGGTCTCCGGCACAAGCCCCAGCCCAACCTCATTCGATACGGCGACGACGGGGCCAGGGGCCATCGCAAGGGCGCCCAGAAGCTTCTCGCTTTCGGCGTCGACGTCGCGCTCGGCGAGCATCACATTGCTCAGCCACAGAGTTAGGCAATCAACCAGGACCGGCCCCGAAAGCTCGGCAAGCACGTTGGGCAAATCCAGCGGCGCGTCACGCGTCAGCCAGCGCGCATCGCGCCGGTTGCGGTGGTGGGCGATGCGTTCGCGCATCTCCTCGTCCAGGGCTTCAGCGGTTGCCAGATAGGTCCATGGCGCGGGGGTCTGCATGACCAGAAGCTCGGCGTGGTGGCTCTTGCCGGAGCGCGCACCGCCGAGAACGAGAGTGAGACGGGGCAGTACGGTCATGGGTGCGGCCTGATGCGCCGAATTGGGTTGACGGGAGGAGTGGCCCACTCTTATCAAACCGGTCAGCCCTTCCCGCAAGGCGAAGTGAGATTATTTAGCTCGATCCGTGGCTTAGGATCGCAGCTCGCAATCCCGGCCAGGCAGACATCACATGTCCCGATCGCCTCGAGGACTAATCGTAGCGGCGTCCGCATCGGGAGCGGGCAAGACCACCCTCACGCTCGGGCTATTGCGCGCGCTGCGCCGGCGCGGCGCGTCGGTGCAGCCCTACAAGTGCGGTCCCGACTACATCGATACCGCCTTTCATACGGCTGCGGCCGGCAGGACCTCCGTCAATCTCGATACCTGGGCGATGCGCGAGGCGCTTATTGCGCACCTCATCCATTCCAATGCCGATGCGGAGGTCGCCGTCTGCGAAGGCGTGATGGGGCTTCACGACGGTGCGGGCGCGCGGGGGATCTCCGGCAACGGTTCGGCCGCCGACCTTGCCGCGCTCACAGGATGGCCGGTGGTGCTTATTCTCGACGTCGCGGCGCAGACAGAGACGGCCGCCGCCGTTGCGCTGGGTCTCAAGGCCTATCGCGATGACATCAGCATCGCCGGTGTCGTGCTCAACAACGTCGGCGGCGCGGCACATGCCGAGATGATCGCCGGCCCGATGGCTCGCGCGGGCATTCCGGTGCTGGGCGCGTTGACGCGGCGCGCAGACATGAAATTGCCCGAGCGTCATCTCGGGCTGGTGCAGGCGGGCGAGACACCGGTCCTCGAGGCACGGCTCGAAGCCTGCGCCAACATGGTCGAGGCCGGTGTCGATCTCAATGCGCTCATGGCTTCTGCGCTGCCGGTGAAGCTCGCACCGTCACAGGCTGCGTGCGTTCCCCCGCCGGGGCAGCGCATTGCACTGGCGCGGGACAAAGCGTTCTCGTTCGTTTACGCGCATATTCTCTCGGGATGGCGGCAGGCCGGCGCGCAGGTGCTTCCTTTCTCGCCGCTCGCCGATGAAAGCCCGCGAGAGGATTGCGATGCGGTCTGGGTGCCGGGAGGTTATCCTGAGCTGCATGCGGGAACCCTCGCTAACGCGGAGCGGTTCCGCGCCGGCATGAGGGCGGCGGTTCGGCGCGGCGTGCCGATCCACGGGGAGTGCGGCGGCTACATGGTGCTGGGGGCCGGGATCGAGGACAGCGGCGGGGTGCGCCACGAGATGCTGGGGCTTCTCGGCGTCGAGACGTCATATGCAAAGCCGCAGATGCATCTCGGCTACCGGCGCGCTCGCCTGCACCTGTCGGGTGCCGAGCAGGTCGGTCATGAGTTTCATTTTTCCAGCCTCCTCGCCAACTCCGACGAGCCCCTGGCGGAGGTCTGGAACGCTGCCGGCGAACCGGTGGCCGAGCGCGGCTCGCGGCGAGGAAACGTGACGGGCACGTTCTTCCACATCATCGACGGCGTGCTGTGACGGGCGAGTGCACCACAGGCGAATCGGGGCATGCGCCGCGCTTCGACGATGCCTTCCGCGCGAAGCTCGAGGAGCTCATCTACTGGCGGCGCGACGTGCGGCGGTTCAAGACCGATCCCGTCGATGCGAAGCTTATGCACTCGCTGCTCGAACTCGCATCGCACGCGCCTTCGGTGGGCTTCAGCCAGCCATGGCGCTTCGTGCTCGTCGAAAGTGAGGAGCGGCGAGAGGTAGTGCGAGCGTCGTTCGAGCGCGCCAATGCGGACGCGCTTGCGAACTATGCGGGCGAGCGGCGCGGCCTCTATGCGAGGCTGAAGCTCGAGGGTCTGGCAACGGCGCCGGTGCAGCTCGGCGTGTTCGCCGACGAGGGGACCGATGCAGGCGCGGGGCTCGGCAGCCGGACCATGCCGGAGACGCTGTGCTACTCCGTCGTTGGCGCCGTTCAGACACTGTGGCTCGCGGCTCGTGCCTACGGATTGGGCGTCGGCTGGGTTTCGATTCTCGAGCCTGATGTCGTCGCCAAGGCGCTCGACGTGCCCTCGTCGTGGAAGCTCGTCGCCTACCTGTGCATCGGCTGGCCGGCCGAGGAGCACATCGATCCGGAGCTCGAGCGGCACGGATGGCAGCAGCGCATCGACATGGGGCCGCTGATCCTACGGCGTTGACGAGCCTCATCCTCGCGCGTCGTAGGCTACTTGCCTGCAACGGCGAGGCCCTTCGCCTTCTCCTTGCGCATCGAGAGACGGCGGATGACGACGTAGAACACCGGGGTGAAAATCAAACCGAATAGCGTGACGCCGATCATGCCCCAGAATACGCCGGTGCCGAGGGCGATGCGCATCTCCGCGCCCGCGCCGGTGGCGATGTAAAGCGGGACGACGCCGAGGGTGAAGGCGAGCGACGTCATGAGGATGGGGCGGAGACGGAGCCTCGAGGCTTCGACTGCGGCCGATACCGTGTCGCGACCCCGGTCCTCGAGCTGGCGCGCGAACTCGACGATGAGGATGGCGTTCTTCGCGGCCAATCCCAGCAGCACGATGAAGCCGATCTGCGTGAGGATGTTGATGTCCTGGCCGTGCAGCTTGACGCCGAATAGCGCGCTGAGGAGGCACATCGGCACGATGAGAATGATGGCGATCGGCATCGACCAGCTCTCGAACTGCGCGGCGAGGGCGAGGAACACGAATACCACCGACAGCACGAAGATGTAATAGCCGGCGCTGCCCGCCTTCACCTCTTGATAGGTGAGGTCGGTCCACTCGTAGGTTATGCCGTCGGGCAGCTCCTCTTTGGCGAGCGCTGACATCATGGCGATGCCTTCGCCGGTAGACATGCCGGGCTGGAGGGAGCCGTTGACCTCGATGGTGGGGAAGAGATTGTAGCGCGGGACGCGGTCGGGGCCGCCGATGTTGCGGAACTTCACGAGATTGCCGAGCGGGACCATCTGACCCGTCTCGTTGCGCACGCGGATGCGGGAGATGTTCTCAGGGTCGATGCGGAACTTGGCGTCGGCCTGGGCGGTGACGCGGAAGGTGCGCCCGAACATGTTGAAGTCGTTGACATAGGCCGAGCCGAGGTAGACGCGCAGCGCCTCGAATATCGATTCCAGCGGCACCTTCAGCATCTGCGCCTTGTCGCGGTCGACGTCGACATAGAGCTGCGGCGTGCCGGTCGAGAAGGTGGTGAAGACGTTCTTCATGCCCGGCAGCTTGTTGGCTGCGGCGATGAAGTCGTCGGCGACATTCTGGAACTCGCCTGGGGTCATGTTGGCGCGGTTCTGAAGCCGCATCGAGAAGCCGGTCTGGCCGCCCATTCCGCGCACGGGGGGAGGGATGAAGGCGGATGTTTTCGATTCCTCGATGGTATTGAGTCGCGCTGTGATGGTGTCGGCGACCTTGTCGATCGACAGGCCCTTGGCGGCGCGCTCGCGCGCATCGTCAACGATGACAAAAATGGTGCCGGTATTGCTCGAGTTGGAGCCCGTCGAGCCCGAGCGGCCCGTGTAAGAAGAGGTGTGTGCGACGCCCGGCGTTTCGAGGACCAGCTTGTTGGCGCGTCGCACGACCTCATCGGTGCGTGCGAGCGAGGCGCCCTGCGGCAGTTGCAGCGAGATGATGATGATGCCGCGGTCCATCTTAGGGATGAAGCCGGCGGGGGTATGAAACAGCAGCCAGCCTGCGGCGCCGATGAGCAGGGCGTAGAGCACGAGCATCAGCGGGGAAGTTTTGATCGTCGCCCTCACCAGCCGGCCATAGGCGGTGGCCAGTTTGTCGAAGCCTTTGTTGAAGATGCGAAAGCCGGCGTGCACGGGGCGCATGAGCAGGCTTTCCCCGGCGTGCCCATCGTGCGGGCGAAAAAGCAGGGCGCACAGCGCCGGGCTGAGGGTGAGCGAGTTGAATGCCGATATGATCGTTGCGGTCGCCACGGTGACGGCGAACTGCCGGTAGAACTGGCCGGTGATGCCGCCGATGAATGCCGTCGGCACGAACACCGCCGTGAGCACGAGCGCGATGGCGATCAGGGCGGTGCCGACCTCGTTCATGGTAACGCGCGCCGCTTCGACGGGTGCCAAGCCGTCGGCAAGCTTTCGCTCGACGTTCTCAACGACGACGATCGCATCGTCGACGACAATGCCGACTGCCAGGACGAGGCCGAACAACGTCAGCATGTTGATGGAGAAGCCGAGCGCCTCCATGATGGCGAAGGTGCCGATCAAAGATACGGGGATGGCGACGAGGGGAATTATCGTGGCGCGCCAGGTTTGCAGGAAGAGCAGCACCACTACGACAACGAGCAGCACGGCCTCGGCGATCGTCAGATAGAGCTCGGAGATGGACTCCTCGATGAACTCGGTCGGATTGTAGACGATGCGGTATTCGAGGCCCTTCGGGAAACGCTCGGAGAGGCGCTTCATCTCGGCCTTGACGGCACTGGTCGTCTCGATGGCGTTGGAGCCCGGCTGCTGCGTGACGATCATCACAGTTGCCGGGTACTTATCCTGATAGCCGAAGGTCGTGTAGCTCAGGGCGCCGAGCTCGACGCGCCCAACATCCCTGACGCGCACGACGCGACCGTCGGCTCCGGTCTTCAATACGATATTCTCGAACTCGCTCGGCTGCAGCAGCCGTCCCTTGAGCTGGAGCGAAAGCTGGAAGGCTCCCATGTCGGGCTGCGGGGGCTGGCCGAGCGCGCCGCCTGCGACCTGCACATTCTGCGCCCGCAGGGCGGCCAGCACCTCGTCGGCCGTCATGCCGCGCAGGGCGATGCGCTCAGGATCGAGCCAGACGCGCATGGAGTATTCGCGCGATCCGAACAGCGTGACGTCGCCGACGCCCTTGATGCGGGCCAGCTCGTCGCGAATGTTCAGCAGCGCGTAGTTGGAAATATAGACCGCGTCGTAGGTGTCGTCGGGCGAGATGAGGTGAACGACGAGCAGCAGATCGGGCGAGCGCTTGTTGACGGTGACGCCGTTGCGGCGCACCTCCTCCGGCAGCCGCGGCTCGGCCGCCGAGACGCGGTTCTGCACTAGGACCTGCGCCTTGTCGATGTCGGTGCCGATATCGAAGGTGACGCTCAGGGACATGATCCCGTCGTCGGTCGACTGGGAGTACATGTAGATCATGTCCTCGACGCCGTTGATCTCCTGCTCGAGGACGGTCGCGACCGTGTCGGAGACGGTAAGGGCGTTGGCGCCGGGGTACGTGGCGCTGACCGAGACGGTCGGCGGCACGATCTCGGGAAACTGGGCGACGGGCAGCGTAAGGTAGGCGATCGATCCGATGATCAGGATGACCAGCGAGATGACGGAGGCGAAGATCGGGCGGGCGATGAAGAAATGGGAAAAGCGCATGTGTGTCCGCGGCCTCAGCGCTTTGTCGGCTTGCCCACATCGCCGGTAGCATCGGACACGGTCAGCGGCGCGCGCCGCGGCACGATCCGCTGGCCGGGACGCACGCGCTGCTGGCCGCGAAGGATCACCCAGTCGTCCGGCTCGAGGCCCTTGCGGATGACGCGCAGGCCGCCATCTATCGGGCCGAGATCGACGGTGCGGCGGACGGGGATGTTGTCGCTGCCGACGACGTAGACGAAGCGATTGGCCTGGTCGGTGCCGATGGCCTCGTCGGGCAGAAGCAACGCTTCGTATTCCGGGGCGCTTTGCAGGCGTACGCGGGCAAACATTCCGGGTGAGAAAAAGCGGTCGCCATTGGCGAGGACGGCCCGCGCGCGCAGCGTGCCCGTGCTCTGATCGAGGCGATTTTCCAGGAAGTCGAGCTTGGCGTTGTGCGGAAAGCCTTCTTCGTCGGGAAGTCCGACACCAACCTGTGCGCCCATGATACCGCTGGCGCCCTTGCCGCTCGCCTGCGACAGGCGCTGGTACTTGAGCGCGTTGTTCTCGCTGACGTCGAAGTAGATGTAGATCGGGTCCTGACGCACGATGGTGGTGAGAATGGTGGAGGCGCCTTCGGAGCCGCCGCCGCTGACGAAGTTGCCGGGGGTCACGAGCGTGCGGCTGATGCGCCCGGAGATGGGAGCGGTGATACGGCAGAAGCTCAGGTCCAGCTCGGCCGCCTTGACGCGTGCCTCGCCGATCTTCACCAGCGCCTCGGCATCGCGGAGGATGTTCTCGCGATCATCGAAGGCTTTTCGGGAGATGTAGTCGCTCTTCAGGAGCGGGCGACCGCGCTCGACGTCGAGCTTGGCATTGCTGACGCTGACCTTCGCCTGGTTGAGCTGCGCTTGCGCCTGGTCGAGCGCGCGCTCGTAGGGGCGCGGGTCTATCGTGAAAAGCAGATCGCCTGCTTTGACGTCCTCGCCGTCAGTGAATTTGACCTCCGTGAGGTATCCGGAAACGCGGGCGCGAACGTCGACGGCCTCAACGGCGTCGAAGCGTCCGGTGTACTCGTCCCATTCGACGATACGGCGGCTGACCGGCTGGCTGACAGTCAACTCGGGCGGCGCCGTCGCAGGAGAGGCCGGCTGGGACGGAGAACCTGCGAAACGGGTGAGTGTGGTCTTGATTGCGCCACCGGCATCCTCGAGCCCTGATTGCACGCTGCGGCCGCGCATCGGTCCCAGAGCGGCGACGGCTGCTGCCACGCACGCCACGAGAATCAGGACGATGTAACTCGGACGCATTACGCTACTCGAACTGGGCCCGCCGGCTTCTCTCAACCGGTTAACCGTGCCTTACGGCCGCCAACCCCGCAGCTTAGCCGGCGAATGGTAAAACCTCATACCTAGGTCAATCGCAGCAGGGCTGATGCCCCGCTCATCTAATGTCCAGGCAATTACATAGGCTGGCCTCTCCAAGCTTGAAACGGTCAGGCAGACCGCTTTCCGTCGATGCTGAAGGCGCCGGGGCCAGCCGCGACGAGGTAAAGAAAAATGAAACAGTAAAGGATCGCAGCGTCACCGCCGTTGAGCGCGGGGAAGGGGCTCTGCGGAGCATGCGCCATCCAATAGGCGACCGCCATCTGGCCGCTGAGGATGAAGGCGACGGGGCGGGTGAACAAGCCAATCAGGATCAGGAAGCCGCCGAAAGCCTCGAGAATCCCGGCAAACCAGAACAACGTGAAGGCTTCCGGCATTCCGTGTGTGGGGGTCGGAACGCCGAACAGCTTCTGGGTTCCGTGCTCGATGAAGAGGATGGCAGCGACGATACGCAGGATGCCAAGCAGGCGCGGAGCCCAAACGGTTTCGAGTTCCGTGCGCGTCATTGCTGCCCTCCCGGCTCCAATTGTTATGTTGTTGCGAGCCTAGCGGGCTCACCCGGGGGGTCAATACAAACGTTACTACCAGCGCAGGAGGCGTGCACCGAGCAGCGCGCCGACGCCCGCGACGATCGCGGTTGCGAGCATGTACCAGGCGGCCAGGAACAGCGGGCTGTCGTTCTGGCAGTGCGTGGCATAGAACGACGCCGCGATGGCTGACGCGACTAGACCGGCGACGGCTCCGGCGAGTGCAGGGTGCGTGGGAGCGCCCCGGCGCAGGGCGAGGATCATCGCGGCGAGCGGAAGGCCTGAAAGGATGGGAATGTAGATGATGCAGCCGATCGCGTTGGTGCCGATCATGGCCGGCATCCAGAAGGATGAGGGGAGCGACACCATCTCGCTGGCGATGCCGAGGGCGAGCACGAGCGGGGCGCCGAGCAGCAGAAGCATCTTCGGGCTAGGGGACCACTGAGGGCGCGCCAGGTTGACGGCCAATACCATTGCCGTCGCCAGCAAAGTGAAGCTGAACGCCCACTTCATGAGGAAGTGCCAGTCGCCGAGTGCGGCCTCCATGTCCGGCCGCGTGGATAGGAGGTTATAGAAAACCAGCGCCGTGGCGGCGATGCCAATGACGGCACCGATCCATACGACCCAACCGATCGGGGCGCGCGGCGCCTCGGCGTCGGCTGCGATGGCGTCTATGAGATCGTCGGTCTTCATTCGTCCTTGTCTTTCCGGTGCTCGGCACTGAGCGCCTTGAGACCGCGGTGCAGTGCAACGCGCACGGCGACCTCCTTCATGTTCAAACGCTCGGCCACTTCGCGTATCGACTGCCCATCAAGACTGACGGCGCGCACCACGTCGCGCTGGCGGCCGCGCAGGCCATTGACGAGCCGTTCAGCATCCTGGCGATCGACGCCACTACTATCCTCCTCGACTGACAGCGTTTCCAGGACGCTGTCGATCGGTACTTGCGCGCGCCGGCCGCGACGGCGCAACGCATCGATCAGCTTGTGGCGGGCAATCGCACGCATCCAGGGGCCAAGAGGTTGAGAGGGGTCCCACGTGTTCCGCTTCAGATGCAGCGCCAGGAGGGTTTCCTGAACGACATCCTCCACGTCCCCCAGCGGTGCACCGGCCTGAGCAAAGCCGCGCCGCACTGCCGGGCGCAACACATTGGACAACGACTGCAGCAGGGTGCGATAGGCCGCGCTGTCGCCGCCGATGGCTGCCCGCATGAGAGCCGCCCACTCCTCCTCGTTCTGTCCTTGAGCCACAAAAGCTCCTCGTGGGGTGTTCGGGGCAAAGGGTTTTTTCGTTACACGCGGCAGGAGCGCCTGCCGCATGCCCAGGCCGGGCCCCTCCGTATCAGGACCAAAGGTCAGCGGCAATCTGTAACGGAGGAAGCGGTTACGGCTCAGGACCGAGGTGCCCCTTGGGGCAGTGCCGCGGGGGATCCGTCGTCCTCGCTGCGCCGCGATCCGCCGAGACGTCGGTGCAACCGGTCGAGCAGCAGGTAGATCACCGGCGTCGTATACAACGTGAGCATCTGCGAGACGATGAGGCCGCCGATGATGGTAATGCCGAGAGGGCGCCTGATCTCCGAGCCGGGGCCGACGGCGATGGCGAGCGGGATGGCGCCGAGCAGGGCTGCCAGCGTTGTCATCAGGATGGGGCGGAAGCGGGCGAGGCAAGCCTCGTAGATCGCGGTAGCCGGCCTCAGTCCGCGCTCGCGCTCACCATCGAGCGCGAAGTCGACCATCATGATGCCGTTCTTCTTCACGATGCCGATGAGCAGGATGACGCCGATGAGCGCCGTCATCGACAGCTCGATGCCGCCTATATAGAGGGCGAGCAGGGCGCCAAGGCCGGCAGAGGGCAGCGTCGAGATGATGGTGAGCGGGTGCGCGAGGCTTTCGTACAGTACGCCGAGGACGATGTAGACGGCGATGAGCGCGGCAAGGACGAGCAGCGGCTGCTGCGAGGACTGCTCGGCAAAGGCGCGCGCGTCGCCAGCCATCTCGCCCCGCAGCCCGGGCGGGGTGTGGATTTCCGCCATTGCCTGGTCGATATCGCGCAACGCCTGATCCAGCGTGCTCCCGGGCGCGAGATTGTAGCTGATGGTGGCGGAGGGGAACGGTCCCTGGTGGTTGACGACGAGGGGCGTTGAGCCCTGCTCGATGCGGATGACGCTCGTCAATGGCACCTGCTGGCCGCCGGCGCTCGGCACATGGATGCTCTGCAGATCGGACGGGTCGCGTTGCAGGCGCGGATCGACCTCGAGGATGACGCGATACTGGTTGCGCCGGGCGTAGATCGTCGAGACCTGGCGCTGGGAGAATGCGTTGTTCAGGGCGGCGTCGATGTCGGCGATCTGCACGCCGAGGCGCGAAGCGGCATCGCGATCGATCTTCACGTCGAGCTGCAGGCCGCCCGCCTGGCGGTCGCTCGATACGTCGACGATCCCGGGAATGGTCTTCATACGCTCAAGCACCTTCGGCGCCCACTCGTTGAGCTCGTCGATATCCGGATCCCAGAGCGTGTACTGAAATTGCGAGGGGCCCTGGCGCGCGCCGACGCGAATGTCGCGCGAGGCGAACATGCGCACCTCCAGGCCGTTGAGCTTCGACAGCTTGTCGCGCAGTCGATTGATGATCTTCGAAGTCGCCTCGCCGCCGCGATTATCGAGCGGCTTCAAGTTGACGAACATGCGGCCGCGGTTGTTGCCGCCGCCGCCCGGACCAGAGCCGCCGATGGAGGAGCCGATGTGCTCGACCGCCGGGTCGCTCAGAACGATGTCGAGCGCCTGGTTGTGCAACTTGAGCATGGCTTCGAACGATATATCGGCGGAGGCTTCAGTCGAACCGATGATCAGCCCCGTGTCGTCCTCCGGGAACAGGCCTTTGGGGATCTGGAAGTAGAGGTGGCCGGTGAGAACGATGACGCAGAGAAGCGAAAAGAGCGTCACGACCTGATGGCGCAGCGCGACGCGCAGAGTCCGAGCGTAGGCCGATAGCGTCCAGCCGAGAAATCCCTCTACGACCGTATCGAAGCGGGATGGCTTCTTGCCGCGCTCGTCCTTGAGGAAGTGAGCGCAGATCATCGGCGTGACGGAGAGCGACACGACGACCGAGACGGCGATGGCGACCACGAGCGTCACCGAGAACTCGCGCATCATGCGTCCGGCGACACCGCCCATGAACAGCACGGGAATGAAGGCGGCGATGAGCGAGACGCTGATGGAGACGACGGTGAAGCCGATCTGGCGCGCGCCGACGAGCGACGCCTCGATCGGCGCCATACCCTTCTCGATGCTGCGGTAGACGTTCTCCAGCATGACGATGGCATCGTCGACGACGAAGCCGACGGCGATGGCGAATGCCATGAGCGTCAAGTTGTTGATGGAGTAGCCCAACGCCCACATGACGGCGCAGGTGCCGGCGAGCGACAGTGGCACCGTGACTCCGGCGGCGATCGTTGGCGTCGACCGGCGCAGGAATACGAAGACGACCAGCATCACCAGCGCGATGGAGAGCACGAGCGTGAATTGCATGTCGTGGACGCTGGCGCGAATGGTCGTCGTGCGGTCGGTAAGGACGGTGATGTCGATGCCGGCCGGTATCCAGCGCTCGAGGTTGGGAAGCAGCTCCTTCACGCCATCGACCGTGTCGAGGACGTTGGCGTCGGCCTGCTTGCGGATGATCAGCAGTACGCCGGGCTGCTTGTCGAACATGGCGACGGAGCGGGTGTTGCGCGTTCCGTGCTCGACGCTGGCGACGCTCGACAGGCGCACGATATTGCCGGCGTTGGTCTTGAGGACGATGGCGCCGTAGTCCTTCGGATCGCGCAACTGCGTGTTGGTGTCGATGGTGATCGCCTGCTTGTCGCCATCGACGGCGCCAACCGGGGCAACGGCGTTGGCGGCGGCGATGGCGCTGCGCACCTCCTCCATGCTGAGGCCCATGGAGGCGAGCAAGGTCGGATTTACGCGCACGCGGATCGCCGGCTGCTCGGCGCCGCTGACCTCGACCTGCGCCACACCGGGAACCTGCGAAATGCGCTGGGCGACCACGGTGTCGGCGGCATCGTAGAGCGCGCTCGGCGTCAGGCTCTTCGATGTCATGGCGAGGATGAGCACCGGCGCCGCCGAGGGATTGTACTTGCGGAAGGTCGGCACGTCCGGGAGATCGCCGGGCAGATCTGCCGTTGCGGCGTTGAGTGCGGCCTGGACGTCGCGCGCCGCGCCGTCGATATCGCGCGCGAGGTCGAACTGGACGGAGATGCCGGTGGTACCTTGCGAGCTCACAGAGGTGAGCTCGGTCACGCCCGCGATCTCGCCGAGCCGCCGCTCGAGGGGGGCGGCGATGGTCGCGGCCATGGTCTGAGGATCGGCGCCCGGGCGGCTCGCCTGGACTCGCACGGTGGGGAAGTCGACCGCTGGGAGGCTCGCTACGGGGAGCTCGTAATAGGCGGTGGCGCCGAGCAGGAACAGGCCGATCGCCAGGAGCGTCGTGCCGATGGGCCTCAGGATGAAGGGTGCCGAGAAGTTCATGGCTCTACTCGGCTGGGATGTTGGCGCCGCTGGCTCGGTCGTGTGCAGGTGCACCGCCAGTGAGGCGGGCGCGGAGCCGCTCCATGGCGAGGTAGATGACCGGCGTGGTGTAGAGGGTGAGCAACTGGCTGAGCAGCAGGCCGCCGACGATGGTGATGCCGAGCGGATTGCGCAGCTCGGAGCCGACGCCGTTTTCGAGGGCCAGCGGCAGGGCTCCGAACAGGGCCGCGAGCGTCGTCATCATGATGGGACGGAAGCGCAGCAGGGCAGCCTCTACGATCGAATCGCGCGGTGAGAGGCCGCGCTCGCGCTCGGCATCGAGGGCGAAGTCGATCATCATGATGGCGTTCTTCTTGACGATACCCATCAAGAGCACGATGCCGATGAGCGCCACCAGGGACAGATCGAGCTCCATGTACATCAGGGCGAGCAGCGCACCGATGCCGGCGGAGGGGAGCGTCGTCAGAATGGTGAAGGGGTGGACGAAGCTCTCATAGAGCACGCCCAGCACGATGTAGATGGTCACCACGGCGGCGAGAATGAGCCAGGGCTGGCTCTTCAGAGATGAGGCGAATTCGCTCGCGTCGCCGAAGAAACTGCCGGTGACCGAGACCGGCATGCCGATCTTCTCCTCGGCGGCGCCGATGATCGAGACGGCATCGCTCAGTGCGGCGCCCGGCTGCAGGTTGAAAGATATGGTCTCGGCCGGGAACTGATCCTGGTGGCTGACGGCGAGCGGGGCGGTCGTATAGGTGATCTTGGCGATGGCCGTCAGCGGTACCTGCGCGCCGTTGGAGGAGGGAATGTAGAGGCGGTTGAGCTGCGAAGGATCGCTGCGGAACTGGGGCAGCGCCTCGAGCACGACGCGATACTGGTTCGCCTGGGCATAGATGGTCGAAACCTGGCGCTGGCCGAAGGCGTCGTTCAGGGCGTCGCTGACGGCCTGCACGGTGACGCCGAGCCGGCCGGCGAGGTCGCGGTCGACGTCAACGCGCGTCCTCAAGCCGGAGCTTAAGGTCTCGATGTTCACCTCGCTGAGCTCGGGAGATTTGGCGAGCTCGGCCGCCAGCTTCTGCGCCCACTCGGTGACTTCGGCCGCGTCGGTGCTGACCAGGGTGTACTGGTATTGGGCGCGGCTTGTGCGGGTGGCGATCTGAACATCCTGCACGGGCTGGAAGTACACTGTGATGCCAGGAATGCCGGCGACGGCTTGCTGCAGGCGCTCGACCACGCCGGATATGAGGGCGTCGCGCTCGGCACGCGGCTTCAAGGTCACCTTCAGGTGCGAGACGTTGGGCGTGGGGTTGAGCTGGCCGATGCCGACGACGGAGACGACGCCCTTCACGGCGGGGTCCTTGCGCACGGCGGCGGTGACCTCGGCCTGCAGGCGGCTCAGCTCGGTGAAGGAGACCTGCGGCTCGGCCTCGAGCGTCGCGGTGATGAGGCCGGTGTCCTGCGCGGGGAGGAAGCCCTTGGGGATGATGATGTAAAGCCAGATGGTAACCGCGAGCGAGGCGACCGTGACAAGAAGGGTCGCCGTGTGGTGGCGCAACACCCATTCGAGGGTACGGCCGTAGCCGGCAACGACCCGGTCCATGCTCCAGTTGAAAGCGCGCGCAAGCCAGTTCTCGCGCCCCTCGGGCTTATGCTTCAGCAGCTTGGCGGCCATCATCGGCGTCAGCGTCAGCGAGACGACGGCCGACACCACGACGGCGATGGTCAAGGTGAGGGCGAACTCGCGGAACATGCGGCCGACGAGGCCGGTCATGAACAAGAGCGGGATGAAGACGGCGACGAGCGATAGAGTCAGCGAGATCACGGTGAAGCCGATCTCGCGGGCCCCGTCGAGCGCGGCGCGCAAGGGCTTCTCACCCTTCTCGATGTGGCGGACGATGTTCTCGATCATGACGATGGCGTCGTCGACGACGAAGCCGGTGCCGATAGTCAAGGCCATCAGCGACAGGTTGTCGAGGGAGAAGCCGCAGAAGTACATCACCGCGAAGGTGGCGAAGAGTGATACCGGCAGGGCGACGCCGGCGATGATCGTGGCGCGGATCGTGCGCAGGAAGATCAGCACGACCATCACGATCAGAGCGACGCTGAGCACGAGCGTGAACTGCACGTCGTGGATCGAGGCGCGGATGGTGTCGGTGCGGTCGTGGACGAGAGTCAGCTTTACGCTCGTCGGCAATGCGCGCTCGATGCGTGGCAATTCGGCCTTGAGACGGTCCACGGTCTCGATGACGTTGGCGCCGGGCTGACGCTGCACGTCGATGATGACGGCGGGCGTGCCCTGGTACCAGCCACCGACGCGGGCGTTCTCCAATCCTTCCTCGACAGTCGCGACGTCCTTCAGGCGCACGGGCGCGTTGTTGCGGAAGGCGACGACGACCTCGCGGTAGGCCTCGGCCGAGGAGATCTGGTCATTAGCGGCGATAGTGTAGCTCTGACGCGCGCCGTCGAGCGAGCCCTTGGGGCCAGCGACGTTGGCGGTGGTGATGGCGCTGTTGAGATCGGAAATCGAAAGCCCGTAAGCCGCGAGGCGCGACAGGTCGGCCTGGATACGCACGGCAGGGCGGATGCCGCCTTCGACCGAGACATGGCCGACGCCGGTCACGGTCGAAAGGCGCTGGGCGATAAGCGTGTCGGCGAGGTCCGAGAGCTCGCGCATGGAGACGATGTCGGACGTGACGGCGAGCGTGACGATCGGGGCGTCCGCCGGGTTCACCTTCGAATAGGTGGGCGGATAGGGGAGATTGCGAGGCAGTGTCGATCCCGCTGCACTAATCGCGGATTGGACGTCCTGCGCGGCGGCGTCGATGTCACGGCCGAGGTCGAACTGCAGCGTGATCTGGCTCAATCCGTAGGAGCTCGTCGATGTCATGGTCGATAGAGCGGGGATCTGGCCGAACTCGCGCTCGAGCGAGGCGGTGACCAGCGTCGACATGGTCTGCGGGTTGGCACCCGGGAGCTGCGTCGTCACCTGGATGGTCGGGAAATCGACCTGAGGGAGCGATGAGACCGGTAGCCAGAAGTAGCCGAGGGCGCCGCCGAGAACGGTGGCGAGGGCGAGCAGCGAGGTCGCGATCGGCCGCGTGATGAAAGGGGCCGAGACGCTCATTTGGTGGTGCCGGTCGGATTGCCGGCATCCCTCCGCGGTCCGCGCTTGCCGTCGCGGAACTCCTGGCGCAGGTCCCCCTGCATGGCGGCCGGCGTCGCTGCGTTGATGGAGGCGGTCTCTCCGGAGGCGGGTGCTTTGGCTTGCGGCTTGTCGACGGCCGAGGTGGCCGGCGTTGCGCCCTCCGGCTCGCTGATGGTGACCTCGGCGCCGTCCTTGAGGCGCGCAAAGCCGGTCGTCACTACCTGCTCGGACGGCGTCAACCCACCAGAGATGACAGCAAGCTTCTCGTCCTGCTGCCCGAGCGTGACAGGGCGCACAGACGCCTTGTTGTCGCTGCCGACGATATAGACGAAGGTGCCGTTGGGTCCGCGCTGCACGGCTGAGGTTGGCACGACGACGACCTGCTCGAGCGTGTCGAGAAGCAGGCGCACGTTGACGAACTGGCCGGGCCAGAGCTGCAGGTCCCTATTGGGGAAGTCGGCCTTGAGGCGGATGGTGCCGGTCGTCTGATCGACCTGGTTGTCGATCACCTGCAGTTCACCGGTGTCGAGCACGTTCTTGGAGTCTGTCTCGAGGGCCTCGACCTTCAGCGCACGCTGGACGACAGCCTTGTTGATCTCGGGTAGATCCTGCTGCGGCAGGGTGAAGAGCACGGAGATGGGCTGCACCTCGGTGATGACCACGATGCCTGCATCGGAGGCGCGCACGAGGTTGCCGACGTCGATGAGCCGCATGCCGGTGCGGCCGGTGATCGGGGCGACGACGGTGGCGTAGCCGAGCACGGCGCGCGCGTTCTCGATCGCGGCTTCGTCTGACTTGATCTGCGCCTCGAGCTGGGCGACGAGTGCGCGCTGGGTGTCGACCGTCTTGGCGGCGATGACGTTGGCGGAAAGCTGGGTGTAGCGCTCGAGGTCGCGCTTGGCGTTGGCGAGCTGGCTCTCGTCCAGCGCCTTTTTGGCGACGGCCTGATCGAGCTGCGCCTGGAAGGTGACGGGATCGATCTGGGCGAGGACGTCGCCCTGCTTAACCTCCTGGCCCTCCTTGAAGTTGATCGAGAGGATCTTGCCGTCGACCTGCGGGCGCACGGTCACCGTGTTGCGGGCCTTGGCGGTGCCGACGCCCTCCAGCCATACGGGAACGTCGGCGAGCTTTGCCGGCGTCGTCACAACGGGCACGGGCCCCTCGGCGCGTGCCCAGCGGCGCCCTCGCTGGCTCTGGTCGGTTCCGACCGTGAAATGGATGGCGGCTGCCGTCAGTCCCCCGATGACGAGGATCGCGAATGCCGATTTGATGAACTTCCACACCTTGGCGGATCCTGTGCCTGTCCCCGACCCAGACCAGAGGCCGCAAAGCGGCAACACTGCGGCGTCTGACCCAAAAACGAGTGGTACGGCTAAAAACCGTCGCTACCCCCGGCTTTCTCCTCGCCCGCAATTGTGACAGGCGCCCCCGCGGCTGGTAGCGGCCATTGGCCCTGCGTCCCTACTGGGGTCCTATACTGGAGCGCGGGTGGGGGTGTCGGGTTACGGCCGGCGCCGGTCGCTCAGACTCAGAGCAGCGCAAACCGCAGTACAAACATGGCCGCGAGCAGGAGAACGGCCAGGGATATGTCCGCCCATCGGCCGGCGAGCAGCTTCACGCCTGTGTAGGCGATGAGGCCGAAGGCGATGCCATCGGCAATCGAGAAGGTGAGCGGCATGGAGATGATGGTGACGGCTGCGGGCACGTACTCGGTCGGGTCGTCGAAATCGATGTCCTTAATGCCGGTCATCATCAGGCAGCCCACGAAGATCAGCGCGGGAGCGGTGGCAAAGGCCGGGATCGAGCCGGCGAGAGGCGCGAAGATCAGCGTCACCAGAAAGAGCAACGCCACCGTGACGCTGACAAGCCCTGTACGCCCGCCGGCATTCGCTCCCGCGGCGCTCTCGATGTAGCTGGTGGTCGTCGAGGTGCCGAGGGCGGCCCCGGCCATCGTCGAAGTGGAATCGACAACGAACGCGCGCTCGAGGCGCGGCACGGTGCCGTCGGGCTGCGTCAAGCCGGCGGCGCGGGCGACGCCGAGCAGGGTGCCGGTGTTGTCGAACAGGACCACGAACAGGAACGTCAGGACCACGGGGAGCATGGCGAGGTCGAGCAACGCGGGAAAATCCAGCTTCAAGAACACCGGCGCAATGGACGGCGGGGCAGAGGCGATTGCCGAGATCGGCGCCAGGCCGAGGATGAGGGCCGCGATATAGGCGAAGATGATGCCGATCAGGATTGCGCCGGGAAAGCGTCGTGCATCGAGTGCCGCTATGAGGATGAAAGCGGCCGTCGCGATCGCGACGCCGGGAGATTTGACGTCGCCAAGTTGCACCATCGTCACCGGATCGGCGGCAATGATGCCGGCGCTCTGCAGGCCGATGACGGCGAGGAAGAAGCCGATGCCGACTGAAATCGCCAGCTTCTGCGACTTGGAGATGCTGTCGATGATCCAACGCCGAAGCGGCGTGATGCTGATGATGAGGAACAGCGCGCCCGAGGCGAAGACGGCGGCGAGGGCGGCCTCCCAGGGAACGCCCATGCCCTTCACCACCGAGTAGGTGAAGTAGGCGTTGAGACCCATGCCCGGGGCGAGGGCGATGGGGAAGTTGGCGTAGAGGCCCATCAGCGCCGAGCCGAAAGCCGCGGCAAGGCAGGTGGCGACGAATACCGCGCCCTTGTCCATGCCGGTCTCGGCGAGGATCGCCGGATTGACGAAGGCGATATAGACCATCGTCATGTAGGTCGTCAGACCAGCGAGCAGCTCGGTTCTGACGTTGGTGCCGTGCTCGTGCAGCTTGAACATTACCTCGGCTCCCCCCTTCGCGAAGCTTCGTTGCGCTACTGCTGGGGCGGCGTGGTCCCGCTATAGAAGTCGCGCGGCATACCGATCGGGCCGGCCCCAGGCGCCTGTTGTGCCGCGCCAGCCTGCTGCTTCTGCTGCATTGCGCGCCTCCTGGCGGCGGCTTGCGCGGCCTGAGCGGCCTCACGCTCCGATGAGTCGGGTTTGCGCTTCACGCAGTAGAAGATTGCATCCTTCATCGAGGCTTGCTTGCGGAGCTTCTGCGCCGCCTGCTCACACATCGCGACGGTTGGGAACTTCTGCGTCGTCATCCGTTTCGGGCCCGAGGCAACGGTCATGACGGCGTAGAGCGTGGCGGCGTCCATGCGGTATTCCCTCACATGCCGCCAGCCGGCGGCGCTAGCGCGTTCATCGCGCAATGGTGCGCCCGGAGGGCGTACTTGGCCGAGAAGCCGAGTACCTACCTCACGTCTGCGCCGCATTTCAAGGTGACAGGCAACTCGAGGGAAGATGATCGGCGTCAGGCCGCGTCGGCCGATCCCCGGTAGCGTCGCGTCGAGCGGGTGTAGAAGCCCTCAGCCAGCCACTGCGAGCGCTCCGCATGCTCGTCGGAACCGGCTTCCTCGAACTGCGAGGGCTCGTCGGGGCCGATCGCCTGTACGCGGTTGCGGCCGCTCTGCTTGGCGGCGTAGAGGGCGCCGTCGGCGCGGTGGAACAGCGCTGCAATGTCGCAAGTCATATCGTCATGGGAGGCGACGCCGACGCTGACGGTGCCGGCAACCGGAAGGCCGTCGATGACCGTTGCGACCTCGGCGAAGGCGATGCGAACGCGCTCGGCTTTGTCGGAGGCAGAGACGAGGTCACTGCCAGGAAGAATGGCGGCGAATTCCTCGCCACCGAGACGACCGATGATGTTGTCGGCGTCGAGCGTGTCGGACAGCGTCGCGGAAAAGAGCTGAAGCACGCGGTCGCCTAGGCTATGACCGTAGGTGTCATTTATCTTCTTGAAGTGGTCGAGATCGAACACCAGGACGGAGACCGGCCCACCCCGCAGATACCGGCTCTCCTCGGCGAGGGCCTCGGCTGATGCGAAGAGTGCCCGGCGGTTGGGGAGCCCGGTCAGCGCGTCTGTGAGTGCGAACATGCGCTGCTGCGTCTCCTGGCGTTCCTTGACCATGGCGAGAACAACGAACGCCAGCGCGATGCGGCCGAGCAGCGCGATGAGGATGACAGCGGGGAGCCATGTGCTGCTGTAGAATTGGCCAACGGCGTGCACCGGCATGGTGAGCGTCAGAGGCATCCAAGCAAGATAGCCGAGACCCATGACGGCGAGCAGGACGATTGCGGGCCAGCGCGAGATGAGCCGTTCGCCTTGCCGACGGATCAGCTCGGTCGCGGCCAGGAGATAGAGGATGCCGAGCAGGCTGGAGGCGAGGATAAGGCGCTGATCGAAGGTTTCCGCGAGGTCGGTGGCGGCGGCGATGATGAATCCGCATGGCCAGACTGCGACCAAGAGCGGGTTGAGAGAGCGTCCCTCGAACTCGCGCAGGGCCATCCAGATGACGGCTGCCGACAGCACCATCAGGGACTGAGCGAATGCCGAGAGACTGGCGTCGTTGATAAAGGTTGCCGCATTGGCAAAGGCCAGCCCGGACGCCATCACGAGCTGGGCCACACCCCACCATCCGATCAGCGGGCCCGAGCGCTCGCGCCACCACATGAAGCAGAGCAGCAGTCCGAGGATCGTCGTCGCCGACAGCGAGACGAGCGAAATTGTCGGCATGTCGAGGATCATTGGGTGCGCCAGGGCGTCCGGAAGCGAACTATGCAATCGGAGCATCTTGGCGGAGGCGCCTTGATGGGATGTCTAGAAAGTCCGTGAAATTGAAATCATCCGCGGGGGATGCTGGGTCAACGGCGCTGAACGAGTCCCAGTACGACAAGCAGAATGACGGCGCCGAGCGTTGCCGCGATGAAATTGCCGCCGGTTGATTCCGGTACTATGCCGAGCTGGGGAAGGATGAGGCCGCCGATACAGGCGCCGAGGATGCCGATGACGATGTTGCCGACAAACCCGAAGCCGTAGCCTTCGACGATCCTTCCGGCAAGCCAACCCGCCAGTGCGCCGATAATCAGCCAGCCGAGAAAGGACATCGGTGCAAGCGTCATTGTAGCCCCCAGTCGAGAATCGACCCGTCAGCCCAGTTACTACAACGTTCACGTCGCAGCGTCACCGGCAGACCGAAATCGGGTGCCGTCGCGGTCGAGGCAAATCCGCTTCCTTGGCGACGGTGAGCTGCGGTCGCGGGCAGCGTCCAGGCGTCTGCTCGCGCTGTCATAAATGGCGATTAAGCACATAGGTATTGTACTAGGGGGGCGGCTGCACTAAGTGGGTCCCCTCAGAGCTGCCGGACCGTCGGCAGGCTCTAGGCCTCCATCCTTGCCCGCGGGAGAGACGAATTGGAAGGTGTCCTCATCATCGGCGCCGGCGCCGCTGGATCTGTCACCGCGCAGAAGTGCGCAAAGAACCGCGACGTGTTCAAGCGCGTGCATCTGGCCTCGCGCCGGCTCGCGAGCTGTGAAGCCGTCGCCAAGCGCTGCGTCACGCCGATTGAGATCGCCCAAGTCGATGCCGACAACGTCGAGGAGACGGTGGCGCTGATCAACAAGGTCAAGCCGGACCTCGTGATCAACATGGCGCTCCCCTACCAGGACCTGCCGATCATGGACGCGTGCCTGAAGACTGGCGTGCACTACATGGACACGGCCAACTACGAGCCGCGCGATGTCGCGAAGTTCGAGTACTCCTGGCAGTGGAAGTACCAGGACCGCTACAAGGACAAGGGCATCATGGCGGTGCTCGGCTGCGGCTTCGACCCCGGCGTGTCGAACATCTTCTGCGCCTACGCGCAGGAGCACCTCTTCGACACAATCGAAACCATCGACATCATCGACTGCAACGACGGCAGCCACGGCAAGTCGTTCGCGACGAACTTCAATCCGGAGATCAATCTCCGCGAGGTGACGCAGCGCGGCAAGTACTGGAAGGGTGGGAAGTGGATCGACATCGATCCGCTGTCGATCTCGACCATGATCGACTACCCGGAAGTGGGGCCGCGCAAATCCTACCTCATCTATCACGAGGAGGAGGAGAGCCTCGTCGAGAACATCAAGGGCCTGAAGCAGATCCGCTTCTGGATGACGTTCTCCGACAACTACATCAAGCATCTCGACGTGCTGCAGAGCGTGGGCATGACGCGCATCGATCCCGTCATGTACAAGGGCACGCCGGTGATCCCGATGGAGTTCCTGAAGGAGCTGCTGCCGCCGCCGTCGTCGCTGGGCGAGAACTACACCGGGCGTACGTCGATCGGCTGCATCATCGACGGCACGAAGGACGGCAAGCGCAAGACGGTGCTGATCTATAACGTCTGCGACCACGCCGACTGCTACAAGGAGACGGGCGCGCAGGCCGTGTCCTACACGACGGGCGTGCCGCCGGTCGTCGGCGCCATGCAGATGTTCAAGGGCACCTGGACCGGAAAGGGCGTCTATAACGTCGAGCAGCTTCCCTCGAAGCCGTTCCTCGACGAGCTCGGCAAGCAGGGCCTGCCGTGGCATGTGAAGGACATCACGCCGGCCGACCAGGCCGAGCTGTTCGCGGTCAAGACGTGACGGGTTCCTTTACTCCGGAACCCAATGCATGACGTGAACATGGAGCCGGGATTTCCCGGCTCCGCTGTTTGAGGGTTGCTGACGTGGCACTGAACCTTCCTGCCGACATCAAGACGCCGGCGTACGTCCTCGACGTTGCGGCGCTGAAGCGCAACCTCGCCACCGTCGAGCGCATCCGGCGCGAGGCCGGCTGCAAAATCCTGCTCGCCACCAAGGCGTGGGCGATGCCGGCAGCGTTCCCGCTAATGCAGGACCCTCTCGACGGCACGACGGCGAGCGGCGAGTACGAGGCGCGGCTCGGGCGCGAGGAGTTCGGCAAGGAGGTGCACGTCTATGCGCCGGCGTACTCGCCCGGCGAGGTCGAGCGCGTCACCGCCTACGCCGACCATATTTACTTCAACTCGCCGGAGCAGATCGCCCGGTACGGCGGGGTCGCCAAGGCGGCCGGCGCTAAGCTGGGCGTGCGCATCAATCCCGGCTACTCCAACGCGACGCTCGGCGGGGCGCTGTATGACCCGTGCGCGCCGTGCTCCCGGTTCGGCACGACGAAATCGCAAATCGACGAGCTGCCGTGGGGCGAGATCGACGTGTTCCACGCGCACGCGCTGTGCGAGAGCCTGGCGGACGGCTCGGTCGGGCTGATCGAGCACGTGGCGCGCGAGTTCGCGCCGTATATCCGCAAGGTGAAGGCGGTGAACTTCGGCGGCGGGCACTTCATCAACAAGCCCGGCTACGACGTCGACAAGCTGATCGCAGCGATCAAGGCGTTCCGAGCCGAGTTTGGCGTCGAGGTTATCCTCGAGCCGGGCGGCGGCATTGTGGTCGATACCGGGTATCTCGTGTCGAGCGTGATCGGGCTGCACTGGAACGTGCAGAACATCGCCGTGCTCGACACGTCGGCGAGCTGCCATATGCCGGACGTGCTCGAGGTCCCGTACACGCCGGTCATCATCGGTGCTGCCAAGCCGGGCGTGCACCCGCACATGTACGTGCTCGGCGGCAAGACGTGCATGACCGGTGACGTGATCGGCGAATATTCATTCCCCGAGCCGTTGCAGGTGGGCTCGCGCGTCGTGTTCACGGACATGATGCAGTACAGCTTCGTGAAGAACACCACGTTCAACGGCACGCCGCGGCCCGACCTCGCCATCCTCGACGAGGACGGCAGCTATCGCGTCGTCGCCTCGTTCGGCTACGAGGATTTCCGCCACACGCTGGGATGAATTCGGGGTCGGGCGGCGCTTCACGACGCTTGCTGCACGGTGCCGACCTCTTTGGCGATGATGGGCCTCAGATCGTCGAGGTCGAGGAATGTGTCCGCGGCCCTGCGCAACTCGTCAGGCACGCTCTGGGCACGCATCGTCGAAACGACGCTGACACGCCTGCCCATCGTCTTGAGCGCGCAGACGAGGCTCTGCAGCTCGCGGCATGCAGAAAACAGGACAATGTGATCGAGGTGGCCGGAGAGGCGCATGGCGTCGACGCTGATGTCAACCGCCAGGGAGAGCATGTTCTCGGCGTCGCCGCCGTGGCGTGGGTTTCGCGCGACCACGTTGAAGCCATTGTAGCTCAGCCAATCGAGCAAGGGCTTCAATGTGTCGTCGGAAGGCTGGGAGAGCACTGAATAATAATTGGCCCGGATCAGCCGGCCGCGCTGCTGAAACATTTTCAGCAAGCGTTTGAAGTCGAGCCGCATCTGCAGGACGTTGGTTGCGTGCTGCAGACTAACGCCGTCGATGAAGAGCCCTATGCGCTCGTCGCCTATTGTGGACATCGGGCCTGCCTCCAGTCAGAGCATCCATGCATGGCTGTTGCCTCAGGCGGGCGCATTGGTCAGCGCATCGTGGCTGGGTGCCGGGTCGCGGCTCGCCGCCGGGCCCTTGATGCGGAACCAGGCGACGTAGAGGGCCGGCAGGAAAAGGAGCGTCAGCACGGTCCCGACGATGATGCCGCCCATCATCGCGAAGGCCATGGGGCCCCAGAAGACCTCGGACGCGATGGGGATGAGCGCGAGGCTGGCAGCAGCGGCGGTAAGCAGGATGGGACGCATCCGGTGCTCGGTGGCCTCGACGACGGCATCCCAGGGTGCTTTCCCCTCGGCCCGCAGATGCTCGATCTGCACTACGAGGATCACAGAGTTGCGGATGAGAATGCCAACCAGGGCCAGCACGCCCAGGGTCGCGACGAAGCCCATCGGGGCGCCGCTGGGCAGCAGCGCCGCGACGACGCCGATGAGGCCCAGCGGAGCGACCGCGATGACGAGGAACAGGCGCTGGAAGCTCTGCAACTGGACCATGAGGATGGTGGCCATGACGAAGAGCATGAGCGGCACCACGGCGATGATTGGGCCCTGTCCCTTGGCGCTTTCCTCGACAGCGCCGCCGGTGACGACGTCGTAGCCGGCAGGCAGCTTGTCCTTGAATTGCTCGATCGCCGGCGCGAGGGCGGCGACGACTGTCGCCGGCTGCGTGGCATCGAGAATTCCGGCTTTGACGGTGATGGTGGGAATACGGTGGCGGCGCCAGATAACCGGTTGCTCCTGCGCGTACTCGAAGCTTGCGACTGCGGCGAGGGGAACGGGCTGGCCGTTGGAGGCCGACAACTGGAGGTTCTGCAGCGTCTCGATGGAGCCGCGCTCGCCGGCCTGGGCGCGCGCCATCACGTCGATGAGATAGATGCTGTCGCGGATCTGCGTAATCGTGTTGCCGCCGACGATGCCGTTGAGGGTCGACGCGATGTCCTCCGATGTGATGCCGAGCAGCCGCGCCTTATCCTGCAGTACGTTCACCTTCACGACACGCGCCGGCTCGTTCCAGTCGTAGGTCACGTCGCCGATGCGCTTATCGGCGCCGACGATGGTGGCAAGGTCCTGTGCAAGGGTGCGCAAGGTCGGAATGTCCGGGCCGCTGAGGCGATATTGAACTGGTCGGCCTACGGGCGGGCCGATGTCGAGCAGCTTCACGTTGGCGTCGGTGCCGATGAACTCGCGTCGCACGAATGCGTCCAGCTTCTTCTGGAGCCGATTGCGGGCCTCAAGGCTCTTGGTGACGATTACCGTCTGACCGAACGAGGGGTGCGACGGCTGCACGTCGAACGAGAGTACGAAGCGCAGGGCGCCCTGGCCGACATACGACGACCAACGGACGACGTCCGGATCTCCAGACAACGCCTCCTTCTCGAAGCGGGTCATCTGGGCCTTGGTCTCGAGGATCGAGGCGCTCTGCGGCAGGTTCCAATCGACGATGAGCTCCACGCGGTCGGAAGCGGGGAAGAACTGCTGCTGCACGAATCCCATGCCGACGAGAGAGACGACAAACATGCCGAGCGTCGCCGCGATCGTCAGCCAACGCCGTCGCATGCAGAACAGAAGCAGTGCCGAAAAGACGGAGGAGAGCATTCCCGGCTTGTCGTGGTGCTTCTGCATCGAGCTTGGAAGCAGCCAGACGCCGAGCAGGGGCGTGAACAGCACCGCGACCACCCATGACACCAGCAGCGACACGGCCAGCACGACGAACAACGTGAACGTGAACTCGCCCGCGGCGCTGCCGTTGAAGGCAATCGGGATGAAGCCGGCAACGGTGACGAGAGTGCCGGTGAGCATGGGGAATGCGGTCGAGGTGTAGACGTAGCTCGCGGCCTTCTCGAGCCGGTCTCCGACTTCAAGACGCGCCACCATCATCTCGACGGCGATCATGGCGTCGTCGACGAGCAGGCCGAGGGCGATGATCAGGGCGCCGAGCGAGATGCGCTGCAGAGTTACCCCCGAGTACTCCATCACCATGAAGGTGATGGCGAGAACGAGCGGGATCGACAACGCGACCACCATGCCGGCTCGCATCCCGAGGGACACGAAGCTGACGATGAGGACGATCGCTACCGCCTCGAAGAGCGCGCGGGTGAAGCCTGACACCGCTTCCTCGACGATGAGCGGCTGGTCGGAGACGAGGTGCACGTCGATACCGACGGGAAGCTCGTTCTTGATGCGCGTCATCTCCTCGTGCAGCGCCTCGCCGAAGGTCAGAAGGTTCGCCTTGGGACGCATGCCGATGGCGAGGCCGATGGCCGGCTCGCCATTGAAGCGAAAGAGCGAGGTCGGCGGGTCGACGTAGCCGCGCCTGATGGTCGCGACGTCGCTCAATCGGAAGAAGCGGTCATTGATGCGCAGGTTCACAGACTGGAGGTCGCGCTCGGAGATGAATTGCCCGCTGACGCGCAGGCTGATGCGCTCGGGTCCGGCTTCGATCACGCCAGATGGCACGATCGCGTTCTGCTGCTGCAGGGCGGTGACGACCGCTTGCTGGTTGATCCCGTAAGCCGCGATCTTGCGGGGGGAGAACTCGAGGAAAACGACCTCGTCCTCAGCGCCGACAATGTCGACCTTGCCGACGTTTGGCACCGTCAACACCTTGGCGCGGACCTGCTCGACGTAGTCGCGCAACTGGCGTTGCGTCAGACCATCGGCGGTGAAGGCGTAGATGTTGCCGTAGACGTCGCCGAAGCGGTCATTGAAGAGCGGGCCTACGACGCCACTGGGGAACTGGCCCTTAATGTCACCGATCATGTTGCGGATCAGCACCCAGGTGGGCGCAACATCGGCCGCCTTGGTGGTGGCCCGCAGGTTCACGAATATCGTCGTCTCACCGGGCGTCGTGACGGAGCGCGTGAAATCGAGAGACTCCAGCTCCTCGAGCTTCTTCTCGATGCGGTCCGTGACCTGCTGTGCCGTCTCCTCGGCCGAGGCCCCGGGCCACTGGGCGACGATCACCATGGTCTTGATCGTGAAGGCCGGGTCTTCCTCGCGGCCGAGGTTGAGGTAGGAAAGAAGCCCCGCCAACGAGAAGACCAGCATAAAATAGGTGACGAGGGAGCGGTGCGCGAGCGCCCATTCCGAAAGGTTGAACGGCTTCTTCATCAGCGGGTCGCTCCGACGTCGAGCCGCACGGGCTCACCGGCATTGAGGCTCTTGAGCCCTGCCGAGACGACACGCGAGCCCGGCTTCAGAATTCCTGACACGACGACCGATCCTTCGCTGTGTCCGAGCACCTTCACCGGCACCTCGGAAACGGTTCGGTTCTCCTCGTTGACGACGAAGACGACCGCCTTATCTTCCTTCTGCAGGACGGCGGACGAGGGCAGATGCACGTTCTGCAGTGCGTTCGCCTCGGGCTTCATCCGGACGGTCACCGTGGTTCCGAGGCGGAACGTGTCGGGTGGATTGGAGAGCGTGATGCGCGCGCGCCGCGATCGCGTCACACTGTCGGCCTCAGGCGCTATCTCGCGCAGAACGCCCGATGTACGCACCCGCTCGTCGAGCTGCAGCGCGACCTCGAACTGGGTGCCCGGCGATATGTCGTTACCGACGGTTTCGGGAACATCGACGACCGCCTCGCGGACGTCGGGCCGGGCAACCGTGACGACGGTCTGACCGACGCCGACGACCTGACCTACCTCGGCGCCGATAGCGGTGACGACACCATCGAAGTCGCTGCGCAGCTCCGCATAGGAAAGCTGCTCCTCGCTCTTGGCCAGATTGGACTGCGATTGCGTAACCTCTGCCTCGGCGGCGATGCGCGTCTGCTCTGCCGCCTCGAAAGTGGCCTGTGCCGTAACGTTGCGATCGCGCAGGGTACGCTGGCGCTCCGCGATCGCAGTGGCATTCGCGAGCGAGGCTTGCGCATTGGCGAGGGCGGCTCGCTGGCTGCGGACGGCCAGCTCCAGCGCGGTGGGGTCGAGGGCGGCAACGCGCTGGCCCTTGCGGACAATGTCGCCGACCTCGACATCGCGCGCGACGATGCGGCCAAGGACGCGGAAGCTCAGGTCGGTGCGGTAGCGGGGCTCGACGGTGCCAGCAAAGGCGCGGCGATCGGCGTGGCTGCCGTCGACGACGACGGTTAGGACCGGCCGTGGCGGGGGTACGGGACTGTCCTTGGCCTCGTCGCAACCCGACAGCGCGACGAGCGTCAGCAGCGCGAGAGGGCGAAGGCGTGGCAGCTCAATTGGTTTCATGAGGATTCGCCCGCGGCTAGTGTTACGATTTGTTTGGGGCGGAGCATCTTGGCCCCGGCGGTGATGACGCGCTCCCCCGGATCGAGACCGGAGTCGATGACAACCCGGTGCGTTTCGTAGGACGCGACCGTCACAGGCTTGAGCGAGACTTCGGATGTCTTGGGATCAACGACCCAGACCGCGGGAGTGCCTGCAAGACTGGTCAGTGCGCCCGAGGGGAGGAGCACGACCTCCCGCGGCTCCAAAGTCGCGCAACCGAACACAACGGAGCCGAGCGCAAATTCTGTCGGCGGCTCGGTGATCGAGACCTTGACGCGCACGGTGCCGGACGTGGTGTCGGCACTTGGGGACACTTCGCGCACGACGCCGCGCGCGGCGACCTTGGGGTCGGAGACGAGGGATAGCGTCACGGTGTCGGACGCGACCTTGTGCAGGAAGGCCGCTTCGTAGACGTGAAAGACGGCATCGCGGGCACCGTCCTCGGCCAGCGTGAACATGGTCTGCGCGGCCTGGGCCACCTGGCCCACCTCGGCGTTGCGCGCGGTGATGATGCCGGCAGCGCCGGGGCGCAGGTCGGTAAAGGACAGCGCATCGCGGGCGCTGCCGAGCTGGGCCTTCGCTGCCTCGAGGGACCCCTCGGCCGTGCGCAGAGCCTCCTCGGCCTGATCGTAATCGCGCTGGGTCGTGAAGCCGTCCTTGATCAGTGCCTTCTGGCGCTCGAAGGCAGCGGCAGTCTGTCGGACACGTGCCTCCGACGACTGAACCGATGCCTCTGCTGCCACCACGTCGGCGCGCTGCTCCGTCGGGTCGATGCGGGCAAGGATTTTGTCGGGTCCGACGTGGTCGCCGACCTCGGCGCTGCGTTCGATGATGCGGCCAGAGACGCGGAACGAGAGGTTCGTCTGTACCCGCGCTTTGACCTCGCCGGTCAGGCAGGTGGTCGGCGCGTAGCGCACCTTGGAGACGACTTCGGCGCGCACGAGCGGCACCGGCTTGGGACTAGCGACTTCACTCTCGCTGCAAGCGCCGACGGATAGGGCGGCAGCAAATAATGGTAACGATTTCAGTATGCTAAGCCTTCGAGACCCCCGCATCGCTTCCCCGCTCCCTGAAATCCGTGACCTGGTCGCGTTCTATTATTGACTGACTGGTAAGTCAATAATAACCTATCGGGGCTGCCGGCGGTGGACTATTGGACAGGGCGTCGCGGGGGAGGAAACAAGATGGCGGGAGCCACGAGGGCACGGCGCAAGGCGGAGCGGCCGAGCGAAATTCTGGATGCGGCGTTCGAGGAATTCGCGCTGCACGGCTATGCAGCGACGCGTCTTGAGGACGTGGCGGCGCGCGCCGGCGTCACGAAGGGGACGATCTACGTCTACTTCGAGAGCAAGGAGCGCCTCTTTGAGGCGCTGGCGCATGAGTGCGGCAAGGACTTGCACGCACGAATCGCCCCCGTTGTCGAAGATGAGAGTGAGCCGACCGCTGATTCGATCCGCGCCGACCTCGTCTCTCTCTTCCATGCGTGCGTCGACGATCGGCGCTCGCAAGAGTTCCTGCGCTTGCTGATCTCGGAGGCAATGCGCTTTCCTGTGCTTGTCGATGAGCACTTTGAAAGCTTCATCGCTCCTATCCTGGAGAAGCTGCGACAGCGAGTGCAGCGGGGGATCGAGACGGGCGTTTTCCGTGCGAGCCGAGCGGTCGACTTCCCCGAGCTGCTGATGGGCCCCGCGCTCTCCATTCACATTTGGAAGCTGCTGTTTGCCGAGCGCAGGCCGCTCGATACCGAACAGTACATCCAGTCGGCCGTCGATCTGCTTCTCAATGGTCTGCTCGCGCCTGACGGGTGCGTGCCGGCGCGGGGCAATCGTCCGAAAAAGTAAGCTGAGTTAGCGGGGGTAGCAGTTCATGCAGGTCGAAGCTCAGCGAGCCATACGCGGTCTGCAGTCTGCCCTCCGCACTACTTTCATCCTCTTGATCGCAGCGGTAACGGCCGGCTGTGCGGCGACCTTGCCGCGCAATGCGCTGCCCGAGAAGCTCGTCGAGAAGGCCGAGCTGTCGGGCATGGACGGGGTGCGCATCTGGGGCGATGCGCCGCCTTCGCAGCTTCAGGCAATGGTCAGCGCCGAACTCAAGCTTCGAGGGAAAGCGGCAATCGAGCGCTCCAATGCGCATCCGGTGTCGAATTTTCTGGCGATATCGGGTGGCGCGGAAGACGGTGCATTCGGTGCCGGTCTGCTCACCGGGTGGACGGCAGCAGGAACAAGACCGGAGTTCGACCTCGTTACGGGCGTAAGCGCCGGAGCGCTAATCGCTCCGTTCGCATTTCTCGGGCCTCACAGGGATCCCGAGCTGAAGGCCATGTTCACCCAATATGGGCGCGACGACATCCTTAGTGAAGATATTCTTTCGGGGATATTCGGCGGCCCTGCGCTGGCGGACAGTGCGCCGCTCGCCCGCCTCATCGCCAAGTACGTTGACCGGGAGTTCCTGCGCGAGATCGCGGCGGAGCGCATGAAGGGCCGCGTGCTTCTCATCTGCACGACCAATCTCGACGCGGAGCGCCCGGTGCTGTGGGACATGGGCCGCATCGCCATGAGCGGCCACCCGGAGGCTCTGTCGCTGTTCCGGAAGATTTTGCTCGCCTCGGCCTCGATTCCGGGTGCCTTTCCGCCGGTCCGCATCCAGGTGCGTGCGAACGGCAAGGACTACGACGAGATGCACGTAGACGGCGGCGTCACACAGCAGGTGTTCCTGGCGCCCACGGCGCTCGCGTTCAAGGACATCGATCGCGCCGCGGGCCTGCGTGTCGCGCGCCGGCTCTTCATCCTTCGCAACGGGAAGATCACGCCCGAGTGGGAGTCGGTCGACGACAAGGTGATCGCGACGGCGGGGCGATCGATCTCGACGCTGATCAAGAACCAGGGCATCGGCGATCTCTATCGCATCTACACGACGACAGCGCGGGACGGGATCGAGTTCAATCTCGCCACAATACCGCGCTCGTTCAACGTCAAGAGCGCGGAACCGTTCGATCGCACCTATATGCGGGCGCTCTATGAAGTCGGCTATAGGGAGGGTGTCGACGGCTACCGTTGGATGAAGGCGCCGCCCGGCATGACGGCCGAGGTGCGTTGACACTCCCCCGAAGGCGATGCGACCTGCCAGCAGGATCAAGGTACGATTTCGAACGTCGTTGGGTCGAACGAGTAGCGCGGTATCTGCACGTAGTTGCCATCCTCGAGCGTCGGCACCTTGTGCACGCGCACATCGCCCACCGTGATCTTGCCCGATTTCTCGTCCAGCCAGAAATCGATGTCGTAGTACTCGTCCTTGCTCCCGGCTTTGCGGAAGTCTGTACAGGCGAAGAACCTGCCATCCTGTTTCAGCTTGCGCACCGGTTGGTGGATGCCGACGAACTCGAGCGAGAGCTCTTCTCCCGTTTTGTCGTCCTTCAGTTTGTAGGTGCCCCCGCCCTTGGCGCGCTCTGAGACGATGTGCTCGTGGAGCGCGCTCATGATCTCCAGCCGCGCTTGATCTCGCTTTCGCCGGGGTGCTCGGAGGCCGGTATCCACCACCACGGCTTGGGCTGGCGGGTCATCTGCACCCACTTGTCGCCCTCCTTGCGCGGCGCCTTGTAGATGCGGACATCGACGATGCGCAGCTTGCCGCCCTTTGGCTTCACCCAGAAGTCGACCTGATATTTCTTGTCGGGATCGGTGCTGTCGGCAAAGACGACATTCGGGAAGAACCCGTAGCCGTGCAGCGTGCGCACGAAATCGACCGCAACCAGCTTGAGCGAGAGGGTCCTTCCGAGCACGGAGTCGTCCACCGGAAACAGACCGCCGTTCTGCGCGGCAGCCGCCGCGATCTCGCCTTCAATGAATGCTCGGACGTCGTCGGCGGAATACTTGCCCATCTCGTCGGCCGACGAGCCCTCATCCTCCATGGCGAACTGCTCGGCGGCCCTGCGAATGTTGCTCTCAGGGTCTTTGAGGAAAACGGCCTTCGAATCCTCATTGCCAAAGCAGAATAGCCGGCCGTCCGGCGCCATCCAGTTGACTCGGCAGTCGGTCTTGATCCGCTTGCCCTCGGCGAGGCCCATCGCGCACTGGCCGCCGAACTCGGGCTCGGCCCCCCGGGAAGGAACGATTGGCGTGGTGGCGAGAGCCGCAAGGAAAACCATGCTTCGCAGTGATCCGCTGAGCATCTCACTCCTCCCCGATCTCTTTTGTCGGTGGAGTACTCGGTCGGAGTGCGGGTGGCGTTACATCGGCAATGGACTTGGAAGATAAATCATCGCCGGGTGGGGTTTTGTTCCCGCTATTCGATGGAGTGAATTCCCGGCCAGGGCGATTCTCCGGGCTGGGGTGCGTCCATCGCGGGCGGAAGGCTAATCGGGCTTTCCGAGGAAGATTGTCTTTGCAGCCCCCCTGTCGCGTGAGGCGCGCTTCCCCCGCCGCGCCGTCGGCCTTTTCCCATAAAGTCCCTCAGGGGCCATATTCGAGCAACACACCAGCAAAGCTACGTCGGTAGGTCTGCCTGTCTAGGGAACAGGGGGATGCCCGATGGCGCTTCGGACGATCGAATTTGCTCGAGCACGGACAGGGGGAGTTCGCTCGTGTCTCATGTTGTCGCTGCTGCCTCTCGTCTCTGCATGCGCCACGGTACCCCTACAGCAGACGGGCTCGCTGTCCTCCTACGAGGGGCTGCAGCCCGCCGATAGCAAGTTCAACGGGCGCAAATCCCGCGTGCACGTCGACAAGGACGCGGTGCTGGCAGCCAAGACGGTGTTCATTGTTCCGACCTCCTATTCCGCGGACGCCGCCTTAGCCAAGCTTTCCGCGCGGGACCGGCGACTGGTTGCCAACGCGGTGGACCGCTCGGTCTGCATCGCCCTCAGCGATCGCTTCCACATCGTCTCGTCGCCCCATACGGCTGACCTTGCCGTACACGTGACCATCGCGAGCATCGTCCCTACGGACGAGGTGGCGGCCGCGACCTCCACGGTCATCGATGTCGGCAAATCCGTCCTGAGCCACACCGGCGTTCTAGAAACGTCGGTCCCGATCCCGTCGGTGCGCGTTCCGATAGGTTTGGGCGGGATTGCATTGGAAGGCGAGGCAATCGATCCGACCGGCCAGCAGAAGGCCGCGATGCTATGGGCGAAAGGCGCCAGCTCCTTCTTCGGCAACGCAACGCGGGTTTCCCGAGTCGGAGATGCCTACGAACTTGCCTCAGACTTCGGCGATGATTTCAGCGAGCTCATGGTCACGGGTGAGGATCCATTCAAGTTCAAATGGCCGTCACTCCCTTACATGCACCGCCTGAAGTCGAAGTTCGGCGGGGCGCCTAAAGAGGCCGCGTGCGATGCGTTCGGACGCAAAGGCGTGACCGACATGGTGGCAGGCAAATTCGGCTTTCCACCTGAATGGACCGACGACGGCGCAAAAGCGGATCAGCAGGCGCATACCACAAGTCTTCCGCAGTGAGCCCTCAGCGGACGGTACGCGCGATCAACGGATGACGAGCGCATATTCGCGGAACCGCCGTGCGAGGTGAGCCGAGCGCATCTTGCACGCGATTGTCAGACCGGTGTGGCGCCCCTGCACTTCACGTCTGAAAATGTCTGCGCCACATTCATTACTACGATAGTCAGGAATCCGGTGTAAGCTCCGGGTGCGTTGTGTTGTAATGCGTGGTGTGGTGATGCGTATCGCGGCGATTCTTGCGCTTCTAGTTTTTGTCGGCCCGGCTTTCGCGCAACAGCAAACAGAGACTCCGCCCTCGTCCGAAGCTCCCTCGGCGGACGCCCCGGCGGCCAAGGCCCCAGAGCCGGCACCATCGCAAACTCTGCCGAGCTTGGAAGTCGTCGCCACTCAGCAAAAGAAGAAGTCGGTCGCCAAAAAGAAGTCGGCGCAGCCCAAATCTGCTGCCAATACGCCGGCGGCTGCGTCTGCCGGATCGGATACCTCGGGTCGCGCGCGCTCGCCGTCTACCGTGGCAGCGGAGTTGCGCGACAGCACGACGGGAACATCGACAGTTTCTGCAACGGACATCGCGCGTTCCGGCGAAAGCACGGTCTATGGCGTTGTGACATCATTGCCGAACGTGACGCCTACGCCGAGCGGCCCCACGATTCCGGCCATTCGAGGCGAGTCCGCGACCCCGGCCAACCTTTTCAGCAATTTCTACCAGGGCACGACGTCCCGCATCGTCCTGAGCGTGGACGACATTCCGCGAATTTCATCCTATGCCAACAATTCGTTCCAGAATCTCTACGACGTCGATTTTGTGCAGGTGCTGAGGGGACCGCAGCATACTCTTCCGGGCACGAATGCGTTCGCCGGCGCCTATGTCGTCGAGACCAACGATCCCGTCTTCGCCTACGGCGCCGGAGCGCTGACCGAGTTCACGTACAACGAATACTCGGGCGTCAATTACCGCAACGCCGGCTATGTCAACGTGCCGCTCTCAAGTCAGGCGGCGATGCGTCTCGTTGCCGAATTCGACAAGGGTGAGCTTCCTATTGATATCGTTGCTCCAATACCTGCGGGCGCGGACGTCAACAAGCTCGACGACTACGACAGCTTGAACCTGCGCGGCAAATTCCTGGTCAAGCCCGATAGCATACCGGGACTCAGCGTCCTTGTGTCAGCCGAGTACGGGAATGGTCTCGACCACGTCTTCAACAACTACGTCGATGGCCCAAACAGACCCTTCAGTGAGCGCACGCGCCGCGGCGACGATTTCCGCATCTTGGACACGGAAGGCTGGGCTGCCGGCGTCAGGGCGCGTTACCGGCTGAGCGCGCGAGAGGAAATCGCCTCGGTCACGAGCTACGTTTATGACCAGTACTCATCCTCGCCGCGCAGCACGAGTGCGTTCAAGTTCGATGACATGGCCGAGGAGCGGTTCGCCCAGGATTTCACGTATAGCTTCCGTGATGTTGCGAACCTCACCGGCGTGATCGGTGTCGGGATCACCGACGGCAAGCGGAACTACGATGCGAATGCCACGACGTTCGGCATAACGGCCTTCGCCGATACCGATGCGGAGATCGCGACGCAGGCGGCCTATGCGGATATTGCCTGGAATTTCGCCGGGCCGTTCGATCTGCTGTTCGGTGGACGGATCGAGCACTACGACGACAAGCGTCGCCTTGTTGCTACGGTTCCAGCAATGGCTATCGCAAGGAACAACAGCTACGACCTCGACGAGGGCTACGTGCTGCCGAAGATCGGCCTTCGCTACAATCTCACGCCCAGCGAGAGCGTCGCGTTCACTGTGCGCAAGGGGTACAACCCGGGCGGCGCATATATAAATTTGCAGGCTTTCCCCGCCTTCCCTTACGAAGAATACAAGGCGGAAGAGGTGTGGACCTATGAGGCTGCCTACCGGACGGCGATGCTGAACAATCGCCTGCAGATTGGAGTCACGGCTTTCTACAACGACTACAAGGACAAGCAGTTCGCCGTCACGACGCAGCAAGTCGTCAGGATATTCAACGAGCCCGACGCCGAGTCTTACGGCTTGGAGTTCGAAGGGAAGTACGCCGTTACGCCGGCTTTCGACGTGATGGGCAGCTTCGGATTGCTGCATACCGAGATCAAGGAAATCTCCTCGACAACGGTAGCCGCCATCCTTGGCAACGACTTCGGCCAGGATCCCTCCTATTCGCTCTCTCTCGGCGTGGCGTGGCGTCCTGTCGATAAGCTCGAGCTCACTGCAAGGGGCATCTACGTCGACGACTATTACACCGATTTCGTCAATCACTTCTCCAGTATCGCAGGCGGCTACACGCTCATCGACGTTGGCGCCAGCTATCAGCTCGGCAACGCCACGGCCCGGGTCTTCGTCAACAACGTCACGGACGAAACCGCATATTCAACACTGCTGATGTCGGGTGCACCGAACGCGACGCTGCTTGATCCGCGCACCTTCGGCGCCTCGCTGGAGCTGAAGTTCTAGCGTGCTCTGCATAGCCGTATCTCTCCGCTAGGAGAGGGCGCGAAAGGGCGGGCTCCGTCCGCCTCGGAACGAGGGCAAGCTTCCAGGATGAGCGCCGCTCGTTCCGCCGCGGCGCAATCGGATCGCATCTAGCAACCCGAACCATGCCCTCTTTTTATCCCCTAAAGAGGAATTGGGGGGCCGCAAGGGCGACAGGCGCCCCAGTCCAATCGCTGGATTTTGATGGGTTTTACGAGGCTTTGTTGGCTGGGGGACTAGGATTCGTTTCGGGGGACTACTAAATTTGCCAAGCGCCTGTTGAATATCAGAAATTTCTAGGGTTCGATGGGTAAGCGCATGGGTAAGCGGACACCATTCGGAGCCTAGTCAGTTGGCTGATTTTCTGATGCGTCACGGGGCCGGCTACAAGTACATTCGAGCTGTCCCAAAGGATCTGCGCACAGTCGCGGGCAAGCGCTTCTGGACCCGCTACATCGGGTCCACCTCCCACGAACAAGCCAAGGCAAAAGCGCTCCTATACGCGGCTGAGGACCAGCGGCTGATCGATCGCCTGAAGGGCCTTCCATCAGTTGAACGCGATGCCATCGCCGGCAGTGGTGGACTCGATGTGTGGCGCCGCCAGAACGCGAACCGCGAGCGCACGATTCCCTTCCTCAAGCTCGGTGCGTCCCTGGAACCGGATTCCGATATGCCCGATGAGATGCAGGCGAGCGATGCTCTATCGGCTTTTCAAGCTCGCCGCGCACTTCAGCAGGTCGAGACGGAGTCGGCTTTCGTTCAGAAGATCGAACGGAAATTAGTTGGCGAGACGCAGGGTGCGCTCCAGAAGCTCGTTGACCTGTGGGAAGAGGTTCGTCCTTCCCGCTCGGACAAGGTCAAAGAGCGCGTGCGTCTCTATGTGTCTCGCTTCATTGATGTGGTCGGCAACATCGAGCCTAAGGACGTTCGCCGCGATCACGCGATCGCGTTCCGGGACGAGCTTCAGAAGCAAGGCTTGAAGTCTGACAACATTGCTCAGCACCTTGCCAAGCTTCACACGCTTTTCAATGTCGCGATCTCGGAAGGCGCATTCTTGATCTCGTTCAACCCGATCCACGGCGTGAAGGCGAGACCAGATCCAAAGGCGGTTCTCGCCGACGATGCAGAGGATGAAGGTTTCACCGCTTCAGAGGTTCGCCGGATCTTCGAAGCGATGAAGGGTGAGTCAGACGACTTCCAATGGATCGTCCGCCTACTCGCCTACCATGGAGCCCGCGGCAAAGAGATTTGCCAGCTCCGGTGTGACGATGTGACGAAGCTTCACGGGATCGATGTCATCCGGGTCCATGATAAGAGCGGCGGATCGGTGAAGAACCGCCAGAGCGTGCGCGATATTCCAATCCATCCGAAGTGTTGCGGCATCATCGCCTATGCGGCGAAGGTGGCGAAACAACACGGCGCTGACGCCTACGTGTTCCAGTCACTGAAGACGACGCGCACGACTGGACGTGAGCACTCATTCCAGAACTACGCCAACGGCAAATTCCTGCGCGAGAAAGTCGGCATCACCGATCGTCGCCCCGGCAGCCGTCAGTACAACAAGTCGATTCACTCGTTCCGTCATCGGTTCTCCACCTTGTGTCGTGAGGTCGAGATGCCTGACGCGATTAAGTACGCCCTCAAAGGCCATGCGCTGGGGAAGGGTGAGGGTGGTAAGTACGGCGCGGCGCCGTCGCTCAAGGTGCGGGCTAAGTGGATCGCGAAGATCGAGCCGCTGAAGGCTTAGGTGCAGCAGTTGCGCCACACGCGCCTATGCAACCCGTTCTGCGGGCATTGAGCCGGCGAGCTTGGCACTAGGTTTGCCGGTTGAATCACTTCAGATTCAAGGTCTGTTGCGGGAGTTGGGGAGACCTGCGAAGCGTCGGACACTCGTCCGATGATGCGTGGGTTATTTTGCGTAGCGTAATCCCGCGTTCAACGCAGTGGAAAGTGCATGAGCAACTTCCACGTGGCTCCGCCGTCTGCGGAGACATAGACCGCGCTGTTTTCCCACTTGTAGGCCCAGTCGGCCGTTGTGCGCGTCCCTTGCGTCATCTTCAACCTACATAGGAGGAAGCCGCATGGCTTCACCGAAACTGCCGGGGCAGATCACTCTGCCGCCGCTCACTGACCCGAACAATGTCAAAGAGACGTTCGGGAACCAACTGATGGGCATCAACTATTGCGACGGAATCGTGCATCTCACGATCAGCATGATCCGCCCTCGCCACAAGAACCCGGGATCGGCGAACGACAACGAGAACGTAGTCGTTCTTCGTCCCACATTTCCGATGGCGGTCCTTGATGCCCTTGTCGAAGCTCATCGCCAACTGAATGTCGCGATGACGATGCAGCAGCAGAACAGCAAGCCCAACTAGATCGAAGGCTCGGGAAGCTCCCTGCGAAAGTTGCTTTCCCGAGTCCTTCGCCACACGATTGGAGGTCGCGCCGAAAGGTGCGGCCTCTTTTTCGTATCCCTTCGTTCGCGCCGGGCAGAATCCTTCTCCGTTCGCTGAGTCAACGACATCACGGACAGGTTGTTGCACGGCTGAGAGCGGGCTAGTTCGACGCGCGAGCGTGCGCTGCGTCGGTGAACAAAAGCCTAACCGTGATTGTTGTAGCACCCATCTGATGCTCCCTTATCAGGCGTGTGCGAGACACATAAAGAGAACCTTATGTGTCTCTTGGATTCGTTTGAATCGGAGTACGTGATTCTTGTCTGACTCAACATTGGCGATTCAGCTTGCGTGGGGCTTTTCCCCTTCACGTGTGTTGCGCGAATCACAGGCTAAGATTGTTGGGCGCAATCACGCCGGAACTGTGGTCGCAAGCTTGGCGGAGCCGATGAGCACATCCGCGGGTCCTATGACGGTTATGGTGTGATGGCCCGCAAAGGTGAGCTATCGAAGTCTAGCATCGACCGCGCGTATCCCCATCAGGTCGCGCTACCGGCATCCGATGTTGTCGGCACCGGCTATCATCCCCGCCACGACTATGCGAACAGCCTAGGTGCTTGCCTCCGAGGCCGCTCGTTCCGTCGCGACGATAGAGACTTCGTTGTCTTCTGTTTTCCGAGGCGCGAGGCAGCCGACGCGTTCATGCAGCGGTTCGGCGGTGAGTACATGACGCCTGCGACTAGACCACCGCGGATCGACAAACGGACCATGGCGACGAAGAGGTGAGAACCGAATGATCAACTTCAGCATCGTGCAGGGCGTGCTTACGTTGTTGATCGCAGGTATTGCGGTCTACATCGCTTACCAGCAATACCAGACCAATGCGCTTAAGGTTCGTCTGGATCGCTATGATCGTCGGCTGAAAGTCTATGAAGAGGTACACAAGCTCTTGTCTCTGGCGGCGCGCGATGCTGCCGTGAGTCTAGAGGATCTTCTGAAGTTCCGCGTTGCGACTTCGGAGGCCGTGTTTCTGTTCGGGGCTGAGATTCCAGAATATCTAAAAGAAATATCGACTCGCGGGTTCAATCTTTTGCGCTGGAATGACGAGTACCGCGACGTGACGCAGGCGCGCGCTGCTGACTATGACCACCAAAAGGTGGTGGCGGGGAAGCATGAAGAATTGCAGTGGCTCGTGGCACAAATCGATACGGCGGTGGAGAAGTTCAAACCGTATTTAGATGTCAGCCGCTAGGGCGCTAGCGGCTGACATCGAATGCCTGTCACAGGCGCGACGCCAGCGCGATCACCTCACGCGCCTTCGCGATCATTACGTCTGGCTCTGTTTCCTTCTGTCCCATGGCGTAAAGGTCATAGGCAGCGCCGCCGATGCGGTAGCGTAGGCGCTCCTCGGGTGTTGATGGTCCATCGAAAGCGGCGGCGACATGTGAGTTTTCGAGTTGTTCGCCGGTCATGGTGCGTCCTCCAATCGCGTTGTCGATGAAGCGATCGGAGCACGGTGTCAGACCGCCGTGCGCAATTAACACCGTCATGGTGAAATAGTTTGCGCCGCTAACGGTCGTTAGCTGAGCTAACAGAGTCGACCGTGAACACCGTCGCCAACGCAAGAGCGCGCAACGCGGCTCGATTGTCGGCGGTGTCCGGCTGTGACGCGGCGTGAATGATCGCGCCTCGAAGCATGTCGAGTTGTTCGCTGAGGGAGCGCATCACAGGCGTCGCGCGCGCGGCGCTGCGCGCTTTGAGACCAGACAATGAGTGGGACTCCGATGTGAGGGGCATCAGGCAAGTGCATATAGCACGTTGGCTGACTAATCGGAAGGCGGCCGACCCTGGAATCCCTGATCGGGATGAAATGGTTCGGCAGGTTCGCTCTCGCCGCTGTAGAGCATACGACGCCCATCCTCCATCCGCAGCACAGGTGCATCGCGCGTCAGTGCCATCCATCCCATCTGCTGTCTAATGGTGCAGCTGGCGGCTTCGGCACTGAGCGGGATGTAGGCCGGTAACTGGAGGCGAGCATGCGTCTCAGGGCTGACCGAATAGGGACCACGCCACCAGTAGCCGCGACCGCGGCGAGCGACGTTGCCGTGATCGAGTAAGATGTGTTGGACGGCACGCACTGAAATGCCGACTTGAGCGGCGATGAACGTCGGCGTCAAGCCGATCAGACGAAACGCCAGAACAGTCCGGATCGTGTGAAACTCTGACTCCGTCATCGCGGCTCCTTTCGAGCTGCATCGATGATCTTGCCCAATGCCTTCCACACGGGGCGGTAATTGAGCACTTGGCCGTTGCTCAACTTCAGCAACGTTGCGGCGGAAAAGAACTCTGCCAATAAGGTCCCCTTGCTGCTGAGCAAGGGCGCTGTGCCGTCGCTCAGAAGGTTGTGCGCTTCGGCGGCGAGCATCGCCTCCTCATGTGCCGACCACAACAAAGGGAAGATCGCGGCGGCGAGCGGCCCCTCGTCGTGGGGGGGATTCATTAGCTTGCCATTGATAGTCGACCAAGCTGGTTGCCGCCCTTCGACCAGATGCAGCAAGCTGAGCTCATTGCGCATGATGCTGGCGTGTTGGGAGCTGCGCCGGTCCCGCATCGCGACTTCGGAGAAGCGGCGCGCCCCAGCTTCGAGATATTTGCCGTGGCGCTCTTCGATATACCTGGGGTGACGGGGATCGAAAGTCCGGGAGCGCTGTCGGCCGCTGGCGCATAGCTGGCGGGGAGGCGCCGCGAGAGCCGGTCTTTCACTAGCTGGCACGCCAGAAAGTAGCTCTTGAGCAAACGTCTTACCCAGCTCGTTAGTCGCCAGCGCGGCCCGTTCCTCTGTAACATGGTCGGAATCACGAACGGCGTGAGGCTCGATCTTGCGATGGATGAACTTGCCGCCTGCATCGGTGATGCCCGCGCGCCGGAGGTAATCCATACCGGCGGACTTAAGTGACTTAAATATCTCTTCCCGATTGCGCGGATGGTGACGCAGCAAAGAGTGACTGCGCAGATCGGCGGGCGCGTCGTCGAGAAAGACCCAATCGGTCTTGTTGTCGTCTTCCATCCTTCATCCCTGCGAGGGTGTCCCCGGCGAGATGCTGACGCACTCGCCGGGGACGGGGCAGCTAGCGCGGGAGTGCATCGCTGCCGTGCCTAACAACCGACGTTAGCCGGTTTGCTTTTCACGGCGACCTGTCACCGGATTAACGGGTCCGCTGCGAGCGTCGCGGCGGGTAGTTGAAGCATCAGAATTGCTGGGGGATGACAAGGCGGCACGGGTGGTTGCGTTCGCCGCGTTTTCTTTCATCACCGCGGCGAGAACGTATTCGCTGATGGTTTTTCCAGCTGCGTTGGCTTCAGCAACGATAATTGCCTTCTTAGCGGCATCGGTCCGCAGACCGAGGAATGCGTCTTTCTCCATTGCGGCGACCTGCTTTCATTTAACAGTTGGCCGACCGTGGGGGATCGTTTCGCGGGGTTGTCAACACCCAACAGCGATGCCATGTTAAACAGGAACGACGAAACGATCGGGCGTGAACCTGATCGAGCACGGGCACCAAGATTTGGAGCGGGGAATGGCCCTCCGCTGCCGGTGCCGAGCGGTAGATCAACCGCAGTGAGCCTGCCCGGTTAGATGCAGGACCCTGACGTAAAGTGCCGCTCGCAACCGCTTTGGTCCGGTGCGCACAGTAATCTCGCAGCAAATCGATTGAAACTTGAGGGGCGCTCGCGCGCTTCCCGACTGCTTGAGGTTTGTGCGTGTCTGATCGAAGTGCTCTCGCTGGAGAGCTAAAAGAACTCGTTGCGTGGAGCGATTACCATGGGCTCCGCAACCGTCGCAGTGAAGAGGCCGCTCCGCACCTCAAAAGAATTGCTGAGAAGTACGGAGTCTCCGAGATGCAAACGGAGGCTCGCTTTTGGATGCTAGTCGGCTGGTACGGGCGCACCACGCGCATCGGTGAGGAGCCCGATGTCGGTAGCGATGGCTCGCTGCGAAAGGGCAAGTATGGCTCGCGCCGCTTGTTCTCGGAGGCGAGTGCGTGATGGGCAATCTCCTTGATCGCATGATCGCGCTCGCGTTCGGCGACTGTCGAGATGCGAAAGTCTGGCGCAATGAGACGCGCGGCACTGTGGGGCAATTTCTCGCAAGCCTCCTGAGGCCATCCCCGACGCACTTTGAAAAGGACGGTCGCGCGTTCCTCCAGGGATCGCTTCGAGCCGGGGCGAGCGAACGCACCGCCAAGGCTATGAGCGTGATGGAGTTAGCTGCATTCGACGTTGAAAGCGGAGAGGAGGCGCGTCCGATTTTGGAACGCGCGCGACAGCTGGGGCTTTGCTGCGTGATCTATCCGACGCACTCGCACGGGAAGACGGAAACGCGTATTCCGACCGAGGCTGTTCAGAAGCAAGCCAAGATCGGAATGCATGATGAGCCGACACCCCCGCAAGTCCTCGGCTATTGGCGCGACGTGAAGGGCATCGTCCCCGCGTTTGCCGAGCAAGCGGCAGTGAAGGGACGCGAGGGATTCGACTTCGTTATCGAGCATCCGCCGTTCCCGCGCTTCCGCGTGGTTGTCCCTCTGGCGGAGCCGGTTGACGTTACCTCGATCGCGGCATCGCTTCCGGGGCTAAAGCAGCGCTGGAAGCTATTCTATGAGCATCTAGCCGCAGTGCTTGGCATCAAGCGCGTTGATCCAAGCTGTTCCGATGTTAGTCGCCTCTTCTATCTCCATCGTCGCCCGAAGGGCGCGGAACCTTGGTCGCTTCACGTTGACGGGTCCGGTATTGATTTCGCCGCGACGTTGAAGGAAGCCGAGATGGCGCCGAAAGCTATGGCCCTACGTTGCCCGCGTGACAGCCTGCGCAAGGCCGATCCGACGGGCTTCAACACGCCTGGGTTGCTCGCCTTCCTCCGCAACCATGCCGACGACTTCGAGGCCGCGGAATGGCTGCGCTCCTGTTTTCCTGAGGATGTCCGCCACGACCACGGGGACAAGATCGAATTCCGCTGCCCAAACTCGGACCGACACACGGAACAGAAGCCAGATGATCGCGCGTTCGTCGTCATCAACGCATCGATGTCCGATTCTGGTGGCTTTCACATGGGATGCTTGCACGCCGGCTGCATAGAGGCGTCCGGGAAGGATCGTGCATGGTATCTCGACAAGCTTTGTGAGCAATACGGGATTGGCGTTGAGGATTTGCTTGCGTTCTGCCCCGGCGTAGAGGCTGAGGCGGCTCAACGTCAGGCGGATGAAGAGTCGCTTGCGACGCTCATCAACAGCCTGTCGCCCGACAGTACTTCAAACGAGATTGAAGCCGTCGTGAAGGCTATCGCCCGCAGTAAGAAGAGCGTTGTTGCCAAAGACGCTCTTCTGCGTAATGCAGCCGAAAAGGTCGACGGCAAATGGACGGCACGCGTTGAAGCACGCTGGCGCCGCTATCTGAAAGATGCTGAGTCAGAGGAACGTGCGGAGGGCGAGGGAGCATGCCACCTCCACGAGGGAGCGATCTACCACCATTTCGACTTTAGGGATCAGCTTGATGCGGTAAAGGCGCTCTTCGCCAAGCGCAACGCCACGCCGTACATCTTCAGCCGCGATGAGGGGGGGCAGTTCCGTGTCTTCGATCACAACGGCAAGATCAAAGTCGAAGACATCACGGGCAACCGGGCGGCATGGCATGACGAGCTTACAGCCATCGCGGACTTCCGACGCATCAGTAACAAGGATGGTGACCGGGGCGTCGCGCCGTTTCCCGACATCATTACGGCATTCATCGGAACCACGCGCCTAGATCTGCCTATCATGGATCAGGTCGTCTACTTCCCTGTGTTCGATAGGGAAGGGAACCTGAGAACGGAGAAGGGATACGATCCGGGCACACGCTGCTATCTCGACCCGAAGTTCATTCCAACGCTGAACGGCGAGCCGGTCCCACATGATCCGAACGAGGCCGATGTCGAAACGGCGTTGGCGTGGCTCACTGAGGCAATATTCGACATCCCGTTCGTCGACAAGTTCGGCGAAGTAGAGACTGAGCCTCAATACATTCTCGACGCGGACGGACATCGGGTCCCAAACGCCAACCGTGGCGCGGCCTCATTCGAGCATTGGCTGGCGATGGGCTTGCAGATGATCATGCGCAACATGATCACCGGACCTTGTCCCTCGATCCACGTCGCAAAGCCTGAGGTCGGGACGGGCGGCTCGCTGGTTGTCAAAATCGTCCATAATATTTTCACGGGGGACGATCCTGGTGACATTCCGTTGTCGGATAGCGCTGAGGAGCTACGCAAGACGATCACCAGCCTTCTGCGGTGTGGCGATAGCGGCTTGTTGTTCTTCGACAACATCAAGTCTGGCCATATCGACATCCCGTTCATGGCGCAGCTCATTACGTCCGGTGTCTGGCGCGACCGGGTGCTAGGTCAGAGTGAGATAGTGACGATCCCCTTCCGACAGCAGGTTGTCTTGTGCGGCAACAGTCTGGGATTCACAAAAGAGATGATCCGCCGCAACGTGCCGGTTGGTCTCAATGCGTACACGCCGAATCCGGCGACTGACCGAGCGGCGGATACCTACAAGCATCCCGAGTTGATCAAATGGGTTCGGGAAAATCAGGCGAACCTTGCCGGGGCGTTTTATACATTGGCGTTTAGGGGGATTAGGGCCGGCGTCCTCACCGGAGCATTGAAGCCCAAACGCACGTTGGCATCGTTCGATAGCTGGTCACAGGTCATCGGTGGGACACTTACCGCCTGCGGGCTGACGAACTTCCTCGCGAACCGCCAGAGCTACGCGGGGGGCGTCGGCGCCGACGATGCCGACAACACCTGGGGCGACATCGTGCAGTCGATCTGGGCATCGAAGGGAGACGGCAGTTTCAAGCGCGATGTGATTGAGATGGCAGACCCGTTCGGCACCGTGTTCAAGAAAGAGGGGGGAACAGAGACGTCCCGTGCGACGACTGCGGGAATGCTGATCCGTCACCACCTCATCGACAAGACGTTCGTCGTGACGGGGCCGGCGAAGGATGAAGCGATGGCGGTGATGTTCACGTGCGTCCGTGACAAGCGCCCCCACGAATACAGGCTGGTTCCCCTGAACACCTAGAACACCTAGCTCGGTGTCTCAACGCCCCTAAAACGACTCCACACGCACGTTCGTGCGTAAAAAGCGTGTGTGTGGAGGCCGCGCCCGAGTCAGTGGGCTCAATCCAGGTGTTCTAGGTGTTCTAGATGTCCCTCGTCTTCGCCCGATGGTCCTCGCCGGCATGTCGCGTTAACCTCAACAAATCGTTCATCTTTATCGTTAATCGAAGCCGTGAACGCCGGTGAACTCAATCGCGTTTTCCAGATGACTTTTGGGAATCCCATCCGAAATCTTCGTTTGCCCGACGGCCGATACTACGCGGATTCCCGTGGTAGCTTCGAACGTAAATTCCCATTTACCCTCGGGACCAATAAGCCGCCTCTGAACTTGGCTTTCTGATATTCTGCAAAGATCGAAATCCAGTGTTTTTAGCGGCACTGAAAGGAACTTTGCAAAATGGAGCCCTTGGCCAGAGTCTCAGCGGTTCCGCCAGCGAAGAAAAGCCAAGTTCGCCCCTATGGCCAGAAGGCACCCTTTAGCGCCGATGACGTCTCCTCCATCCGGCGCAGGCTACCGCTCGGGACGCGGGACCGCGCCCTATTCGAGCTATCGATATGCACCGCCTTGCGCGCCAGTGACCTGCTGAGCATGACCGTCGGCGCCGTTCAGGATGCTGCCGGAGCGATCCGCCCGCGCATCACGGTAGGCCAGCGCAAAACGCGTAAGGGTGTGACGGTCAACCTGTCCCCGGCTGCTGAGGCGCTGAGCGCCTATCTTGCAGCCGAGCCGCTGCCTTCGATCTCTGTCCTGTTCTCAGCCCATCGGCGTCGGGTCCGCAAGCCGATGACGGTCGAGGCGTTCCGACAGCTCGTGAAGAAATGGGCTGACATTGCCGGACATAGGGATGTCTCGCGCTACGCTGCGCACTCGACGCGCCGGACGCTCGCCGCATCCATCTACGCCAAGAAGAAAGACGTGGCGAGTGTGCGCCATGTTCTCGGGCACAGCTCGACAGCGGCAACTGCGCACTACCTAGGTATCGACACTGACGCCGCCCTCGACGTTGCCCTGGAGTGCGCTCTGTAAGGTCGTCTCTCTGGCCTCAAGGGCGGTCTGTGACGCAGGTTGGCTGGCGGACAACACCTGTCTACGATGTCCTCAGCGACGACACGTGCGCACGCACGCACGTCGTCCGCACCAACCACTCTCATCCGTGCATGATCGATGTCGACAGTGTGGACGCTCAGCGCTGTCGCACTCGTCTCCAATCGATTAGATGTCGAGACTTCCGCTCGCATTCGAAGCTGAGAAACAAAACAGCCCGAGCAAGCCTTGCTGCGCCGTAATCCCTCACCGGCAGGTATGCGGCGGCGGCCGGCGCCGAGTGGCGCGCGACAATTCCCTCTGGCGCCAATCTGTATGGCTGAGGACGCGGCCACCGAATGGTGTAGCTTGCCACTTTTCGAGCCCCCCGGGGACCCAAGGCCGGGCGTACACCTCCGGGTTAGGCTAAACGGCATCGCGCGGGTCCGAGGAGCGCGCAATTATTGACGATGGGCGAAAACCTCAATCCCGCTGTGGCTGCCAGGTCATGACTGGGCGGTGTTGTTGCCTTGGCACCCCGCATGTTTCCTTTGGTGCGATCAGCGTTGGCAGCAAACGCGGGATTCCGAACCTTTCCAGATTGCCCATGCTTCGGCAAACGGGTTAGAGACACCCGACCGCGTGAGGCTCGTGCGGCGTTTTTGGTAGCCTTCGAGCTAGCGTTGCGCAGTTGAAGTCTGCCGATTGCGGATAAAGGCGCATCCGCAAACACTGACACCTCACGTCCGCTCCGGGCCATGGGCAGACATGTCGGGCTGCACGGAGTCCTCGGTCGATCGGTCCCAACAACGGACATCAAGCACTCGGGGCTTAGGCCGGTCCCCACCGGCGCAGTTCAGGTCTGGAGCTGGAGGTGCAGCCGACATCCTGCGCGGCTCCCCAAAAGGGTTGATGACCCTCACGGGACTTCGCTAGAGCTTAATGCCCCATTCATTCCAACGGCTGTGAGATGGCATCGGCATTTGGCCCCGAAGGACCGTCGTCAGCGTCTGCGGAGACAGACAACTATCCATGCGCCAAATTCGCATATGGCCGCGTCCAGACCCTGTGACATTAGCCAGGACAAAATATTCGGCTAGGTAGCGCAGGCTGGGTTCATCCCAAGCAAGACGCTCTAGAAGCTGCACAACGAGCGCTCCAATAGGCGTTACAGCCCCTTGATCGGCTGGGACGTGCTGGGTGGCGCTTGAGTATTCGATATATCCGGCTTCAATCACTCCCGCCGTGTAATCGAACGCGCCGTACCGAGCGCGGTGCGCATCGGCGAGTTCTGGCCGAAGGCTCCACGGTGGGAACATCATCTTTGTCGCAGCCCACGTGCCGAGATCAGCAATCGCCAGAATATCTGGAAATTCGCGGGGCTTTTCCGCGATTTGCTCTGCAGCTCGAATGTGCTCCCGAACATTCTCGATCGGTTGAGATTGGGGCTTTTTCCAATCGTGACTGTGGGCAAGCAAGCCAAATACGATGCGGCCATTGGCCTCCTGATAAGGAGTGCCCGTCCTCGCGTGACACATTCCATGGATTTGCTTGGCGTGTTCGAAGACCTCCTTTATGTCCCCAGGACGAAGGGTCAGGCGGCATTCAAAAGCAGCAACAACTCCACCTTCCAGATACTCTTTCTTACCAAGCAGGTTCTTCGGATAAGATGGAGATAAAATAAGAAGGTCAACTTGATCGCTGCACTCCCCTTTAGCATTCATAATCCTGCCCTTAGTCACAATCGGAAAGGCGGGTGGCAGCCAACCGGACAGCAACTCTTTCCAGTTTTCCTCGCCATTATCTCCAGCTGTCCCAGCGTCCTCCCGGGAGCGCCCGCGAATCCTCTCATATTCTGACTGCATTGCAGCGGTCGTCTGGAGCATATAACGGCGAAGATCATTCTGAGCGATGGGCATTGGTTCAATCTTCTCGATGGAAGCCGCGAAGCCTATCGACAGACTTCGTCCGCTTATCGCCATGAGCGTCAGCTTGCGTGCGTGTGTTGTGGAACGGCGATCGCCATAAGCTAAGCGTCAATGACAAGCGCAGCGCGTTGGAAGAGCTTGTAATCACCGTAATCGGCTTCTCGCTTCCACACGCGTCGCTCCACGACCCACGCAGGACGAAGTCCTGACTCTGACCTCAGTTTGGACAACTGAGCTGCATCCAGCATGGTGGCCACGCCACATCGGGTGTGCCCGCCTCGGGGATAAACCGGTGACCAGTCGTCATGCCAAATATGCGTCGACGCGAGCATTTTGCTAGCACTGCTGAGATCTAGCCCTGACGGACCGCATCGAATGACCGCGTCATCGGGCAAGCAATAGTTGGCCGGGACGGTAAGCCCGACTGAAAAATACTCTCCCTGCCAGTATCCGAACGGTAGGGGGAGCAGCGTTCCACACACGGGCAGCGCTTCGCCCTTAGCCCCTTCCTGAATGGACTCATCGGCAGACATTGACGTTTGTTGGCCTCGCAGATCAAAGCGATCGGATAACGGTACAACGGCCGATGGCTCGTAGGGAGTGCTTTCGTCATCGAGCTGAAAATCATCCGTCACGAAGAATGCCGCTACTGACAGATGACCATACGCGCCTGCGCCTTTTCGAAAGGGTGTGCGGAGCGACACCATCGTGTCGGTGCCGTTCTGACCGGCCTTTATCAGTTCCTCGGCGCGGGCCTGAAAGTCAGTGTCGGCCGAAAGCAACCGCTCAGGGATGTCTGCTAGCCATTGTGGTCTTATCCCCGGATCGAGCTCGAAAAGGCCTGCGATCGCCGGCATATTCTCAAGGCAGAAATCTTGGGCCACCTTCGCGGGCATGCCCCATTGATGAACGGCGAAGGCGAAGACGCGCAGATAAGCCGACCGGTAGACCTCATTCTGGCGTTGAAGATACTGGCCCACGATGCCTGCGCGCACTTCAGTCACATCGTCAAAATAGTAGGGGTACCTGGTGAACTTCGTACCGATCCGGTCGCGCACTTGCTTCCACTCAAACGCCCACTGGCGCATGAAGGGCTTTCCGGTTTTCGCCTGTAGGCGCGTGAGGTTGCCGGAGAGCATCGGTGGCGCATGAGCTGTCTTGTGTTCCTCAAAGTATCGATCTGGCTCAAACTCTGCGGGAGCCTCACCGGAATGTGCGCCGCGCCACGTTTGAGGGTCGAGGGCCGTAGCATAGCTTTGATGCATCAACGCGTCAGAGAGGGCGGAAGACTTGTGAATTCTGCTTGCAACATCCGAAAGCGGCGGCCGCGCTGCTGGTTCAGCCAAGTACACAAGCGTCAGCAAGGCAGCAGCCTCGGTCTCTGTCTGACTGGCCTCAAGCCGATGAAGGAGCCGAGCGTTCGCTGCATCTCTGGTGTTCGCATCATTGACGAGATCCCGGATTTCCCGTGCTGCACGCCACCGCACCATCGGTATCGGCCAGTTGAGACGCTCGAAGAGAAACTCCAGAGCCACGTCAGAGCTACTTGATGACCGTAACCAGGATGCTTTCGGGATTGGTTGGTCGTTCACCTCGCTGACGAGGGTCCTGACGAACTCATCGGTGACCACTGAGGCCAAGTCCTTCTGGCCGGCCAAAAGCAAAAATCGTACGAGGTACTGGTAGCCGAGAGAAAAGTCTTTGCCGCGTCGCTTGTAGTACGGCGTGGGGCTCGACGTATCGCGGATAAATTCACGCCATCTGTCGGGATAGTGCTGCGCCGCGAGCGCAAGCCGCGCCATGACCTCTTCCTCGGAGGTCCAATAGCTTTGCCAGCCATGGCGATAGATGTGTGCCTTCACGAGCCAAGGATAGGCGGCGTCCTTTCCTTCCTCGGCCAAGCTGACCTTGAACGCCTGGTCCAAGATCTCTTCGGCATGTAAATACCGATCCTGCAGCTCGAACGCGTCTTTGATAGATTTCAGAGCGATCGACGCCTTTCCCAGAGCCTGCCAGTGGGTCAGCCATCGTCCGAGGAACTCAGCTCTATGCTGATAAGGGAAAGCCCCGGAGACGAGATCGAGCACCTCTCCGAATTTGTCGGGAGGGATCTTGGTAGGATCTCGCTGTAAAGCAGCCTCTTCGTCGGCTCTCAGAGGCTCCTTGGCAGGTTCAGGCGTGCTCGCCGGAGACTTTGATCGACCGATAAACTCAAGCTGCTTCTGGCGCAAAGACAGAGCGTTTACGTCGATTGCGCCTCGCTGTTCTAAGGCGCTCAGCATCTGGTCATCTAACAAAGTGCCGGAGAGCGCCGCTGCTTCCTTCGATGAGAGATCTATCGTGCTCAACGCTGCTTCCAGCGTAAGGTCGGCATAGCGCCATTCGTCCTCTGAGATATGGCGCGTGTAGAAGCTTGGAAGGTATTCGGGCATGACGACGGATACCGTGTCTATGAGTTCGGAGCGAACGTGGTCCGTCTCGTCGCCGTCGGTAAAGTCAGTGATCTTGTCGATGATGGGCGCAACTAGCTCAATCCACTCCTTCGTGCGGCTAGGATCGATTGCATTAACCTGCTGGATGGCGTCGAGCACATCCATTGCGCCCAAGTCTTTCCTCCAACCGTAGCCGACTAGGCATTCCGCCGCCCGGCGCATCAATGCGCTCGGGTCGCCAACGCCATAGAGGGAGGCAAGACTTGCAAGCTGCGTCCAATGGTTGGAGCGCTCGTTGAACTCGCTGACCTTGCTCGAAAGTGCCGTACTCGCTCGCTCGATGAAGGCGCTCGCCGCAGCCGTATCTAGTAATGGCAACTGGTTCTCGATGTTCTGACTAATCCAGAACTCGTCGACCCAGTGCAAGGTCGCGCGCGCGAGATCAAACTCGGCTTGCAATATCTCCGGCTTGTGCGGGTCCGTGAGACCCAACAGATGAAGATCCAAAGCGAGCTCAGGCAAGCAGAATTTAAACGCACGGAACTGCGCACCGTTGCGATCGTTAGGCCCCACGTGATCCAATGACTCAAGCGCATCCGCCGCCACGTAAATCGTGGAGTAGTTCGCAGCGAGGTCGCCTGCTGCGATTGCCCGTGCGGTGTCCTCAAGGCATATAAGCGCGCTCTCCAGCCAGCCCAATTTCTCGCTGTCGCGCGAGGGGTAGAGAAGAGAGAACTCCCCGTCGGCCTGAAAGCTGATGCAGAGTGCAGTCCAAAAGAACTCTCGCAAGAAGCGGGACAGTTCCGGGTTCGATCCAATTGAATATCGATCGCGCAGCAAATCCTCGGGTGGCGGCGCGCTGCTGAACCCAACACTCTTCACTACCCCAGCCTTCAGCAGCCACGCAGCCGTGAAGGGAGTGAGATCGCCATCGGCAATCTTGATGAGGTGTTGGGGATTGGCTCCCTTGAAAAGCGCGGCCCGCAGAAGATGCTCTTGGATGCGCCGCCGCTGTTGGCCGTACTTTGCTCCGCGCATCCGCGCTTTGACGGCTAGTAGCGCCTCGATGTCATGGGCTTGGCCAAGCAAATCGATATATGTGGCGCAGTGAGGAGCAGGGTTCCCGTAGCCCCTCAGATAGCGCAGTATGCGACTTACGACAGATTGGCCGGTCGATGCTGCGACCGACAACAAGCGATCCGATAGTGTCTGAAACTCATGTTCGGGCTTGTGCCGAAGTTCGATCCAGGCGTTGACACGTCGACCCAGCTCGCTTAGGCCCGCAGCCGCAACCTCAGTCCTTAAAGCTGGCAAGCTGCGCTGAGATAGAGCAACAATCTCGTCGGCTGACAAATCCTGCAGATCGTCAATCAGGTTAATGGTCTGCTGACGGTTCTCGCTTGTCGTCAGTGCGGTGACCCGGAATAGACCGTAGTCAGTCGATTGAAACTCGCGCGCATTGAGTACGCGTGTCTTCAGTGATCGCAGCCTAACGGTATCGGGAAGCCTTCCCTGCTCGAAAGCGGCACGCTCCGCGACCGATAGTATCCGGGCGATTTGCCGCTCGGGCCATCCGGCGGCGAGGGATGCCACGACCCATTCGCGGTTCGCGCCCTCGAAGAGGGGCCCTACATTGCCCGTCTCAGCCTGAGCGAGCCACAACCAGCCCCAACGCCAATATTCCGGGGCTTTGGTTTCAAGCCAACTCACGATCCTTGGGTGTAGCGCCGCGTAGCTTGCAGCATGATCGGGCAACTCCCGCACATAGGCGAAGATGCTTTGATGGAAGGGGATCATCCCTGCGTTGCGGGGCTCAAGCAGGAAGTCGATTTGGCTGAAGTCGCCAAAGCACTCGCGGATGCCGAGGTCCGGCCAGAAGAACTCGGAACCCGCGAGCGCATGAAGAATGTTCCGGGCTTCAACCGGCAGCGTCACCCAAAGCGCCTTGTAGTAGGAGCGGATGTCGCCATCCGGGCACGGAGGTAGAGCCTCTATGTCGTCGGAGGTTATCTCCTTTCCGGTGCGCACAAGCCCTTCGAGGGCGTAGATCAGATGCAGCGGATGGCCTTGGCTGACTTCAAAGAGCGCGGAGCCTACCGAGGCTAACTCGTAGCCTCGCTCCTGCCCCATGCGCACCCTCAGGATCAACGGCCGGGCAGCGTCCTGAGCTTCCAACCAACGATGGACGGCTGCTTCATCCATGCGCGGCACTTCAATCCAGTCAGCCTCCGTAGCGCTTGCCAGGAGCCGAGTGGGAAGATGGGCATCGGGTACCCGCTGCGTGCCGACGATCAAGCTCACATTCGGCGGCAAGGGAAGCAGCGTGCTAAATAGATAGTTCAATTGATCGGTTCGACTGGTGTCGCGCCACACGTGGTCCAGCCCGTCGACGACGAGATACAATCGCTTACCAGTCTTCGCCAGATTCGCAGCTGCTTTGCCGAGATCAGCGTGAAGCTTGTCTATGTCTGCCGAGACGCCCTCACACACTTCAGGGTATCGACTGATGAGCTGATCGATGATCGAGACCGCGATGTCCGAATAGGACATCCGGTTGGCTCTCGGCCCTTCCGAGGAAAGAAAATAGTGGTGACGCAGAACGACCTCCCCGTCGCTCTGTAGACGTTGCGTGAGGTGACTGAGAAAGGTGCTCTTACCCCGGCCGGGCGTGGCCCAGAGTATCGTAATCGGCGATTCAGGGGCTGCGATGCGGTTTCGCACCGTCTCGTCAAAGGTTTGAGACGGTATCTGATACTCCGGCGGCACATAGAAATCCTGACTGATCGGTTGGGGCCGACGCTTTGTGATCAGCTGAACTAAGTGTTCGCGACGGATCTTGCCATCGGGGTAGGGATCGTTCTTGAGGATCGCCCAACGCCGTACAAAGGTACGCAAGAGGAGCCAACCTGCGCCGTCTGTGTCGGTCGGCACGAGCTTGTCGCGCAGAGCGGCTTCGTAGCGATCAAGATCAAGCTGTTCGCCAGTGAATTCAAAGAGGCCGAAGAATTCCTCTGCGCCTCCCTTGCCGCATATGGTCTCGACCTTTAACCGAACGTCGTCGGGCACCTTTGCGAGATCGACTAAGCGACCAATAAGGCAGGCAGCAAAGGCCTCCGATGGTATGCGGTTGGTCACGAGCCGGGCACGGTGCACGCGGCCCTGAGATTTGGCGCGGAGGAAGGCCTTCATCCACTTCGACAGCATCGAGCTGCCTTTGCCCTTCACCGCCAACAGCCAATCCCAATCTAGAAGATACTCATCCGGATTGACTGTGAACTTTACCTGCACGAACTCGACCGAACCGTCCTTCCGGAGCGCAACGACGTCGTCGAGCGCCTGAAACTCTTCGTCGTCGCTTTCGAGCTGCACCCATTTGTAGAGATCGGGGTCGCGGAAAAAATCGATCAGCACCTCGATCCCGACGAGGTCCTGATATTCATAGCCAGCCCTTGTGATGGCCGCTGGCTTTATGGTCGGATTTGCTGCCACAAGTATTCTCAAAGACTACGTCAAGCGTGGACTTCTCGCAGAAACGCCCATGTTCCAAGCTCGATTGACTAGATCTGCAATCCCTACACCGCGGCCTTCGCGAAATGTTCTCTGCAGTCCACGTAAAATGCGCCCGATTCGCACGCGATCGTCTACTTCCGCTCATCACAAATGGCATTTTCGAGGTCACTCAAGGAGGATCCGGGGCTGCGAGCGGGAACCGCGGGTTACCTCCTGCTAATTGCGCGGACTAGCGAGTGTCCGCTGTTAGAGGTCAAGCGGCCGCCCAAACTCGATGATCACTGCGCAGGTGATAAATGCGCCGCAATGTCTCTTATCTCGGCATTGCAGACGCGTTGCATCGCTGCCAGCACCGCAACGATTGTGGAAATCACGCGGGTAGCAGGACTGAGCGGAAGTCCTTTGGTCGTAGCGCTATGCTAGACAAGGTATGGCGGTCGAGCACAGACATGAACTGGTCGAGCGCCTCGCGGAGAACGCCCTGTAAACTGCAGCATCTGGTGATGATGCACTGATTGCCTGTAGCAAAGCACTCGACGAGCGCGAGATCCGGCTCGGTATCCCTGACAACGTCTCCGAGTACGATTTCATCAGCGGGTCTTGCTAGCTTCAAGCCGCCAGAGCGACCGCGCACGGCCGTGAGGTATCCGGTCCGCGTCAGGGCGGTCGCGACCTTCATCAAATGTGCGCGCGAAATGCCGTACGCTTCGGCCATCTCCTCTATGGTGACGAGGCGGTCTCCGGCCGCGTGCGTGAACATGAGCATGCGCAGGGAGTAGTCGGAGAACAAAGTAAGGCGCATCGTTCCCGCTCCTTGGCTAGTGGCTGGATCTCAGCCGGGGCTTTGTCAGCATGGGCCAGTAGACGGCGGCAAATGTACCGTAGGCCAGAACCCAACCAGCCGCTGCAAGATGGAGCATCGGCATGCGTGCGACGTCGAATCCGGCAAGGAGGCGCGCGACGACCGCCACCAATATCGCGGCGTAGAGAGCGGCCGTCGCAGTGCTGGCGGTCAGCTCGCGGCCCGAGTGCCCGAGGCTGGCGCGGGTCATAACGGCGAGGGTCATCAAGCCAATTGCTCCGACGGTCCAGCCGTGAACGGCGGCGCTCGGCAGCAACACGTCCGGAGCAATGATCGAGAGCGCGACGAGAAAGAAGCCGATCGGGACGAACGCGTAGCCTACGTGTAGAACCAGTACGAGCAGTTCCGGCGAGGTGCGGTCGCCGGCCCAGCGGGCAAGGCGGCCGGCATGCAGTGCGCCGGCGATGATGAGCACCAAAGCCGTGAAGGTGGCGAGCGGCGCTGCAACCCAGGCGACGAGGGCTACGGCACCAGCCAGAATCGTGATGCCGTCATAACGACTGAAGGGAACCGGCAGGCGTCCCTGCTCCTGGCGCACCAGCCAATTGCGGGTGAAGCTTGGAATGATGCGTCCGCCTATGAGCGAGATCAGTAGCACTGCCGCGGCGATGCCGATGCGCGTGCCGTACCCGTTACCGCTAGCGAAAATCGCCTCGAGATAGAAGACGGCATTTCCAATAGACAGAAGCATGACGAGAGCGAGGACGCGCAGGTTCCTGATGTTGTTTCCGGCGATGATCTCGCGCGCGATGACTGCGATCAGAGTCAGAAGAAAGCTGAGATCGATCGCCGCCGCAAAGCCGAGCCCGGTCAAGCCGGATGCAAGGACGGCGACGCGGCCGGCAGCCCACAGAACGAACAGAGCAAGCAGCGGTGCGCCGAGAATCGGCAACCTGCCCGTCCAGTTCGGGACAGCGGTCAGCAGAAATCCAGCGACGACGGCGGGCAGAAATCCATAGAGAAGCTCGTGCGCATGCCAATCGAGTGGGCTCAGCGCCATAGGGATAGTCAGCTCGCCTTCGAGCATCGGCAACCACAGCGCGACGATGAGGGCCGCCCATAAACTGGCGCCAAGAAAGAAGGGGCGAAAGCCGAAGCTTAGAACGGCGGGGCCCGTGTAAGCGCGCATCTGTTGGGCTGATGTGCTCATGACCAGACGTCCTGCGGCTGGGTCACTGGGCGTCCGCGGCGCGTTCGCACACACAGAATTGAAGCGCGGGAGGGTTTCATCGCCGGTGCCAGGAGACTAAAAGAAATATGTAGCATCGTTCTTTTAGCTCCAAAGGCGCTATCGGTCAACGCCTGCGGGGCAATTGAGGCTTATAGCGCTGCGCGGAAATCATGACGTATGTCGTCACCGAGAATTGCATCAAATGCAAATACACGGATTGCGTCGAGGTATGTCCCGTCGACTGCTTCTATGAAGGCGAGAACATGCTCGTCATAAATCCCGACGAGTGCATCGACTGCGGCGTCTGCGTTCCAGAGTGCCCAGCCCACGCGATCTTCTCCGATTCCGAAAGGGAGGCAACGCCGCAGTGGCTCGACCTCAATCGCAAGTACTCGGAGGCGTGGCCCAACATTACCGGTAAGAAGGCGCCATTGCCCGGAGCAGACAGCGAAAACGGGCGCCGTGGGAAGGCGGCGGAGTTTTCGCCTTTTCCGGGAGAGGGTGAGGCGCCCCTCGCTGCCGAATAGTCAAGCCGACCACTACTTGCAGCCAACGAGCGCGATCGCGCTGAGGTGCCGGCGGTGCTTGTGAAAGGTGCGCCGCATCGTCAGTACGCGGCGGCGCGCCTGCCGGTCCAAGATGACATTCTTGAGGAACTTCAGCGCGCCCCACAGGCCTTCGTCGGCGATGAGCCGCGCCGGGCGCAGCAGGTTCATGGGCGCAACGCGAACGCGCTCGACGCGGAAGCCGGCCGAGTGGAGAAGCTGCGTCCATTCATGCGGCGTCGACGGGCGCGCACCGACGTGGATCGCCGCGGACAGGGCGCTTTCGGTCTCCCGCTTTACATGCGGCGGGGCATCGTCGGGGACGATCGCCAGCTCGTGGATTGCGTATCGTCCGCCTGGGCACAGAAGACGGTAAGCTTCTCGGACGATATGCTGCTTGTGCTCCATCGGGTGCATCGACAGCATGGCTTCTCCTATGACGAGGGTGGCGCATCCATCGGCAAGGCCCGTCGCATCGGCATGACCAATCTTGACCGAGACGTTCTCGCGAGTGGGCAGGCGCTCAGACGTCCAAGCTGCCGCCGCCTTATCGCGTTCTATGCCGACGTAGGAACGGGGGTTTCTCTGCAGCACGAGGCGGGCCGTGACGCCAAGTCCCGGCGCGAACTCGACGACATCGTCGCTATGGCCGACAGTGAGGTCCGCTAGCAGCGCTTGTGTCATGGCAAGTCCGCCCGGCCTCAGCACACGCTTCCCCAGCCGCGCCAGCAGCCAGTGGCCGGGCATCTTGTCGACCCGCAGGTCGTGACCGGGAAGTACTTCGATGGGTTGTGTTACTTCCGTCATGATAAAGGCCTTTCGATTGCTCATGCTCTCAGCGAGGGGACGATTGTCCGAGGTGAGAGAGCTGGCGCTCAATAGTTTCCTTTGACGCCCATGATGAATGCCCGTCCGTCGCCAGGGAGGAACGCGGCTTGGCCGGCAGCCGCTTGGTCGACGACGAGTGTCGACGACGCGTACTTTTCATCGAATATGTTGCGCACCTCGCCATAGAGGCTGAACGCCTGGTTGACGTCGTAGTTCGCGCGCGCATCGACGGTGACAAAAGAGTCGGCGAAGAGTGTGTTGGCGTTATCGACGGGTGTTTCGCCTGGCTGCCAGTTGACTTCCGTCTCCACGAATAGGCTTGGGGTCACCATGTAGCGGAGGGCGGCGTCGATAGTGTGCGGCGGAGCGCCCGCAAGCTGGTTATTGCGGTACAGAGGATCGCCGTCGAAGCGGAAGTCTTGGTAATTGTACGCGACGCGGGCGCCCAGGGTCTCGGTAAGCCGCGCCGCCAAGCCGAATTCGACGCCGAAGTGGCTGGTCTTGTCGGCGTTGACGGCTCCGAGCGACACGCCGGAGGCATCCCGCAGGTTGAGCAATTCATTCTCGACCCACGAGTAGTGGGTGACCGCCTCCCAGCTCACTGCACCCTGGCGCCCGCGCCATCCTCCCTCAACAGTCGTTGCCGTCTGCGCGTCGAGATCAGGCGTCGCAAAGGCATACCTCAATGAGCCCTGATTGGGGCTTCCCGGGCTGAAGAATGGCGAACCGTTTATGGTCGCGAGCAAGTCGTCGTGCGTGGGTGGCTCGAAGCTGCGGCTCACAGCGGCGAAGAGCTTGCTTGTGGCGGTCAGATCGTAAAGAAGGCCGACGCTTGGGGTCCAACCATAATAGCTGCGCGAGTAGCTCGTGTCCTGCGATAGCGCAAAAGCATTCTGCTGGGCGCCCGAGACCGGATTGTAGCCGGCGATCGGACGCAAGCCGGAACCGAACTGGTCGTCGTTGTCGCGCGTCGCGTAGGCGTAGCCGACGGCAGGACTGAGCGTGAACCCGGCGCCGAGTGGCAAGTTGAGCGCGGCGTGCAGCGACACTGTCGTCGCGTCGAGCCCGCTGTCGCCGAACTTCGCGCCTTGGCTACCGCTGAGGTTGACATAGTTCTGGCGGTCAGCGGAGCCTACGATGTACTGCGCGGTGGCCTCGAACAGCGGAAGGGCTGAGGCCCCGGGCTTATACGCGTAGCGTACAACGCTGGTAAAATCGCCGCCATCGGTGGTTCGGATGCCGCCGGAGATCGGGAAGCGGAAGGTGTCGTCCGTGTAGGCGTACCCGAGCCCGACATCGAAGAGATGCTCGCCGTATGTGGCCGAAGTGCGCGAGCCGATACGGAACTGCTCGGTATCCCTGCGCGGCCTGTCGCGCAGCACGTCGGGTCCAGGGTTTAGGATCGTCGGTGGATTCCCGGGGATGACGATCGGGCCGCCGTAGACCTGTTTCGGGTTCTGCTCCAGAAGCGCCTTCGTCAACGGTCCGGCGACATCGAAGCCGAGATCGGTATAGCCGAGGAAGAGCCGCGTCGAGATGTTGTCGTCGACCCTCGCGCCTGCATTGATATTGAGGTTGGTGCGCTCCGAGCTGTTGTAGTCGCGAAACCCGTCGCGCTCGCTGTAGCTGATCTGGGCGTTGGCATCAAAGTTGCCACCGCGCGCGCCCGCTCGCGCGGTGGTCGTGATCTGTCCGAAGCTCCCAGCCTCGAAGGTCGCGGTGGCGCCGGGGCTGGATGACCCGGTCGGCGAGGTGAAGTTGATCGCGCCACCGAGAACCGTTGCGCCTAGTCTATTGGCGGTATAGCCGCGATAAATCTCGGTGAAGTCGGCCTGCCGAGGATCGGCGAGGCCGACGACGTAGGATCCATCGGCGCGGTTGAGAGGCAGGCCGTCCTGAAGAACGAGAACCCCGCGCTCGACTGGGTTCTGCTGCAGTCCGGAGCCGCGGATTTGGATCCTCGGCTGGTCATTTCCGCCAAAGAAGTTCTGCACGATGACGCCCGGCACGATCTTCAGTGTGTCGCCTACCGTCACGTTGGCTCGGCCGGTGAGCTCCCTGGCGGCAACAACATCGGTGCCTCCTGCAATGGCCTCGAGGCGGCGCCGCGAGACCACTTCGGCATCGTCTGGTCGCGCCGCTTCTCGGTCGACGGATACGGTTTGACCTGCCGGTGCGCCGGGGCTCGCGCTGGATGTAGCCGTGGAGGAGGATGCCTTTTTCTTGGCGGTTTTCTTGGTCGGCGTTGCAGCCTCAACCATGACGGGTGGCAAGGAGACTGTGGCACCCGGAGCGGCCGACTGGGCAAATGCGGCCCCGGTCAGAGCGCTTGGCGTGAGGACCAGGATAGTCGCAACGGAAGACTTGACCACTCGTACTCTACGCATCCCGAACTCCAACACGCATACGCCAATCGGACAGGCCTCAAGGGGCCGCGATCTACGGCAAGATCATTAGGAGTGGAGGGAGGGGGGGGAGCGCCCCCAAGCGGACGGAGAAGGGCCCAAAACGGGAGGATTTTGCCGATCAGCAGGGCAAGGGGGCGTCGGCGTCAGGCCCTCCCGCGAGCGGCCCTATACTGCGCCGGGTTCAAATCGAACTGCCGGCGAAAGGCTCGGGCAAACTGGCTCGGGTTGGCGAATCCGGCCTCCAGCGCAATCTCCGCGATGGTCAGGTCGCTGTGCAGAAGAAGATTTCGCGCTGCCGCAAGGCGCTTGTTGCGGGAGAAGCTGGCGATGCTGTCGCCGTAGCGGCACCTAAAGCAGCGCTTCAGATCGCATTCGTTCATGCCGACTAGCGTGCTCAGCTCCGTAATGGTCGGAGGATCGTCGAGACGCTGGGCGAGGATGTCGGCAGCCAATCGCAGTTTCGAGACGGTTCGCGGCGGAAGCATCGGGCCATCGCCGGCAACCGCTTTCGGGCTGTTGTGCTTCGCATAGGCCCAGGCGAGCAACGCGAGCACCGCCTGCTCGGCGATGAGAATGTCGGCGTCGGTATCGAAGCTCAAATCGAGAAGTGCTCTCGCATGCGCGAGGGCGGGTTCCTCGAGATCGATTTCCAGGTCGCCTCCCGAGGGCCCACCTTCTCCGCGCATCAGGAAGTCGGATATCTGGCATTCGGGGCCGCGGGGACAGGCGGCACACCATGACGAGGGAAAGTGTACGATGACGGCGAGCGACGCCGCGGCGGCGAAATCAACCCGTCGGGGACGCTGACTGCTGGGCTGGCGAAGTAAATGCAGAGCGTGGGGCTTGCAGGATTGTATCCGCGGCGAGTCTTCGTCGGATCGAAGGGTTGGCGTACCCGATACGGCGACGCATAGGTAGCTGCCCACGGCATTGAGGGGCACGGAAGTGCGGCCGCCGGGGCGCACCAAAATCAGGCCGACGCCGCTGCGCAGATCGATATGGCTATCCGGCTCGCGGACGGCCGTGCCGCACAATTGCACTGCAATGTGAGACTGACCTTCCATGCTCAAACTCATTTCGAACCTTGAAGCCGACTTAAGGCGCCCAGCAATGCGGTTGGAGAGGGTCCAAGGACGCCGTCCCAACCGTCAAAAGTACTAGTATTGCTGACGACACAAGTAAAGAATTTGAGCATGTGCAAGGGGTCGCGGTACGGGTGGTTCTCTTGTGACGGTCAGTCGGGGCGGACGTGTGCTTCGTCAGCGCGCAATCTGCTCTCGAGCATATAGGTCAATGCGGCTATCCCAGGGTCGCTATGTGCCTGGCACCTGGCAATCAGTGTAATCCATGCTTCGTCCTCCGCGCCGTTGGCAAAGATGCGAACGCTGGAAGCGACGTATTCGTGAATTTGCAGGTGTGCCGCGGCAGCGGCGGTGGAAACGCGCCGCAACAAGGCTGCATCGCGTATTGTCCCTATGGCTTCGTCGGCCACGTCCGGGTCGCCCATGCGCCCAATCAGATCTCCGAGTGTCATGATGGCTGGATCCTCGTCCGCGTTCGGTGCCTTGCCACGAATGTCATGTCTTGTCCGTTACTCGGCTGGTCGCATGGAGGGAGTCAGCGCGGTCGGGCATACTTCGGCATCGCTCTCGGAGCGCAGCAGGCCTCCGCGACGGGCGTAAACCCACCAAGTGATGGCAATGCACGAGATATAGAAGCCGAGGAAGCCCCAGAGTGCAGTCTCGGCGCTGCCCGTAAGGGAGATGGAGGTTCCGTAGCTCTTGGGAATGAAGAATGCGCCATAGGCAGCAATCGCCGAACTGAATCCAATGATCCCCGCGCTCTCCTTTTCGGCGTTGCGCAAGCGGATAGCAGCATCGGCGTCAGGCATCAGGCGAGCCATCTCTTTGCTCATGATGGCCGGGATCATCTGGAACGTGGAGGCGTTTCCGATTCCGCTGACGATGAAGAGAAACATGAACATCGCGAAGAAGCCGATGAAGCTGGCGACGCTGAGGAAGTAAAGGACGCCCGCGACTCCAACCGCCATGCCGACAAATACCCAGAGCGTTACGCGAGCGCCGCCGTATTTGTCCGCAATCCAGCCTGTGGCAGAGCGCGAGATAGCGCCGACGAGAGGTCCGAGAAAGGCGTAGGCAAGCGCATTTACCTCCGGAAACTGGAGCTTGGCGAGGAGAGGGAATCCTGCTGAATAGCCGATGAAGGATCCGAATGTTCCCGTGTAGAGCCAGCACATGATCCAGGTGTGCTTGCGCTGGAAAATGACGGACTGCTCGGCGAAGGATGCGCGTGCAGAGGCGATGTCGTTCATGCCGAACCAGGCAGCGAATGCGGACGCGACGATGAAGGGAACCCAGATGAAACCCGCGTTCTGAAGCCACATCGGGTTTGTGCGATCGCCCTCCGTCACGATGACGGGGTCTCCGCCGAGCCAGCCGAACACGCCCGCAGTGATAACGACCGGCACAAGGAACTGCGCGACGCTGACGCCAAGGTTCCCCAGCCCGGCATTCAATGCCAGCGCGTTGCCCTTCTCACTCTTCGGGAAGAAGAACGAGATGTTGGACATCGAGGAGGCAAAATTTCCACCGCCAAAGCCGCACAGCAAGGAAAGCGCCAGGAAGACCCAGTACGGCGTATTGGGATTCTGCACCGCCATCCCTATGCCGAGTGCGGGGACCAACAGAGACCAGGTCGCGAGGGTCGTCCACAGACGGCCGCCCAACACCGGAACCATGAAGGAATAGAATATTCGCAACGTTGCGCCTGAGAGGCCGGGAAGTGCAGCGAGCCAGAAGAGCTGATCGGGGGTGTATTGGAATCCAGCCGTTGGCAGCTTGGCGACTACGACTGACCACACCATCCAGACGGCGAACGAGAGCAGCAGGGAAGGGATCGAGAGCCAGAGGTTACGCCGGGCGATGGCGCGCCCGGTCGTCTCCCAGAACACGGGGTCTTCCGGGCGCCAGTTCTCGATGAGCCTCGGACCCAACGCGCCGACGTGATGCGGCTGGTGGATCGGCTGCATCTCCGGCAGCTCCGGGAGCTGCCTGAGGTCAGACACGGTCGCCTGCCGCTCCATGCGCCGGATTGCGAGGTGCATCCAGGTGAGCGCAGTCGTGACCAGCAGAAAGAGCAGCATGAAGCAGCTGGTCCAAATACCCGTGAGGTCGTTGAGCATGCCGAAAACGATCGGAAGGACGAAGCCGCCCAATCCACCGATCATACCGACGAGGCCTCCGACCGCGCCGACATTGTCCGGATAGTAGACAGGGATGTGCTTGTAGACGGCGGCCTTCCCCAGGCTCATGAAGAAACCGAGCACAAACACGACGACCGTAAAGGTGACCAGTCCGGTCTCGAATTCGAAGGTGATAGGCCCGCGGATACCCCGCACCACGTACTCGGTCGGTGGATAGGAAAGAATGAAGGTGCAGGCGACTGAAACGAGAAACGTCCAGTACATGATGCGCCGCGCGCCGTACTTGTCGGAGAGGTGTCCGCCATAGGCGCGGAACACGCTGGCGGGGATAGAGTAAGCCGCGCCGATCATTCCGGCGCTGGCGATGTCGAGGCCGTACACGCCGATCAGGTAGCGCGGCAGCCAGAGAGCGAGCGCGACAAAGGCACCGAATACGAAGAAGTAGTATAGGCCGAAGCGCCAGACCTGCAGGTTCTTCAGCGGTGCGAGCTCCAGCCAAGCGCTATTCGGCTTCTCTCCGCGCAATGCCCGCTCGCGCTGGACGGGGTCCTCGCTCGTGGCGAACCAGAAGACGACGGCCATCAGCGCGATGGCCGCGGCCCAAACTTGAGCCACAGTCTGCCATCCGTAGGCGATGAGCACGAAGGGAGCCAGGAACTTGGTGACCGCCGCGCCGACATTGCCGGCACCAAAAATGCCGAGCGCGGTGCCCTGCTTCTCTGGCGGATACCAGCGCGAAACGTAGGCGACGCCGACCGCAAATGCGCCGCCCGCGATGCCGACGCCCAAGGCGGCAACTAGCATTTGGGGATAGGTCTTCGCGTAGGTGAGGAGCCATGTCGCGAGGGCCGCCGCCAGCATCACGAGCGTGTAGATGCGGCGACCGCCGTATTGGTCGGTCCAGACGCCGAGTGCGATGCGGGTCAGCGATCCCGTGAGTATGGGGGTGCCGACCAGAAGGCCGAACTGGGTTTCGTTCAGCCCCAGCTGCTCTTTGATCTGGATTCCAATGATCGAGAATATCGTCCAGACCGCGAAGCAGACCGTGAACCCTAAAGTCGATAGCCACAGGGCTTTTCGCTGCTCATGCGTGCTGGCGACGGGCATAGTGATCGCGCTCCGCTCAATACCCGGGTTGGATCAATCTGCGCCAATGATCGCGTGATCGATGGCAGCGGCACATTGACCTGCGTTAAGGGCGAGGGGCGTCTAGGGGTGCGTCATTATCGCGAGCAGGCCGTGTCCGACAGGACGCAAGCTCAAGCCCCTCGATGTGGGCCTGCTTAACCAGCATGCGCACATAAAGCGCGCGCGCCTGAATGGTCGTCGCCGTGCGCAGATACTTGGCGATGCCCTCTTTGACGAGTTCGAACGGGATGTCAGCGCCATCAATGCGACGGTCGAGGCGTATGATGTGGAATCCGTAGCGCGTCTCGACCGGTGCTTGCGTGATTTCTCCCGGCTCGAGACTCGCCAGCGCCTTCTCGAATTCCGGTGTCGTGTCGCCGGGGAGCAGCTGACCGAGATTGCCCGCATCGACCGACGAAGGGCAGCCTGAATATGCTTTCGCCAATTCCGCAAAGCGCGACGGGTCTTCGGAGAGCGCAGAGATGATGGCATGGGCGTCGCGGCGCTTGGCCTCGAACGCATTCATTTCGTTGCGTGAGATGGACAGCAGAATGTGTGCCGCCTCATAGACCGTCGGAGTGCGAAACTTCTCGCGATGGTGGTCGTAGTACCGACGGCAGCTATCGTCATCGGGTTCCGGGGTGACGACGAAGCGTTCGATCAATGCGCGTATCTTTGCCTCTTCCGGCGTTTCAACGCGGCCCTCGTCATCGCATTCTGGCGAAGCTGTAATCGCGAGTCGGCGGCCCTCTTGCAGCAATAGCTCTCGCACGACAAGGGAAAGGGCCGCATCTCGCCAAGCCGCCACAGGCGATTGCGCGGGATGGTTCTGCGTTTCGCGCGCGATTTCGTCGTGAGGTATGACAACGCCGTTCACGCTCACTATCGAACGCGGCGCGCTCAGCAAGTCGGTGTGGATCGAACAGCCCATGCGTCTACTCCGCGGCCTGAATGCGTGCGGCGATGGCATGACTGGCGCCGCCACGCGTACGCACGACCTGATAGCCGCGACGACCGAGGTACCAGACCGGCGCGCTCCAGATATGGACGAGGCGGGTGAATGGAAAGACGAGGAAGATTGTCATGCCGAGGAACAGATGCAGCTTGAAGATCGGGTTTGCGTCGGCAATCAGGCTCGAGACGCCAGGCTGCAGAGTGAGGATGCCTTGGGCCCAGGTCATGAAGCGGACCATCTCCTCGCCGTTGAGGTTCTGAAGCGAGATCGGGATAGTGAGAAGACCGAGCACGAGCTGGGCGTAGAGCATAAGCAACACTGCTATGTCGCCAAACGAGGAAGTCTTGCGAATTCGGGCATCGAAAAGGCGCCGATGCACGAGCAGCGTGATGCCGATGAAGCAAGCGATCCCGGCGACGCCGCCGACGATGATGGCCATCCACTGCTTGAACTCGTGCGAGATGCCGATCATGTCGAAAATCCAGATCGGCGTCAGCAGACCGACGAAATGACCGAGAAAGATGACGAGGATGCCGACGTGGAAGAGGTTCGAGCCCCACATGAGCTGCCGGCGGCGCAGCAGCTGACTTGAGCCGGAACGCCAGGAATACTGCTCGCGATCGAAACGCAGCCAGCTCCCGAGGAGAAAAACAGTGAGGCACAGGTACGGGTACCAGCCGAAGACGATGTGGTTGAGGGTCTCGTGCATGACGCTCTCCTCAGGCTTGCGATTCGGCCGGACGTGTCGGCTGAGCAGCGGTGGTGCCGGGCGCGGGCCGACGGCCGGCGCGGATGCGTGCAATCAGTTCGTCCTTACAGCCATTGCCGGCGCCGAATGACACCGGCTGATCCTCCCAGGCCGCGTCGAGGGCCGCCAGGTCAGTTGGATCGGGATCGGCTTGCTGCAGGAGAGCCGTCACGTCCTCGCCTTTGGGTGTCGATGCAGCTAGTGCGACCAACGCGCGAAACACCGCCTCGTAGGGAGATTGGCGTTTGGCCAGCCGCTCAGCGAGCGCGGCGAATATGTGCGCAGTCTGAGCGAGCAGGGTGTGGGCTTCCTCTTCGGGTCGGGTCGACAGGAATTCGAGGAACAGCGGTATGAAGTCCGGCAGCTCCTTCGCTGTCAGATACAACCCATGCTTCTCGTATAGGTTTTGCAGGTCGACCATGGCCTGACCGCGATCGCGGCTTTCGCCGTGAACGTGCTCGAAAAGGTAGAGCGAGAGGGAGCGCGTGCGATCGAAGAGGAGCACGTAACGCTCCTGCAGGTCGTAGAGGTCGCCTGTTGCGAGGTCGTCGACGAGAGCCAGCAGCGCGTCGCGGAGCGGCTTCGCCACTCCAACTTCAGCCCCGACGATGCTTTGCATTTCGCCTGCGGAGGCCTTGATGTCAGGGGTCGGGTAGGTCAACAGCGCCGAGAAGACCTTGTTGATGATGCTGCTCATGCGACCTCCATGGGCGTCTTGTGGCGCTTGGGTGTGCCGAAGAGGTTCGGTTCGCTGGTGCCTCCGGAACATCCATTGCCGAACGAGAATCCGCACGAGCCACGCAGGTCGTAGGCGTCCTCGTCGAGCTCGCGGTGCGCCGTCGGAATGACGAAGCGGTCCTCGTAATTGGCGATTGCCATGATGTGATACATCTCGTCGATCTGCCCGGTGGTCAGCCCGACGCGCCGCGCGATGGTTTCGTCGGTCACGCCGTCGATGGTCTTGGCCCGCATATAGCCCCGCATGGCAAGCATGCGTTCGAGCGCCTGGGCGACAGGAGCCTCCTGGCCTGCGGTCAGCAAGTTCGCGAGGTACTTGATAGGGATGCGCAGCGAGCGCACGTCGGGCATCTCGCCATCGTGGCCGATCTTGCCGGCAGCGGCGGCCGATTGGATCGGCGACAGCGGCGGCACATACCACACCATCGGAAGCGTTCGGTACTCGGGGTGGAGCGGGAAGGCGACCTTCCACTCCATCGCCATTTTCCAGATGGGCGAGCGCTGGGCGGCTTTGAGCCAGTTTTCCGGTATGCCTTCGGCGCGTGCCCGGGCGATGACGATCGGATCGTTCGGATCGAGGAAGACGTCGAGTTGCGCCTGGTAGAGGTCCTGCTCGTCGGGTACGCTTGCTGCTTCCTCGATACGGTCGGCATCATAGAGCAGCACGCCCAGATAGCGGATGCGGCCGACGCAGGTTTCGGAGCAAACCGTCGGCTGTCCCGTCTCGATGCGCGGGTAGCAGAAGATGCACTTCTCGGATTTTCCAGACGACCAGTTGTAATAAATCTTCTTGTAGGGGCAGCCAGACACGCACATACGCCAGCCGCGGCACTTGTCCTGGTCGATGAGAACAATGCCATCCTCCTCGCGCTTGTAGATGGCCCCCGAGGGGCACGAGGCCACGCACGCTGGATTGAGGCAATGCTCGCACAGGCGCGGCAGATACATCATGAAGGTGTTTTCGAACTGTCCGTAGATCTCCTTCTGCACTTCGTCGAAATTCGAATCGGCAGAGCGCTTCTCGAACTCGCCGCCGAGAATCTCCTCCCAGTTCGGGCCCCACTTGATCTTGTCCATGCGTTCGCCGGTGACGAGCGAGCGCGGACGTGCGGTGGGGAAGGCGCTAAGCTCGGGAGCCTTCTGCAGGTGCTCGTAGTCGAACGTGAAGGGCTCGTAGTAGTCGTCGATCTCTGGCAAATCGGGATTGGCAAAGATCTTCGCGAGTACGCGCCACTTGGCGCCGATCTTCGGCTCGATCTTGCCGTTCTTCTTTCTGACCCAGCCACCGTTCCAGCGGTCCTGGTTTTCCCAGTCTTTCGGATAGCCGACGCCCGGCTTGGTCTCGACGTTGTTGAACCACGCGTATTCCATGCCCTCGCGACTGGTCCAAACGTTCTTGCAGGTGATCGAGCAGGTGTGACACCCGATGCATTTGTCGAGGTTCAGCACCATGGCGATTTGAGCGCGAATTTTCATTCTGCAGGCTCCAGCTTATGGGGGGTGACAGACAGCTTCTCCGGCTGGTCTGCGGTTGGCCCGTCGAGCCAGTCGATCTCGGCCATCTTGCGAACGATGACGAACTCGTCGCGGTTGGAGCCGACGGTGCCGTAGTAGTTGAACCCGTAAGACTGCTGGGCGTAGCCGCCGATCATGTGCGTTGGCTTCAACACCGCGCGCGTGACGGAGTTGTGAATCCCTCCGCGCTGACCGGTCTGCTCGGAGCCGGGGACGTTCACGATCTTCTCCTGTGCGTGATACATCATGCACATGCCTTCTTTGACGCGCTGGGAAACCACGGCGCGGGCGACGAGTGCACCATTGGTGTTGAAGGCTTCGATCCAGTCGTTGTCGACGACGCCGGCTTTCTTTGCGTCAGCCTCGCTGATCCAAACGATCGGCCCGCCGCGCGAGAGTGTCAGCATGAGCAGGTTGTCGGTGTAGGTCGAGTGGATGCCCCACTTCTGGTGCGGGGTGATGAAGTTGAGCACCACGGCATCGTTGCCGTTGGGCCTGCGGTCGATGACCGGCTTCACCGTCTTCGTATCTATCGGTGGCCGGTAGACGCAGAAGCCCTCGCCGAAGGCCCGCATCCAGAGATGATCCTGATAAAGCTGCTGGCGTCCGGTGAGAGTGCGCCAAGGGATCAGCTCATGCACGTTGGTGTAGCCGGCGTTGTAGCAGACCTGCTCGGACTCGAGACCCGACCAGATCGGAGAAGAAATGATCTTCCGTGGTTGAGCGACGACGTCGCGAAAGCGAATCTTCTCGTCCTCCTTGTGGACGGCGAGATGCGTATGGTCCCGGCCGGTGAAGGTACTGAGCGAGGCCCAGGCTTTGACCGCCACCTCGCCGTTGGTCTCGGGGGCGAGCATGAGCAAGACCTCTGCGGCATCAATGTCCGTGTCGATGCGCGGGGCGCCTTTGGTCGGGCCGTCGTCGGTGACGACCCCATTGAGCTTGCGCAGGAGCTCCACCTCGTGCTCGGTGTTCCAGCTCATGCCCTTGCCGCCGTTGCCGAGCTTGGCCATCAGGGGCCCGAGCGACGTGAAGCGCTTGTAGAGGTTCGGGTAGTCGCGCTCGACGACGGCGACCTGCGGCATGGTCTTGCCGGGGATCGGAGCGACCTCGCCCCGCTTCCAGTCCTTGACGTCGAGGGCCTGGGCGATCTCGGCTGGAGTGTCATGCAAGATCGGCGTCAGCACCACGTCCTGCTCGACGCCCAGCACCTCGGGAGCAACCTCCGAGAACTTCTTGGCGATCGATTTGTAGATATCCCAGTCGCTGCGGCACTCCCACACCGGGTCTACCGCGCCGGTGAGCGGATGAATGAACGGGTGCATGTCGGACGTGTTGAGATCGTTCTTCTCGTACCAGGTGGCTGTCGGGAGAACGATGTCGGAGTAGACGCAGGTGGTCGACATGCGGAAGTCCAGCGTCACCAGAAGATCGAGCTTTCCTTCCGGTGCCTCCTCGTGCCAGGCGACCTCTGCGGGCTTCTGGCGTCCCGCCTCGCCCAGGTCCTTGCCCATGACGCCATGCGTGGTGCCGAGTAGGTGCTTCAGGAAGTACTCGTGCCCTTTTCCGGATGAGCCCAGGAGGTTCGAGCGCCAGACGAACAGGTTGCGCGGCCAGTTGGCGGGCTTGTCTGGATCCTCGCACGATAGTTTGATATCGCCTGATTTCAGGGCCGCCGCGACGTAGTCCTTAGGCTCTTGTCCCGCGGCCTTCGCCTTGGCCGCGATGGACAACGGATTGTTCTCAATCTGCGGTGCCGACGGCAGCCAACCCATGCGCTCGGCGCGCACGTTGTAGTCGATGATGGCGCCGTCCCATGGTCCCGGGGGAGCGGTGGGCGAAAGGATCTCACCCACGTCTAGCGTTTCGTATCGCCACTGGTCGGTATGGGCGTAGAAGAATGAGGTGGAGTTCTGCTGGCGCGGCGGGCGGCCCCAATCCAGACCGAAGGCAAGCGGAAGCCATCCGGATTGCGGTCGCAGCTTCTCTTGCCCGACATAGTGCGACCACCCTCCACCGGACTGTCCGACGCAGCCGCACATCACCAGCATGTTGATGACGCCGCGGTAGTTCATGTCCATGTGGTACCAATGGTTCATCGCCGCGCCGATGATCACCATGGACCGGCCGTTCGTCTTCTCGGCGTTGAGGGCGAACTCGCGCGCTACGGTAATGATCTGATCGCGAGGCACGCCGGTGATCTTCTCCGCCCAGGCCGGCGTATATGGCTCGTTCTCGTCGTACGATCTGGCAACGTTCTCGCCGCCGAATCCGCGATCTAAGCCGTAGTTGGCGACAAAAAGATCATAGACGCTGGCAACCAGGCCTTCACCTTCTGCGAGCTGCACCTTTTTCACCGGCACGCGGCGCATCAGGACGCTCGGGTGATCAGTGCCGGTGAAGTGATCGTGCTCCAGATTGCCAAAGTAGGGGAATGCGACGTCGGCAAACTCGTCCTTGATGCCTTCGAGCGAGAGGCAAAGCCGCGTGTCGCGGCCGCTCGAGTCCTTCTCCTCGAGGTTCCACTTGCCCTTTTCACCCCAGCGGAAGCCAACCGAGCCGTTGGGCGCGACGAGCTCGCCCGACTTCTCGTCGAATGCGACTGTCTTCCATTCGGGGTTGTTGCTTTCGCCGAGAGCTCCGGAAAAATCGGATGCGCGCAGGAGACGGTCGGGCACGAGTCTGCCGTCTTGCCGAACGAGGCGAACCAGCATCGGCATGTCGGTATACTGGCGCGCATAGTCCTCGAAGTACGGAACCTTCCTGTCGATGTGAAACTCGCGCAGGATGACGTGCCCCATGGCCATGGCGAGCGCGGCATCGGTACCCTGCTTTACGGAAATCCAGAGGTCGGCGAACTTCGATGCCTCGGAGTAGTCGGGGCAGATGACGACGCTCTTGGCGCCGCGATAACGAGCCTCAGTATAGAAGTGGGCATCGGGGGTGCGTGTCTGCGGTACGTTCGAGCCCCACAGGATCAAGAAGCCCGCGTTGTACCAATCTGCCGACTCCGGCACGTCGGTCTGCTCTCCCCAAGTCTGCGGCGAGGAGGGCGGCAAATCGCAGTACCAATCGTAGAAGGAGAGACAGACGCCGCCGAGCAGAGACAGGTAGCGTGAGCCCGCGGCGTAGCTCACCATGGACATCGCCGGTATCGGCGAGAAGCCGCAGACTCGATCGGGACCGTAAGTCTTGACCGTGTAAGCGTTGGCCGCGGCGATGATCTCTGTAACCTCGTCCCAAGTCGCCCGGACGAAGCCGCCGAGGCCGCGCTTCTTCATGTATGCCGCTCGCTTCTCCGGCGCCTCGACGATCGAGGCCCAGGCGGCAACCGGGGTGCGCACGGCTCGTGCCTGGCGCCATAACTTCAGCAGGCGTGAGCGGACCAGAGGATACTTCGCGCGGTTGCCGGAATAGAGATACCAGGAATAGCTTGCACCACGCGGGCAGCCGCGCGGCTCGTGGTTCGGTAGCTCTGGCCGCGTGCGCGGGTAATCGGTCTGCTGGGTTTCCCAAGTGACGATGCCGCCTTTGACGTAGATTTTCCAGGAGCAAGAACCCGTGCAGTTCACTCCATGCGTGGAGCGAACGATCTTGTCGTGCTGCCAACGCTTCCTATAACCGTCCTCCCAGCGGCGATCCTCGCGCGTGACGATGCCGTGGCCGTCGGCAAAGTCGTCGACGACGCGGTTGAAGAACGTGAGACGGTCGAGGAAGTGGCTCATCGGGTACTCCGATTGTTGTCCTGGGCGGATGGCGTCAGCACGGCTTCTCGGCACCGGAGCGCGCGTAGTACCACCAGTTTATGACGAGGCAGACGAGGTAGAAGACGGCCGCCCAGTAGAAGAAGGGGTTGAACGAGCCGAACCAATCGTAGGCGTATCCGAGCATCAGGCCACACGCGAAGGGACCGTAGGCCGCGATTGCAGCCGTCCACCCGATAACGCCACCCGCCTGCCGAGGCGGGAAGATCATCGGCATCTGCTTGAACGTCGATGCATTGCCGATGCCGGAGAAGAAGAACAGGCCAAGCATCGCCACGACGAAGTAGGGGAAGTCGCCCATCGACGTCGGAGCGGTAAAGAAGGTGATCGCGATTGCACAGGCGAGCATGCCTATCGCCGACCAGTGCGTAACGCGTGCGCCGCCGACGCGGTCAGAAAGGGGCCCGGCAAAGATGCGCGCCAAAGACCCGACGAGTGGTCCGAGGAATGCGTAGGCGAGCGGATCGGGTGCGTCCGGGAGACCGCCATAGATCTTCTGAATGAGCAGAGGAAACGTGGCGGCAAGCCCCGAAAAGGTGCCGAAGGTCGCCACGTAGAGGAAGGTCATGAACAGCCCGTGTTTCATCGTAAAGATGTCGAGCTGCTCGCGGAAGTTGGCACGAACGGGCACGCTGCGAAGCATGACAAGTGCGGCAACGCCGAAAAAGAGAATGAACGGCACATAGATCGCCGTGGCATTCTGCAGCCATACAGAGCTGGCTTGGCCGTTTGGTGCGGTGGCGGTCAACGGCTCGCCAAGGAGCGATCCGGCGAGCGCAAACCCGATGATCCAGGGCGTCACGAACTGCACGATCGAGACACCGAAATTGCCGACGCCAGCCTGTACGGCCAACGCTGTCCCCTGCAGACGCTTGGGGAAGAACAGGCTGGTCGAAGGCATGAACGAGGAGAAGTTCCCGCCCCCGAGGCCGGCCAGAAATGCCAGCGAAAGCAGGACCCAATAGGGTGTCGCTGGATCCTGGACGGCAAAATACCAGCCCAGTGCCGGTATCAGGAGCGACAGCGTGGAGATGGCAACGACGTGGCGGGTGCCATAGAGCGGTGTCAGGAAGGTGTGCACCATCCGCAGCGTTCCGCCGGCGAGGCCAGGCATCGCGGCAAGCCAAAAGAGTTCAGTCGTCGACAGGTTGAAGCCGACCGTTGGCAGACGCACGACAAGCGCGGACACGACGAACCAAATAATGAAGGCAAGGGTCAGGTTGATCGTTGTAACCGCCAGGGTGCGCCAAGCGAGCCTCTGGCCGGTCGACTCCCAAAAAACGGGGTCTTCGGGGGTCCACTGCTGCAGCCACGTGTTGCGGCTGCTTTGGGCTGCCTCGATTTTTGTGGTGAGCATGTCGGCCTCACGAGCATCGCGGCGGTTGTCGGGCCCGATTATGAGCAAGCGGCAGTGGCAGACGTTGACGTGCGTCAATCTGGGACTGCCGTCGGGCTTGGCAGAGCTTGATGCGTGCGGCGGGTCGAGGCTTAACCGCCGTCAACCGATCTTCAGATACCGCTGCGACATACTGGATTGATCGGGTAAAGCGGTTTCCCGTCCGATTCAGGCTTCATTGACCTTGATTGTGCGCGCTGCGGGAGTGGCATCCGGGAGCTGTCGGTTCCCAGGGATGATATGCTCACGCATCGCTAATGCGTGGAGAGCACCAACGCTGCGTTCTGTCCGCCGAAACCGAAGGAGTTGGAGAGCACGGTGTCGACACGCATCGAGCGGGCGACATTGGGGACCACATCTACTGGAATTTCGGGATCAGGCAGCTCGTAGTTGATGGTGGGAGGTAGGGTGCCCTCCCGGATGGTCATGAGGGAAATGACAGCTTCGATGGCTCCCGCGGCCGACAGCGTGTGTCCGATCATCGACTTGTTGGAGCTCATCGGCGTTGCCGACAGGTGGCAACCAAGCACGCGCTTGAGCGCAAGATATTCCATCTTGTCATTTTCCGGCGTGCTGGTGCCGTGTGCATTGATGTAGTCAATGTCCTGCGGTCTAAGTCCAGAGTCTGCAAGCGCGCTAGCAATTGCAGCGATGATGGGCGAGGCATCGGGCTTTGAGCGGGTTCGGTGATAGTTGTCCGCGCGCTCGCCGCAACCGCGCACAAGTCCAAGAATGGTGGCACCGCGCGCTCGGGCGGATTCATACGATTCCAGTACGAGTGCGGCTGCGCCCTCGCCCATCACGAAGCCGTCGCGATCCTTGGAAAACGGCCGCGAGGCGCGTTCTGGTGGGTCGTTGCGTGTCGAAAGCGCGGACAGCAGAGAGAAGCGGATCAGCGCCTCGATCTGAACCGATGCGTCGGTTCCGACGCAGAGCACAGCTTCGGTGTCTCCGCGCCTGATCGCTTCGACGCCGAGTTGGATGGCAGTCGCTCCGGATGCGCAGGCGGTCGAGATCGAGACCGGAACGCCCAGCGTTCCAAATCGTTGCGCCAGATGTTCGCCGACGCTGGCAAACTGAAAGAGTGAATGCAGTTGCTTCCAATCACCTTCTCGGGCTGCTGCGGCAAGTCGCTGGTAGCCCTGCAATCCGGCGGCGCGGCCAGCGTTGTAAAGTGCCTTGCGTTGGGGCCACTCAAGCTCGGCAGGCGGCGTCGCGAGAAAGAGAGGACCGGGAAACTGCCCTATGGACCCGATGGCTGCTTCGGCGAGCGCCTCTTCGATCGCGGTTACTGCCAACTCGATGGCCAGCTCCGGGGCCGATCGCTGCGAGGACTTGAGGAAGTCGACGGTGGCGGCGACGCTGGTGCGCAGGCCATCTGTTGCAAACCGCGTGATGTCCTTGATACCGGATCGCCCTGACTTGAGGGCATCCCAGGTATCCGCCTTCCCCACTCCGAGGGAGGTCACGAGCCCCATGCCGGTGACGGCAACCAAGGGGCGTCCTCGTGCGTCCTGAAAAGCCCGGGTCATGGATTCCTCATACTGTCGCTTCGATGAGGGCGAGACCTTCGCCACGCCAGTGACCGACGCAGGTCACAAGTACGCTGTCGGCAGTGAGGCCGGCGGGTTGCTCGATCTGCGAGTTGCCGGATGCGGGCGGAAGGTACTTATGGCGGGCGACAAGCGCTGCCAGGGCCACCCCGGCGGGGAACTGCGCTTCGACGCCATAGCCCAATGCGCTGCCGAATGCCCGCACGACGAGTTCGGTCTCGGGGACCGGGAGGGTTCGGATGAACTCGACTTCCTCACTCGTCGCAGGCTCTACGCCGCTGGCGCCGCTGAGCACGCAGAGCGGCCCTTTGGGCTCGGTCCGCAGGCTTTGGTAGAGTCTCGTCAAGGAGCGTGTCGTCGAACCCTTGCTGCGATCGCAACGACCAGTGACGACCTCGACGAGGCGCGCGTAGGCGTCTGCGCCACGCGCCATTGCATGTTCGCGAGCTTCGAGCACGAGAAAGGCTCCCACGGAGCCAGGTACGAATCCTCCCCCGGGCTGTGCGCGGTCCCAGACCGGCGCATAGGAGCCGCGCCATAGATTGTGTCCAAGCTCGAAGCCCAGCAACAGGTCCTCCCGTTCAGCATTGAGGGCGCCGCCGACCAGGACAAGATCTGTCTGCCCAGCCGCGATGCGACGATAAGCATTCTCTATTGCGGCAAGGCCGGCCACCTCTTCGCCCATGAATGTGCGCGATGAGCCGGTTACCCCGTGCACGATGGAGATGTTCCCGGCGAGCATATTCGAGAGCTGCGCAAGGAAAAGAGTCGGACGGAGCGCGCTTGGCAGCACTTGTTTGGCCAATACCGTGCTGTCTTGATCGTGGCTCAGCTTGTCGAGCACCTCGCAATCAACAGCGATATCGCGCTCGCCGCTTCCGGCGGCGACAATGAGGTGCGTTTGATCGAGGAGTTCGGAGTTGTCCGCGACGCCGGCGTCTACCAAGGCGAGCCCTGCAGCGTAGACGCCGAGACGCTGCCAGGTTTCCATCTGCTTCAGATCGCTCTTCTTTGCTATCTGGCGGCTGAAATCGAGGGGGGCGAGGGGATGGACGCAATATGGGGCAAAGCGCGTCTCCTCAACGACGCATCCTGGGATTCCGTCGGATAGTCGCGCGACATGCTCCTGGGTGTCGGCTCCGAGGGAGCTTGCAAGCCCTACGCCGGTGATCAGTACGTCTCTTCCGCCACCATCCATCGGCATCTTCCTTCCTAGAAGGTGACAACGATCTTGCCAAACACCTCGCGGCGCTCAAGGCGCTGCAGTCCAGCGTCGATGTCATCCAGCTGGAGTCGTGTGTCGATGACCGGGCTGACCAGCCCAGCGGCCATTTTCTCCATGACCGATTGCATGTTCTCGATGCGGCAACCGAAGCTGCCGATCAGCCGCAACTGCTGCTGAAAGAGCATGTAGAGGTTGGTCTTAGCGGCAACGCCGGTCGTCGATCCGCAGGTTACGAGCCTGCCGCCGCGCTTCAGCGTCATCAGGCTTCCCTCCCAGGTCGCAGGCCCGATGTGCTCGAAGACGACGTCGACACCTTTGCCGCTGGTTAGTTTTCGGGTGCGACTTTCGAAGCGTTGCTGCGTGTAGTCTATGACGTGATCGGCGCCCAGCTTGCCTGCCAACGCAGCTTTACGATCACTACCGACTGTGGTGATGACGGTTGCGCCGGCCGCCTTTGCGAGCTGAATTGCCGCGCTGCCGATGCCGCTGCCGCCGGCATGCACGAGCACCGTTTCGCCTTTGCGCAGCTTGGCGTTGTCAAAGAACATGTGCTCCACCGTGCCGAAGGTGATAGGGGCGCATGCTGCAGCTACCGCATCGATGCCGAGTGGGGCTTTGATGGCTAGCCGTGCGGGAATGTTGACGCGCTCGCGGAGAAAGCCGTCGATGTGGAAGCCGAACATCGCGGGCGCCCCCTCGCAGAAGTTGTCGCGTCCTTCAATGCAGGGAGGACAGTGGCCGCAGGTGCGGGCGCCATAGAGCGCGACCATGTCGCCTATGTTCAAGCCTTCGACCCGGGTGCCGAGGGCAACGACCTCGCCCGCCGCCTCGGCGCCGAGCACGAGCGGGAGCTTGCGCTTGGCGAACGCCATGCCGCGCCAGCTCCAGACGTCGATGTGGTTGAGAGCCACGGCACGGATGCGCACCTGCACATCGTCCTCGGCAGGGAGCGGCGGGGCATCGACCCCAGCGACGGTGAGGCAACGCTCGCTCAGAAGTTGAACAGCACGCATGCGCTCGGAAGCCCCTTGAACCGACAATGTCCGCGCAGCCAACGTGTCATTGCTCGTCATTGGAGTTCCCGAGAGAAGACGACGCACACGTTCTGGCCGCCAAAGCCAAAGGAATTCGACAGGGCGACGCGCACGTCGGCGGAACGACTAACGTTGGGTACGACGTCGAGAGGGAGGTCGGGGTCGGGTTCGTCGTAGTTCGTGGTTGGTGGAAGCACCCCAGTTTGCAGCGTCTGGAGCGTGAGAACCGCCTCAACGGAACCAGCGGCGATCAACGTGTGACCGATCATCGATTTGTTGGAGCTGATCGGGATGTGCGGGAGTCGGTGACCAAATACGGCGGCCAGGGAGAGGTACTCCATCTTGTCGTTCTCGGGCGTGCTGGTGCCGTGCGCGTTGACGTAGTCGACGTCGTCGGGTGTGAGGCCGGCGTCATCGAGCGACTTGCGCAGGGCGCCAACTATGGCGCGGCCATCGGGACGCGAGCGGGTGCGGTGGTAGTCGTCCGCCTTCTCGCCGCAGCCGCGCACCAGCCCGAGTATTGTGGCTCCGCGCGCTTTGGCTGCCGCATAGCTTTCGAGTACGAGGGCGCCGGCGCCTTCAGCCATCACGAAGCCGTCGCGAGTCTTGGAGAACGGTCGCGAAGCCTTATCGGGAGGATCATTTCGGGTCGAAAGGGCGGAGAGCAGGGAGAAGCGGACGAGTCCTTCCGGGTGCACAGTGGCGTCGGTCCCGATGCAGAGCGCGGCATCGGCCTTGCCATGTCGTATCGCTTCTAGTCCGAGCTGGATCGTGGTGGTGCCCGATGCGCAGGCCGTACAGACGGAGAGCGGCTCCCCGCAAGTTCCGAAGCGCTCCATGAGCCTATCGGCGATGGCGGCGAAGCGGACATGCTTTGCCAGATTTGCATGATTGCCTTTGCGGGCGGCGGCGAGCAGCCGTGCATAGCCAGCGAGTTCGGAATCCTCATTGGAAGTGTAGAGACGGCGCAGATGCGGCCATTCGAGCTCCGACGGCGGAGTGGCCACGATCAGTGGCCCGGGAAAGCTTCCAGGGTGCACGAGGCGAGCTTGATCGATGGCTTCCGCTGCCGCCGTCTCGGCCATAGCGTATGACAGGTCAAACGCGGAGTAGTCAGTGCCGAAATGATCGACCGTTCCGGCGATGGTCGTCTTCAGGCCGTCCGTCGAGAAGCGCGATATTGGTTTGATGCCAGATTGACCACGGACGAGCTTCTCCCAGTTCTCGGTCTTTCCCACGCCCAACGACGTCACGATGCCCGCGCCGGTGATCGCGACCAGCGGCCGACCTTTGCTGTCCAAATAGGCGCTAGGCATGGTTCGCTCCATCCAGCGCAGGGACGACGACACCGAGGGCTTCGCCGCGCCAGGTTCCCAACGTCGTCACGAGGATGCGATCGGGCGGCAAGTCTGCGGGAGCTTCGACCTCAGAACTCGCGAATGGCGGGAAGTAGCGACCCTTGGCCACCGACATGGCGGCGAGGGCCATGCCGACGATGAACTGCGCCTCTCGCCCGTGGCCGAAGAGGCTGCCCCAGGCGCGGACGGCGGGGGAATAACCGCTCTTGCTGAGTTGAGCTAGGAATTCCCGTTCTTCGCTCGTCGTGGGCTCGACCCCGCTCGCTCCGCTGAGCACGGGGAGGCTCTTCCCGTGCGGCTCAAGACCGACAGACGCGAACATTTTCGCTAGCGCGCTAGAGGCGTCGCCGGCGAGCCGCCGCGAGCGCGTCGAGCGGAGGGCGCTGATACTGGCGTAGGGCGCGCGGCCGCGTTGACGCGCATGGCTCTTTGACTCGAGAAGCAGGAATGCTCCGACACTGCCGAGTACGGCCCCCCCGCCATGATCGCAGCGCTCCCACACCGGCTTGAATGGGCCGCGATAGAGGATCTGCTCGAGCTCGCTGCCGAGCAGGATGTCCTCTCGCTCTGCGTTGAGTGCGCCGCCAACGAGGACGATATCGCTCTCTCCGTTGGCTATCCGATCGAACGCATTCTGGAGTGCGGATACGCCGGCCATCTCCTCGCCCTTGAAGGTGCGCGAGGAACCGGTGGCGCTATGAACGATCGAAATATTGCCGGCGAGGAGGTTGGACAATTGTCCGAGGTAGAGGGTGGGCCGGAGGCCCGTCATTAGCTCGCGATTGAGCGCGGGCCCCCCGGAGGCATCTCCTTGATCCAACGTTGCGAGAACTCGTGCATCGAGGGTGGTGTCTCGTTCCCCGTTACCGGCGGCAATGCTGAGATCAGTTTGGTCGAGGAGCTCCTGGTTACCCGCTAATCCTGCATCGTCTAGGGCGAGCCCTGCCGCATATACGCCTGTTCTATGCCAGCGCTCCATCTGCCGTTGGTCTGTCGTGCGGGGAATCTGCCGTGCCAAGGTCAAGGGGACCAGCGGGTGAACGGGATAAGGCGCAAAGCGCCGCTCATCGACTTTGTCGATGCATTCCCGCGGATCGCTTAGCCGGAGCCAGTGCTCCTCGACGCCTTCGCCTAGCGAGCTTACGAGGCCGATACCGGTGATCCAGACGGGCTCTTGTTGGCGGGTCATGCAACCTTCGCATCGAGCAAGCCAAGCCGGCGACCCTCGCTCTCAACGTGCTGCTGCAGGGCGACGGAGGGGAAGACGACGTTGCGCATCGTGAGCTGCGCGTCGCAGACCGTTGCGCCGTCGCGCTCAATCGACGCCGCGGTTACCGTGTAGCCAGAGCCATCATGAATTCGGCTGACCGTCACGGTGAGGCTTGCCTGAGGTCGAACGAAAGACCTGAAGTTGGCGGTCTTTACGTTGGCAAAGAACGGCATGCGAGAGAATTGGTTCAACGCCAACACGAGGTACCCGGAGGCTTGCGCCATGACCTCAAGAAGAAGCACCCCAGGCATGATCGCTTCGCCGGGAAAGTGGCCTTCAAAGACGGGGCTGTCCGCCGGCACGCGGGCCCTCGCCGTGAGCACCGCCCTCTGGGGGTCGAATGCCGCGATTTCGTCGAGCATCTGAAAATACTCGAGCCGCATCGAGTACGAAGCTCCTAAACTGTCGCTTCGGCGCGGATGGCGTCGATTTGTGCGCACAGGTTTCGCAGGATGAAATAGTCGTCCCCGTTGCGCTTTCCTTCGTTCACATCGGTGATCCAATCATCGACGGGGAGTTGGATGGCGAATGTCCGGTCGATCTCGAACGTGATGTCGAGAAAGGCAAGGCTGTCGATTGCGAGATCCTTCATCACGTGGCTGTCGGGCGTTATCTGTTCGAGCGGTACATCGCTTGCCGAGGAGATGATGGTTGCCACGGTTTCGAAGGTTGATGTCATGCTGCGGTCTCCGTGCTCATCTCATCGCAGCGCTTGCTGGTTTTCCTGCAAATGCGCTGCTATGGCCGCCTTCTAACAAGCCGGACTCGGCGCAGGCTTAACCGAAGTCAATTTGCCGATCGCGCGCGTTGGCTAACGCTCCTGGCACAATGCGCAACGCTCGTGATGCATCATGACAGCTCCGCTTGATCGCCTGCTCGAGCTGCGCGTGGGCCAGACGGAGTGCCTGTCGCGCACGATCACGGCCGAGGACGTGGCTGCGTTTGCGCGACTGTCCGGGGATTACAATGCGCTGCATCTCGATGAGGAGTTTGCCGCGCGCACCGAGTTCGCGCAGCGCGTAGTGCACGGCTTCTTGAGTGCCAGCCTGCTATCGACGCTCGTGGGTATGAAAGTGCCCGGGCGCGGTGCGCTCTACCTGTCGCAGCGAATCGAATTCACCAAGCCGGTGTACATCGGCGAGACTGTCGAAGCGCGCGCGACGATCGAGAAGATCGACGCCGAGACGCGGGTCGTCACGTTGCGTACCGAAATCAACAAGGCGCCGGGCCAGTGCGTGCTGCGCGGCTCGGCCCAAGTGAAGGTACTGCGGGTCAGCGATCGCGAGGAGCGACCTGCTACCAATGCAGTCTCGGACGACCGGCTGCTCGCAGGGCGTGTTGCTCTGGTCACCGGAGGCTCGCGCGGAATTGGTCGCGCCATCGCACGGCTCTTTGCAGCGCACGGCGCGAAGGTTTGGATCAACTACAACAAGAGCCGCGGAGCCGCAGAGGATCTGGAGCAGGAGATCATATCCGCCGGAGGCTGGTGCAGGAGCGTCAGAGCCGATGTGACGAGGAAAGATGAGGCGGACCGGTTGGTTGAAGAGGTCACGGCTGGCGGCGATTTAAATATCGTCGTCAACAACGCGGGGCCGAAGATCAGATCCGGGTCGTTCGAGGACTTTTCGTTCGAAGATATCGCGGGCGTGTTCGAGGACCTCGTCGGAGGTGCCTTTCACGTCACGAAAGCGGCGCTTCCAGCGTTGCGGGTTACGCGCGGCAACATCATCACGATTCTCTCATCGGCCGCGTTGGGGCGGACGGCGCATGGCTGGTTGCCGTACGTTACCGGCAAGAGCGCACTTCTCGCGATGTGCAAGAATTTGGCGCAGGAAGTCGGCCCTCACGGCGTGAGGGTGAACGTCATCTCGCCCTCGATGGTCGAGACGGATCTGGTTTCCAATGTCCCAGAT